>CAYORU010000003.1:0-179646 GCA_964406445.1 uncultured Steroidobacteraceae bacterium
TCTCCTCGGGCGTCATGCTGCAGCCCGGCGACTGCTCGCCGTCGCGCAGCGTCGTATCGAAGATGATCACGCGGTTCGGGTCTCGCTCGGTCATGGTCCGTCCTCCGTTGAGTCCGGGCGCGCCGCGCGCGCCCGGGCCGTGCTCAGGCCTTCGCCTCGTTCAGCCAGGGCATGCGCGCGCGCAGCTCCCTGCCCACCTTCTCGATCGGGTGGGCCAGGTCGGCCTTGAGCAGCTTCTCGTACTTCCTGCGGCCGCCGCGGTTCTCGCTGATCCACTGCCGGGCGAACTTGCCCTGCTGGATCTCGGCGAGGATCTTCTTCATTTCCTTCTTGGTGGCCTTGTTGACCACGCGCGGGCCGCGCGTGAGGTCGCCGTACTTCGCCGTCTCCGAGATGAACTGGTGCATCTTGGCGATGCCGCCCTCGTGCAGCAGGTCGACGATCAGCTTCAGCTCGTGCAGGCACTCGTAGTAGGCGACCTCGGGCTGGTAGCCGGCCTCGACCAGGGTCTCGAAGCCCTTGACGACGAGTTCGGTCGCTCCGCCGCAGAGCACGGCCTGCTCGCCGAACAGGTCGGTTTCGGTCTCCTCGCCGAAGGTCGTCTCGAGGACGCCGCCGCGGGTGCCGCCGATGCCGTCGGCGTAGGCGAGGGCGCGGGCGTGGCCCTTGCCGGTCGCGTCCTGCGCGACCGCGATCAGGCAGGGCACGCCGCGACCCTGCTGGTACTGGCGTCGCACCAGGTCGCCGGGCCCCTTGGGCGCGATCAGCACCACGTCGAGGTCCTTGCGGGGCTTGATCTGCCCGAAGTGCACGTTGAAGCCGTGCGCGAAGAGCAGGGTCGCGCCCGGCTTGAGCGACGGCAGGATCTGCTTGTACAGCGCGGCCTGGGCGAGGTCGGGCGCCAGCATCGCGACGAGGTCGGCGCCGTCGGCCGCCTTCGCGGGCTCCGCCACCGGCAGGCCGTCGCGCTTGGCCTTCTTCCAGCTGTCGCCCTTGCGGACGCCGATGACCACCTCGTAGCCGCTGTCCTTGAGGTTCAGCGCGTGGGCGCGGCCCTGGCTGCCGTAGCCGAGCACGCAGATGCGCGCGCCCTTGAGGGCCTTCCGGTCGACGTCCTTCCGCGAGTAGATCCGCATTTCAAGCTCCCCTGGTTCGTCGTTCGAGCGTTGCAAAAAGAAACCCCGCCTCGGCGCTGGTCCGGTGCGGGGTCTCGTTGTTCCTGGCTTCCCTTCGGAATCAGCCCAGGGGCCCGCACCTCCGCTGGCTAAGCAGAAGGTCCAGGCCGAGAAGAGCGCGCGCGCGCGTCGCGGCGGACTTCGCGCCGGTCATGCGGTCGGGGCTGTCGTCGAAACGCGCGTGCATCATCGTTTGGTGCAATGCAAGATTGAGGGATGACATCATACGGCGGTCGCCGCTGTCAACCAGCGGCCCCGCGAGGCCGGAAGCACCGATGCACGAACATTTCACCCTGACGCGAGGCCCGGCCTCGCGCCCGATCTGGCTGCTGCGCGAGCCGGACTTCGACGCGTGGCAGGGCTCGCTGCCGCCCTCGATGGCGGCCTGGGTGCGTGAGTCGGGCTTCGCCGCCGAGCGCCAGCGACTGCTGCTGCTGCCCGGCGCCGACGGCGGGCTGGTCGGCGCAGCTTTCGGTCTCGGCGCGCTCGGCGAGTGGAGTGCGCTGCGTCCGGGGCTCGTGGCCGGGCTGCCCGAGAAGCTGCCGCAGGGCCACTGGCACTTCGAGACGGCGCTGCCCGGGCCGGCGGCCACCCACGCGCTGCTCGGCTGGATCATGGGCTCCTACCGGTTCGACCGTTACCGCAGCGCGCGCGCCTCGGCGCTGCGCAGCGTCAAGCTCGCGGCACCCGCCGGCGCGGACGTCGAGTACGCCCGGCGTGCCGGCGAGGCGGACGCGCTGGCGCGCGACCTGGTCAACACGCCGGCCGGCGACATGGGGCCCGAGCAGCTGGCGCGCGAGGCGGCGGGGCTGGCCAGCCGGCACGGCGCCAGGGTCAGCGTCCTGACCGGCCCGGCGCTGCTCGACGCCGGCCTCGCCGCGATCCACACCGTGGGCCGGGCCGGCCCGCAGCCGCCGCGGCTGATCGACCTCGCCTGGGGCGACGCGGGTCACCCGCGGGTGACCCTCGTCGGCAAGGGCGTGTGCTTCGACACGGGCGGGCTCGACGTGAAGTCGTCGAGCGGCATGCTGCTCATGAAGAAGGACATGGGCGGAGCCGCCATGGCGCTCGCCACCGCGCACATGGTCATGGATGCGAAGCTGCCCGTGCGCCTGCGGCTGCTGGTGCCGGCGGTCGAGAACAGCGTGGGCAGCGAGGCCTACCGGCCCGGCGACGTGATCCGCACGCACAAGGGCATCACGGTCGAGGTCGGCAATACGGACGCCGAGGGCCGACTGGTGCTCGCCGACGCGCTGTCGGTCGCCGACGACGACCAGCCGGACCTGCTCGTGGACTTCGCCACGCTGACCGGCGCCGCGCGCGTGGCGCTCGGGCCCGAGCTGCCGGCGCTGTTCAGCAACGACGACGCGCTGGCCGCCGACCTCGAGGCTGCCGGGCGCGATGAGGGCGACCCGCTGTGGCGGCTGCCGCTGTGGGCGCCGTACGACGAGGAGCTCGCCGGCAAGGTCGCCGACGTCAACAACGTCACGAGCTCGGGCTTCGCCGGCGCCGTGATCGGCGCGTTGTTCCTCCAGCGATTCGTGTCCGCGACCCGGCGCTGGGCTCACATCGACCTCTACGCCTGGAATCCGCGCGAGCGCCCGGGGCGGCCGGTCGGCGCCGAGACGCAGTGCGTCCGGGCCGTCTATCGGGCGATCGAGCGCCGCTTCGCCGCCACCCGATGACCCAGGTCGCGCCCGGCCACCTCGCCCTGCTGGTGGGGATCTGCGCGTTGTGGGGCTTCAACATCATCGCCATCAAGGCAGGGGTGGACCGCCTGCCGCCGATCTTCCTCAGCTTCCTCAGGTTCGCGGTGGTCGCGGTCGCGCTGCTGCCGTGGCTGCGCCTCGAGCGCGGCCGGATGCCGTGGCTGCTGCTCGCCTCGGTCTGCAGCGGCGGCCTGCAGTTCGGCCTGATGTACGCGGGCATCGCGCAATCGGGCAGCATGTCGGCGGTCGCCATCGCCGGTCAGCTCGGCGTGCCCTTCACGACGCTGCTGTCGATCCTGCTGCTCGGCGAGAAGGTGCGCTGGCGGCGCTGGACCGGCATCGCGCTGTCGTTCTTCGGCGTGCTGCTGATCGGCTTCAATCCGGCGGTGCTCGATTCGGTCTTCGGGCTTTCGCTGGTCGTGCTGGCCGCCCTCGCCGGCGCGCTGGGACTCGTCGCGGTCAAGCGCGCCGTGGGAGTCGGCGCGCTCGAGCTGCAGGCGTGGTTCGCCTGGACCAGCGTCCCCGTGCTCGGCGCCTGCTCGCTGCTTCTCGAGGAGGGCCAGTGGCAGGGACTGCTCGCGCTCGATGCGGTCGGCATCGGCGCCGTGCTGTACACCGTGGTCGCGGCAAGCCTCGTCGCGCACACGATCTTCTACTGGCTCCTGCAGCGTTACCCGGTGACCAGCGTGACGCCGCTGACCGTGCTCGCGCCGCTGTTCAGCGTGGCTTTCTCCGTCTGGCTGCTCGGCGACCGGCTCGACTGGCGGATGCTCGTCGGCGGCGCGCTGACCCTGACCGGCGTGGTGATCATCGCGCTCAGGGAGCGGAAGCTGCCGGGGACGGGGGCGTGAGGGGAGGTGGCCGGTGACCGGTGACCGGTGATCGGCAAGAGGGCGTTGCCGCGAATCGAGTATTCTTGCCGGTCACGGATCACTGGTCACCGATCACGGTTTCCCCCATGCCCCGCAAGCCGCCCGCTGCCGATTCCCGCGCCCATTCCCGCGTCGTCGTCGACGGCGTGAAGCAGACGCCGAGCCGCGCGATGCTGCGCGCGGTCGGCTACACCGACGCAGACTTCCAGAAGCCCGCGGTCGGCGTCGCCAGCACCTGGAGCAACCTCACGCCCTGCAACATGCACATCGATGCGCTGGCGCGGGAAGCCGCGGCGGGCATCGACGGCGCGGGGGCGAAGAGCACGATCTTCGGCACCATCACCGTGTCCGACGGCATCTCGATGGGCACGCCCGGGATGCGCTACTCGCTGGTCTCGCGCGAGGTCATCGCCGACTCGATCGAGACCGTCGTGGGCGCGCAGGGCTTCGACGGACTGGTCGCCATCGGCGGCTGCGACAAGAACATGCCGGGCTGCATGATGGCGATCGCGCGGCTCGACCGGCCTGCGGTGTTCGTCTACGGCGGCACGATCCGGCCGGGCGCAGGCCACACAGACATCGTGTCGGTCTTCGAGGCGGTGGGCAGTCACGCCCGGGGCGCGTTGTCCGACGCCGAACTGCATCGCGTGGAGTGCGCCGCCATCCCGGGCCCTGGCAGCTGCGGCGGGATGTACACGGCCAATACCATGGCCTCGGCCATCGAGGCGCTCGGCATGAGCCTGCCGAACAGCTCGGCCCAGGAAGCGGAATCCGCGACCAAGCTCGACGACTGCCGCAGGGCAGGGGAGGCCGTGGTCCGGCTGGTGCAGCGGGGTATCCGCCCGCGCGACATCATGACGCGCAAGGCCTTCGAGAACGCGATCACGACCGTCATTGCGCTCGGCGGCAGCACCAATGCCGTGCTGCACCTGCTCGCCATCGCCCACTGCGCGGGCGTGCGCCTGACGCTCGACGACTTCACCCGCCTCGGGCGGCGGGTGCCGGTGCTCGCGGACCTGCGGCCGAGCGGCCGCTACATGATGTCGGAGCTGATCGCGATCGGCGGCATCCGGCCCCTGATGAAGCGCCTGCTCGACGCGGGCCTCCTGCACGGCGACTGCCTGACCGTCAGCGGGCGCAGCATGGGCGAGGAGCTTGCCTCGGCCGGCGACTACCCGGGCGGCCAGGACGTGGTCCGGCCGCTGTCGGCGCCCATCAAGCCGGACAGCCACCTGGTCGTGCTCTACGGCAACCTCGCCCCGGAAGGCGCGGTCGCCAAGATCACCGGCAAGGAGGGCCTGTCGTTCACCGGCCGGGCGCGGGTCTTCGAGGGCGAGGAGGCCTCGCTCCAGGCGATCCTCGACGGCAAGGTGAAGCCGGGCGACGTGGTCGTCATCCGCAACGAAGGGCCGCGCGGCGGACCGGGCATGCGCGAGATGCTGTCGCCGACCAGCGCCATCATGGGCCGCGGCCTGGGCGACCAGGTGGCGCTCATCACCGATGGCCGTTTCTCCGGCGGCAGCCACGGCTTCGTCGTCGGCCACGTTACGCCGGAGGCGGCAGTGGGCGGGCCGATCGCGCTCGTGCGGACGGGCGATCGGATCACCATCGATGCAAAGGCGCGCGAGATGACGCTGCACGTCGCGGCGGCCGAGCTCAGGAAGCGGCGGCAGAAGTGGCGCCCGCGCAAGCCCTACGCCCGCGCAGGCGTGCTCGCGAAGTACGCGAGGACGGTCGCGAGCGCATCCCTCGGCGCCGTCACCGACCTGGAAACGGACGGCTGAACGGGTGCACGGCCGATGCCGGGTACTGCACTGCATACAACGCTTGAAGTTGTAACGGCGGGCCGCTAAGGTTGCGGCCTGCCGTCCAGGGACCGACGCGGCACGCGCCCGCGAGCCTGACGGGCCGGGTGCCGATCAGGTCGCCAAGGCGAGACACAGAACCAGGGGAACGACGGTCATATGTCGAACATCTACGGTGGTGGTAGTGGGTCGCGCCGCGCGGTCGTCTTCGGCGGCATCATCCTGCTGCACTTCGGGTTCTACCTGGCGCTGGTCAGCGGCCTCGCGCGCGACGCGGTGCAGATGCTCGCCGACGTCGGCGTGATCGACCTGCCGCCGCCGCCGCCGCCGCCCGAGGACCTCGAGGAGCCGCCGCCGCCGCCGCCGATCGACCGGCCGCCGCCGGTGGTGCCGCCGCCGATGATCGACCTGCCCACCTTCGAGGGGCCGTCCAACGCCATCAGCAACGTGCAGATCACCGACAAGCCGGCCGCGCCCGCGCCGGTGGTGGCCGCGCCGCCGCCACGCCCCGTGCAGGTCACGCCGCCGACGCCGGCCTACAACGCCCGGGCGCTGGCCAGCGCACTGAACCGCTGCTACCCGTCGGCCTCCCGCCGCCTCAACGAGGAAGGCAGGGTCGTCGCCACCATCACGATCGGCGCCGACGGGCGCATGAAGGACCTGAAGGTCCAGCAGAGCAGCGGCTTCGAGCGGCTCGACAGCGCCGCGGAGTGCGTCGTTCGCAACCTCAGGTTCAACCCGGGCAAGCGCGACGGGACGCCGATCGAGGCGCAGGCGACGCTGCCCATCTCGTTCGTGCTGGAGTGAACGAGCTCAGTTCGAGGAAGGTTCGAGGGGCGGGCCCAAGCGGCGCTCACTCGGGATGTTTGCACTTGCATAGAGGAAGTTGAGCAATGGCTTCTGACAACCCGTACGGCATTTCCGCGCTCTGGGAACAGAGCGACTACGTAGGCAAGGGGGTGTTCGTCATCCTCGGCGTCATGTCCCTCTGGTCCTGGTGGGTCATGATCAACAAGTACCTCGACAACCGTAACCTCAAGAAGGTGGCGGATGAGGCCGAGAAGAACTTCTGGGGCTCGACCTCGCTGCAGGAAGGCATCGGCAAGCTGAAGGGCAAGGTCAACCCCTTCCGCGACATCGTGCAGGATGGCCTGCAGGCGGTGGAACACCACAAGAAGCGGTCGGCCGACGTCACCAGCGGCATCGACCTCGGCGACTGGATCGAGAGCCACGTGCGCAAGCGTACCGACATGCTCGCCTCCAGCCTGCAGAGCGGCATGGTGGTGCTCGCGTCGGTCGGCGCGACGGCTCCCTTCGTCGGCCTGTTCGGCACGGTGTGGGGCATCTATCACGCGCTGGTCGCCATCTCGATCGCCGGCCAGGCATCCCTCGACAAGGTTGCCGGCCCGATCGGCGAGGCGCTGATCATGACGGCGATCGGCCTCGCGGTGGCGGTGCCCGCGGTGCTCGGCTTCAACGGCTTGACCCGCGCCAACAAGGGCCTGATGGAGCGCGTCAACTATTTCTCCCACGACGTTCAGGCAGCGCTGGTCGCAGGATCGCGCGTCAGCCAGGGGAAGTAGGCCATGGCCGTCTCCGTATCGGGTGACAGCAGCGACCCGATGGTCGAGCCGAACGTCATCCCGCTGGTTGACGTGATGCTCGTGCTGCTGATCATCTTCATCATCACCATTCCGGTGATGACCCATGCGGTGAAGCTGGACCTGCCCCGCGAGTCCAACCAGCCGACGGTCACCAAGCCGGAGAACATCAACCTGTCGATCGACTTCGACGGCCAGATCTACTGGAACGAGTCGGGCATCAACAAGGAGACCCTGCTCAACTACGTGCTGCAGGAGGCGGTGAAGGATCCCCAGCCGGAGGTCCACATCCGCGCCGACCGGCGCGCCCGTTACGAGCACGTCGCCGACGTGCTGTTCGCGCTGCAGCGCGGCGGCATGCGCAAGGTGGGCTTCATCGCGGAGCCGCCGACCCCGACGGGCTGACCCTCCGGCGGATCGGGTGCAGACATCCTCGATCGAGAGGGCCCGCACATGCGGGCCCTTTCCTTTTCCGGCCGCGCCGATGCTGAACCTGCGCTGAACTCCGGCCGACGCGGCGCTCGCGGGAACCATCGCCGACGCGCTGCGGTCTTCAAGGGTGGACGAACCGGCCGCGCGAGACACTAGGCGGCGTTTCGGTTATAAAACTCGGTTTCCGCGGCTTCCCGAGGTTGGCCATGGCTGCTTCCGTTTCCCGTCTCCCGTCCGCCTTGCTCTGCGCGCTCGCGGCCGTCCTCGCCGTCGCCGCTGCGCCGTCGGCCCTGGCCGAGAAGGAGCAGGCGGCTCAGCCCGCGCCGCAGTTCAGCAAGGCCTTCCAGAAGGGCGCGGGGAAGGTGCAGAAGCTGGTCCAGGAGCAGAAGTGGCCCGAGGTGCTGGAAGGCCTGCAGCCGCTCGAGGCGCTCGACGGCCTGACGGCGGACGACCGCAACGTGATCTTCAGCTGGAAGCTGCAGGCGCTGCGCGGGGTCGGGGACGAGGCCGCGCTCAACGCCTACCTGGAGCAGTGGCTGGAGAAGGGCTACGCGCAGCCCAGCCAGGTCGGCCCCATCCACCAGCAGCTCGCGGCCTTCTACAACAGGCAGAAAAACGGCGAGAAGACCCGCTACCACTACCGCAAGTTCGTCGAGGCCACGCCGGACGTCTCCGCCCAGGAGTACGAGACCCTCGGGCGGCTGTATTTCCAGGCCGATGACAATGCCGAGGCTGTCACCTGGCTCGGCAAGGCGGTCGAGGCGGCGCGCCGGGAGGGCGAGAAGCCGAAGGAGTTGTGGTTCCAGCTGATGGACCAGGCGCTCGTCGAGATCAACGACGGGCCGCGCCGGCTGGCCAACCTCGAGGCTCTGGTGCGCGCCTACCCCAAGCAGGAGTACTACTCGCGCATCCTCGCGCTCTACTCGCAGGGCTCGGGGGACGACAAGACGGTCATGCTGCAGGCCTATCGCCTTGCGATGGCCGATACCGGCCTCGAGACCGTCGGCCAGTACCTCAACTACGCGGACCTGGCGGTCGCGGTCGGGACGCCCGGCGAGGGCCAGCGGGCTCTGGAGAAGGGCATCTCGGCCGGCGTGGTGCCGGACGCCGGCTCCAACCAGCAGTTGCTCGGCGAGGCGAAGGCCGCCGCCGCACGCGACCGCCGCGACCTGCCGAAGGACGCGGCTGCGGCCGAGAAGAACGCGAACGGCGAAGTGGACGCGAAGATCGGGCTCGGCTTCTACAGCATCGGCCAGCCGGACAAGGCTGTCGAACTGATCCGGAGGGGCCTGGCCAAGGGCGGCGTCAAGCGCGTGGACGACGCGAACGTCACGCTGGGCGCGGCGCTCATCGAGCTCGGCCGGTACGACGAGGCGCGCGACGCGCTGGCGAAGGCGGCTGTGGCCGCGGGCGCCGGATCGTGGATGGCGCGGGTCGCCGGGCTCTGGGACGCCTACGCACAGCGCAAGGCGGCCGCCGGGGCGGCGCCCCCGGCGCCCGCCACCGCAGGTTGACCGGACAAATCGGCGTTTTTTCTGATATAACTCCGGGCGTTTTTTTGCCGGCCCGGCGCGGGCAGACGAACGAGAGGCACTTGACGATGCAGAGACTCACCGCTCCATTGGTCGCAGCTTGGCTCGGAATCGCGGGCGTGGCGCTCGCGAGCGTCGCCGTCGTTGCCCCCGCCGAGGCCCAGCAGGCCGGCGGCTGGCGCAAGGACGTCGCCGAAAAGGCCAAGAAGGCGCAGGAAGCAGGCCAGGCCGGCAACTTCCGCGAGGCGATCCGCCTCCTCCAGGAGGCCAAGTCGAAGGGCGCACTTCAGCCGGCGGAAGAGCAGGGCGTGAACGAGCTCCTGATCTGGGCGGCGAGCAGCGCCCGCGACTACCGGCTGCTCGCCTCCACCATCGAGGAGCGCCTCGCGACCGGCCGCGTGCGCGGCAACGATCGCGTGCAGAAGCTCAACGTGCTGGCCGGGACCTACTACACGCTCGGCGACCTCGGCAAGACCGTCTCCACCACCGAGCAGCTGATCGCCGCCCGCGGCGGCAACGGCACGGCCGACGACCTGATCCTGCTCGGCCAGGCGCAGTTCCAGCTGAAGCGCTACCAGGCGGCGGCCGGCACGCTCGAACAGGCCTATCCGGCGGCGCGCCGCGCGGGCAAGCCGCTTGCGGTGCAGGTGAAGCTGCTCGAGACGCTGAACGCCGCGTATTTCGAGCTCAAGAACGAGGAAAAGCGCGTCGAGACGCTGCACCAGCTCATGGTGGTCCAGCCGAAGACGTCGGTCTTCGAGCAGCTCGTGAGCCAGTACCAGCGCGCGAGTGGCAACGACCCGGTCGCGATGGTCAACCTCTATCGTCTGGGCGCCCGCACGAACGTGCTGGCCCGCGACCACTACGCCAAGTACGCGGATGTCGCGCTCGACGTGTCGAGCCCCGGCGAGGCCGTGAAGATGCTCGAGAAGGGCTTTTCCAGCGGCGCCATCAAGAAGGACGACCGCAACCAGCGGCTGCTGGCCGATGCCAAGCAGCAGATCGACGCCCTCAAGAAGGGGCTCGACCAGCAGGAGCGCGAGGCGCGGGCGATTCCTGCCGGCGAGCAGGACGCGCGGCTCGCGCTGACTTTCTACACGCTCGGCAACTACGCCAAGGCAGTCGAGGCGGCCAAGCGCGCGCTGGAGAAAGGCAAGGTCAACCGCCCCGACGACCTGCAGATGCTGCTCGGCGTCTCGCTGGTCGAGCTGAAGCGGTCCAAGGAGGCCGTCTCCGCCTTCCAGTCGGCCGAGAAGGCCAATCCGAAGATCGCCGGCGTGGCCGAGGTCTGGCGGGACGTGACCGGCGGCTGAGCGGGCCGCCGCCGCGGCGTGACGGAAACCAAGGCCGGCGGGGCGACCCGCCGGCCTTTCACTTTGCAGGAGAGCCGGTCCTCGCGAGCAGTGCCTCGGCGTCGGCGAGGCTCACGACCTCGGCATACTTGGCCTGCAGGTCGAACAGGTTGGCCTCGTGCGGCTCGCGGGCACGGTCCCCGACGGCCTCGCGCACGACCCAGGGCACGAAGCCGTGCTGGCAGCAGTCCACCGCGGTGGCGCGGATGCAGCCGCTGGTGGAGACGCCGGCGATCAGCAGCGTGTCGCATCCGAGCGCCGTGAGCGTCGAGGCGAGCGAGGTGCCGAAGAACGCGCTGGCGTACTGCTTGGTGATCACCGTCTCCCCGGCCTGGGGCTCCAGGCCTTCGGCGAATGCGGCGAGGTCGGGACGGCGGCCGCGCTCGAAGCAGGCGAGCGCCGGCACCTTGCGGAAGAACACGCCGCCGTCGCGTCCGCCGGGCTCGTAGGCGACGTTGGTGTGCAGCACGGGAACCCCGGCGGCCCGCGCCGCCGTGAGCAGCCGCAGGGCGCCGAGCCGCGCGTTCGCGCAGCCTTCGCCGCCATGCAGCGGCGAGTCCTCGACCAGGTAGGCGCGGACGAAATCGACGACGAGCAGGGCCGGGCGCCTTCCGGCCTCCAGGCGGGCCCGGAAGCCGCCGCGGGCGTAGTTCTGCTCGATCGTCTCGGGCATGCTCAGATGACCTTGCGATGCTTGAGCTGTGCGTAGCGTTCCGGGGCCATGCCGAGCAGCTGCAGGTAGACCTCGTCGTTGTGCTGGCCGAGCGCGGGCGAGGCGGAGCGCACCGAGCCGGGAGTCTCGGAGAGCTTCGGCGCGACGTTCTGCATGCGCAGCTTGCCGAACTGCGGATGGTCCACCGTCACGATGGCGTCGCGCGCCGCGAAGTGCGGGTCGTCCAGCATGTCGGGCGCGCGATAGATGAGACCGGCGGGCACGCCGTGCGTGCTCATCAGGTCCAGCACCTCGCGGGTCGTGAGCGTCCGGGTCCAGTCGCCGACCAGGTCGTCGAGTTCCTGCTGGCGCGCGCCGCGCGCCTGGTGGCTGTTGTAGCGCGTGTCCCTCGCGAGTTCCGGCCGGCCCATGGCCTCGCAGAGGCGCCCGAAGACCGTGTCCTGGTTGGCGGCGATCAGCACCAGGCCGTCGCTCGTCGGGTAGACGTTGGAGGGCGCGACGTTCGGCAGGATGGCGCCGGTGCGCTCGCGGACGTATCCGGTCTTGTCGTACTCGGTGATGAGCGACTCCATCATGTTGAGGACCGCCTCGTAGATCGCCGAGTCGACCACCTGGCCGCGCCCGGTCTTCTCGCGGTAGTGCAGCGCGGACAGGGCGCCGACGCAGGCGAAGGTCGCTGCGAGAGAGTCACCGATGGAAATGCCCATCCGGGAGGGCGGGGTCGAGGGGTCGCCGACCACGTAGCGCAGCCCGCCCATGGCCTCGCCGATGGCGCCGAAGCCGGCCTGGCTCGAGTACGGCCCCGTCTGGCCGAAGCCGGAGACGCGGATCATGATCAGCCGCGGGTTGATCGCCGAGAGCTCGCGCCAGCCGAGTCCCCATTTCTCGAGGGTGCCGGGCCGGAAATTCTCGAGCAGGAAGTCGGTCTTGGCGACCAGCTCCTTCAGGACCTCCTGGCCCTCGGCCTGCCGCAAGTCGAGCGTCACCGCCTTCTTGTTCCGGGCCACCACCGGCCACCAGAGCGAAGGGTCGCCCTGCTTCTGGCGGCCCCAGACGCGCATCGGGTCACCCTGGTTCGGCGGCTCCACCTTGATCACCTCGGCGCCCATGTCGCCGAGCAGCTGGCCGCAGAAAGGACCGGCGAGGAGCGTCCCCATCTCGATCACCCGCAGGTCGCCGAGCGGGCCGGTCTTGAAGGCAGCTTGGGTCATGGCGGATAGCCTCGTCAGTGGTGCAGAGCGGGCCGGATCGGCCCAGGAGGTGTCCCACGGGCTGTATACAATCGGTCCTCGCAGCCCGTCAAGGATGCGCGACCGGCATGGGAATTACGGATGCTTGTGTATACAATGGCGACCATCCGACCGACGGAGGCGAGCCGATGCGCCAGTCAATCGAGATCCTCGAAGTGGGTCCGCGCGACGGCCTTCAGAACGAGCCCGGGGTGGTGCCGACCACGACCAAGGTGCAGTTCATCGAGAAGGCCGTCGACGCCGGGCTCCGGCGCCTCGAAGTGGCGAGTTTCGTCAATCCGAAGCGGGTGCCGCAGATGGCCGACGCGGAAGACGTGCTCAAGGCGCTGCCGCGCCGCGACGGCGTCCACTACGTCGGGCTCGTGCTGAATCGCAAGGGCTTCGACCGCGCAGCCGCGGCCGGGTGCACCGAGATCGGCATGGCGGTCGTCGCCAGCGACACCTTCAACCAGCGCAACCAGGGCGTGACCACCCGCGAGTCCGTCGACGCGTGGCTCGACATCGCGGCGGCGGCCCACGCCGCTGGTATCCGCGCACAGGTCACCGTTTCGGCGGCCTTTGGCTGCCCGTTCGAGGGCGAGATCGCGCCGGAACGCGTGGTCGAGGTGGCCGTGGCCTGCGCCCAGGGCCAGCCGCACGAGCTCGCCATCGCCGACACCATTGGGGTCGGCGTGCCGAGCCAGGTCACCGACCTGATCGGCCGCCTGAAGCAGGCCTTGCCGGGCATGCCCCTGCGCGGCCATTTCCACAATACGCGCAACACCGGCATCGCCAACGCCTACGCGGCCGTCGAGGCCGGCGTGGGCGTTCTCGACGCCAGCATCGGCGGCATCGGCGGCTGCCCTTTCGCCCCGGCGGCGACCGGCAACATCCCGACCGAGGACCTGCTCTACATGCTGCGCCGCATGGGCGTGGAGACCGGCGTCGACCTCGAGCGCCTGATCGCCACCGGCCGCTGGCTGCAGGACCAGCTCGGCCGCACGGTGCCCGGGCTGCTCGTCAAGGCCGGCGGCTTCCCGGCGCGCCCCGCGATCGCCGCCTGATGCCGGCGGCGGCGCGCCCGACGTTGCGGCTCCTGCGCAAACGTTCGATACTCGCACGCGGCCGCGCGGTTCCGCGGCCGCTCGACACCCGACTTCCGTCTTTACCCGGCCGCGCGGCGCGACGCGCGCGCCGTCCATCCAGCAGACCCAGCCAGATGCAGGTGAGCGCATGACATACCGACTCGGCGTAGACGTGGGTGGCACGTTTACCGACCTGTTGCTCGTCGACGAACAGAACGGCCATACGTGGACCGCCAAGGTGCCGAGCACGCCCGCCGACCAGTCGATCGGCGTGCTGAACGGGCTCGCCCGGGTGTGCGAGAAGGCGGGCATCGACCCCAAGCAGATCTCCCACGTGATGCATGGCACGACGGTGGCGACCAACACCGTGCTCACCAGCACGGGCGCGCGCGTCGGCCTCGTGACGACCAAGGGATACCGGCAGGTGCTGCAGATCGCGCGGTCCTTCGTGCCGGGGGGCCTCGGCGGCTGGGTGATCTACAACAAGTCGCTGCCGATGGCGCCGCTCAAGCTGACCATCGAAGCCGACGAGCGCGTCGGCGCCAAGGGCGACGTCGTGCGCGCCCTCGACGAGGCGGCGCTGCGCGCCGACCTGTCGCGCCTCAAGGGCGAGAACATCGAGGCGCTGACCGTCTCGCTGATCAACGCCTTCGCCAACGATTCCCACGAGAAAAAGATCCGGCAGATCGCCGCCGAGGTGCTGCCCGGCGTGCCGGTGTCGCTGTCCTCGGAAGTCGTTCCGGAGATGCAGGAGTACGAGCGTACCGTGACCACGGTCGCCAACTCGTACGTGCGTCCACGGGTGCAGCGCTACGTCAACAACCTGCAGTCGAAGCTCGCCTCCAAGGCCGGCTCGGTCAAGCTGCACATCCTGCGCTCGGACGGCGGCCTGTCCTCGGCGAAGTCGGCCGAGGACTACCCGGTCAACCTGCTGATGTCCGGCCCGGCCGGCGGGGTCACTGGCGCGCTGTGGGTCGCGATGCAGTCGGGTTTCCCCAACCTGCTGACGGTCGACGTCGGCGGTACGTCCACCGACGTCGCGCTCATCATGAACGGCCAGCCGCGCCTGCGCCGCGAGACGACGGTCGGCGACGTGACCGTGCGCGCCTCGTCCGTGGACATCCGCACGGTCGGCGCCGGCGGCGGATCGATCGCGCACGTGCCGGAGCTGACCAAGGCGCTGCGCGTCGGACCGCAGTCCGCCGGCGCGGATCCGGGGCCGGCGGCCTACGGGCGCGGCGGCACCGAGCCGACCGTGACGGATGCCAACGTGGTGCTCGGCTACATGCCCGAGATGCAGCGCCTCGGTGGCGACCTGGAACTGCGCCGCGATCTCTCCCAGCAGGCGGTCGCCAAGATCGGCCAGGCGCTCGGCAAGTCCCCCAAGGAAGCCGCGGCCGGCATCTACGACATCGTCAACGAGAACATGGTCGGCGCGCTGCGCCTGGTGTCGGTGGAGCAGGGCCACGACCCTCGCGACTACGCGCTGATCGCTTTCGGCGGCGCCGGCCCGCTGCACGCCAACGCGCTGTCGCGGCTGCTCGGCTCCTGGCCGTCGATCATCCCGCCGGGCCCGGGCGTGCTCTGCGCGCTCGGCGACGCGACGACCGCGGTGCGCGACGAAGCGGCGCGGACCTACATCCGCAAGTTCTCCGAGACCAGCGCCGAAGAGATCGGCAAGGTGCTCAACCGGTTGTCCGCCTCTGCAGCCAAGGCGCTCGAGCGCGAGAAGGTGCCGCTGGCGGAGATGCAGCGCAGCTACCAGGTGGACGTCCGCTACCACGGCCAGGGCCTGCGCTTGACGGTGGACGTCAGCCTCGATGCGCTCGCCAGGCAGGGCCTCAAGGCCATCTCCGGGCCCTTCGACGAGGAGCACAAGCGCCTGTTCACCTTCGCGCTGCCGCTCGAACACGAGTTCGTCGCGCTGCGGGCGGTGGTGCAGGGCCGCGGCATCAAGCTGAAGCGGCCGAACATCGCCGCCGGCGGCGCGGACCCGAAGGCGGCCGCGGTCGGCGTGCAGTCCACCTTCATGGACGGCAGGGACCACAAGGCGACGGTCTACGACCGCGCCAAGCTCAAGGCTGGCAACCGCGTGCCCGGTCCGGCGATCGTGATGGAGATGGACTCGACGAGCGTGATCCTGCCGAAGCACACGGGCCTCGTGGACAGGATCGGCAACATCCTCATCTACCCGGATGGGCACAAGGCGCTGAAGGGCGCCGCCGCCAGGGCGAAGCCCGCCGCGAAGGCCAAGGCCGCGTCGAAGCCGAAGGCCAGGGCGAAGTCGAAGGGTCGCAAGTAAGGGCTCGAGGGCCTGGACAATCCGGAAGGAGCAACGCTAATGCCCGCCAAGATCATTCAGACCAGCAAGAAGCCCTTCAAGAAGCTGAAGGTGGACAGCGTCACCATCGACATCATCGAGAGCGCGCTCAGGAACGCCCGCTACGAGATGGACACGGTGCTGTTCCGCACCGCGATGTCGCCCGGCATCCGCGAGCAGCACGACGAGTTCCCGATGATCGCCAACCTGGAAGGCAAAATGGTGGTCGGCCAGTTCGGCTCGTTCATCTGGGGCTTCATGCAGGGCTACGACGGCACGGTCGAGGAAGGCGACGTCTTCCTGACCAACGACCCCTACTCGGTGAACGGCGCGATCAGCCACGCCAACGACTGGCTGATGCTGATGCCGATCTACAAGGACGGCCGGATCATCGCCTGGTCGGCCATGTTCGGCCACATGACCGACGTGGGCGGCAAGGTGCCGGGCTCGCTGCCGACCGACGCGCGCACCATCTACGAGGAGGGCGTGGTCGTCCCGCCGGTGAAGATCATCAGGAAGGGCGAGCTGCAGGAGGACCTGCTCAGGGTCGTGCTGCACAACTGCCGGCTGCCCACCTGGAACTTCTCCGACTTCAACGCGATCGTCGCTGCCTTGCGCACCGCCGGCAACCGCTGCGTCGAGATCTCGAAGCGCTTCGGCGACGACGTGTTCTACTCGGCCATGGACGCCATGCTCGAGCGCAACAAGCGCGCGATGCGCGAGCTGATCCGCCGGACCGTCCCCGAGAAGAAGCAGTACTTCGAGGACTACGTCTGCGACGACGGCATGAACATGGGGCCGTACAAGATCGCCTGCACGATGTGGCGCGAGGGCGACAAGTGCATCTTCGACTTCACCGGCACCGACCCGCAGTCGATCTCCTCGATCAACTTCCTGCTGAACGAAGAGATGTTCAAGATGTTCGCGGGCGTCTACATGATCATGGTGTTCGACCCGCAGATCCTGTTCAACGACGGCTTCTATGACCTGATGGAGGTGCGCATCCCGCCCGGGACGCTGCTCAAGCCGCTGAAGCCCGCCGCGCTGTCCTGCCGGACCCACGCGCTCGGGCGGATCTTCGACGTGCTGGGCGGGCTGCTCGGCCAGGGCAACCCGGCGTTCATGTGCGCTGCCGGTTTCTCGGACAGCCCGCACTTCATGTACTCGGGGTACAACAAGGACGGCGAGTGGTACCAGCTGTACCAGATCACCTTCGGCGGCATTCCCGGCAAGCCCTTCGGCGACGGCCCCGACGGCCACTCGCTGTGGCCGTCGTTCACGAACGTGCCGAACGAGTTCCTGGAGAGCTATTTCCCGCTGCGCATCGACATCTACGAGACGATCCCGGACACGGGCGGTCCGGGCAAGTTCCGCGGCGGCAACGGCCTCAGGATCGGCTACCGCTTCCTCGAGGACGGCGAAATCTCGATCCACGACGACCGCTGGCTGACCTACCCGTGGGGCGTCAACGGCGGCCTGCCGGGCGCGCGCAGCAAGAAGACGCTGGTTCGGGTCGACGGCAGCGAGGAGCTGATGCCCTCGAAGATGGATCACATCAAGGTGCAGGCGGGCGATTTGCTGATCGCCGACACCTGGGGCGGCGGAGGCTGCGGCGATCCGCTGGAGCGCGACCCGTCGCTGGTGCTGTTCGACGTCGAGGCGGGGCTCGCGACCGTCGCGGGCGCGCGCCGCTACGGCGTCGTGATCGAGAACGGCAAGGTCGACGCCGCCGCCACCTCCGCGCTGCGGGCGCGCATGGCCAAGGAGCGCGGCAAGCCGAAGCTGTTCGACCGCGGCTTCGAGTCGATCGACGAGCTCAAGGCGCGCTGCAAGGCGGACACCGGCCTCGAGCCGCCGGCCCAGCCGAAGTTCACGACCTGGGCGCTGGCCCGGGCGGCCAAGGTGACCAAGGGCAAGAAGGCGCGCGCCGCCTGAGACCGGGCGCCGGGCGAGTCACGGCGCGGGCGGGGAGGCTGCTGACCCCGCCCGTGTCCTGCAAAGCCGGCGACCGAGGAGGGGACCGATGGGTGACGCTTACAGCAACGTCGGCTACGGCGCCTACGAGATCGGCCTCGGCAAGCGGCCGGCGGTGCTGGTCGTGGACCTGCAGGTGGCCTTCACCGACCCGAAGTACGCGCTCGGCAACCTGCCGATGATCCATCGCGCGACCGAGCGCACGGCGGCCCTGCTCGAGGTCGCCCGCTCGCGCAGCGTGCCCATCGCTGCCTGCTACACGGCCTACGGCAGCCAGCGCGACATGCCGCTGTGGAAGATTCCCGCGGTGCGCGAGGAGTTCATCTTCGGCCACCCCTGCACAGCGCTCGACCCGCGCATCGCCCATCCGTCGCAGTTCGAGTACTGCAAGAACGGGCCGTCGATGTTCTTCGAAACGCCGCTCGTGACCTTCCTGGTGCGGCAGCAGGTCGACACCGTGATCGTCACCGGCTGCACCACCAGCGGCTGCGTACGCGCTACGGTCGTGGACGCGTTCTCGCACGGCTTCCGCGTGCAGGTCGCCGGGGACTGCTGCGGCGACGCCGACGAGGGGCCGCACCGGGACGCGCTGCGGGACGTCGGGCGGCGCTATGCGGACGTGACCGACGCGGCGCGGATGGAGGAGTACCTGCGGGCGGTGTGAGCCGTGAGCCGGAAGAAGTGACCGGTGACCGGTGACCGGTGATCGGCCAGAAACGCGAGTTTGAGGCACAGCCTGGCTGGCCGGTCACTGATCGCTGGTCACTGGTCACCGTTTCAATTCCTCCCCAGCCACGCGAACAGCTTCTCGCAGAACCGCATCTTCTGTTCCTTGCCGGCGATCACGTGCGCGAGGTCGTCCCAGGTCTCGCCGACCGCGCCCGGAATGCCGTGCTCGATCGGCAGGGTCGTGCGCGGACTGGTCACCACGTCGAGCGCCGCGTGGATGATGTAGCTGGGGCAGCGTATCTGCGCCAGGCGGTCCTTCGAGTGGAAGCCGACGCAGGCGTCGACCAGCCGGGAGTGCGCCTCGAAGCGGCCGTTCAGCTCCTTCCAACCGCCGTCGGGACCGAGCAGCCGGTCCTTGTGGGCGTTGTAGTACCCAGGCGTGAAGGACAGCAGCGTCACCGCCTTCTGGAAGGCGAAGAAGCCCGCGTCGCGGTGGATCCAGCGGAACATCTCCAGCTGGTCGCGCAGGAAATCGTCGACCTCGCACCAGGCGCCGGTGTTCAGCATGCTGCGCGCGAGGTCAGGCCTGCGGATGGCGATCTCCTGGCAGATGCAGGCGCCCATGCCGACCAGTCCGACCAGGTGAACGTTGCCGAGCCCGAGGTGGTCCAGCAGGCCGATGGCGTCGCCGGCATGCAGGGCCATCGTGGAGGGCACCGACAGGTCGTCGCCGGAGTCGCGGATGCCCCGGTAGTCGAAGAGCACGACCTGATAGCGGTCGGTCAGGCCCTTCGGGAGATGGTGGTGGTTGTCGTGGCAGAACGTGCCCCAGCCTCCCATCAGCAGCACGGGGTCTCCCCGGCCGAGGATTTCGTAGTACATGTCGTGGCCGTTGATGAAGGCCCTGGGCATCTTTCCTCCGGTCGGCTCGGGTGCGCCCGACTGCGCGGCACCGATGATTCCACAAGGGTCGTCGGCGCACAATGTCCGGACAAGTAAGGTGGGCCAGGTCTGAGGGGTCCCACGGGGACTGGAGCCGACACACCCCGCTGTTGTATACAAGCAGATGGCCCAAGGCCGGGGGACTTCGATGCGCGCAGTGGACAAGGCGTACGCAACCGTCAGGGATGGAATCCTCAACGGGCGGTTCACCGGCGGCGCGCGCATCACCGAGCAGGACATCGCCGCTGCCGCGGGCGTCAGCCGCACCCCGGTGCGCGAGGCGCTGCGGCGCCTCCATGCCGAGGGACTCGTGGATTTCACCGCGAACCTCGGCGCCGTCGTGACCGTCTGGGAGGATGCCGACGCCGACGAGATCTTCGAGTTGCGGGCGATGCTCGAGGCCTACGGAGCCCGCCGCGCCGCACGCAGTGCTTCGGCCGAACAACTCGAGGCGCTGCGCGCGCTGGCCGAGGAGCAGCACCGGGAGTGCCGGGCGCGCGCGCAGGGCTTCCTCGAGCGGGTCGCCGGGCTCAACCAGCGCTTCCACCGCGCCCTGCAGGACGCGGCCGCGAGCCCGCGGTTGACCCGCGCGCTGTCGTCGCTCATCGAGGCGCCGCTCATGATGAAGACCTTCGAGAAGTACACTGCCGACGACCTCGAGCGCAGCGCGGCACACCACCTCGAGCTGTGCAACGCGCTCGAGGCGCGCGACCCGGACTGGGCGGACGCCGTCATGCGCGCCCACGTGCACGCGGCGCGCGGCGCGATGCGACGCTGAGCCACGACGACCCGCGTCGACTACGGCCGCTTCCTGCTCGGCGGAACGGAGTCCGACGAGCATCCGCCCTGCGACATCCGGGGCAGCGACGACGGCGACAACGTCACGGTCGAGGCGCGGGTCGGTGCGCCCAAGGAGTACGACTACGCGCTGGTCGCGCTCGAGCGCGTGCAGCGCTCGGCGGCCGCCGGCATGGCTCAGACCGCGTCGCCGCCGACCCGGATCAGCGAGCGGCCGAGGAGCTCGCGCCCCTCGAACAGCGCATGGGCCGCGGCCGTCTCCTCGAGGTCGAACACGCGCTCGATCGGGATCCGCCAGCGCCCGCTGCCGAGCGCCTCCGTGATCTCGACTTCTTCGCGCCCGCCGGATCGCGCCTGGTGGTGGAACAGCACGAATCCCGTCACGCTGAAGCTCTGGCCGATCAGCTGCGAGACATTGACGTCCGGCGCCTGGCCGGCCATCGCGCCCAGGTAGATGACGTTGCCGAGCGGGGCGATGGCCTGGTAGTTCCTCGCGGCCGTCGGGCCGGCGTTGCCGTCGATGATGACGTCGGCGCCGCGGCCGCCGGTCAGCGCCTTGACCTGCGCGGGCCAGTCCTCGGCGAGATAGTCGATCAGCTTCGCCGCGCCGAAGCGGGCGGCGTACTCGAGCTTGCGCGGGCCCCCGGCGAGGCCGATCACCCGGGCGCCCGCATCCCGGGCGATCTGCAGGGTGAGCGCGCCGACCGCGCCCGCCGCGGAGTGCACCACCACGCTCATGCCGGGCGTGACCGCGGCCGCGGAGTGCACAAGGTGCCAGCAGGTGGGTGCGCAGGTCGCGAAGGCCGCCGCGAGTTTCCAGTCGAAGGCCTCGGGAACGGGCACGAGCTTCGCCGCCGTCGCGAGTGCGTAATCCGCATTGCCGCCCCATTCGGCCATGGAGGCCATCCTGCGCCCGAGCAGGGCAGGGTCGACGCCGGGTCCGACCGCATCCACGCGGCCCGCGTACTCGTAGCCCGGCACGAAGGGAAAGCCCGGGTGGCCCCACTTGATCCGCGCGGCGCGGGCGTGGGTGTCGAGCGGATTGAGCGCTGCATAGGCGACGCGCAGGCGCACCTCGCCGGGGCCTGGCTCGGGCACGGGGCGTCGTTCCACCGCGAGCGACGCCGGCCCCCCGGCCGCGTGGGCGAGGATGGCGCGCATGGTGGCCGTCATGCGGATCCTCCTGCGGCCGCCGGCGCGGCGCCGAGCTTCGCGAGCGCGGGCGGGTCGAGCGGGATGGTCGTGGTCTTGAGCTCGGTGAAGAAGTCGGCGCTCGAGCTCGCGCCGTCGCGGCCGATGCCGGACTGCTTGAACCCGCCGAAGGGCGCGCGCAATTCGCGCATCATCGGCGTGTTGACCCACACCGTGCCCGCGCGCACGTCGCGGCTGACGCGCATCGCGACGTCGAGGTCGCGGGTCCAGACGTAGCACACCAGCCCGAACGGCGAGTCGTTGGCGATCGAAATCGCCTCGTCGGGCGTGTCGTACACCTGGAAGGTCGCGAAAGGCCCGAAGATCTCCTCGCGACAGACGCGGGCGCCGTTGTCCTTCGCGAGCACCGCGGTCGGTTGCATGTAGTAGCCCTTCGCCAGCCCTTCCGGGCGGTGTCCGCCGGTCAGCAGCGCGGCGCCATCGGCGCGCGCGACCTCCACGTAGGCCATGACCCGCTCGAAGTGCGACGCGAAGGCCAGCGGGCCGATCTCGGTCGCCGGATCGGCAGGCGGGCCGACCCGGATCGCGCGCGCGCGCTCCACGAAGCGCTCGATGAACCGGTCGGCGATGCTCCGCTGCAGCAGGATCCTCGAGCCCGCGAGGCACTGCTGGCCGTTGTTGCTGAAGATGCCGAGTAACGCTCCGTCGAGGGCCCGCTCCAGGTCGGCACTCTCGTGGACGATGTTGGCGGACTTGCCGCCGAGCTCGAGAATGCAGGGCTTGAGCGCCCGCCCGGCCGCCGCCATGATCGCCCGGCCCGTCGACGTCCCGCCGGTGAAGCCCACCATGTCGATGCCCGGGTCGTTCACGAGCGACTCGCCGGTCACCTGCCCGCGACCGTTGACGAGGTTGACCACGCCTGGCGGCAGCCCGGCCTCGTGCATCAGCTCGACCATGCGCCGCACCGCGAGCGGCGTGTACTCGGAGGGTTTCAGGACGCAGGTGTTGCCGAAGGCGATGCAGGTCGCGACCCGCATCGAGGCGAGCGCGACAGGCGCGTTCCAGGGGGCGATCAGCGCGGCGACGCCCTTGGGCTCCCGCGTGACGTAGGTCAGGTAGCCGCTCGTCTGCGTGTAGGTCTCGCCGGCGAGCGTGCTCGCCACCTCGGCGAAGAACTCGTAGTTGCGCGCGGCGCGCTGGATCTGGCCGCGGCAGTGGGCGAGGGGAATGCCGCTCGCCTCGACCTCGAGGCGGGCGAGCTCGTCTGCATTGGCGCGGATCCTGTCCCTGATCGCGTACATCAGGTCCTTGCGCGCGTCGACGTCCATGCGCGGCCAGGGTCCGCGGTCAAAGGCCTCGCGCGCGGCAGCGACGGCGCGCGCGACCTCGCCGGGGTCGGCCTCGCGCAGGAGCGCCACGGGCGCCTCGGTCGCGGGGTCGACGACCGCGATGTCGTGTCCGCCCGCGCGGGCCGGCACGCTCGCGCCGGCGATGAAGCTCGTGACCCTGCGTTCCCCCATGGCGCACCCTCCCAGGGACGTCGCCGCATTGTAGTCGACGAAAAGATCATGTAAACGTGACGACTTCACGGGGGGCGCGGTGCGGACCATTGGCTGAGCTCGACCTGCGGGGATTCCTCTCGGCGCATCCTGCCGGGCGCCTCGACCTGCGCGAGCCGGTCGACACCCGTCACGAGCTGACCGCGCTGCAGCACCGGCTCGACGCCGAAGGTCGCTATCCCATCGTGGTCGCGCACCGGCCGCGGCTCGCCGACGGCTCGGAGAGCCCGATTCCCGTGGTGACGAACCTCACGGCGAGCCGGCGGCTCACCGCCGCGGCACTCGGGCTCGACGACCACCGACAGGCGGCCCGCTGGTTCGCCGCCCGCGTTTCGAGGCCGGTCGAGCCGGTGGTCGTGACCGCCGCCGAGGCGCCGGTGCGCGAGCGCGTGCTGTCGGGCGAAGTGGCCGACCTGACGCGCCTGCCGGCGCTGGTGCAGCACGAGCTCGAGCCGGGTCCCTACCTGACGGCTGCGCACGCCACGACGCGCGACCCCGACAGCGGCGTCGACAACACCGCGATCCAGCGCTGCTGGATCCGTGGCCCGCGCGAGATGACCTGGCTGCCGTACCCGGCCTCGCACAACGCCCGCAACCTCCGCAAGCACTGGGCGGCCGGGCGCCCGTGCCCGGTGGCGTTCTGGATCGGACACCACCCGGCCATCGTGATCGGCACGCAGGCCAAGCTCGACTACCCGCAGAGCCACTGGGCGGCCGCGGGCGGCGTGGCCGGCGTGCCGCTCAGGCTCGTGCCGACGGTGACCCATGGCGCCGATATCCTCGTGCCTGCCGACGCGGAGATCGTCGTCGAGGGATTCGCGGCGCCGGGGCGGCGCGGTGCGGACGGTCCCTTCGGCGAGTACACGGGCTATCTGGGCCCGCAGGTCCCGGCGCCGCTGGTCGACGTGACCTGCATCACGCTGCGCCGCGATGCGCTCTACCACGATTACGGCTCGGGGCTGACCGACATGCTGGTCCCCGACAACATGGCGATGGAGGGGCGGCTCTTCGCGATCGTGCGCGCGATCGCGCCCTCGCTCGTCAACGTTCACGTGCCGGCCTCGGGGCGCCGGCTGCACGCGTGGCTGCAGCTTCGCGACCCGCAGCCCGGCGAGGCCCGCGACGCGCTCACCGCCGCGCTGGCCTACCGGCGGCTGAAGACCGTGGTGGCCGTGGACGAGGACGTGGACATCTTCGATCCCGAGCAGATCCTGTGGGCGCTCGCGACGCGCGTGCAGTGGGCGCGCGACAGCCTGCGGCTCGACGGACTGTCGACCTCGACGCTCGACCCCTCGCTGCCTGCAGACGCACGGACCGGCTCGAAGCTCGGCGTGGACGCGACGCTGCCGCCGGCGCTCCGGCACGGTGAGCCGCGGCCGGTGCCGCCGCGCGCGACCGTGCCGGCCGCCGCGCTCGAACGCGCCGCGGCGCTGCTGAAGGGCGCCGATCCAGGCGGTTGGCCCTGTGAGTGAGGCGAGGGTGGAATCGGTCGTCGACGCAGGTGGTCCGGCCTGGGAGAAGCGCGGCAATGCGGTGTGGCTACGCTGCCCCGGCTGCGGCGCCTGGTTCCCGGCGGCCACGGCGATGCTCGCCGCCGACGCGCCGCCTTGCACCTGCCCGGGCTGCCACCTGGAGTTCCGGCCTTCCGGCCGCTCCAGCAGCGCGGCGGGATGAACATCCGCGCATCGATCGACACGAACAGGAGGGGAACCCGATGCAGCAGGCCATGAGCAAGCAGCAGTTCTTCGACGCGCTGGAAGCCGCGCGCAAGCCGCAGCACGGCGGCGGCCACGCTTTCAGCCGCGCCTGGGCGGCCGGCGAACTGAGCCGCGCCCAGCTCGGTCAGTGGGCGATCCAGCACTTCTACTACATCGACGCGGTGCCGCAGCAGTTCGCGGCGCTGTACGCGCGCCTGCCCGACCTCGACGCCCGCCAGCACCTGCTCGAGAACCTCCTCGGCGAGGAGATGCCGGCCGCGCCGGACAAGCGCCACCCCGAGCTGTGCGCGAAATTCGCGGCGGCCTGCGGGGTCGCGCGCGAGGAACTGCTCGGGGCCGAGCAGGCCGGGCGGATCCTGCCGACGACCCGCGCGATGCGCGCCTGGGTGTGGGAGCTCGCCACCGTGCGCACGCTCGGCGAGGCCTGCGCGGGCATCATGGTCGCGCTGGAGGGTCAGCTGCCGACGCTTTACCCGAAGTACGTCGAAGCCATGCGCAGGATGGGCTTCAGCGACGACGACCTGGAGTTCTTCCACGTGCACATCGAAGGCGACACCGAGCACGCCCATGTCGGCCTCGAGCTCGCGCATCGCTATTCCACGGGCGGGGAAGAGCAGCGGCGCGCCGTGGCGGCGGTGCAGGCTTCGGCGCAGGTCCGCTACAGCATGCTGGACGGCATTCACCAGGCGATCGTGCTCGAGCATGCCGCCTGAGCCGCGCATCGCGTGGGTCACCGGTGCGGCCGGCGGGATCGGCCGCGCAGTGGTGGCCGCGCTCGCCGGTGACGGCTGGTCGGTCGAGGCCACCGACCTCGCGCTGCCCGCGGATCCGCCGGCGGGCGCGCGCTGGTCGAGGCTGGACGCGACCGACGAGGCAGCCGTGGCCGGTTTCGCGGCGGCGCTGCCAGCCTGCGGCGCGGTGGTGCATCTGGCCGGGCGCGCCGGGCGCGGGCCGCTTGCCGAGGTGTCGGTCGCGGAGTGGCGCGACCTGCTGGAAGTCAATCTCACCTCGGCCTTTCTCGTCGCCCGTGCGTCGGCGCAGGCGCTCGCCGCGGCGCGCGGCTGCCTGGTGCTGTGCGCGTCGACGAACGGGCTGAACGGCGGCAGCGCGCTGTCCGGCCCTGCCTACGCGATCGCGAAGGCCGGCATCGTCAACCTGTCCCGCTACCTTGCGAAGGAGTGGGCGGCCGCGGGCGTGCGCGTCAACTGCGTCGCGCCCGGGCCGATCGACTCGCCGATGCTCGACCGGCTCGGAGTCGACGTGCGGGCGTCGCTCGCACGCGCAGTACCCCTCGGCCGCGTCGGCCGCGCGGAGGAAGTGGCGGCCTCAGTGCGTTTCCTGTGCTCGCCCGACGCCGCCTTCCTGACCGGGACGGTGCATAACGTGAGCGGCGGGCTGGTGCTCGACTGATGCCGGCAGCCTCCCCACCGGCGAGGCGGCGGGACCCCGGGCTTCCCGCGCCCCTGTACCATGCGGTGTACGTCGCGCTGCGCGGCTGGCTCACCGAGGGCGTCTACGCGCCGGGCGAGCGCATTCCGACCGAGCCCGAACTCTGCCGGGCCTTCAGGGTTTCCCGGATCACGGTCCGGCGCGCGGTCGAGCAGCTGGTCCGCGAGGGCGTGCTGTCGCGGCGGCAAGGCAGCGGCACGTTCGTGTGCCGCCAGGAGCCCGGCGCGGCGGCCGGCGGCCTGTCGCGCCGGGTCGCCGGGCTCGGCGCCAGCACCGGCATCCGCGACCTCGAGATCGCTTGGGTCGCGGCCGACGCCGAGACGCAGGCGGCGCTGGGGCTCGACGGCCCTGGGCGGGTGCACCGCTCGAGGAGGCTGCGGACACGCGGCGGCGAGGCTGTCGGTGACGTCACGATCTGGCTCCCCGAGGACGTCGGCCGGCAGCTCACCCGGGCGGAGCTCAGGCGCAGCACCGTGCTCGAGGCGCTGGAGCGGGCCGGCTTCGCGCCGGCCGAGGTGGACGAGCGGGTCGGCGCGGAACTCGCCGGGCTCGAGGCATCGGCGCGGCTCGGGGTCGCGGCGGGCGCGCCGCTGCTGCGCGTCTCGCGCGTGGTGCGGGACCGCGGCGGGCGGCCCATCGAGCGGGTGCGCTCGCTGTGGCGCGCCGACGCCTACGAACACCGGCTCGTCACGCGGCGCGACCGCGTCGAGGGCCGCGGCTGGCTGATCGACTGAGGCAGGCGTATGGAATCGACGGGAATCATGCGGCCCGCGGGACCGTGGTGGCGACAAAAGCGCTGGTGGGTCGCCATCATGCTCTGCGCCGTCACGATGATCGGCTACGTCGACCGCCTCGCCCTGTCGGTCGCGGCGCCGGTCCTCAAGCAGGAGTTCTCGTTCACCAACGAGGAATATGGGCGCATCACGCTCGCGTTCCTGCTCATGTACGCGACCGGCCAGCTGTTGCTTGGCCCGCTGGTGGGCCGGTTGGGAAGCAAACGCTCGCTCTCGCTCGCGGTCATCTGGTGGAGCGTGGCGGCGGTGCTGCACGCCTTCGGCAAGGGCGTCTGGAGCTTCTTCGCGGCGCGCGCCTTCCTCGGCATCACCGAATCGGTGAACTTCCCGGCCGCCTTCCGCGTCGTCGCCGAGTGGTTCCCGCGCGCCGAGCGAAGCATGGCGGCGGGGTTCATCACCGCCGGCACCGGTCTCGGCGCCATTCTCGCGCCGGTGATGATCGCGCCGCTGATCGCGTGGTTCGACGCGCTGCACGCGGCCGGCTGGTCGCCGATCAACGGCTGGCACGCGGCCTTCATCGTGCCGGGCCTGCTCGGCTTCGTCTGGGTCTGGCTGTGGAACCGGCATTTCCACCTGCCCGAGCAGCACCCGAACATCTCCGCCGAGGAGCGCGCCCTGATCCTGTCGGACCGGACCGTCGCGCCGGTGGCGGACGCGGCCAGCCGGCCAGGCGCAATTGCCGAGCTCGGCGCCTACCTGCGTGGCGTCTCGGTGCACTTCCGCCACCGCGAGACCTGGGGGCTGCTGCTCGCGCGCTTCGCCGGCGACGGCGCGTTCTATTTCTTCGCCTTCTGGATACCGCTGTACCTGCGCGACGAGCGCGGCTTCACGATGATGCAGATCGCCTGGGGTGCGGCGCTGCCATTCCTGTTCGCCGACGTGGGCTCGCTGTTCGGTGGCTGGGCCGGGCAGCGCCTGATCCGCGGCGGCCTGTCGGTCAACGCCTCGCGCAAGCTGATGATCTGGGCCGGCGCGCTGCTCGTGCCGCTCGCCCTCCCGGCCGTGTACGTGGACTCGGCGCTGGCCGCGGTGATCTTCATGGGGCTCGGCGTGTTCGCCATCCAGGTCAAGTCCTCGTCGCTGTTCGCGGTGCCCGCCGACCTGTTCCCGCCGCGCGACGTGGCGACGGTGTGGGGCATCAGCGGGGCCGCGGGCAGCGTCGCAGCGGCGCTGTCGCAGCCGCTGATAGGCCTCATCATCGACCGCACGGGCAGCTACGAGACGGTGTTCATCCTGGTCAGCTCGCTGCACATCGTTTCGGCACTGTTCGTCACCGTCCTGATCCCGCGCGTAGACCGGCTGCGAAGCTCTTCGCCCTGAGGCCCAAACCGGCGGGCCGCGCGTGTATACAATAGTCGGGCGAAACGATCCGGAAATTCCACCCACGATGCATGCCCCAACGCCCGTCCGCCGCGCGCTAGAGGCGATTCGCCGCGTCGAGCTCACGGTGACTTGCGCCGCTTTCGCGGTGCTCGCGGCCGTGATCTTTGCCGACGTCGTGGTCCGCGAGACGACCGGCAGCGGCCTGTCCTGGTCGCGGCAGATCGGCGTGTTCGCCAACGTGGTGGTGACGATCGTCGGCATCGGGCTCGCCTCGGCCTCCGGCGCGCACCTGCGGCCGCGCTTCGCCGACGGCTGGCTGCCAGCGGCCTGGGACCCCTGGCTCACGAGGATCGGCGAGCTGCTGACCGCGGTCTTCTGCGCGGTGTTCGCGTGGATCGCGCTCGGGGTCGTCCAGGAGACCTACGAGCTCGATGAGCGCTCGGTGGTCCTGCGCCTCGTGGTCTGGCCCTTCCAGGCCGTGCTGCCGGCGGCGTTCGCCCTCGCCGCGCTGCGCCACGCCTGTTACGGGATCTGGCCGGGCCTGCGGCCGGCGGAGCGCGGCGAGGGGGATCCACACGGCGAGCCGCCGCATGCGCCGGCGGGCGGGGCGGCGCGGTGAGCGGCCTCGGGCTCCTGGCGATGGTCCTTGCGCTGCTGGTGCTGCGCCAGAACCTGATGGTCGTGCTCGGCTGCGCGGCGGGCTACGCGTACCTCGTCTGGGGCGACGGCGTGCTCGCCAACATCGTGCTCGACGGCTGGGACGCGCTCAACAAGGACGTGCTGCTCTCGATCCCGCTGTACCTGCTCGCGGGCAACGTGATGGCCGAGGGCGCGATCGCTGGACGCCTGGTGCGATTCATGCGCGCGCTGGCCGGCCCGGTGCCGGGCGGGCTCGCCATCGCGACCGTGCTGTCCTGCGGTCTGTTCGCGGCGATCGTCGGCTCGAGCGCCGTCACGCTGCTCGCGGTGGGCTCGATCATGTACCCGGCCCTCAAGCAGGCCGGCTACAGCCGCTCATTCGCGCTCGGCGTTGTCTGCGCGGGGGCCACGCTCGGCATCATCATCCCGCCGAGCATCCCGCTGATCCTCTACGGGGTGATGACCAACACCTCGATCGCCGACCTGTTCCTCGCCGGGGTCGGTCCCGGCCTGCTGCTGATAGCACTGTTCAGCACCTACGCGGTCGCGGTCAACTGGAAGCACCGCCTGCCGGCCTGGTCGCTCGGCGAGCTCGGCGCCAGCCTGAAGTCGGGCTTCTGGTCGCTGATGCTGCCGGTAATCATCCTCGGCGGCATCTACAGCGGCTACTTCACCGCCACGGAGTCGGCGGCGGTGGCGCTGGTCTACGCGCTGTTCGTCGAGATGGTCGTGCACCGCGAGCTCGACTTCCGCGGTCTGGTGCGGGTGACCGGCGATACGACCCGGCTGCTCGGCTCGCTGTTCCCGGTGCTGATGATGGCCATCTCGCTCAACGTTTTCCTGTCCTACCAGCAGGTGCCGGAGCAGATCGTCACCGCGCTGTCGGGCTGGTTCGATTCGCCGGCCGCCTTCCTGCTCGGGACCAACCTGCTGCTGCTCGCGGTCGGCATGCTGATGGACATCGGCTCGGCGATCCTGATCCTCGCGCCGATCCTGCAGCCGGTGGCGCAGGCGCAGGGACTCGACCCGGTGCACTTCGGGATCATGATGACCGTCAACCTCGAGATCGGCTACCTGACGCCGCCGATGGGCCTCAACCTGATCGTGGCGATGAGCGCGTTCCGCGAGGATTTCTGGACCATCTGCCGGGCCGTGCTGCCGTTCATCGCGATCATGCTGGTCGCGCTCGCAGCGGTGGTCATGCTGCCGCAGCTTTCGCTGTTCCTGATTCGCTAGGAGAGTCCATGCCGGTCATGCAGACTTCAGACCTCACCGCGCGCCAGTACTGGGCCGAAGTCAAGAGCAACCCCAGCCGCGCCCGGTTCGGCTTCGGCGAGAAGGCGGCGGTCATCAACATCGACCTGCAGCGCGCCTACACCGATCTCGACGCCTATCCGACGGCCTACCAGACGGACCCGCGGCAGCTCGAATACATCAACCGCCTCTCGGCGCTCGCCCGCACGAAGAACATGCCGGTGATCTGGACCTACGTCGCCTACATGGACACTGCCGACGACGCCGGCGTATGGGGCACGCGGACCAACACGCCGAACTCGCTGCAGAACATCAAGGTGGGCGACCCGCGCGCCGAGCTCGACCCGAGGCTCGGGATCGACCGCGCTCGCGACGCCGTCATCAACAAGCGCATGGCGAGCGTATTCCACGAGACGCTGATCCCTTCGCTGCTGGTCTGGCACAAGGTCGACACCGTGATCCTGACGGGCGGCAGCACCTCCGGCTGCGTGCGCGCGAGCGCGGTGGCCTCGCTGTCCGCGGGCTACCGGACGATCGTCCCGGAGGAGTGCGTGGCCGACAAGCACGAGATCCCGCACTTTGCGAATCTCTGCGACATCATGCTCAAGTACGCCGACGTCGAGCCCTACCGGACGGTCGAGGGCTGGCTGCAGGCGCACCCTGGCTGCCCGCCGATCCGCGAGGCGCGCGGCTGCCCGTTCTAGATCGTCGAGGAGCGAGCGGATGAGGGAAGACCCGGGACTCTACGACTACTGGCCCTGGGAGGGCCGCCCGAAGATCAACTGGCCCGGCGGCGCCCGGGTCGCGTTCTGGGTGGCGCCGAACATCGAGTTCTACGAGGTCGATCCAGCGGTCAACCCGCACCGCAAGGCCTGGCCGCGGCCGGTGCCGGACGTCGCCGGTTACTCGACCCGCGACTACGGCAACCGGGTCGGCCACGTGCGCATGATGCGGGTGCTCGACAGGTACGGCGTGCGCGGCTCGATCTCGCTGTCCACGGCGCTGTGCGAGCATCATCCCGAGATCATCGAGATGTGCCGCGAGCGGAACTGGGAGTTCTTCAGCCACGGCATCTACAACACGCGCTACACCTACGGCATGGACGAGGCCCAGGAGCGGGAGATGATCGTCGACGCCATCGAGACGATCCGCCGCCACACCGGCCAGCAGTGCGCCGGCTACCTGGCGCCGGCGCTGACCCACAGCGAGGTGACCCTCGACCTGTTCGCCGAGGCGGGCGGCATCTACACCTGCGACCTGTTCCACGACGACCAGCCGACCCCGGTCAGGGTCCGCTCGGGCAAGCGCTTCGTATCGGTGCCGTATTCGCTCGAGATGAACGACACCATCGTGTACGTGGTGAACAAGATCGAGCCGCGCCGCTACTGCGAGATGCTCAAGGCCTGCTTCGACCGGCTGTACGCCGAGGGCGCCGAGAGTGGGACGGTGATGTGCATTCCCCTGCACGCCTACCAGGTGAGCCACCCGCACCGCCTGAAGGCCTTCGAGGAGGCCCTCGAATACATCACCGGTCACTCCGGCGTCTGGGTGACCACGGGCCGGGAGATCGCCGAGCACTACCTGGAGCACAGCTACGACGCCGCCGTCGCCGACATCGCGGCGCGCGGAGGAGCCTGACATGGCGCTCGATCGCAGCTACCTCGAGTATCCGAAGCGCCGCTACGGCATGGACCACGACCGCTACGACTGGTCCATGCTCGCCGATCGCCCGCGCGTCGAATGGCCCGGCGGCAAGCGCCTCGCGCTGTGGGTCAACGTGGCGTTGCAGTACTTCCCGCTCAACCAGCAGGGCAAGCCCTTCCCGCCCACCGGCGGCATGACCACCGCCTATCCCGACCTCCGGCACTACACGCTGCGCGAGTACGGCAACCGGGTGGGTGTCTACCGGTTCCTCGAGGCGTTCGACCGCTACAAGCTGCGCCCTAGCTTCGCGGTCTCGGCGCGACTCTCCGAGCGCTACCCGTACCTGCTGCGGCGCCTCGCCGAGCGCGGGGACGAGATCGCCTGCCACGGCTGGCACATGGACGCGCCGCATTTCGGCGGCATGGATCCGGCCGCGGAGGAGGCACAGGTCGAGCGCTCGCTCAGGGCGCTGCGCGAGGCGAGCGGGCAGCCGGTGACCGGCTGGCTCAGTCCGTCGCGGTCGCAGAGCGCGCTGACGCCCGACCTGCTCGCGAAGCACGGCGTCCGCTACATGTGCGACTGGGTCAACGACGACATGCCCTACCTCTTCCGGACCGGGGCGGGCCCGATCGTCGCGATGCCGCTGTCGCTCGAACTCGAGGACGCCTTCGTCATCCACGGCAACCTGCACTCCGAGGCCGAGTGGGCCGTGCAGGTGCGGGACGCCTTCGACTTCCTGTACGCCGAGGCCGCCGGGCAGGGCGGGCGTATCCTCGCCCTGTCCCTGCACCCCTGGGTGCTCGGCCAGCCGCACCGCATCGGCCGGCTCGAGGAGGTGCTGGAGTACGTGACCGGCCACGATGGCGTGTGGTCCGCGCCGGCGGCGGAGATCTGCGCCGCCTGGCAGGCGGCAGGCCGGTGACGCGGTCGTTGCGCTAGACTCATGGCTGGTTTCACGCCCCAAGAGAGGTTCAGGCTCCATGGCTATCAAGGCAGGCGACAAGGTTCCCTCGGCGACGCTCAAGGTGATGACCGGCGACGGCCCGGCGAACGTGAGCACCGACGAGTTGTTCGGCAAGGGACGGGTGGTGCTCTTCTCTGTCCCGGGGGCCTTCACGCCCACCTGCAGCGCCCGCCACCTGCCGGGGTTCGTCGAGCAGGCCGCGGCGCTCAAGGCCAAGGGCGTCGACAAGGTCGTGTGCATCGCGGTCAACGACGTGTTCGTGATGAACGCATGGGGCAAGTCGGCGAACGTCGGCGACAGCGTGGTCATGGCGGCCGACGGCAACGGCGACTTCACCCGCGCGCTGGGCCTCGAGCTCGACGCCAAGGGCTTCGGCATGGGCATGCGCGGGCAGCGCTTCGCGCTGGTCAGCGAGAAGGGCGTCGTCAAGTCGGTGTTCGTCGAGGGGCCCGGCGAGTTCAAGGTGTCCTCGGCCGAGCACGTCCTGAGCCAGCTTTGACGCCGACGGGCGCCCGGGCTTGAAGAACCAGCGCGTGCTGATGGCCCGGCGGCCGCAGGGCCTGCCGGTCGTCGAGGACTTCGCGCTCGACGAGGCGCCCGTGGCTGCGCCGGGGGAGGGTCAGTTCCTCTCGCGGACGCTGTGGTTGTCGCTCGACCCGTACTATCGCAACGTGATGAAGGGCAGCCAGCTCTACGCCGACCGGCTGGAGCCCGGCATGCCGATGGTCGGCGAGACCGTGGCCGAGGTGGTGCAGTCGCGCCACCCGGGCTTCGCGGCGGGCGAGTTCGTCGCCGTCCGTAACGGCTGGCAGGCGTATGCCCTGTCGGACGGCACCGGCGCGCGCAAGCTCGACCCGGCGATGGCACCGCTGTCGACGGCGCTCGGAGTGCTGGGGATGCCGGGCCTGACCGGCTACGCCGGGCTCGTCTATCTCGGCGAGCCAAAGCCCGGGCAGACCGTGGTGGTCTCGGCCGCGACCGGCCCGGTCGGCTCGACGGTCGGGCAGGTCGCTCGCCTCGTCGGCGCGCGCGCCGTCGGCATCGCCGGGAGCGACGAGAAGTGCGCCTATGCGGTGGAGGAGCTCGGCTTCGCTGCCTGCGTGAACTACCGCAAGGGCGACCTGCGCGAGGCGCTGGCCGCGACCTGCCCCGACCGGATCGACGTCTACTTCGATAACGTCGGCGGCGACACGCTCTCGGCGGTGCTGACGCGGCTCGCGCTCGGCGCGCGCATCGTGCTGTGCGGCATGATCGAGGCCTACAGCGCCGACACGCCGCCGCCCGGCCCCTTCCTCGGGCCCGTGGTCGGCGCGCGCGCAACGATGAAGGGCCTCGTGGTCTACGACTGGCTGCACAAGGCCGACGAGCAGCGCCGCGTGGTCTCGGCCTGGATCCGCGAGGGCCGCTTCCGCTACCGCGAGGACGTGACCGAGGGCATCGCAGGGGCGCCCGCGGCCTTCTGCCGACTGATGCGCGGCGGCAATTTCGGCAAGGCGCTGGTCCGCGTGGCCGGCTCGTCGCCGCACTGAGGCAGGCATGACGGCACCCATCACCTCGCTCTATGCGGCGCTCGCGGCGCTGCTGTACCTCGGCCTCGCCGGACTGGTGGTCCGGGCCCGCTGGGCGACCCGCACGCCGCTCGGCGTCGGCGCCGATCCACGCATGGAGCGCGCCGTGCGCGTGCACGCGAACTTCGTCGAGTACGTGCCGCTCATCCTGCTGCTGCTGCTGCTTGCGGAGCTGAACGGCCTGCCGGGCTGGGCGCTTCACGCGGCCGGGGCGGTCCTTGTCGCCAGCCGTCTGCTGCACGCCTGGGGCCTGTCCAGGCACTCCGCGCGGAGCTTCGGCCGGTTCTATGGAACGCTCGGCACCTGGCTCGTCCTGCTCGGCCTCGCGCTCGCGCTGCTCAAAAACGTCGCTGGCTGATCAGGGCCCGAACAGCCGGACGAGGACCGCGGCCAGCCCGGTCGCCGTGTCGGGGGCCGCCTCGACGCGCAAGGAAGGCCGGCCGGCGAGCGCCTCCGGGAGGCCGGCGTCGCGCGGGTCCGAGGCGTCGAGCAGCACCGTGGTGTCCGTCGCGAGCGCCGCCAGGCGCGCCTCGAGCGGCACGGCGAGCGCGGCGTGCAGCGGCTGGGCGTAGCTCCCGGGCTGCTTCATCAGGTCGACCACGATCCGCTGCCGGGTGGCCGCGTCGAGCCCCGCGCCGCGGCGGCGCACCGCCTCCCGGCTGCGCTCGAACCAGGGCCAGGCGACCTCGCGGTCGCCCAGCAGCTGCCAGGCGGCGAGCCAGTGCGTGCCGTCGCGCCGCGGCGTGAGCGGCGGACAGTACGCTGGCAGGAGCGCGGCCCTTGCGCCCGGCGACAGCGGCGGCAGGCCCCGGCAGACGAGCCGCCGGACGCGCCCCGGAGCCAGGGCCGCAAGCTCGAGGGCGAGCGGCGCGGCGAGTTGCTCCGCGTACAGGTCGGCGGCTGCCACCTGCAGGCGGTCCAGCGCGGCCAGCAGCGCCGCCGCCGATCGCTGCGCGGTCGCCGCGGCTTGCGCGTCCGACTCGCCGCAGCCGGGCAGGTCGGGCATCAGCACCCGGCGGTCCGTCGCGAGTGCGAGGCCGAGCGCCTCCACCGCGGCGGCCGACCCCGGGAGGTCGTGCAGCAGCAGCAGCGGCGGTCCTGGGCCGGATCCCGCGACGCGCAGGTGCAGCTGGCCCTCGCGATGGTCCACGTAGCCCGCCCGCAGGCGCGGCGCAGGGTCGGCCAGCGGATCAGGCGGGTCGCCACGCGGCTGCGGCGCCGAGTACTCCGCGAACCAGCTGGCCAGCGCCGATCTCCAGGCCGCGGCATCGGCGCCGAGCGGGGCGCAGCGCACGCCCGGCGGCAAGGGCTGCGGCAGCGCCTCGAGGTAGCCGAACAGCACGTCGTCCGCGCGGGCAGTGACGGTCAGGGGACGGCGCAGGGCGGCGAAGGCCTCGCGCGCGGGATAGCGCATGGCCGCGGCGTAGGCCGAGGACCACGACCGGCCCGCCATCATCACGTCCACCGCGTAGGCGTGCAGCGCGGCATCGTCCGGCAGCTCCATCGGCAGCCGGGTCGCCGGCTCGCGCCGGAACCAGGGAAACCAGCGGTGGAAATCCAGGACCTTGCTCCACTGCGTGGCGAGGTGGCTGCCGTCGGCATGCACCTCGAAGGGCAGCATGTAGGCTGCGATGAACGCCTCGGGCGGCGGCGCGGCCGGCAGTGACAGCCCGTCGAGCACCGCGCCGCCCAGCGGCGCGTCGGCGCGCGCGGCGAGCGCGAGCGCGGTCTTGGAACTGGTGTGGAAACCATAGACGGCAGGGCGGCGCAGGCCCAGCGCCTGTAGCGTGCCCGCGAGCGCCGCTGCGAAATCAGGGATCGTGGGAATCGGATCGGCCGGCAGCGGCGTGGAGTTGCCGTAGCCCGGCGTGTCCAGCGCGAACACCGAGAACTCGCGAGCCAGCCACGGCAGGTTCGGCAGGTGCAGCACGGAGGAGCGCGGCGAGTCGTGCAGCAGCACGACGGGCGGCCCGTCGCCGGCGCTGCGGAAGTGAACCTGCCCGCCGGGGACGTCGACGTAGCCTTTGCGTGCCGGCGGCGCTCCCGCGGCCGGGCTCACCGCGCATCCTGCGACGGCGAGGCCTCGGCGAAGCGCTCGTAGCTTCGCCGGAAGTAGACGATCGGCGCCAGCGGTGCCTCGACATAGTGCAGGAAGCGCCAGCCGGCCGGCTTGTGGCGAAACATCGCCGCGACGCGAAGCTCCCCGCCGATCGGTCGCGGATGGGTGCGGAAGCGTCCCACCCAGCGCATATCGTACACCGCCGAGGCGAGGCGGTCGCCGAGCGCGCGCACGCAGAGGTTCGACGTCGAGATCCTGATGCTCTCGGTCGCCGCGCGGGTGCTCCGCCAGTAGGCCTCGATCGCGGGCCAGTCGAGCATCGGCGCCGCCGCCTCCTCGGCGACGTACAGGGGCTCCGCGTCGTCCGTGTCCCACAGTCCCCGCAGGCGCTCGAAGTCCAGTCGCGCCCAGCAGTCACGATAGTCCGCCACAATACTTTCAATATCCTGGCGTACTTCGCTCATGTAGATTCTGGCTCAGACGAGCCTCTCGATCTCCGGTACCAGGGTGAACAGGTCGCCGACCAGGCCGACGTCGGCGATCTCGAAGATCGGCGCCTCGGGGTCCTTGTTGATCGCCACGATGGTCCGGGCGTCCTTGATGCCCGTCAGGTGCTGGATCGCGCCGGAGATGCCGATCGCGACGTACAGCTCCGGCGCGATGATCTTGCCGGTCTGCCCGACCTGCATCTCGTTCGGCGCGTAGCCCGCGTCCACGGCCGCCCGCGAGGCGCCGACGCCGGCGTTGAGCTTGGCCGCGAGCCGGTAGATCAGGTCGAAGTTCTCCGCGCTGCCGAGGGCACGACCGCCGGAGATCACCCGTGGAGCGGTCTGCAGGTCCGGTCGGTCGCTCTTGGCCGCCGAGATGGACACGAAGCGCGTGTGCGAGGGCAGGGCGACGTCGAGGGTCTGCTTCTCGACCGGCGCGGCCGCGCCCGTCCCGGCGGCCCCGTAGGACGCGACCCGCACCGTGCAGACGACCTGCGTGCCGGCGGTCACCTCGACCGTGGTGATGGCGTTGCCAGCGTAGACCGGCCGCTTGAAGCGGGTCGCCGATTCCACCGCCATCACGTCAGAGAGCTGCGGCACGCCGAGCAGGGCAGCGACGCGCGGCATGAGGTCGCGGCCGAAGGTGGTCGAGGGGCCGAGCACGTAGCCGAAGCCCTCGGCCAGCTTCGCGAGCTGCGGCGCGAGCACGGCGGCGAGCGGCGCGGCGTTCGCGGGATTCTCGACCAGCAGCACCTTAGACACGCCCTCGAGCGCGGAGGCCTGGGCGGCCACGTCGGCGCCGTCCTTCGCGAGGACCGCGACCGTGATCTCCGCATCGGGAATCGTGGCGGCGCAGCTCACGCACTTGGCCGTCGCGGGATTCAGCCTGCCGCCGGCGTGTTCGGCGACGATCAGGACCTTGTTCATCAGATCAGCCCCTTCTGCTTGAGCACGTTCACGAGTTCGGCGGCGTCCTTGACCATGACGCCCTTCTGGCGCTGGGCCGGCGGCTCCCAGGCCAGCACCTTCGAGGTACTGCCGGCGTCGACGCCGAGCGCCGCCAGATCGGTGAGGTCGAGCGGCTTCTTCTTGGCCTTCATGATGTCCGGCAGCTTGACGTAGCGCGGCTCGTTCAGGCGCAGGTCGGTGGTCACGACCGCCGGCAGGTCGACCTCGTCGGTCTCGAGTCCGGCGTCGACCTCCCGCGTCACGACCAGCGCATCGCCCTTGAACTCGACCTTCGAGGCGAAGGTCGCCTGCGGCCGGTCCCAGAGGGCCGCGAGCATCGGTCCGGTCTGCGCCGCGTCGTCGTCGATGGCCTGCTTGCCGAGGATCACGAGGTCGGGCGACTCCTTGCGGACGATGGCGAGCAGCGCCCGGGCCGCGACCAGCGGGTCGAGCGGGGCTTCGTGCTTGACGAGGATCGCCCGGTCCGCGCCCATCGCGAGCGCGGTGCGCAGCTGCTGCTGCGCGTCGTCCGGGCCGACGCTGACCGCGATGATTTCGCCGGCCTCGCCGCGCTCGCGGATCCTCAGCGCCTCCTCCAGGGCGATCTCGTCGAACGGGTTGATGCTCATCTTGACCCCGTCCGTGACGACCCCGGAGCCGTCCGGCTTGACCCGGATCCGGACGTTGTAGTCGATCACCCTCTTCACACCCACCAGGATCTTGCGCATCGGGACTCGCTCCTCGGATGAAATCTGCTCAGATCAGCCCGTCGCGCTCGAGCCGCTCGAGCACGGCGCGCTGCGTGGCGACGAAGTGACTGCGGTCGGGGACGGTCGTGCGGCCGTCCGCGTCCAGCATCGTGTTCGGCGGGTAGACCGACCCCGCGTAGGTGGCCGCGAACAGCTCGAGGCGCTGCCGCGACAACAGGTTCCCCATCCCGCCGCGGCGCCGGTAGCGACGCAGTGCGGCGAGGTCGATCTCGGCGCAGGCGTTCGCCGACTCCCCGGAGAGCGCCTCGGCGCGGACGTCGCCGAGGAAATCCACCACCTTGGACATGCCGTCCGCGGAAGCGAACGGCATGTCCACGCCCTCGATGCCGGCGGTGTTGGCCGAGACCAGGTAGCAGAGGTTCTCGAGGGCGCGGGCGCGCTTGGCGACGTCCTTCGGCGTGAGGCGCGGCGAGCCCACTTCGCTCGAGCTGTGCAGGAACACCTCGGCGCCGCGCAGCGCGAGCGCGCGGGCGATCTCTGGATACAGGATCTCCTCCGAGGCGATCGCCGCCAGCCGGCCGATCTCGGTCCGCGCGACCGGGAACACGCCTTCGAGGCCGTAGACGTCGAGATAGCGATCCCAGACGTCGTGCGGCGTCGGCGCGAACATGGAGACCAGCCTGCGGTAGCGCAGCACGATGGCGCCGGACGGCGCGAGGCAGAAACTGGTCTGGAAGTAGAGGCCGGGGAAATGCCGGTCCGTCTCGTAGGCGTTGCCGGCGAGAAACACGTCGTGGCGCGCCGCGACGGCGCCGAGCGCCTCGTACTCCGCGCCGTCCGTGTCGATCGCCGCCTTTTCCGCCCAGGCCGGGAGCGACTCGCCGAGCGGATAGCTGGTCAGAAGGTACTCCGGCAGGACCACCAGCCGCAGGTCCCGGCCGAGGAAAGCCTTCGAGCCGGCGATGCCCCGGTCGATCCGACAGATGTTCCGCTGCATCGCAGCCCGTGCGCTGGCGCGGTCCGGGCAGCCATTCACTGCATGGCAGGTCAGCTGCAGCGCAAGGGCGCGGTACGCGAGGGTCTCGTCGGGCATGCGGTTCTCGGGTAGGGGAGGCGCCGGCCCCTGCGTCGGGAGCCGCGATTTTGCGCTGCGAAAATAAGCAAACGCGGCGAGGGTGTCAAACGACGGAGGCGCTCAGCTCCGCCTGTCCTGGAACCCCGCCCGGATCCGTTGCGCTGCCTCGCGCAGGCGGGGCAGGAACCGCTCCAGCGCGAGCTTCATGGGCACCGCGCTCGCCGCGAAGCGAACGCCGAGGCAGGCGAGGCCGCGGTCGCCGAGGCCCACAGGCACGGCCAGCGTCACCTCGTCGGAGATCCTGCGGGCGCGCAGCGTCGAGGCGTAGCCTTGCGCGCGCACCTCGCCGAGGACACGCGCCAGCTCCTCGCGATTGCGGGCGAGCGCGTCCTCCTCGCGCGGTGAGCGCGCCAGGATCTCGACCAGCGCGTCGCGCTGGCCCTCGGGACAGAACGCGAGGTAGACGCGCCCGGCCGCGCTCGCGAGAAGCGGCTGGCGGAGACCGGCGGAGTGGCGCTCGACGGCGAGCGGGCTGCGGTGGTCGGTGGTCTCGCGGAGGACCATCGACTGGCCCGAGAGCGTCGCGATGGACACGGGCCAGACGATGTCCCGGCCCAGTTCGTCGAGGACCGGCCGCGCGACCTCGCTGACCCAGGCGTCGTCGTCGAAGCCGTCGGCCAGCCTGCGGACCTCGACCGTCAGCCGGTAGCGCTCGTCCGCCGGATCGCGGAACACGTAGCCCGCGGTGCACAGGGTCTCCAGGACGCGGTAGGTCGTGGTACGCGGCAGGCGGATCTCGGCCGCGACTTCCGACACCGTGGCGCCGTCGCAGCGGTTGAGCATCGCCAGCGCGTCGAGGCCGCGCAGCAGGGCGCGGATCGGTCGGGTGGAGTCGGGCACATCTCACCCCTTGGCAGGACTCGTCGGCCTGGCCCGAGTGTAGGAACTCGCATGCCGCCTGTCCAACGCGCGGCGCGGCTTGTGCAGCGCGGCAAGGGCACGAATAATCCGGGCGACACGCGCCAGATCCGGAGCCGATGATGACCGAAATCGCGACCCTGCGGGCCGACGCCGCCGAGGCCCCGACCATCGCCGCGCTGCAGTCCGCGGTCGGGGCCGATCACGTGCTGCTCGGCGACGCCGACCTGGAGTTCTACGGCCAGGACGTGCACCACGCGCGCACGCCGCCCCTCGCGGTGGTTCGGCCTGGCAGCGTCGAGGACGTCTCGGCCGTGGTCGCGATCGCGGCGGCGCGCGGACTGGTCGTAGCGCCTCGCGGCGGCGGCATGTCCTACACCCGCGGCTTCCTCGCGGATCGCCGCGACGCGATCGTCCTCGACATGTGCCGGATGAACCGGATCCTCGAGGTGAACGCCGAGGACGGCTTCGTCACGGTCGAGTGCGGCGCGACCTGGAAGCAGCTCTTCGACGCGCTCGCCCCGCTCGGCCTGCGCACGCCCTTCTGGGGCCCGCTGTCGGGCCTGCGCTCGACCATCGGCGGCGCGATCTCGCAGGGCGCCATGTTCCTGGGCTCGGGCACCGCCGGAGCGGTCGGCGAGAGCGTGCTCGGCCTCGACGTGGTGCTCGGCGACGGCCGCCTGGCGCGGGTCGGCGCCCACGCGAACGCCCGCGGCGCGCCGTTCTTCCGCCAGTTCGGGCCGGACCTGTCGGCGATGTTCACGCACGACTGCGGCGCCCTCGGCGTGAAGGTTCGCGCCACGTTGCGCCTCGTGCGCATCCCGCCGGAAGTGCGCCACGTCTCCTTCAGCGTCCCCGACGCGCGCGGCCTGTTCGCCCTGATGGCGGACGTGGCCCGCGAGCAGCTGGTGTCGGAGCTGTTCGCCTTCGATCCGGGCATGCAGAAGGTGCGGATGAAGCGGGTGAGCCTGGCCGAGGACGCCCGGGCGCTCGGCCAGGTGGTGAAGGCGGCGGGCGGCGGGCTCAAGGGCCTGGCCCAGGGCGCGAAGGTGGTCCTCGGTGGCCGCGGCTTCCTCGATGAGGACCAGTTCTCGGTGCACATGACCGTCGAGGGCCGCGACGCCCCGGACGCCGATGCACGGCTCGCGCGGGTCCGCGCGATCGTCGGTCCGCGCGGGCGGGAGGTCGCGAGCACGATCCCGAAGGTGATGCGCGCCAACCCGTTCGCCGAGGTGAACAGCATGCTCGGCCCCTCGGGCGAGCGCTGGGTGCCGGTGCACGGCTCCGTGCCGATGTCGGCGGCGCTGCGCACCTACGAGGCGCTCGAGGCGGTGCAGGCGCGTCACCGTGCCGAGCGCGAACGGCTCTCGATCGACCACGGCTACCTTCTCTGCATCCTCGGCGACCGCGGCATCCTGATCGAGCCCGTGCTGTACTGGCCTGACAGCCGCCTGGCGTTTCACGAGCGCGTGATCGAGGCAGGCTACCTCGCGCGGCTTCCGGTGCATGCCGAGAACCGCGAGGCCCGTACCGCGGTCGACCGGCTGCGCGAGGACCTCGCGCGCTGCTTCCTCGAGCAGGGCGCCGCCAGCTTCCAGCTCGGCCGCTTCTACTACTACCAGGAAGGGCTCGATCCCTCGGCTGCGGCGCTGCTGGGCGCGATCAAGGCGATCGTGGACCCGAAGGGCGTCCTGAACCCGGGCTGCCTGGGCCTCGGTCGCTGAGACGGAGGGGTCGCGACGCGTGATGTTGCGCTGCAGGAACGAAATTCCTTGCTAGCGCGCCGGCGTGCGGGCTAGCTTGCGCGGCAGGAAGGGGACCGCCTCGCAGACGAAAACGACAAGATGCGGGGCTCGAGGGGTGCATCCGCCGGACGCGGCAACGCGCGCGGATGCCTGAGAAGCGCGGCCTCTGGCGAGGCCGCTTTTTTTTCGTTCGCCACGCTCCCGAGGCGCGTTGACACTGCTTTCGCGGCCTCTCTAGACTCGGCCGCCCACCCGCCGCGCGCCGACGGAGCCGCGATGACCACGATCGTCGTCCTTTTCAACCTGAAGCCCGGCGCGAGCGTCGAGCAGTACGAGGCCTGGGCGCGTTCCACCGACCTGCCGGTCGTGAACGGGCTCGGCTCGGTCGAGCGCTTCGAGGTGCTCAAGGCGCAGGGCCTGCTCAGTGGCTCGCCGGACGTGCCCTACCGCTACATCGAGATCCTGCGGGTCACGGGCGTCGATGCGCTGCGCGCCGACATCGCCGCGACGCCGGCCATGGCCGAAGTGGCGCGCCAGTTCCGCGAGTTCGCGGACGCGCCGCTGTTCATCGTCACCGAATCGATCTGACGGGCCTTCGCCCGTCCCCGGCCGCGACAGGAGGGAGCTGCGGATGCAGGCAACGGCAGGCTGGCGATTCTACGGCTGGTGGGGCATCGTCCTGCCGGCCTTCGTCGTCATCTGGATCACGAACGCGCTGACGCTCGCCGGCATCGCGGTCTTCGACCGGGCGATCCTCGACGAGCTGGCGCTGACCCGCGGCGCACTCAAGTTCGGCGACACGCTGCAGCTCCTGGCCTCCGCGGCGCTGGCGCCCGTCGGCGGCTGGATCGCGGACCGTTACGGCGTGCGCCCCGCCATGGTCGCCGGGGCGCTGCTGCTCGCAGGCGGGCTGTACGCCTATTCGCTGATCGACTCGCTGACCCAGCTGTACCTCCTCAGGATCGTGCTCGGGGCGTCCCTCGCCGGCGCCGGGCTCGTGGTCTGCGTCACCATCGTCTCGCGCTGGTTCGTGTCGAGGCGCGGCCTCGCGCTCGGTCTGATGCTGTCGGGCACGAGCCTCGGCAACGCGCTGATCCCGCAGCTCAACACCTGGCTGATCGGCCAGCACGGCTGGCGCGACGCGCTGCAGATCGTGTGCCTGGTCCCGCTGCTGCTGCTGCCCCTCGTCCTGCTCGTGATCAAGGAGTGGCCCGAGCGGGTCGGGCTCGCGCCGCTCGGCGCCGACCGCGCGGCGCCGGCCGCGGCGGGCGCGCCTGCGCCGGGATACGAGTTCTCGGCGGCGGTACGCACGCCGAACTTCTGGTTGATCGCGACCGCCGCGTTCTGCACGTTCTACTCGATCCTCGGGCTCTCGGGAAACCTGTTCCTGCACATGCAGGACCTGGGCTACGACGACGCCGGCGCCGCGCGGGCCTTCTTCCCGCTGTTCGTGATGGGGCTCGTCGGCAAGCTGGCGGCCGGGGCCGTCTCCGAGATCCTGCCGCGCAAGGTCGTCTTCGCCCTCTGCCTCGGCCTGATGCTGACCGGCGCGGCGATGCTCGCGACGCTGGATCCCTCGCTCGTCTGGCCCGCGCTGTGGCTGTTCGGCCTCGGCTGGGGCGGCAACTACACCATGCTTCAGGCGCTGGTCGCCGACGTCTTCGGCGCCCGTGCGCTGGGCCGGATCCTCGGCGCCATCACGGTGATCGACGCGACCGGCGGCGCGATCGGCCCGTGGATCACCGGCATGACCTACGACGTCGCGGGCGACTACGGCCTCGGCTTCAAGCTCATGACCGGTCTCATCGCGATCGCCTTCGTCTGCGCGATGCTGGTGCGCATGCCGGCCCGGCCCGAGCGCTGACGCCGGCGGCGTGCTGGGCTATTTCCTCAGGCGGCTGCTCGGCGCGATCCCGACGCTGGCGGTCATCGTCGTCCTCGCGTTCCTGCTGACGCGGCTCGCCCCGGGCGGCCCGTTCGACGAGGAACAGGCGCTGCCCCCGGAGATCAAGGCCAATCTGGAACGCGCGTACGGGCTCGACCGGCCGCTGCCGGTGCAGCTCGGCCGATACGTGGCGGGACTGCTTCGCGGCGACTTCGGCCCGTCCTACAAGTTCAAGGACTTCACCGTCAGCGAGTTGATCGCGACCGGGCTGCCGGTGAGCCTCAAGCTCGGCGTGTCGGCGATCCTGCTTGCGGTCCTGGCGGGCGTGCCGCTCGGCCTGCTCGCCGCGACGCGCCACAATCGCGCCGCCGACCACCTGGTCACCGGCTTCGCGGTGCTCGGCATCGCGGTGCCTGTGTTCGTCATCGCGCCGCTGCTGGCGCTCGTCTTCGGCATCCACCTCGGCTGGCTGCCGGTCGCCGGTTGGACGCCCGGCACCGTGCGCGACATGGTGCTGCCGGTGGTCACGCTGGCGCTGCCGGTGATTGCCTACGTGGCCCGACTGACCCGCGGCAGCGTCCTCGAGGTGCTGCGCGCGCCCTTCGTGCGCGCGGCGCGCGCCCGGGGGATCCCGCCGCGGCGCCTGCTGCTGGGCCACGTGCTGCCGGCCGCGCTGGTGCCGGTCGTGAGCTACCTCGGTCCGGCGACCGCGGCCGTGCTGACGGGCTCGCTGGTGGTGGAAACGATCTTCGGCCTGCCGGGCCTCGGGCGCTATCTCGTGCAGGGCGCCCTCAACCGCGACTACACGCTGGTCATGGGCATGGTCATCGTGTTCGCGGCGCTGATGATCCTGCTCAACCTCCTCGTCGACCTGATCTACGCCTGGCTCGACCCGCGCATCCGGCCAGGCAGGAACCCGCGGTGAGCCGCGCCGGGCTGTGGTCCGACGCCTGGCGCCGGCTCGCCGCCAACCGCGCGGCGATGGCGAGCGCCGCGCTGCTTGCCGCGCTGGTCGCGTTCGCCGTGCTGGGTCCGCTGGCCAGCCCGCACGCGCCCGACGCGATCGACTGGGAGCACATGGCCGCGCCGCCGGGGCTCGCGTCGGGCCATTGGCTCGGCACCGACCGGCTCGGCCGGGACCTGTACGTGCGCACCCTGCACGGCGCGCGCCTGTCGCTCGCGGTCGCGCTGCTCGCGACCCTCGTCAGCCTCGTGATCGGCGTCACCTGGGGCGCGGTGGCCGGATTCGCCGGCGGACGGACCGACGCGGTCATGATGCGCGCCGTCGACGTGCTCTACGCGCTGCCGCAGGTGTTCTTCGTGATCATCCTCACGGTCGTGTTCGAGCGCAGCGTTTTCCTGCTGTTCATCGCGATCGGCGCGGTCGGCTGGCTGACCATGGCGCGGGTCGTGCGCGGCCAGGCCATGGCGCTCGGGCAGCGCGAGTTCGTCGAGGCGGCGGTCGCGTCCGGCGCCGGGCCGGCCCGGATCGTCTTCGGGCACATCGTGCCCAACCTGCTCGGTCCGGTGATCGTGTACGCGACGCTGATGGTCCCGCAGATGATCCTCGTCGAGAGTTTCCTCAGCTTCCTCGGCATCGGCATCCAGGAGCCGCTCGCGAGCCTCGGCAACCTGATCGCGGACGGCGCCGCGGAGATGGAGAGCGCGCCGTGGATCCTGCTGGTCCCGGCAGGCTGCCTGGTGCTCATCGTGTTCGCGTTCAACTTCCTGGGCGACGGCCTGCGCGACGCGCTCGACCCGAGGGAACGCTGATGGCGCTGCTCGAGATCGAGTCGCTGTCGGTCAGCTTCCACACCCGGGACGGCGAGCTCGAGGCCGTCAGGGGCGTCGACCTGTCGGTCGAGGCCGGCGAGTGCCTGGCGATCGTCGGCGAGTCGGGCTCCGGGAAGAGCCAGACGCTGCTCGCGGCCACCGGCATGCTCGCGGGCAACGGGCGGGCCGCGGGCCGCGTCAGCTTCGCCGGCGAGGAGCTGCTCGGCGCGCCGGATCGGCTCGCCGCCGCGCGCGGCCGCGGCATCGGCTACGTGTTCCAGGACGCGCTCGGCAGCCTGACCCCGCACCTGAGCATCGGCGCGCAGCTCGCCGAGGCGCTGACCGTGCACCACGGCGGTTCCCGCGCCGAGGCCCTCGCGCAGGCGCGGCGGATGCTGGAGCGCGTACACGTGCCGGACCCGGCCGCGCGCCTCGCGCAGTTTCCGCACGAGCTGTCCGGCGGCACCCGCCAGCGCGTGGCGATCGCCGCGGCGCTGATGCCGAGGCCGCGGGTGCTGATCGCCGACGAGCCCACGACGGCGCTCGACGTGACCGTGCAGGCGCAGGTGGTGACCCTTTTCGGAGAGTTGCGCGAGTCGCTCGGCATGGCGCTCGTCCTCGTCACCCACGACTTCGGCGTGGTCGCGGGCCTCGCGGACCGGGTGGTCGTCATGTACGCGGGCCGGGTGGTGGAGGAGGGCACGGCCGCGGCGCTGTTCTCCGCGCCGCGCCACCCCTACACGGCCGGGCTCCTGGCGGCGCTGCCGCGCCTCGACGACGACCCTGGCGCGCCGATGCGGACCATCGCGGGCGCGCCGCCCGCCGCCGGCGCGGAGTCCGGCTGCGCCTTTGCCCCGCGCTGCGCGCGCGCCAGCGCGCGCTGCAGCGAGCGGCCCGAGCTGTCGGGCGGCGTCTCCCGCGTCGCCTGCCACCATCCACTGCCGCCCCGGGCGGCCGCATGAGCACGCTGCTCGAAGGCCGCGGGCTCGTGGTGCGCTATCCGCTCGCCGGCGGCCTCCTGCGCCAGCGCTGGCTCACCGCCGTCGACGGTGCGAGCCTCGTGATCCAGGCCGGCGGCGCGCTCGGCGTGGTCGGCGAGTCCGGCTGCGGCAAGAGCACGCTCGGGCGCGCGCTGATCGGCCTCGTGCCGGTCGCCGGTGGCGAGCTGCATTTCGCCGGCGAGCGCGTCGACGGACGTACCCGCGCCGGCTGGCGAAAGCTGCGACGCGAACTCCAGATCGTCTTCCAGGACCCGCCCGGCAGCCTCGATCCAAGGCTCACGGTCGGACAGAGCGTGGGCGAGCCGCTGGCGGTGTTCGAGGCGAGCCTCACCCGGCGCGAGCGGCGCCAGCGCGTCGGCGAGGCCCTCGAGCGGGTCGGCCTGCCGGCGGCGGTCGCGGATCGCTATCCACACGAGTTCAGCGGCGGGCAGTGCCAGCGCATCGGCATCGCGCGCGCCGTGATCCTGCGACCCCGGCTCGTCGTCTGCGACGAACCTGTCAGCGCGCTCGACGTGTCCGTGCAGGGACAGGTCGTGAACCTGCTGCGCGAGCTTCGCGACGACCTTGGACTCGCCTACCTCTTCATCAGCCACAACCTCGCCGTCGTCCGCCACCTGTGCGCGGAGGTGATGGTCATGTACCTCGGCCGCGTCGTGGAGAGCGGGCCGCGCGAGGCGATCTACGGGAGTCCCCTGCACCCGTACACGCGGATGCTGCTCGACGCCGTGCCCGTCGCCGACCCCGCCATCGAGCGCGGCCGGCGGCGTCCGTCGCCGGCGCGCGACCTGCCGTCGCCGCTGTCGCCCCCGAGCGGCTGCGTGTTCCGGACCCGTTGCCCGCTGGCGATCGCGCGCTGCGCCGAGTCGCCACCGCCGCGGGAGGTGGCGGCGCCGGGGCATGCGGTCGCCTGCCACCGCTGGCGCGAGTGGCCGGGCGGGGTCGCAGCGCCGGCGGACCGGTAGAATACGCGGCCGTTGCCCCTCCGCGAGGATTCCAGCATGCACAGGCTCGACGGCAAGGTTGCACTCGTCACCGGCGCCGGCCGCAGCGGCGGACTCGGCGAGGCGATCTGCCTGCGCCTCGCCGCGGCCGGGGCGCGCATCGTCGTCACCGACCTCGGCGCCGGCAAGCCGATGATGGAGGCCGGCCACATCGGCACGACGGCCGGGATGGAAGCGGTCGCCGCCCGCATCCGCGAGGCCGGCAGCGAAGCGATCGCCGTGCCGCTCGACGTCTGCGACGAAGCCCAGGCCGAGGCCGCGGTCTCGCGTGCGGTCGCGGCCTTCGGCCGCCTCGACATCCTGGTCAACAACGCGGGCATCGGCTACCTGATCTCGCCGCTGGTCGAGACCCCGGCCGAGCGCTGGCGGACGGTGCTCGAGGTCAACCTGACCGGGGCTTTCCTCTGCACGAGGGCGGCGGCCCGGCAGATGATCCACCAGGGCGAAGGCGGGCGCGTGGTCAACATCGCGAGCCAGGCCGCGAAGTCGGGTCACCGGCACATGGCCGCGTACACCGCCTCCAAGCACGGCATGGTGGGCCTCACCCGCAGCGCGGCGATGGAGCTCGGCCCGTACGGCATCACCGTCAACGCAGTCTGCCCCAACCACGTCACCACCGGGCTCGGCGCGGTGCAGAACGAGTACTTCGCAAGGCTCAACGGGCAGACGGTGCCGGAGTACCTCGCCGCGATGCGCGATCGCATCCCGCTGCGCCGCGTCGGCCTGCCGGCGGACACCGCCGGCGCGGTGGCTTTCCTCTGCTCCGACGAAGCCGCCTACGTCACCGGCGAGGCGATGAACGTGAGCGGCGGCGTGGAGATGCACTGATGCCGGCGAAGAGCCCGCGCCGCCCCGCCAAACCGCGCGGCGCGGCGGTGCGCGAGGCGGCGCCGCGCCGGCCGATGCGGCTGCCGCGGGATCCCAAGGGCCGCCGCGCGCAGTTCTACCCGGACCCCGCGATCGACCAGCTGATGGCGATCGTCGTCGCCCTGACCGGCGAACTGTCGGTCGCCTTCGACCGGCTCGACACGCTCGAACGGCTGCTCGAGAGCCGCGGCGTGCTGGGGCCGGCCGACGTCGAGGCCTGGGAGCCGTGCCCGGCGGCCGCCGCCGCACGCAACCGTCGGCGCGAGGAGCTGATAGAGCGGGTCTTCCAGGTCCTCAGCCAGTATGCCGAGCGCGCGTGACCAGGGTCGCGTCGCGAGCGCCGAGCGCGCGGCGTGGCGGTCGCGATCTCCGGGGAATGCGCCGCGAGCCAGTCGCACCCGCGCGTGTCTGGGGCTGCCGGTTCCGCCACGGCGACCGCGCTGGGAGCGCAGAGGAAAGGCAGCAGGGCCTTGTGCCTGTTGAGTGCGCGCACCAGGAGATCCTCTGTGGTTTGGACGCTACGCATGTGGTAATCCAGGGATTCCCCGGCGTTCTTGTATACAACCGCTGCAACGGATGAGCCATCGTGGCTCCCTGATGAGGGCCGAGGATCCGCGCGGGGGAGCGCCAGGCCAACCGACGACTCTGGGAAGATCAAGCCGATGCCCGCGGCCGACAGGCGTTTGCGCGTGGCCGTCTCGGCCCTGCTCGCCCGAAGCCTCGCGCGCGACATCGCACGCTTCTCGCTCGCCGACGAGTACGGGTTCGCCAGTGGTCATGCGATGACCGCCGAGGGCGGCGTCAACGAGCTGCGCGCCCGCTGGATCCGCTGCCTCGGCGTGACGCCGCCAGGCTACTGGTGCCTGCGGGATCCGCAGGACCCGAAGGATGAGAGCCACGAGATCCGCCGCGCCTCGCGACGGAACGAGAGGCTGACCCCTCTCGTCGGCTACCATTCCGAAAAGCAAGCGTTTATCCAATGGGGCTCGGGCGGCGGCGCGATCTGGCTGTGGTGCGGGCTGGCGCCGCGGCCGGTGGGCTCACCCTGCGCTGGCGTGAACTGCCCCGCCACCCGCTCGCTCGCGCAGAACACCGGTACGAGCACCACCGAGGTCAGCTTCGCCTCGATCGACGGTCGTCTCGAGGACCAGCTGTCGGCGAGCCTCGAGGGCCTCCAGCATTGCGACGAGACCAGGCGCGCGGTCTTCACGTCGACCCCCGCGAGGATCGGGGACGAAGGCTTCCAGCCGCGCTTCCCGGGCGCCGACGGCATCATCAGGCGAGAGGAGTTCGACATGCACGGGATTGGCAACCCTGCAGCGCGTCTCGGTCAGCCCGTTGGTGCCGCTCCAGCATGGCCTCCGGGTGACATTGGTCCTCTGGTCGCGAGCGTGCCCGCGGAGCCAGCGCCGGGGCCACGGCGCGCTGCGGCGCAGCCTCTTCCGCAGCCGCCGGGCGGCGGGGGAGGTGGCGCTTGAAGCTGCTCTACACACCGATCGCTGGCTACGTCCACACCGTCGAGGCGGTGATCAACTACGCTGGCTTGCGCGGCGGCGTAGAGCCGGTCGCGACGCGTCCGTTCGAGGCGGATACGCCGTTGCCGGCGGTGAACCCGGTCGGCAAGGTGCCGACGCTCGTCCTCGACGACGGCGAGGCGCTCTTCGGGGGACCCGTCATCTACGAGTACCTCGATTCGCTGCACGACCGGCCGCGGCTGCACCCGCAGGCGGGACGGGCACGCTTCGACGCGCTGCGCCGGGCCTGGATGGCAGATGCGCTCTTCGACCAGTTCGTCCTGCTGGTGGTCGAGGGCTGGCTGTATCGCGACCGCGTCCGCGAGGACCAGGTGCGGCGCGGCTGGAGCAAGGTACTCGCGATTCTCGACCGCATGGAGGCCGAGGCCCCGGCCCTCGGCGACCTCGACATCGGCCAGGTGCGCGCGGTGGGCGCACTCTCGTTCATCGATCTCAAGATGGCGCAGGTGGGTGAAGCCTTGCCGGGCCTCGATTCCGCCTATGGATGGCGTGCGGGCAGGCCGGCGCTCGCGCGCTGGTACGCCAGGGCCTCGTCCGGCGCGCTGTTCCGCGAGCCGCTGCTGCCTGCGAGCGTGCGAGGCGGCTGAGTCCCCGGTCGCCACCTCGGCGCGGACCGGCCGGACTGCATACCGCGACCAAGCCTATCTTGTGGCTAAAAGGATACATTGGCTTGCGAAGCGTGGCGGGCGTGGTAGATTCGGACGCGAAACGGCCATCGTTCACGGGCGTGAACGGGGCCCCGACGACGTCAATTCAGGGGGATGCATGACCAGGATGAGCAGGGTTGCGCTGGCGGTGTCGGCCGTCTGCACGGCAGCGGTCGGCGGCGAGGCCGTGGCACAGCAGGGCGCGGCGCTCGAGGAGATCGTCATCACCGCGCGCAAGACCGAGGAGTCGCTGCAGGAGGCGCCGGTCGCGGTGACGGCCTTCACGGCCTCGGCGATCGAGGAGCGCGGCATCGTCGACGTCAACTCGCTGGCGAGCTTCACGCCGGGCTTCAGCTTCTCGCAGGCCTTCGGCCGCCAGAACGACCGGCCGGTCGTGCGCGGCCAGGGCAACGTGCTCGCCAACGTGCAGTTCGGCGTCGAGTCGGGTACGGCGTACTTCATCGACGGCGTCTACTACAACGGCGACATCCAGGCGATCGACTTCGACTCGCTGCAGCGGGTCGAGGTGATCAAGGGCCCGCAGAGCGCGCTCTACGGCCGCAATACCTACGCAGGGGCGGTCAACTTCATCACCCGCGACCCGCGCAGCGACCGCTGGGGTGGCTACCTCAACATGAGCGGCGCGGAGTTCGAGGAGTACACCGTGTCGGCGTCGATCGACGGGCCGATCTTCGGCGACAAGCTGAGCGCGCGGCTCGGCGGCCGCTTCTTCAGCTACGGTGGCCAGTACACCAACCAGGCCACCGGCCGGAAGGTCGGCGACGAGGAGGACTGGTCGGCGAACCTGACGCTGCTGTACACGCCGAACGAGGACGTCAGGGTGCGCCTCTTCGCCAACCACCGACGCCAGGACGACGGCCCGCTGGCGCTGTTCCTGCAGGGCGCGGACGAGAACAATTGCCGGCCCGGCTTCCGTTCGGCGGCCTACCGAGGCGTCAGCGCCACGACCGGCCTGCCGGCCACCTCGCCGGCCGCGGGACAGTTCGCCCCCATCAGCAACACCAACCAGTATTTCTGCGGCGAGATCGCCGCGCAGCCGAACGGCATCTGGCTCAACACTGACGCGATCGGCCCGACCAGCACCTTCCCGAACAACGGTTTCGGCGACGGCACCGCGTTCGACGGCGTCGAAGCGCACGAGACCTTCGCGAGCCTCGGCATCGACTGGGACATCTTCGGCTCCGGCTGGAACCTCCGCGCCCTCGGCGGCTACCGCCACAACCACGACAAGTTCGGCACCGACAGCGACCACAGCGAGGCCTTCGTCCGCTTCGGACCGCCGACCGTCGAGCCGCTGTTCGCCAACACGAATCGCAACGACCGGCGCGAGTGGTCGACGGAGCTCAAGGTCGAGTCGCCGCAGGATCGCCCGGTCCGCGGCCTGGTCGGGATGTACTACTACTACATCGACGACAAGGAGCATGACCTGACCTACGCGAGCCCTGAGTTCGGCGTCTACAACGCGAATGCGAACATCACGGGCATCAAGAACCAGGCGGTGTTCGCGGCGCTCAGCTTCGACGTCACCGAGCGGCTGACGGCCGGCCTCGAGCTGCGCTACGCCGAGGAAGAAAAGAACCGGACCGAGTTCACGGCCGCGGGAGCCGCCGTGCCGACGCTGACCGCCAAGTTCGACAGCACGACGCCGCGGGTGACGCTGGACTACAAGCTGGCGGAAGACGTGCTTCTCTTCGGCATCTACGCCAAGGGTGCGAGGCCTGGCGGCATCAACGGCTCGTCGGGTGCGCTGCTGGGGCGTCCGACCTACGAGCAGGAGGAATCCGACAACTTCGAGCTGGGCATCAAGAGCACCTGGCTCGACGGCCGGCTGCGCGCCAATGGGTCGGTGTACTACATCGACTCGAAGGACGTGCAGGTGACCCAGGCCATCCCCGGGGGCGGCGCCGGCGCGGTCACGTCGGTGGCGGTCAACCAGGCCAAGGCCGAGACCTACGGCGCGGAGCTCGAGCTGACCGCGGTGCTGACCCAGAACCTGACCGCGACCGCGGCGTTCTCCTACACCAATCCCGAGTTCAAGGAAGGCTGCGACGACTTCCAGTTCGTGCTGAACTCCGGCGGAATCGCCTACAACCCGCTGACGGATTTCGGCTCGCCGCTGTGCGACATCTCGGGTAACCGGCTGCCGCTCACGCCGGAGACCCAGGCCAACCTGGTGCTCACTTACGAGCGGCCGTTCGGCGCCGACATGGCCTTCTTCACGACTGGCACCTTCACCCACGAGGGCAGCAAGTACGTGCAGGTCCACAATCTCGCGGAGACCGGTGAGACCAACCTGCTGGGTCTGCGGATCGGCGTGAAGAAGGGCGAGCGCTGGACCCTCACGGCGTTCGGGCGCAACCTCACCGACGAGGACACGATCCCGCTCGCGACGCGCTGGTTCGACCTGCGCTACGGCTTCGCGCCGCGCGGCCTCGCCGGGTTCATCCCGGCCGGTGCCGACGGCGGCAGCCCGCGCGCCTTTTTCGGCGCGCTGCGCAAGGGCCGCACCTTCGGGGCCGAGTTCCGCTACAACTTCTGAGCGGGCTCGCGGCTGGATGACCTGCGGGCCGGACCGGAAGGTCCGGCCCGCTCCCGTTCAGCGGGTCTCGACCAGCTCGATCAGCTCGCCGGCAGCGCCGCGCGCGACCGCGACACGCCGTCCGTCGTAGGGCGCGGCGGCCACGGCGCGGGGCGGCGCCTCGAATTGGAGGTCCAGCCCGTCGAGGCTGTCGACCGTGAAGCCGACCATGGCCATGCCGGGCGGCAGTTCGCCCGGCCGTCGAGGGCGGGGCTGGGCCTCTGGTGGGTACTCGTCGAGCTCGATCAGGAAGTTCTCCGGGAACCGCACGATTCCGAGCTTGAACTGGTGCTCGGGCGGAAGCCCCCAGTCCTTCGACAGCACCGAGATCGTCGCGTCCATCGGCTCGGTCACCGGCATGCCGAGGCCGGCGTAGAAGCCGCGCATCGCCTCCATGTCCGGCCCGCCGAGCACGACGATGAAGGTCCGGTCCACGAAGCTTTGCGCGCTGCCGAGGTTGAACAGCGACTTGCCCGGCGGGATCCGCGTCAGGTAGACGAGTTCCTCGGCGGGGCCGAGCGCCTGCATGGCGATCACCTCGGGGTTCATCGAAAGACCCTTCGGCTCGCCGATGATCCGGAACGGCGAGTCCTTCAGCCGCTCGTGTATGGCGTAGGTGTCCTCGACCAGGATCTCGTTCGAGTTCCAGCCGTGCGTGCGCATGGCCGCGAAGCCGGGATGGGCGTCCTGGCGGATGGCCCGCAGGTAGACGGGCGCGCCGCTCGCCGGCTGCATCAGCAGGAACTCCCGCCCCGCGAGCGCAGGCGCGCCCCACAGCTCGGCCAGTTCGGCGGCGACCTCGCCGCGCTCGACGACGCGGTAGCCGAGGTACTCCCCGTAGGCGCGCTCCACCGCGGCGAGGTCGGGCACGGTCATGGTGACCGCGAGAATGGCCGTGAGCATGCTCTGTCCTCCGCGTGTCTCGCGCCCGCTGTGGTATCGTTCCAGCGCTCCCCGCATGGTAGCCGCGGCGCCGGGCGGGGGCCATCGCCGCCGCCGACGGACGCACCATGATCGATCTGTACTTCTGGCCCACGCCGAACGGGCAGAAGATCTCCATCATGCTCGAGGAAACGCGCCTGCCTTACCGCGTGAGGCCGGTCGACATCCTGCGCGGCGAGCAGTTCCGCCGGCGTTTCCTCGCGCTCAACCCGAACAACAAGATCCCTGTGATCGTCGATGGCGACGGCCCGGGGCGGCGGCCGCTCGCGCTCTTCGAATCCGGCGCCATCCTGCAGTACCTGGCCGAGAAGTCCGGCCGGCTGCTGCCCGCGCGCCCGCGCGCGCGCTTCGAGACGCTGCAGTGGCTCAACTTCCAGACCGCGAACGTCGGACCGATGTTCGGCCAGTGCGGGCACTTCCTCGGCTACGCGCCGCGCCGGATCCCGTACGCCATCGAGCGCTATCGTAACGAGACGCTGCGGCTGTACCGCGTGATGGACCGCCGGCTGCGCGATGTGGAGTACCTCGCCGGCCGCTACTCCATCGCCGACGTGGCGACCTATCCCTGGGTGGCGGTGCGCTGGCTGCACCGCATCGACCTCGACGAGTTCCCGCGCGTGCGCCGCTGGTTCGAGCAGGTCGGCCGGCGCGCCGCCGTCAGGCGCGGCATGGCCGTGCTCGAGGATCGCACGAAGATCGGGAATCCCGACGCGCGCACCCGCGAGGTGTTCTTCGGCGCCACCCAGCTGCGGCAGGGCCGCCGGGGGCGGGCATGACCACGGCCGCTGAAGAAACGCCCTTTCCAGCCCTGTTCAGCCCGATCGCGCTCGGCGGCCGCAGGCTCAAGAATCGGGTCACGCACGCCTCGATGACCACGCGGATGGGCCGCGAGCAGCGGCTCACCGAGCAGCAGCTGGCCTACTACGTGAACCGGGCGCGCGGCGGCTGCTCGATGATCGTCACGGAGCCCTTGAACGCATGGCGCCGGCAGCAGGCGCCGCACAAGCTGCGCGTCCGCGGCGAGGACGCGTTCGCCGACCTGCAGCGCTTCGCGGAGGCGATCGAGTCACGGGACTGCCGCCTGCTCGGCCAGATCCAGGACCCCGGGCGGGGCCGCCACGAGCGCGGCCGCAATCCGCTCGCCTTCGGCGCCTCGTCGCTGCCGGACGACCTCAGCTGGACGGTGCCGCACGTCCTCACGGCCGGCGACCTGCGGGAAATGGTCGACGACTTCGCCGACTCCTCGCTGCGCCTGATGCGCGCGGGCTTCTCCGGCGTCGAGATCTCGGCCGGCCACGGCCACGTCTTCCACCAGTTCATGTCGCCCTGGTCGAACCAGCGCGAGGACGAGTACGGAGGGTCGCTCGACAACCGTCTCAGGCTCACGCGTGAGCTGATCGCGGCCATCCGCGCCGCCTGCGGCGCGGACTTCATCGTCGGCCTCAAGCTGCCCGGCGACGACGGGGTGCCGGGCGGGATCGGTCCCGACGAGGCCGCGGCGATCGCGCCCGTGCTGTGCACGCCCGGCGCGGTCGATTACGTCTGTTTCACCTGGGGCGCGCACGCTCGCTCGCTCGACATGCACATCCCGGACGCGCACTGGCCGCGCGCACCTTTCCTCGAGCTGATACGCAGGCTCAAGGCCACGGTGCCCGGCGTGCCCGTGATGGCCGTGGGCCTCATCACCGATCCTGCGGAAGCGGAGGGGATCGTGGCCCGCGGCGACGCCGAACTCGTGGCGCTCGGCCGTCCGCTGGTCACCGATCCGGCCTGGCCCGCCAAGGCGCGCGCCGGCCGCGGCGACATCCGCTACTGCGTGTCCTGCAACAGCTGCTGGGGCCGCATCACCGAGCACGCGACGCTTGCCTGCGACAACAACCCGCGGGTGGCGCAACCGGACGAGACCGACTACTGGCCGGCCCGGGCCACGCGGGGCCGGCGCGTGGTGGTGGTGGGGGCGGGCATCGCCGGCCTCGAGGCCGCCTGGGTCGCGGCCGCGCGCGGCCACGAGGTGACGGTGCTCGGCGCGGGCGCCGAGGTGGGCGGCAAGACCCGCCTGCACGCGCGCCTCCCGGGAGGCGAGAACCTCTCGAGCATCTACGACTATCAGCTGCTGGCCGCGAAGCGGGCCGGCGTGCGCCTGGAGCTGGGTTTTCGCGCAGGCGCCGCGGACGTGCTCGCTCTCGAGCCCGAGGCCGTGGTGCTGGCCACCGGCTCGAGCATGAGCTGGCCGCGGATGCTGCCCGCGGACTGGCGTGACGACGGCACGATTCCCGACCTGCGCGCACTGTTGCCGGAGCTGATCGACCTGTTGGAACCGCAGGGCGGCACCGCGGTGCTCTTCGACATGGATCACGGGGAGGGGACCTATGCCGGCGCGCAGGTGCTGAAGAGGCTGTTCGACCGGGTGGTCATCCTCACGCCGCGCGACCGGATTGCCGAGGACGTGCCGCTCGTGACGCGACTCGGCATCCTCCGGCGCATGGCGGGGCTGGGGATCGAGGTCTGGCCGCTCGTGGAGCCTTCGCCCGGGTCCCGGCTCGAGGACGGCATCTTGCTCGCGCGCAACGTCTACACCGGCGCGGAAACGAGCATCCCCGAGGTCGTCGTGTTCACCTATTCGACGGTCCGGGCGGCCGACGACGCGCTCGCCGCGCCGCTTCGCGCGGCAGGCATCGAGACGAGGCTGGTCGGGGACTGCTACGCCCCGCGCACGGTGATGGCGGCCACGTCGGAGGGTCACGCCGCGGGGCTCGCGCTGTGAGGCGCACCGCCGCGCTGGCACTGGCGCTCCTCTTCGCGACCGCTGCGGGCGTCGCCGGCGCCTCGGACAAGGTTCTTTTCCGCTCCGGCACGCAGGACCCGGCGACCCTCGACCCCCACCGATTCGCGCTGCCGGGCGAAGTGCAGATCGTCTCCGACCTGTTCCTCGGCCTGCTGACGCTCGATGCCGAGGCCAGGCCGGTCGCCGGCGCCGCCGAGAAGTGGACGGTGAGTCCCGACGGGCTGGCCTGGGACCTCGTGCTGCGCGAGGGGCTCGTCTGGTCGGACGGTCGGCCGATCACCGCCGACGACTACGAGTGGTCGCTCAGGCGCATGCTCGACCCGCAGACGGCCTTTCCCTTCGCGGCGAGGCTCTACGCGATCCGCAATGCGCGCGAGGTCAGCGCCGGAGCGAAGCCCGTCGCGGAACTCGGCGTCCGTGCGGTCGATGCGCGGCGGCTGCGCATCGAGCTCGCCCACCCGGCGCCGTACTTCCCGGAGGTCCTGGCCAGCTACAGCTCGCCGGCGCCGCGGCACCTGGTCGAGGCGCGGCCGAGGGACTGGTTCCGGGCCGGGGTGATGGTCAGCAACGGGCCCTTCCTGCTGGAGGAGTGGGTGCCGAACTCGCACGTGCGGCTGCGCAAGAACCCGCGCTTCTACGATGCGGCACGGGTCAGGCTCGATGGCGTGGTGCACGTCCACCCCGGCGATGCGGCGAGCGCGCTGAGGCGCTTCCGCGCCGGCGAGCTGCAGGTGGTCCTGGTCGTGCCGCCCGACCAGCTCGACTGGGCGCGGGCCAACCTCCCGCGGGAACTCAGGCTGTCGCCCGGTTTCGGGCTCGAGCACATGGCGTTCAACGTCCGCCGGCCGCCCTTCGACGACGCGCGGCTGCGCCGCGCGCTGTCGATGGCGGTGGACCGGGAGGCCCTGACCCGGCACGTGACGCGCGCGGGCGAGCAGCCAGCCTTCGGCCTGGTGCCGCCGGGGGCCTCCAACTATCCGAAGCCGGCGCGCGCCGACTTCGCGGGCCAGCCGCAGGCGGAGCGCACGAGGGTCGCGCGGGCCCTGCTCGCGGAGGCCGGCTACGGCCCCGCGCGGCCGCTCGGCTTCACGCTCACCTACCCGAGCGGCGACGTGAACCGGCGGGTCGCGGTCGCGCTGGCAGCGATGTGGCAGGCGATCGGCGTTCGCGCGGAACTCAGGGCGCTCGAGATGAAGGCACTGGTGGGCGAGGTGGCGCGCGGCGGGTTCGACGCGGTGCGCTTCCAGTGGCTGTCGGGCACGACGGACCCGGTGTCCTTCCTCGAGCGTCTCGAGTCAGGCGCAGGCGCGATGAACCATCCCGGCTGGTCCGTGGCGCGCTACGACGCGCTGGTCCGGCAGGCCGAGCGCAGCCCGGACCTCGGGAGGCGGGCGGCGCTGCTCGCCGAGGCGGAAGCGCTCGCGCTCGCGGAGCACCCGGTGGCGCCGCTGTACTACTACGCGGGCCGGCGCCTCGTGTCGCCCGCGGTCACCGGCTGGGTCGAGAACGTCCGCGGCGTGCATCTTTCGCGCTGGCTCGGGCTCAGGTAGATCCGCGCAACGACTCGGGGTTTTCCTCGCTTGCGCACGGCGAAGGGCTCCACTACGCTCGGTTCGTTGCATACACGCGAGGGCACATGGGCCCGGACGTCGCCCTGCTGGTGCTGACCGCAGCCTCGATCGGCTTCCTGCATACCTTGCTGGGGCCGGATCACTACCTGCCCTTCGTGGCGCTGTCGAAGGCGCGCGGCTGGAGCACGCGCCGGACCGTGGCGATCACCACGCTGTGCGGGGCCGGCCACCTGGTCGGCTCGGTGGCGCTGGGCGCCGCCGGCATCGCCCTCGGCACGGCGGTCGAAAGCCTCATCCACGTCGAGTCGGTGCGCGGCGACGTCGCGGCGTGGCTGCTGTTCGGCTTCGGGCTCGCCTACGCAGCCTGGGGCGTGAAGCGCGCGCTGCGCGGCGGCGCGCACAGCCACGTCCATGTCCACGCCGACGGAACCCGGCACAGCCATGCGCACGACCACCGCCTCGCGCCGCACGTGCACCCCCACTTCGAGCCATCCGCCGACCGCCGGCCGCTGGCGCCGACCCCGGCCCAGCCGGCCGCGTTCACCGTGGAGCGCATCCACGCTCCGCGCGACGCAGGCCTGCGCGCGTTCCTCGCGGCGACCCCCTGGACCCTCTTCATCATCTTCGTGTTCGGGCCCTGCGAGCCGCTGATCCCGGTCCTGATGTATCCCGCCTCCCAGGCCAACTGGGCGGCGGTCGCGGCGGTGGTCGCGGCCTTCGGCGCGGCCACGCTCGTCACGATGCTCGCGGTGGTGCTCCTCGCACGGCGCGGACTGCAGGCCTTCTCGACCCACGGCGCCGAGCGCTGGTCTCACGCCATCGCCGGCGGCACGATCACCGCATGCGCCGCCGGCGTGCTCTGGCTGGGGCTCTGACGGCCGACGGACGTTTCCAGGCGACAAGGGGGGACTCTCGATGAAGCTCATCCGGCACAAGCGCAGCCGCGAGGCGGAGCGCTGGCTGAAGCAGGAGGTCCGCGACCAGAAGGCGCGCTACCGCAAGATCGTGGCCGAGCAGGACGCGCTCTCGTCGAAGCGCGACAAGTGGATCGCGGCGTTCCTGGAGCGGATCCAGACCCGCGGCTTCAACGTGCACTCGGACATGCTGCGCAGGATTTCCGCCGAGGAGATCCCGCAGAAGCCGAAGCGCAAGTTCAAGGTCGTCTTCTGACGCCCGCCGCGACCATGGAGGATTGAGCATGGCCCGTCCGCACATCGAGCCTTTCGTCGAGACCAACGTCCCCTGGAAGAAGATGACCCTGCCCGGCTTCGGCAAGGGCATGCGCTACAAGATGCTCTCGCTGGACACCGACACGGGCGCCTGCTCGATGAAGGTGCTGCTCGAACCCGGCTACCGGCAACCGCCCGGCATGAGCTACTCCGAGATGGAGATGTTCGTGCTGTCCGGCTCGGTGGCCGTCGGCGAGCAGGTCCACGGACCCGGCTACTACTTCTTCGTCCCGGCCGGCGTCGCGATGCCGGCGCTGACCTCCTCGCGCGGCGCGCAGCTGATCATGTTCTACAACTACGGCGAGCCGAGCTTCGTCGAGTCGGACTCCGACCATCCCGGCGCCGAGCGGCACCGCTACTCGGTGGTCAACTCCTACGAGGGAATGAGCTGGACCTCGACCAACTTCTATCCTGCCACCGCGCCGGGCTGCCTGGTCAAGGTGCTGCGCTTCGACCCGCGGACGCAGGCCTTCACCTTCCTGTACTGCATGACGCCGAACTTCTGGCAGGACAACATCAGCTACCACGACTGCGCGGAGGAGTCCTACCACATCTGGGGCACCTCCTGGATGATGCAGTTCGGCGACCTGCCGACCGGCGGCTACTTCTGGCGCCCGCCGTACATCAACCACGGCGCCTTCGCCTGCAAGTACGGCACGCTCGCGCTCGGGCGCACGGACTCGCAGCTGTACAACCACTTCCACTTCAACCCCTGGACCACGCCGGAGGAAAACCTGCAGCGTGCCGCCAGCCGGATCCAGCACTGGAAGCCGGACCTGTACAAGTGGGTCGCGACCGGCGACCACAATCACCCGGTCGACTTCGAATACCCGGACGACCACGGCCATGCGCACGGCGACGTGCCGCACCACCATGGCGACCACAACCTGTCGCACTCGCACGGTCCGAAGCGCCGGCGGATGCGCAAGTAAGCCCGGGGGAGGAGGGCCTGCCGGCCGCGGCCGGCGGGTCAGGGGGCGGCCCGGGGAGGGCCGCCCCCGGTCATTTCCAGGCGCCGAAAATGAACCAGCTGGCGCCGTTGCCGTGCGGGGGCGCCTCGCGCTCGCCGCGCGCGCAGGCGGCGAACTCCGGCTCGGGCACCGTGCCCCAGTTCGGGATCCGGGTCTGGAAACAGCGCCCGGCTGAGAAGCCGGCCCGGGCCACCTCCTTCCCGAAGTCGAGCGCGCGGAACGCGGCGTAGTGCGGCTCGTTGTTGTAGTAGGCGTCCCAGTCCAGGTAGAAGTTGTAGTACGGGTCGACTTCGGCGGCCGGCGGCAGCTCCATGTGGACCATCACGCCGCCCGGTCGCAACACCCGCCAGGCCTCGCGCAGGATCCGGCGCGTCGCCGCGACCGACTGCTCGTGCAGGAAGAAGCTCGAGCAGACGACGTCGAAGCTCCCGTCCTCGAAGTCGAGGGACTGGGCGTTCTGCTGCGAGAAGTGCGCCTCGAGTCCCATGGACTGGGCGCGCGCGTGGGCATAGCGGAGCATCGGGGCGCCGACGTCCACGCCGTAGCCGACCAGGCCAGGATGGACCGCGAGGTACGGGAAGAGGTTGCTGCCGGTCGTGCAGCCGAGGTCGAGCAGGGCCTTCGGCCTGAATCCAGGGTGGCGCAGGCGCAGCCAGTGGGCGATCGAGGCGCCGACGCCACCGTGGCGGTCGGCCCGCAGCTTGAGGCCGCCGCCGAACACGGCCGTGCCCAGCGTGTAGACCGCGCCCTGCGCGACGTCGTCGACGCCGTGCTCGGTGTGGAAGCAGCCCGGCATCAGGTGGATGTCGAGCGCCGATACGTCGCGCGGGATCTCGAGCTTCGGGTCGAGGCGCAGCGACCCGGTGCGCGGCCGGGCGGCCGCCGCGCGGGCGGCGTCGACCAGCGCAGGCAGGTTGCGCTCGACCTGCGGCATGACGGACCACCAGGTCATTTCCTGCGCGCTGTAGCGCAGCGCGGACCACGCCCTGAAATAGGGATTCGGCAGCATCGCACGGCGGACTTCGCGGCCGTCGCGCGGAGGGCGCCCGTGCTTCGATGCGAAGGACGGCGCCACCTCGCGCTCGTAGACCCGGCGCATGTCGCCGGCCATGTCGACCATCACGCGCTTGCGCAGCAGCGACACGAAGGCCTGCCGCGCGCGCTCGTCGTGGCTGGCCGGCGCCAGGCTGTCGATGTCGACGGTGGATCGCAGCGGCGCGTCCCTCACAGTCCCTGCCAGGTATCGGACACCTTGTGCTCGTCGATGAGCGTGCGCATGCGGGTGCGCCCTTCCTGGATCCATTGCCAGACGCGCGTGCGGTAGCGGCCGCAGTCGCTCACCTGGATCATCTCGTAGAGGTAGGTCCCGGGCTCGCCCTTGCGGACCCAGTGCAGCAGCAGGGTCCGGTGGTGGGCGTCGAGCGGCTCCTCCGCGGCCCAGCCGTAGATCAGGTCGTTATCGAACCACAGCCGCCCGTCGCGGAAACGGGCGGGGAAATCGCGCACCTCGGTGCGCCCGTCCGGCCAGCTGTAGTGGTTGGTCTGGTGGTAGGGCACCGGGCCCGTGTCCGGGAAACGGCAGACGAGGCGCGAGCGGTGCTCGTCGATCTTGTTGCCGTCCGCGTCGAAGTACCGGTACCAGCCTTCCCAGACGCCTTCCTGGCTGGCGAGCAGCGGCATGGTCTGCTTGAGGGGATTCGCCGGGTTCATCGAGCTGTCTTCACGCTCCGGGGGCTAGTTGTATACACGATTCGACGCGACGACGGCACCGGGTTCAGGCTCGCAACCGCCACGCGCCGCACGCCCGCGCCGCGGCGCCTGCGCTATGCTCGGCATGTCCACACAGCGGTCCCACGCCATGCCCAAGTCGCAGATTCCCGCCAGCTCGGCCCTCGCCAACGTCCGTTACGAGATCCGCGGCCGCCTCGCCCGGCGCGCCCACGAGATGGAGCGGATGGGCTACGAGGTCATTTCGCTCAACATCGGCAATCCGGGCGCTTTCGGCTTCCGGGCGCCGGAGACCATGCGGCTCGCGATGATCGAGAACCTCGCCGTGGCCGAGGGCTACTGCCACCAGAAGGGCATCTTCCCGGCGCGCGAGGCCGTGGTCATGCAGCAGCAGGACCGCGGCGTGCTGGACGTCACCGCCGAGGAGGTCTTCATCGGCAACGGGGTCAGCGAGCTGATCGACCTCGTGCTCAGGGCGCTGCTCGAGCCCGGCGACGAGGTGCTGGTGCCGAGTCCGGACTATCCGCTGTGGACGGCGGCCGTCACGCTGAACGGCGGGCGCGCGATCCATTACCCCTGCCGGCCGGAGCGGGGCTTCGAGCCTGATCCGGAGGAGGTCGAGCGGCTGGTGACTCGGCGCACGCGCGCGATCGTGGTGATCAATCCCAACAACCCGACCGGCGCGGTGTACTCCCGCGAGACGCTCGCGGCGCTGGCGCGGCTCGCCGAGCGGCACCGGCTGGTGGTCTTCGCCGACGAGATCTACGACGGCATGACCTACGAAGGCGCCGAGTTCGTGCCGATGGCGACGCTGGTGCGCGAGACGCTCTGCGGCACGCTCTCCGGCCTGTCCAAGGTCTACCGGGCCTGCGGCTACCGGGTCGGCTGGGCCGTGTTCTCCGGCGCCCGCGACCAGGCCGGCGCCTACCTGCAGGGCCTCGAGCTGTTGAGCTCGCTGCGCCTGTGCAGCAACGTGCCGGGCCAGTGGGCCGTGCAGACGGCGCTCGGCGGCTACCAGAGCATCAAGGACCTCGTTGCCCCTGGCGGGCGGCTGCACCAGTCGCGCCAGGCGATCGTCGAGGGGGTCGCCGCGAGCCGGCACCTCGCGCTCGAGCCGCCGCGCGGCGCGCTGTACGCCTTCGTCCGCGTGCGCCGCGACCATCTCCCGGACTTCGACGACCAGGCGTTCGCCATGGACCTGCTCGAGCACCGCCACGTGCTGGTCGCGCCGGGTGTCAGCTTCAACGTGCCCTACACCGATCACTTCCGGATCACCAACCTGCCGGATCCGGAAACGCTGCGCGTCGTCTTCGGCCGCATCGAGGAGGAGCTCGACTCCTGGGCGAGCGGCAAGGCCGGCCGCGGCGCCGCCCTCAGGGTCGTCCCCTGAGCCACCGGCCCGGGTAAGGTCGTGGGGAGTCCAGGGAACCCCACCATGCCCGGCGCGACAGCGATTTTCGGCCACCTCGCCGCCGGCGGCACGCTCGTCACCGCGACCCGCCGCCAGGCGCGCGTGTGGCGGCGGCTGCACGACGCGCGCCAACGGCACGCCGGCCTGCGCGTCTGGCCGAGCCCGGACGTACTGCCGCTCGAGGCCTGGCTCGAGCGCTGCTGGTACGAGTCCGGCGGTGGCTCGGAGGGCCCGCAGCTGCTCGCCGCGCCGCAAGCCACCTGGCCCTGGCGCCGGCGCGTGCGCGGGCACGCCGACATGGCGCTCCTGGACGAGCGAGACCTGGCCGGCGCGGCGCGCGCAGCGTGGGTCCAGCTCGTCTCCTTCGGCGGCAGCCCCGCGGCGCTCGCCGCGACCCCCCTGACGCGCGACCAGAGGGCCTTCCGCGACTGGGCGCTGGCCGTCGAGCGCGACCTCGCCGAAGCAGGCTGGCTCGATCCGGCCCTGCTGCCGGGCGCGCTCGGCGGCCGGGCCGCGCGCTTCGGCCCGGCGACGCGCGCGTTGTTGGTCGGCTTCGATGCGCCGGCGCCGGCGCTCGGGCGCTTGCTCTCGGCGATCCGCGATGCCGGCGGGCAGGCGGCCTTCGCCCCGTCCGCGAGCCCGCCGGCGACGGCTTCCGCCTTCGGTGCGGAACACCCGGACGACGAGCTGGAGGCGATCCTCGACTGGCTCGCGGCGCGCCTCGCCGACCAGCCCGACGCCCTGCTGGGCGTGGCGCTGCCAGGCCTCGACCCGCGCCGCGGGCACGTCGAGCGCGCTTTCGACTCCGCCCTGCAGCCCGAGCTCGAGCTGCCCGGGGCGCTGGAACGGGACCGACGGGTGGACTTCGCCGGCGGGCCGCCACTCGCCTCGCTGCAGGTGGTGGGCGACGCGCTTGCCGCGCTGGCCGCGGCGGATTCGACGCTCGCGTTTTCCGCGGCCAGCCGGCTGCTGCGAAGCCGCCATCTCGGTCCGCCGGAGGAGCGCGATGCCCGACTCAGGCTCGAGCTGTCGCTTCGTCGCGAGGGCGTGGACGCGCTTCCGACCGCCGCGCTGGCCCGCCGCGCGCGGGACTTGGGCGCCGCGGGCTTTGCAGCCGCGCTCGAGGGCGCCGCGCGGCTGCTGCAAGGGCCCCCGGCACGCGGCGCCGACGCGTGGGCGGCGGCTTTCGGAGCGCTGCTGGGAGGGTTCGGGTGGCCCGGCCAGGATCGCCCGCTGGCCAGCGACGAGTTCCAGGCGGCCGAGCGCTTCCGCGACGCGCTCGGCCAGCTCGCCGCGCTCGAGCGCGTCGCGCCGGCGCTCGACTCGCACGCGGCGGCCGCGGAGCTTCGCGCGCTGTGCGCGACCCCGTTCCAGCCGGAGCGCGGCGATGCGCAGGTGCTGGTCTATGGCGGCCACGAGGCCCCCGGCGTGGCGCTCGACGGGCTTTGGGTGGCAGGCCTGACGGCCTCGGCCTGGCCACGGGCCGCGACGCCCAATGCCTTCCTGCCGCTCGCGCTGCAGCGGGACCTCGGGATGCCTGGCGCCAGCGCCGAGTCGATCCGCGCCGAGGCGCAGCGGACCGTGGCCGCCTGGCTCGGCGCGGCCCCTCAGGTCGTGCTCAGCTGGCCGCGCCTCGAGGACGATGCGGCGAACGAGCCGAGCCGCCTGCTGCCCGAGGCCCTGGCGCCGCTGGTGCGGATCCCGCGTGGCGCGGGCCGCGCGGCGGCGATGCAGGCGCTCGGCGGCGGCGAGGTGCTCGAGGACGACCGGGCGCCGCCGCTCGACCCGACGCGGGCGCGCGGCGGCGCGAGGCTGGTCGAGTTGCAGGCCCGTTGCCCCTTCCGCGCCTTCGCCGAGCTGCGACTGGCCGCGCGCGTCCTCGAGGAGCCGGCCCCCGGGATCGAGAGGCGCGTACGCGGCAACGCGCTGCACGGCGCGCTCGAGCGACTCTGGAGCGAACTCGGCGGCAGCCGCCGCCTGGCGTCGCTCGACGCAGAGGCGCGCGCGGCCCTCGTGCGCCGCTGCGTGGCCGAGGCGTTGCGCGGCGCGCTGCCGGCTCACGTCAGCGCGGCGACCGCGCGGCTCGAGGCCGAGTGGCAGGAAGCGGCCGTGACGGCCTCGCTCGAGTCAGAGGCGGGCCGCGCGCCGTTCGAGATCGAGGCGCTGGAGATGCCCCTCGAGCGTAGCTTCGCCGGCCTGCCCCTGCGACTGCGCGTCGATCGGCTGGACCGCACCGAGGCCGGCGTGGTCGTCATCGACTACAAGACCGGCATCACGAGCACGGGACACTGGCGCGGCGCGCGGCCCGAGGCACCGCAGCTGCCGCTGTACTCGGTGCTCGCTGGCGCCGGAGTGGCCGCGGTGGCCTTCGCCGAGGTGCGCGCGGCGGGTGCGCGATTCCGGGCCGTGGGCGAGGCCGCCGCGGGGCTGCCGGGCATGACGGCGGCCGAGAGGTTCGAACTCACCGAAGACGGCGAGAAGGGCTTCACCTGGCCCCAGGTGAAGGCACGCTGGGCGGCCTGGCTCGCGAAGCTCGTCGAGGAGCACGGGGCGGGAGCGGCGGCCGTCGATCCGAAGACGCCGCAGACCTGCCGGCTGTGCCACCTCGGGACGCTTTGCCGGGTGGACCGGCGTCTCGCCGACGAGGACCCGGAGGAGGACGCCGATGGGTAGTCTGTCGGGCGACGAGGCTGCGCGCGAGCGCGCGCTCGACCCGACCGCCTCCTTCATCGTCCAGGCGCCGGCCGGTTCGGGCAAGACCAGCCTGCTGACGCAGCGTTTCCTGCGGCTGCTCGGCTGCGTGGGGCGTCCGGAGGAGGTGGTCGCCATCACCTTCACCCGCAAGGCGGCGGCTGAGATGCGTCACCGCATCGCCTCTGCACTCGCCGAGGCCGAGCGGGAGGCACCGCCCGACATGTCCGCGACCCATCGGCTGACCCGCCAGCTGGCCCGCGCGGCGCTCGAGAACTCGAGACGCCACGGCTGGGAGCTCGAGCGGCACCCGTCGCGGCTGCACGTCCAGACGATCGACGGCTTCGGCCACTGGCTGGCGCGGCGCATGCCGCTCGCATCGCGCTTCGCGCTCGAGCCCGCGCTGCTCGACGACGCTTCGCCGGTGCTGGAGCTCGCTGCGCGCCGGCTGGTCGCCGGACTGGACCGGCCAGGTCCCGCAGCGGCTCCGCTCGAGCGGCTGGCGCGCCTGCTCGATCACGACCCCGCGCGGCTGGTGGCTACGCTCGCCGGCATGCTCGGCCGGCGCGAGCTGTGGCTGCCGCGACTGCTGGAGCTGCCGGAGGGACCGGGCGCACGCACGGCGATGGAGGCGCTCCTGGAGGCAGCGGTCGAGCGCGAGCTGTCCGCGGCGCGGCCGCTGCTCGCCACCGGGCCGGTGCGCCCCGCCGTGGCGCTGCTGGCCGAGGCGGCCGAGGCCGAACCCGATGGGCCGCTCGCCGCACTACGGCGGCTCGAGGATCTGCCGCCGGCGCGGGCGGCCGCGCTCGAGGCCTGGCAGAGCCTCGGACGCGCACTGTTGACGCAGGACGGCCGGGCGAGGAGCAAGCTCGACAAGCGCGACGGCCTGCCGAAGGAGCTCAAGTCGCTCAAGCAGCGACTGCTCGTCCTGCTCGGCCAGCTCGCGGGGGACGAGGCGGCGCTGCGCGCGCTCGCGGCGATCCAGAGCCTGCCGCCGCCCCGCTACTCGGACCCGCAGTGGGCGAGGGTGGAGGCGCTGCGTGCCGTCCTCGTGCCAGCCGCGGCCGAACTGCAGGCGGCCTTTGCCGAGGCACGGCAGGCCGATCACGCGGCCGTCGCCGCCGCGGCCCGCGACGCGCTCGGCGCGGAGGACGCGCCGACCGAGCTGGCGCTGGCGCTCGAGTACCGGTTGCGGCACCTGCTCGTCGACGAATACCAGGACACCGCCCCGTCGCAGGAGGCGCTGCTGCGCCGGCTGGTTGCAGGCTGGCAACGCGGTGACGGCCACACGCTGTTCTGCGTCGGAGACCCGATGCAGTCCATCTACGGCTTCCGGGAGGCGGACGTCACGCTGTTCCTCGAGGCCCAGGTCCGCGGGGTGGGCGAGGTCGCGCTCGAGCCGCTCGTGCTGAGCCGCAACTTCCGCTCCTGCCGCGCGGTCGTCGACTGGGTCAACCGCAGCTTCGCCCGGCTGCTGCCGGCACGGGAGGACTATGAGCGCGGCGCGGTCCGGCACGCCGCGAGCGAAGCGACCCGCGAGGACGAGCCGGGGGCGGGGGTGGAGCTGCACGCCGGGCTCGGCCTCGATCCTGCGCGTGACGCCGAGCGGGTAGCCGCGATCGCGACGGCCGCGGTCGCCGAGGCCATGGGCCTCGAGCGCGAAGGCGAGCGGCGCAACGTCGCCCTCCTGGTCCGCAGCCGCAGCGTGCTGCCGCCGATACTCGCCGCGCTCAGGCGACGTGGAGTCGAGTATCGCGGCGTCGAGCTGGACAGCCTGGCGGAGCGGGCGGTGGCCAGAGACCTGCTGGCGCTCGCCCGCGCGCTGCTGCATCCGGCGGACCGGACCGCCTGGCTCGCGGTGCTGCGCGCGCCGTGGTGCGGACTCGCGCTCGCCGACCTGCACGCGCTATGCGCCGGCGACGAGGACTCGCCGGTCGCTTCGCTGATCGGCGCGCGGCGGCCGGCGCTCGGCGCGGACGCGCGCGAGCGCCTTGCGCGCGTCCTGCCCGTGCTGGAGGAAGCTCGTGCCGATGTGGGACGCCAGGCGCTCGGCTCGACCGTTCGCGCCGCCTGGCTCGCGCTCGGTGGACCTGCGGTGGTGGAGGATCCTTCGGACCTCGCGAACGCGGCCGCCTGCTTCGAGGCGCTGGACCGGCTCGCCGCGGAGTCGGACGGCCCGCCGACGGCCGCTGCGGTCGAGGCGGCGATCGACGGCCTGATGGCATCGCCGGTCGGCAGGCCGGACGCGCGGGTGCAGGTGATGACCGTGCACCGCGCCAAGGGACTCGAGTTCGACACGGTCATCCTGCCCGCGCTCGAACGCACCGTGCCGTCGAGCGAGCGGCAGTTGCTCTACTGGGCCCCGGTCGCCGTCGCCCCGGGCCGGCGCGGCGTCGTTCTCGCGAGCCGCGGTGACGAGCCCGCCGGCTCCGGGCGGGACGCCCTCGAGGGCTGGATGCGCGGGCTGGAGCGGGACCGCGCGCTGCTCGAGCTCGGGCGGCTGGCCTACGTCGCCGCCACCCGCGCGCGGCGCCGCCTGCACCTCGCCGGGTCCGTGAGGGTGAAGCGCGCGGACGACGGCGGCCTGCGGGTCGTCGAGCCACGCCCGGACTCGCTGCTCGGCGTGCTCTGGCCGGCCGTGCGCGACGGATTCGAGGCGGCGCTGGCGGCGCATCCGCCGGCCGACCTCGCGGCTGCGGCGGCGGCGGCCCGGCCTCGCCTGCGCGCGCCACCGCTCTTGAGGCTGCCGGCGGGCTACGCGCTGCCGTCCGCGACCGCTTCGGGGACGTCCGCCGCCAGCGCGCGCAGCGCGGCGGGGGCCGTGCGTCCGGAATTCGACTGGGCGGGCGAGGAGGCGCGAGCCGTCGGCGCCATCGTCCACCGCGCGCTCGAGCAGCTCGCGCGCGAGCGGCAGCCGGCAGCCGCGCTCGCTGCTGCGGGCGCCGACTGGCGTGCCGAACTCGCCCGCGAAGGGATTCCACGCCAGCGGCGGGAGGCGGCGGCCGCGCGCATCGAGGCGGCGCTCGCCGGTGTCGCGTCGAGCCCGGTCGCGGGGCGGCTGCTCGACCCCTCGGCGCGCGAGGCGGCGAGCGAACTCGCGCTGACGGCCTACCTCGACGGCGCACTGGTGCAGGTCCGGATCGATCGCAGCTTCGTCGATCCCGCGGGCACGCGCTGGATCGTCGACTGGAAGACGGGCGCGCACGCGGGCGGCGGGCTCGATGAATTCCTCGCGCAGGAGCTCGCGCGCTATGCCCCGCAGCTGGCCCGCTATTCGCGGGTGATGGCGCTCTACGACGGCCGGCCGCAGCGGCTCGGCCTCTACTTCCCGCTGCTCGACCGCTTCGTCGAGTGGCTGCCGCCGGCCAGCAGCGGGTCGAGCTCCGCGGCCGGCACGGGCCTGCCGCAGACGTAGCCCTGCATCTCGTCGCAGCCGATCGCGCGCAGGAACTCGATCTGCTCGCCGGTCTCGACGCCCTCGGCCACCACGCTGAGGCCGAGGCTGTGGCCGAGGGCGACGATGGTCCGGACGATCGCGGCGTCGTCGGCGTCGCGCGTGACGTCGGCGACGAAGGAGCGATCCACCTTGAGTCGCTGCACCGGGAACCGCTTGAGGTAGGCGAGGCTCGAGTAGCCTGTGCCGAAGTCGTCGATGGCGATGTCGACGCCGAGCGCCCGCAGCCCCGCGAGCGTCTGCGCCACGCGCTCGACGTCGTGCATCACCACGCCCTCGGTGATCTCGAACTCGATCTGGCCGGGCCCGAGCCCGGCCTCACGGAGCGCGGCGCCGACCGCTTCGAGGAAATCGGAGCGATGCAGCTGCCGGGGCGACACGTTCACCGACACCACGAGGGTCCCCAGACCGAGGTCGCGCCAGCGACGGGCTTCGCGACAGGCATCGCGCAGCACCGACAGCCCGATGGGCACGATGAGTCCGGTCTCCTCGGCGAGCGGGATGAACCGTCCGGGTGGAACGAGGCCCTCGCCCGGCGGCTGCCAGCGCACCAGGGCCTCGACGCCCGTGACCCGCCCGTCCCTCAGGTCGACGCGGGGCTGGTAGTGAACCACGAACTCGCCGGCCTCCACCGCGCGGCGCAGGCGCTGCTCGAGGTCGAGCCGCTCGGCGATGCGCGCGTTGAGCTCGGGCGTGAAGAACTGGAGCGTGTTGCGCCCGTTCTCCTTGGCGCGGTACATCGCCGCGTCCGCGTTCTTGAGCAGGGTCTCGGCGTCGAGCCCGTTCTCGGGGTACACGGCGACGCCCATGCTGGAGGTGACGTGGAACTCGCCGAAGGCGCAGCTCCAGGGGCGGGACAGCGCATCGAGAACGCGCTCGGCGCGGGCGGTGATTTCGCCGAGGCCCCGCCGGTCCTCGACCAGGACCACGAACTCGTCGCCGCCGAGGCGGGCGACCGTGTCCCGCTCGCTGACGCAGGACCGCAGCCGGCCGGCCATCGCCACGAGCAGCTGGTCGCCGACCTGGTGGCCGAGACTGTCGTTGATGTACTTGAAGCGGTCGAGGTCGACGAAAAGCACCCCGAGCCGGCCGCCGGTGCCCGCGCTGGCGAGGATGCCCCGCTCGAGGCGCTGTCGCAGCAGCCCGCGGTTGGCGAGTCCGGTCAGCTCGTCGTAGTTGGCCTGCCGTTCGATCCTCGCCTCGTAGCGCTTGCGCTCGGTGATGTCCTCGACCGTTCCCTCGTAGTGCGAGAGGCTGCCGTCTTCCGCCAGCACCGCCCGCGCGTTCTCCGAGATCCAGATGACGCTGCCGTCTCGGCGATAGACCTGCGACTCGAAGCCGGCGACCGCGCCGTGCAGGCGCACGAGGCGGACGAACTCGTCGCGGCGGGCGGGGTCGACGTAGAGCTGCGCGCCGATGTCGCGCAGGCCGTGGATCAGCGCGGCCGGCGTGTCGAAGCCGTAGATGCGGGCCAGGGCCGGGTTGACATCGAGGTACTGGCCGTCGGGCGTGCTGCGGAAGATGCCCTCGAGGGCGTTCTCGAACAGGCTGTGGTAGCGGCGTTCCGCGGCCCGCAGCGCGTGCAGCGCCTGGACGCGCGCCGTGACGTCCTGCACGAAGCCCTCGATCGCGACCAGCCGGCCGCCGCGGTCGAACAGGCCGGTCCCCCTCTCCCAGACCCAGCAGACGCTGCCGTCCGCCCGGATCAGCCGGTACTCGACGTCGAAGCGGCGGCCGGCCTCGACGGCCGCGTGCACCGCCTCCCGCACCCGTTCACGGTCCTCGGGGTGGGTGATCGACTCGTAGGAGACGCGCTGGTTGAACAGCAGGTCCGCGGGCGGGTATCCGGTCAGCCGCTCGCAGCCCTCGCTGACGAACTCCATGGTCCACTCGGCGTCGTCGAGGCATCGGTAGGCCATGCCGTCGAGGTTTCCGAGCAGGGTCTTGAGCATGCGCGCGAATTCGCGCCCGTCGCCGGCGGCGGGCGGCTGCGGTGCGTCGGGATCGGGAAGGGCCGGGGCGGGACGCGGGCGCATCCTTCGCGGTATCGGCGGGAATGCGCCATTCCTGAGGACCCGCGTCACGGTTGCGGGCCTCCGCCGGGCGGGGGGCTATAACGTTCCCTCGATCGCGAAGCTGCGCCGACCCAGCGAGTCGGGCGGGCCGAGGTAGGCCACCGCGCGCAGCACCCGGGGATCCGCGCCGGGCGCCGTCGCGAGCTCGCCGCTCAGCAGGTAGTTGCCGCGAGGGTCGAGCGCCAGCGTGGCCCGCACGGTCAGCGGGCCGGTGCCCAGGTCGCGAAGGCGGCCCGAGATCCCCTCGCCACCGACGCTGCCCTCGCCGAGCTCGAGTTCGAAGTCGCCGAGGCCGCCGCTGCCGGCGTAGGGTGCGCCTAAGCCGCGGACCTGGATCGTGCCCTGCGCCGCGGCCGGCCGCCCGCCGACGATGGCCAGGCGGGTCACGTCCAGCACGACGGTGCCGGTCCAGCCGCGGGGCGCGAACAGGCCGTGGAGGCGCGATACCGGAATGCTGCCGCGGACCCCGGCCAGCTCGATCCGCCCACCGGGCCGCAGGCCGACGTCGAACCGCACTGTTTCGGCCGGAGGGCCGTACTCCACCGCATAGCTGAGCTCGAGGAGCGGCAGCCGCCAGAAGCGGTTCGACCAGCGCAAGGGCCCCAGCGGCGTGCCGCGCCACGTCGCGCTCTCGACGCTGCCGCGCCAGACGGTGCCGGCGAGCCCCTGGAGTTCGAGGCCCGCGGGGAGGAACCGCAGCAGCGCCGTCGCCGGCAGGAAGGCGACGAGGAACAGCAGGAAGGCCGCGACGCCCGCGGCGAGGAGGGCCGCCCGGCGGCGCATCACGGCGCGCGCAGCACGAGGCTCGCGTTCACCAGCCCGGCGTTCTCGGTGCCGTCGACGCTCGCGGTCTCGACCACGAGGCCGCGTTCCTGCTGGACGCGCGCGAGCCACAGCACGATCGTGTCGAAGGGGGCCGACTCGAAGCGCACCCGCAGGCCGCCGCCGCCGGCCGGCTCGACCCCCGACAGCGCCCCCCCGAGGCCCGCGTCGCGCGCGGTGCGGTCCACCAGGAGCGGCAAGGGCTCGTCGCGCGCTCCCGCCGGCATGGACTGCAGCCTCGGCGCCGCCGCCTGCATCCACGCCAGGTCGAGCCGCTTGCGCTCGACGCGCTGCTCCGCGGAGGCGACCGCCGAGGACAGCGCAAAGAGCGAGCCGACGAACAGCAGCACTGCCGCGACGGCGCCGCCCCACAGCAGCACCCGGCGGTCCCGCGCCGTCAGGCCCGCGTACCAGGACTGGAGATTCACGTCGCCCCCGCCGGACGGATCGTCACCAGGCCGTCGACGCCGCTGTCGCTCGGCACGGTGGACTGGACGTCGAAACTGAGGCCTCGCTGCCCGACCGCGCGCGCCAGTTCGGTGAGGGTCTCGCTCGCTGGCGCCGAGATGCGCAGGTCGAGCATCCGGTTGCGCCAGCCCAGCGACCGCAACTGCACCCCGCCGATGCCGCCGAAGGCCTGTGACACGACGTCGAGCTGGCCGAGAAGGCCTGCCGGGTCGGCGGCGGCGGAACTGCCGAGGCGCTGCGCCATCTGCTGGCGCGGATCGACGATCGTCTGCACGTCCGGCATCGCGACCCGGAAGGTCTGCTCGATGGCAGCGTCGAGCTGCCGCTCCTCGGCGCGCAGCTTCACGAGCTCGAAGGCGGATGCGCCGCCCACGATGGCGACGAGCGTCGCGGCGAGCGAGGCCGGCAGTCGCCAGCGCCGCCAGTGCGCCGCGAGTCCGCCGCGCGGCGCAAAGGCGCCGGTGAGCAGCGAAAGCGGCGCGCGCGCGACCGCAGCTGCGGCGAACAGCGGCAGGGCGCCATCCGGGAGGAGCTGGAGGTCGAGGCTGCCGGTGACCTCGCGCAGCGCCTCGACCATGTCGCGGCCCGCGTCCCAGTCCTGCTGGGCCACGAACAACTGCACGTGCCGGTCGTCGCCCTCGAGGCCGGCGAGCGCGAAGGCCTCCGTCAGCGGCTCGACCGACAGGGCAAAGGGCAGGGCGTCCGGCGGCTGCACGGTCAACTGGCCGGCCTCCAGCGCAGCGACCGTCTTGCCGGGGTTCTCGGGCAGGCAGAGCGTGTCGCAGTACATCGCCTCGGGCGACAGCCCGGCGGCGGCGAGTGCGTCGAGCCAGCCGCGCATCCGTGCGCGCGGCACGGCCGCGACGCGCGCGCGGCCCGCGGCGTCCTGCCGTCCGACCGCGAAGTGGAAGTCCTCGACGTCGCCGGCGAGCTGTTCCTCGAGCGCGAAGGGCGCGACCTGCGCAAGGCGCGCGGCGCCTCGCGCAGGCAGCTCCGGCTCGGCGAGCGTGACGTCAACCCCCGGAACCAGGGCCACGACGCGTCGCTCGGCGGCGAGCGGCGCGGCTTCGGAGAGGCTCCCGGTGCCGACCGGGCCGAGGCGCGCGCCGCTCGCGTCGACGATCACCCACGAGGCCGGTTCGCCGAGTCGCAGGACGAGGATCTGGGTCATGGGGTCATTCGGTTCCGGAGGAGCGCGCGACGGTGCGCACTCCGCCCGCCGAGTTGCGCTCCATCAAACTGTACAGGGTGAGTTGCGAGGTGCCAATACTGACGACCGAGACGCTCCGGAACCAGGCGGAACTCTCGGCGATGGCCGGCGCCAGCTGCTGGTACTGGTCGGGATCGAGCGTCGCCTGCAGGTCGACGAGCTGCGGGAAGCAGCCCTCGGCCCGGTTGCGGGCGAGGGCTTCGGCGTCGCCGAAGTCCGTGCCGCCCTCCACCAGCGCGGCGAGCACCAGCGGCGTGGCGGTGCAGACGTTGATTCGCGTGCCCGCCGGCAGCGCCGCGACGTGCGGCCGCAGGCGGGCGTAGTCGTCGACCGTGAAGCCCGGCAGCGCGAGCAACTCGGCGGTGGTGGTGACCGGTCCGTTGGCGGCCCGGTAGCCCGGCACCTGGCTCAGGTAGACGCCGTCCTCGGCGCCGTCCGGGAAGCGTTCGACCGTGTCGGCGTCGAGCCAGTCGCCCAGCGCGCCGGCGAAGCGCGGGTCGACGCCGGCGAGCTGCAGCAGGCGAGCGAAGCGCTCGAGGTTCGCCGTGTCGACCTCGCCGTCGGCGCGCAGCAGGTTGTTCAGGTTGAACCGCCCCTGCATGTCCTCGACCTGGCCCTGGATCGTGCCGCCGTCGATCGGCAGCGGCGGCAGCGGCTGCGCCCAGGGCTCGTCCAGCTCGTCGCGCTGCGAGTCCTGAAGGTCCTTGCGCAGGATCTCGCCGGCCCAGGCTTCCGCGCCGAGCGCCACGTGCCATCCCTGGTTGAGCGCGCCGAGGCCGGAGGTGCGGCGCAGGTCGAGCGCCGCCTCGGTGCCGACGCGGGTCGCCAGCACGGTCGCGATCGCGACCAGCACCACCGCCGTGATCAGGGCGACGCCGCGCTGGCTCATCCCGGCACCTCCACGAGGCGCCGGATCCGGCCGTAGTCGGCGAGTTCGACCACGATCTCGACCGCGAGCGGGCGCGCGCGAAGCTCCGCGCCGCCGGCCGAGCCGAGTTCCGGCCACTCCGCCTGCCACTGCCGCCCCGAGGTCAGGTAGCGGATCTCGACGCGATCGACGTCCTTCAGCAGTTCGCGGCGCACCGGCTCGGTGGCGAGCACCGGATCGGTCACCGTCCAGTGGCGGCGGATGAGGATCCCGTTTTCGAGCGTGTAGACCACGCGCTGCACCGTCCCGCGCGGCGTCCCGGCGGTGTTCGGCCAGCCGGCGCGGGAGAGCTCGACCAGGCTGGTGCCGTTCGGGTCGCGGAACAGGGCCGGGCGGAAGCCGTCGCCGATCGCCTCGCGCACCGGTCGCGGAGCGACCTGGCGGAAGTCGGCGGCCATCAGCGTCACCGCCCGCTGCACTTCGCGGACGCGGGTCATGTGCTCGCGGGTGCGCTCGACCGCGATGCGCGTGTCGGCGACGCCGCGGTGCGCGAGCACGCCGAGCACCGCGAGGATGACGGTCGAGACCAGCACGTCGATCAGCGTGAAGCCGAGCATCCCGCGCCTCATTCGGTCGGCGCTCCGCCGGGGGGAGGGCGCTCGCCGCGCGACCCGCGGCCCATGCCTTCCTCGTCGTCCTCGCCAGGCGCGCCCTGCGCCCCGGTCCACGGCGTCGCGGACGGCGCGGTGCCCATCATCGTGGCCCCGACGAAGCCGGTGACCTGCCCCAGCGAGGAGTCTTCCGGGTCGCCCGCGCGGCGCACCCGCACGTCGATCCTGCGGATGTTCTCCACGGGGGTCTGCGACACCGTCGCGGTCCACAGCCAGGCCTGGCCGGCGTACTCCACGCGGCCCTCCGTCTCGTCCACCGAAGGCACCTCGGCGCCGAGGCGCATCTCGGTCACCTGGTTGTCGGCGATCCAGGTCGCGAAGGTCCGGTCGCGCAGGTAGGCGGCGTTGTTGACGGTGTCGTTGACGACGCGGAACACGGCCATCAGGCCGAGCGCGACGATCGCCATGGCGACGACCACCTCGATCAGCGTGAAGCCGCGCTCACTGCGTGCCATCACGCGTGATCTCGATGCGGCCATCGGCCCCGCCCGCCAGGGTGACCCGGGCGCCGCTGGCGCTTCGCGTGAGGGTGATCTCGTAGGGAGAGACGTCCCCGCTCGCGCCGACCAGGATCTGCGGCAGCGGTTCCTCGGTGGTCTCCAGCGGCTTGAGGAGCACCCGGCGCCCGTCGATCTGCAGGTCGATCGCGAGCCCGGCCGGGAGGTCGTGCGATTCGAACCAGCGGTCGTCGCCGATGCTCTGCCAGCCCTGGCGCAGCCCGTCGAAGACCATCACCTCGTAGCCCGCCGGCTCGACCCGCAGGCCGTAGTCGCGCCCTTCCAGCTCGGCCTGGTCGAGGGTGATCGCCACGACGTCGGCGACGCGTTGCGCTTGCTCCTCGATCTCGCGGTCGCCGCCGAGCGCGCTCACGGCGACCGTCACGGCGCCGACGAGGATGCCGATGATCAGCATCACCACCAGGATCTCGATCAGGGTCATGCCCCGCGAGCGCAGCGCCGGCGGCGGAGCAGGGGGGGCGCGCACGGCGGCGGTCGGGGCTATTCGACGTTCCAGTTGCCGATGTCCGCGTTCGAGCCGTCGCCACCGGGCTGTCCGTCCGCGCCGAGCGACCACAGGTCGTAGGCGCCGCCCCGCGTGCCGGGGAACAGGTACTGGTAGTCGTTGCCCCAGGGGTCCTTGGCGAGCTTCTGTACGTAGCCGCCGGCCTTCCAGTTGCGGACGTTCGGGTCGCCCGGCCGCTCGATCAGCGCGCGCAGGCCCTGGTCCGTGCTGGGGTACTGGAAGTTGTCCATACGGTACAGGTCGAGCGCCGTGCCGAGGGTGCGGATGTCCGACTGCGCCTTGGTGACGCGCGCCTCGTCCACGCGCCCGAGGATCTGCGGTCCGATGAGCGCGCCGAGGATCGCGATGATCACCATGACCACCATGATCTCGATCAGCGTGAAGCCGCGCGTGCGGCGGAACGGTGAGCGCATCGGAGACTCCATGGCGCGGCGCCGGGCAAACTGGAAAACGGCTGCGATGATATCAGACGCCCTCCGCGGCACTCGGTTCCCCCTGTCGCCGTCCTGCGCCGCCCCGAATCGGCGTTCCGCCCTATAATCACGCGCGTCGGACCCGCCTGAGGTGCCCGTGAGTATCGCGATCGTGTTTCCGGGCCAGGGATCCCAGTCCGTCGGCATGCTGGCGGACCTCGCAGCGGCCCGGCCCGAGGTTCGCGCCACCTTCGAGGAGGCCTCGCAGGTGCTCGGCTACGACCTCTGGCGGCTGTGTCGCGAGGGTCCCGAATCCGCGCTGAACGAGACCGAGCGGACGCAGCCCGCCTTGCTAGCCGCGGGCGTGGCCGCCTGGCGCGCCTGGTGCGACGAGCGCGGGCCGGTCCCCGTCGCGATGGCGGGGCACAGCCTCGGCGAGATCACCGCGCTCGTGTGCGCAGGCTCGATCGGCTTCGCGGCCGCCGTCGACCTGGTGCGCTTCCGCGGCCGGGCGATGCAGGAGGCCGTCCCGGCCGGGGCCGGCGCGATGGCCGCCGTCCTCGGCCTCGAAGATGGCGAGGTGGCGGCGGCCTGCGCGGAAGCCGCCGGCGGCGACGTGGTCGTGCCGGTCAACTACAACTCGCCCGGGCAGGTCGTCATTGCCGGCGATGCCGCGGCGGTCGCCCGCGCGCTGGAGGCCTGCCGCGCGCGCGGCGCCAAGCGCTGCGTCCCGCTGCCGGTCTCCGTGCCTTCGCACAGCCCGCTGATGCGCCCTGCCGCCGAGCGGCTGCGCGAGCGCCTCGCCGCCCTCGTGGTCGAGGCGCCGAGGTTGCGCGTGCATGCCTTCGACGACACGTTGCACGAAACGCCCGAGGGCATCCGCGACGCGCTGTGCCGGCAGCTGTGGAACCCGGTGCGCTGGTCCTCGATCGCCGCGCGGATGGTGAGGGACGGGATCACCCACGTGGTGGAGGCGGGGCCGGGCAAGGTCCTCGCGGGCCTCGTCCGCCGCGCCGAGGGCGGACGGGCACTGAACGTGCAGGCCATCGATTCGGCCGCGTCGCTCGACGCCGCGCTCGCGGCCTGCCGGGAGGAAGGAGCATGACGATCGAGGGAGAATTGACGGGCGAGGTCGCGCTGGTCACCGGCGCCTCGCGGGGCATCGGTCGCGCGATCGCCCTCGAGCTGGCGCGCGCGGGCGCCACCGTCGTCGGCACCGCGACCTCGGCGGACGGCGTCGCGGCCCTCGAGTCCGCCCTCGCCGGGGCCGGGCTCGCCGGCCGCGGCCTGGTGCTCGACGTCTCGGACGCGGGCGCCTGCGACGCCGCGCTGACGGAGGTCGAGGGCCGGGAAGGTCCGGTGACGCTGCTGGTCAACAATGCGGGCATCACGCGCGACACCCTGCTCCTGAGAATGAAGGACGAGGACTGGGACGCGGTCATGCGAACCAACCTCGCCTCGGTGTTCCGGCTCTCGCGGGGCGTGCTGCGAGGAATGATGAAGGCTCGGCGGGGGCGGATCGTGAGCATCGCCTCGGTGGTCGGGCTGATCGGCAACCCCGGGCAGGCCAACTACTGCGCCGCCAAGGCCGGAATCGTCGGCTTCACGCGCGCGCTGGCGCGCGAGGTGGCCTCGCGCGGCATCACGGTGAACGTCGTCGCCCCGGGCTTCATCGACACCGACATGACCCGGGGCCTGCCGGAGGAACAGCGGCGGCAGCTCGCCGCCCAGATCCCGCTGGGCCGGCTCGGCCAGCCCGAGGACGTGGCTGCGGCGGTGGCCTTCCTGGCTTCCCCGCGGGCCGCCTGGATCACTGGCGAGACCCTCAACGTGAACGGCGGGATGCACATGCCCTGAATAGGGGATTTCCCTATAAGCGCATGAATTTATGAACGTTTCCGGTGGTTTTCGAGCGACCCGCTGGCGGCCCATGGCGGCTTTGCCTAGAATGCACGGCCCGTGCCGGCCCTGCGCCGGCGCGCACGTTACACGTCACAGGACAACAACACGATGAGCACAGTCGAAGAACGAGTGAAGAAGATCGTCGCCGAGCAGCTCGGCGTGAAGGAGGAGGAAGTCACGAACGATGCTTCCTTCGTCGACGATCTGGGAGCCGATTCGCTCGACACCGTTGAGCTCGTGATGGCGCTCGAGGAAGAGTTCGAGACCGAGATCCCCGACGAGGACGCGGAGAAGATCACCACGGTCCAGCAGGCGGTCGACTACATCGTCGAGCACCAGTCCAAGACCTGATCACCACGCCGCAGGCCCGGGCCGCGGCGCCCGCGGCCTGCGGGTCTCCAGTGGATCCCCCGCCGCCCATACCTGCCGAGGGATACCCGCCTTGACCAAGCGCCGAATCGTCGTCACGGGGCTCGGGCTCCTGTCCCCGCTGGGCAACAGCGTCGCTACCTCCTGGGACGGCATCGTCGCCGGCCGTAGCGGCATCGGCATGATCACGCGCTTCGACACCAGCGCCTTCCCGGCGCGGATCTTCGGCACGATCAAGGACTTCAAGCCGGAGGAGTACCTGCCGCCGAAGGAGGCGCGCCGCGTCGACCCCTTCATGCAGTACGGCGTCGCCGCGGGCGTCCAGGCGATCCGCGATTCGGGCCTCGCCATCGACGACGGCAACCGCGAGCGGATCGGGGTCGTCTTCGGGGCCGGGATCGGCGGCATGCAGACGATCGAGGACAACACGGCGAAGTATCTCGAGGCGCAGTCGCCGCGGAAGATCTCGCCGCTGTTCATCCCGTCGAGCATCATCAACATGATCTCGGGACACCTGTCGATCCTGTTCGGGATCCACGGCCCGAACCTGGCGGTCGTCACGGCCTGCACCACCTCGACCCACGCGATCGGCCTGGCGATGCGCGCCATCCAGCACGGCGACGCCGACGTGATGGTCGCCGGCGGCGCGGAAATGGCGGAGACGCCGCTCTCGGTCGGGGCCTTTTGCCAGGCCAAGGCGGTCTCGACCCGCAACGACGATCCCGCGCGCGCGAGCCGTCCCTGGGACCGGGACCGCGACGGCTTCGTCATGGCCGAGGGCGCCGGCGGCATGGTGCTCGAGGAGTACGAGCATGCGCGCGCCCGCGGCGCACGCATCTACGCCGAGTTGGTCGGATTCGGAATGAGCGGCGACGCCTACCACATCACCGCGCCACCCGCGGACGGCGACGGCGCCCGGCGCTCGATGCTGAATGCGCTGCGCGACGCCGGCTGCAACCCTGGCGACGTGGACTACATCAACGCCCACGCGACCTCCACGGAACTCGGCGACGTCGCCGAGACGACCGCGATCAAGCGGGCCTTCGGCGACCACGCACGCGAGCTCGCGGTCAGCTCCACCAAGTCGATGACCGGGCACCTGCTCGGCGCGGCCGGCGCGGCCGAGGCCATCTTCACGGTGCTCGCGATCCGCGACCAGGTGGCGCCGCCCACCATCAACCTGGAGAACCCGGGCGAGGGCTGCGACCTCGACTACGTGCCGAACGAGGCGAGGCGGATGCGCATCGAGGTGGCGGCGTCGAACTCCTTCGGTTTCGGCGGCACCAACGGCACGCTGATCTTCCGCGCGCTGCGCTGAGCCGCCGCTGGCCGGCGGCATGGCCCTCTCCACGAGAACCCGCGCCCCGGCCGTGCCGGCCTCGGACGCCCTGTTCGCGCTGCACCGCGCGCGCCCGGCCGAGTATCCTGTGTTGCTCGAGACCGCGGCGCAGCTGCCGGGCCAGCCGAGCCACTCGCTGCTGCTCGCCGGTCCCGGCGAGCGCCTCGTGCTCGGGGCCGACGGCCGGATCGACGGGCCGGGCGAGGGCACGCGCTTCCTGGACCGGCTCGACGCCTGGTGGCGGGCGGAGGGCGCCCCGCCGCCGGGGCCGCTCCCCTTCGCCGGCGGCTGGTTCCTGCTGCTCGGCTACGAACTCGCCGGCGAGATCGAGCCGGTGCTCGACCTGCCCGGCGGCGCCGAGACGCCGGTCGCGCTGGCCTGGCGCATGCGCGGCGCGATCTGCCACGAACACGCCTCCGGCAGGACCACGTTCGTGGCCGAGCCCGGGCAGGACCGGCTCGCGGCCCGGCTCCGCGCGGACTTCGCCGCGACCGCCGCGCTGGCGCCGCGGGAGGCCGACGGGGCTGCGCTCGCGCTCGAGGTCGAGGAGGAGCCGGCCGAAGCCTATCTCTCGGCCGTTTCGCGCGCGCTCGCCCACATCTCCGCCGGCGACGTGTACCAGGCCAATCTCGCGCGGCGCTGGGTCGCCCGCCTGCGCGCGGGCGCGACGCCGGCCGACGTCTATGCGAGGCTGCGGCAGGCGAATCCGGCGCCGTTCGCGGGGCTCGCCGATCTCGGCGGGTTCGCGGTTGCATCGAGCTCGCCGGAGCGGTTGGTCAGGGTTCGCGAAGGCCGGGTCGAGACCCGGCCGATCGCGGGAACGCGGCCGCGCGGCGCGACCCCGGACGCGGACTCGATCCGCGAGCTGATCGCCCATCCGAAGGAGCGCGCTGAGCACGTCATGCTGATCGACCTCGAGCGCAACGACCTCGGGCGGCTGTGCCGGCCGGGCACGGTGCGGGTCGACGAGTACATGGCCGTCGAAAGCTATGCGCACGTGCACCACATCGTGTCGAACGTGCGCGGCGAGCTCGAGCCGTGGGTGACGCCGGCGGCCGTCATCCGCGCGCTGTTCCCCGGGGGCACCATCACGGGCTGCCCGAAGGTCCGCTGCATGCAGCTGATCGGCGACCTCGAGGGCCGTCCGCGCGGCCTGTACACCGGCTCGATGGGCTATCTCGCCGGCGATGGCAGCATGGACCTCAACATCCTGATCCGCAGCCTGACCCTGCTCGGCGGTCGCGCGGAACTGCTCGCGGGCGCCGGCATCGTTGCGGACTCCGAGCCGGCCCGCGAACTCGAGGAGACGCGCGCCAAGGCCCGCGGGGTGCTGCGGGCGCTCACCGCGGTTCCGTCATGAGGGTGCTCGTCGACGGTATCGCCGGCGCCCGCCTCGACCCGCTCGACCGGGGGCTGCAGTACGGCGACGGCCTGTTCGAGACCATGGCCTGGCGGTCGGGGCGGGCGCGTCTCGCCGAGCTGCACTTCGAGCGCCTCGAGCTTGGCTGCCGGCGCCTCGGCCTGCCGGCTCCGCCGCGCGCCGCCTTGCTCGACGAGCTGCGCGAGGCGGCGGGGGCCGGGGACGCCACGGTCAAGCTGATCGTCACGCGCGGCAGCGGTCCGCGCGGCTACCGGCCGCCCGCCGACGCCGCGGCGCGGCGCATCGTGATCGCGGGGGAGGCCGCCGCGCCCCCGACCGGGCCCTGGCGTGCGAGGATCTGCTCGACGCGGCTCGGACGCAACCCGGCGCTCGCAGGGCTCAAGCACCTGAACCGGCTCGAGCAGGTGCTGGCGCGCGCGGAGTGGCGGAATCCCGACGTAGAGGAGGGCCTGATGCTCGACGACCTCGGCCGTCTGGTCTGCGGCACCCAGTCGAACCTGTTCCTCGCCGAGCCCGGCCGCCTGATCACGCCGGCGCTCGACGAATCCGGCGTGGCCGGCGTCATGCGCCGGGCCGTGATCGAGTGGGCGCGGGGCCGCGGCATCGTGGTGGAGGAGGCGAGGCTGGAGCCCGCGCGCCTGTTCGCGGCCGGCGAGGCGTTCGTCACGAACGCGCTGATCGGCGCCCGGGCCCTCGCGGCGGTCGACGGGCGTCCGCTCGGCCGGGGCCAGGTGCACCAGGAGTTCATGGCGTGGCTGGACCCGGCCTGATCCGCGGCCTGCTGGCCGCGACGCTCACGCTCGCCGCCCTCGCGGCGGCCGCGTGGCTTCTGCGGCCCGCGCTCGACGCGCGGCGCATGGCCGAGCCCATCGCGGGGCTCGAGGCGCCGCGCAGCTTTACGATCGCGGCCGGCACGTCGCTGCCCGGCGTCGTGCGAGAGCTGGAGGCGGCCGGGCTGCTCGCGCATCCTGCGAGCTTCCGGCGCAGCGTGATCCGCGAGGGCCTGGCCGGTTCGCTCAAGGCGGGCGAGTACGAGGTGGCTCCGGGCGCGACACCGGCCGACGTGCTCGAAATGCTCGCCACCGGTCGGGTCGTGCTGCGCGCCGTCACGCTGGTGGAGGGCTGGACCGCCCGGCAGGCGCTCGCCGCCGTCCAGGCGCACCCGGCGATCGCAGTGACGCTTCCGCCCGGCGACGCCGCGGCCCTCGCCGAAGCGGTAGGGCTCGACGACGCGCCGGTCGAGGGACGCCTGTTCCCGGACACCTACCGTTTCGCGCGCGGGACCACCGACCGGGAGCTGCTGCTGACGGCGCGCCGGCGGCTGGACGAGGTGCTCGCCGAGGCCTGGGCCGCACGTGATCCCGACCTGCCGCTCGAGAGCGCCTACGAAGCGCTGATCCTGGCATCGATCGTCGAAAAGGAAACCGGCGCCGCCGACGAGCGCCCGCTGATCGCAGGCGTCTTCGCCAATCGCCTGCGCCGCGGCATGCGCCTGCAGACCGATCCGACGGTGATCTACGGCCTGGGCGACGCCTTCGACGGCAACCTCACCCGCAGGGACCTCGAGCGGGACACGCCCTACAACACCTACACGCGCGCCGGCCTGCCGCCGACGCCGATCGCCCTGGCCGGCCGCGCGGCGATCGAGGCGGCCGTCCGGCCGGCCGAAACGGACGCGCTGTTCTTCGTCGCCACCGGCCTCGGCGACGGCCGGCACCGATTCGCGCGCACGCTCGCCGAGCACAACGCCAACGTGGCGCGATATATCCTCGCACTGCGCCAGTCTCGGGATGGTTCAAGGTGAGCGCGAGGGGCCTGTTCGTCACGTTCGAGGGCATCGAGGGGGCGGGCAAGTCCACGCAGCTCGCCCGCGCGGCCGGCTTTCTCGCGGGCCGCGGCATCGGCGTCGAGCTGACCCGCGAGCCGGGCGGCACGCCGGTGGCCGAGGCGCTGCGGCGGCTGCTGCTCGAACCGCAGGCGGAAGCGCTGGATGCCACCGCCGAGCTCATGCTGGTTTTCGCCGCGCGGGCCATCCACGTGTCGAACCGCATCCGGCCGGCGCTCGAGCGCGGCGCCTGGGTGCTCTGCGACCGGTTCACCGATGCCACCGAGGCCTACCAGGGCGCCGGTCGTGGCCTGCCGCTCGCAAACATCCGGGCCCTCGAGGGCATCGCGCAGGGCGGCCTGCGCCCCGACCTGACGCTGCTGTTCGACCTGCCGGTGGATCAGGCGCTCGCCCGCGCGGCGGCGCGGCAGGCGCCGGGCGACCGCTTCGAGTCGGAAGCGCACGCCTTTCACGACCGCGTGCGGCGTGGCTACCTCGAGATTCTCGATCGCGAGCCGCAACGCGTGCGGCGCATCGACGCGGCGCTGGCGCCGGAGGCCGTTGCGAGCCAGGTCGAGGCCGAGCTCGCCTCGGCACTGGCCGCTGGACCCGGGCGGGCCCGTGGCGGCTAAGCGCGCCGCCGCGCGCGCGGCGCCCGTCCCGCTCGCGGAGCGACTCTCGGTGGCCGGCGCGCCCTGGCTCGCCCCGGCGCGCGCCCGCGTCGAGGCGGCGTGGCGGGCGGGGCGCTTTCCGCACGCGCTGCTGATCGCCGGCCGCCCGGGCCTGGGGCAGTCCGAGCTCGGCCTGTGGTGCGCGCAGTTCGCGTTCTGCGAGGCCGCGGCCGGCCGCCCCTGCGGCGGCTGCCCGGCCTGCGTGCTGTTCCTGGCTGGAAACCACCCGGACTTGCGCTGCGTGACGTTCGAGGACGAGGCTTCCGTCATCAAGGTCGAGCAGATCCGCGACCTGACGGCGGCGCTTGCGATGCACAGCTACCGCGGTGGCAGGCAGGTGGGGCTCATCGATCCTGCGGACGGGATGAATACAAGTTCATTCAATGCTTTATTGAAATGTCTTGAGGAGCCTTCTAGCGACACGCTCCTGATCCTGGTCGCTTCCCGGCCGGCGGCCCTGCCGGCGACGGTGAGAAGCCGCTGCCAGCGGCTCGAGCTTGCGTGCCCGCGCGCGGAAGACGCGGCAGCCTGGCTCGCCGCGCGCGAAGGCGGGCGCGACTGGCAGGAGCTGCTGGCCCTGGGCGACGGCGCGCCGCTGGCGGCGATCGCGCTGGCCGAGGCCGGTCTCGAGAAGCTCGGGCAGGAGCTCGCGGGCGAGCTGGCGGCGCTGGGCAGCCGGGGCTTCGACCCCTGGCGGCTCGCGGAGGCCTGGGTGAAGGACCGCCCGGAGCAACGGCTGCGCTGGCTGGAGCTGCAGCTGCAGCGATGGCTGAAGGAGGTGCTGGTAACCGGTGACGCGGTTAACAATAATCGCGCTTCCGGGTTGCCAAGGCCAGGGGCCGGCATGAACATGGGTCCGGTCTTCGAGGTGCTCGGGCGACTGCGCGAGGCGCGCGCGGCCCTCGAGGGCCCGCTCAACAGCCAGCTGCTCCTCGAGGAGCAGCTGGTCCGGTTGGGCGAAGCTTTTGCCGCGGCCGCCGGCCGCACGGGATGACGATGCGCTCACCGTCCACGAAGCCGGGCCTGCTCACGCTCACCATCAAGGACAAGAGCGCGCTGTACCTCGCCTACATGCCCTTCGTCCGCAACGGCGGACTGTTCATCCCCACCAACAGCAACTACCGGCTCGGCGACGAGGTGTTCATGCTCCTCAACCTGATGGGGGAGGAGGAGAAGCTGCCGGTCGCGGGCCGGGTGATCTGGGTGACGCCGAAGGGGGCGCAGGGCAAGCGCACGGCCGGCATCGGGGTCCAGTTCAGCGAACAGGACCGGGGCACCACCCAGAAGAAGATCGAGTCCTACCTCGCCGGCGCGCTCGGCGGAGACAAGCAGACCCACACGATGTGAGCGGGCGGCGTCAGCCGCCCGGCGGGCCGAGCCCGTTCTCCAGGAGCCCGCCGCGCAGGCACGACGCGTCGTAGCCGCGCTCGCTCAGCAGGAAGGCCGCCGCCGAGGCTCGCCGGCCCGTCTCGCAGACGATGACATAGGGCACGGCGCGGTCGAGCGTCTTGAGCTTGAGCCGGATGAAGTACAGCGGGATGTTGGTCGCGCCGTCCGGGTGCCAGACGTCGAACTCGCTCGGCAGGCGCACGTCGAGCCAGGCGCCGCCGCGCGCCACGATGTCCTTGGCCTCGGCGTAATCGACCCAGCGCAGCAGAGGTTCGTTGAGGAGGGCGTTGAAGTCCTCCTTGCCGACCCGCATCAGCGAACCGTCGGTGAGCATCGCCACCGTCGCGTTGCGCTTGCCCTCCGAGATCAGCGCCTCCTCGCCGAAGGACTCGCCGACGCCGAGCTCGGCGAGCTTGATGCCCTCGCGGTTGAGCGGCGTCTCGCGCGTCACGGCGCAGCGGCCGCGGGTGATCACGTAGAAGAAGTCGCCCTCGTCGCCCTGCTTGATGACGACCTCGCCCGCCTTGTAGTTCACGCGCTGCATGCGCATGAAGAGCGCCTGGATGTTGGCCGGCGGGATCCTGTGGAAGGCCTTGGTCTGCAGCAGCACGGTCATCCAGTCGTCGTTCTCGGGCGCCGACTCGACGCCGATCTCAGAGACCTCGTAGGTGCCGGTCTGGTCCCAGGTGAGCAGGACGTCGAGCAGGTCAGAATCGACCGAGATGTAGTCGACGTCGGTGCCGGCCCGCGCGGTGAAGCGGCGCGGCTGGGCGGGCGCGATCGGGTTGCGGGCCTCGGGGGTGCCGGCCTTGACGGTGCCGACCAGGCGGTCGCCGCTGACCAGCTCGATTTCGCCGCCAACCAGGTAGATCGTCCGCTTGTCGCTGTCTCCCTCCTTGAACAGCAGCCGCCCCTCGTCGGCCCGGCGCAGCGTGGTCTTGCGCGCCAGGGCGGCGAGATTCTCGCGCTTCAGTCCGTCGAGCGGCGTGAAATTCCTCAGCGTGGCGAGGTCGAGCCCCTTATCGTCCATGCGGCCTCGCCGGCGCCGTTTCCCGGGTATTCATGTGCGCCGGATGCTAGCACAGGGACGGGGCGTCGATTCCGCGGAGCGCGTCCCACCCCGGATCGGGCCGGAACCGCGGCCCGTGCTGCCGCTCGAGCTGCTCGAGCCGGCCGACCACGGCGTCCACGCCCCGCTCGCGCGCATAGCGCAGCGGGCCGCCGCGGAAGGGCGCGAAACCCGTCCCGAAGATCATCCCGGCGTCGAGCAGATCGGCGTCCTCGACGATCCGCTCGCGCAGGCAGGCGACGGCCTCGTTGAGATACTGCAGCACGAGGCGGTCCTGCAGGTCCGGCGGGGCCGGCGTCGCCGCCGCCTTCACCGGCTTGCCGTCGCGCCACTCGTAGAGGCCACGGCCGGTCTTGCGGCCGAGGTGACCCGCCTCGACGAGCGGCTCGAGCGTCGCGGGCGGCGCGCGGCCGGTGCCCGACGAGAGGATCCGCCCGACGTGCAGCGCGACGTCGAGGCCGACCGTGTCGGCCAGTTCGACCGGCCCCATCGGCATGCCGAACTCTTCCGCCGCCGCGTCGATCGTCGCGAGCGGTATGCCCTCCGCGGCCGCGTGCATGGCCTCGACCATGTAGGGCACGAGGATGCGGTTCACCGCGAATCCCGGCGCGCTACGGCAGGGCAGCGGCAGCCGGTCGAGCCGGCGGGCGAAGGCCGCCGCATCGCGCGCCGCGGATTCGGCCGTCGACGCGCCACGGACGATTTCCACCAGCATCATCTTCGCGACCGGGTTGAAGAAGTGCAGGCCTACGAGCCGCGAGGGATCGGCCAGCTCGCGCCCGAGGTCCTCGAGCGCGAGGCTCGAGGTATTCGTTGCGAGCAGAGCGCCGGGCTTCATGGCCGGCTCGAGCTGGCGATAGAGCGCGCGCTTGGCGTCGGCGTCCTCGACGATCGCCTCGATCACCACGTCGGCGCCGGCGACGCCCGCGCCGGCGAGGTCAGGCTTCAGACGCGCTTCGCAGGCCGCGGCCTGGCCCGCGCGCCGGCCCTTGCGGGCGAAGAGGGCGCGGGCCCGCTCCAGCGCCGCATCGACGAAGCGCTGCTCCCGGTCCTGCAGCGTGACCTCGAGGCCGCGCCATGCGCACCACGCGGCGATGTCGCCGCCCATCAGTCCGGCGCCGACGACGTGCACCCGCTCGACCTGCCGCGTCGAGCCGGCGCCGAGCGCCTTGAGCCGATCCTGCAGGAAGAAAACCCGGACCAGGTTCCGGGAAGTCGGCGTCAGGAACAGACGGGCGATCGAGCGCGCCTCGGCCTCGTAGGACGCGGCGCCACGCGCGCCGTGCCTGCGCCAGAGCTCGACGATCGCGTAGGGCGCCGGGTAGTGCTCGGGCCGCGCGCGCCGCGCGACCTCCCGCTCGACGCGGCTGGCCACGAGGCCGCGCAAGCCCGGAAGCGCGAGCAGCCTGAGCCAGGGCGCCGGGCGCCGGCGCGGCGGCGGCGACAGCGCCAGCGAGCGTGACTCCTCGCGCAGCCGCTCGGGCGCCACCAGCCGGTCCACGAGGCCGAGCTTCAAGGCCCGCGCTCCGCGCAGGCTGCGCCCCGTGAGCATCATGTCGAGCGCGGCGGGCGCGCCGATCAGGCGCGGCGCGCGCACGGTGCCGCCGAAGCCGGGATGCAGGCCTAGCATGACCTCCGGAAGCCCGAGGGCGAGGCGCTCGTCGTCGGCGGCGACCCGGTACCGGCAGGCGAGCGCGAGCTCGAGACCGCCGCCGAGCGCGAATCCGTGGATCGCGGCCACGGTCGGGCAGGGCAGGGCCTCGAGCCGTTCGAGCACGCCCTGGCCGGCGCGGACCAGTCCGCGGGCTTCCTCCTCGTCGGCGAGCGTCGTGAATTCCGTGATGTCGGCGCCGGCGATGAAGCCGGCGCGCTTCGCGGAGACGACCACGACCGCCTTCGGCCGCGCGGCCTCGATCTCGCCGAGCCGCAGCGCGAGCTGCTGCATGACGTCCCGGCCGAGGGTATTCGCTGAGCCCCCCTGCCGGTCGAACTCCAGCCACGCGACGCCGTCGTCGCCGATGTCGAGCCGCCAGTGCGGGTCCGTTGCCATGGTCACCTCCTCGTCCGCGGCCGTCGGGTCGGCCGGGTCAAGCGCGTTCGCTCGAGGCGGCCTGCGACCGCCGCGCGCCGCCCGCCGGCAGCTCGAAGTCGAACACCAGCGGCAGGTGGTCGGAGAGCGTCACGGACGGGATGTCGAAGGCGACCGGCTCGACGCCCTCGCCGTAGAGGATGAAGTCGAGCTCCTTGCGCGGCCAGCGGCTCGGATAGGACGGCCGGCCCTCGAGGTTGGCGCTCCTGAGCCCGGCGGCCTGCATGAACAGGTAGATCTCGTGATCGCCCCAGAACGTGTTGAAGTCGCCGGCGACGATCACCGGCTTGGTCTGGCGCTTGATGAGCTGATGCAGGTGACGCAGCTGGTAGTGGCGGTGCCGGAACTTGAGCGACAGGTGAACGAGGAACACGGCCACGTCGTCGAGCTCGAGCTCGATGATCAGCCGCTTGATGCCAGCGTCGAAGTAGTGGAAGCGCTCGCCGTGCACGCGCGGCGCGGCGAGGAAGGCGTTGCCCTGCTTGCGGACGATCGGCACCAGCTGGTTCAGCGAGTCCTCGCCGTACTTGCACTGGTAGGTCGAGTAGTGGCCGAGCTCGTCGGCGATGAACCGAGCCTGGTTCACCATGCCGGTGCGGATCGACCCGGTATCGACTTCGATCAGGCCGACCACGTCCGGGTCCAGGTCCTTGAGGAAGGCGGTGATGCGGTCGAGGACCTGGCGGCTGCTGCGCAGGTAACCGGCGCCGGGGACCGGCAGATGGAACGACGGCCCGGTTCCGGTCGCGTAGCGGATGTTGTAGACGACGAGCCTCATGCGTGTACCTGCCGGCCGGAACGCCGTATTCTAGGCCGGAGACGGCCCCAGCGGAGGGTCCCGGGGCCACGCGAGGCGGCATGTCGCAGCAAAACCCGATTCGGCTCTACGTCAGCCACCTGTTCCTGCCGGACGACGAGTACCTGCGGGTGTTCGAGTACCTCGAGAGCTCGAAGAATTTCTTCTACCGCAACGTCAGCGCGCCGGAACAGACCCCGCGCAGTTTCGAGCGAGAGGCCGTCAAGGAGGCGTTGCGCCAGCAGATGGCCGATGCCGAGGCCGTCATCCTGCTGGCTGCGCTGTACGAGCGCGATCCGGTGCTGGTCGAATTCCAGGGCCTGTTCGCGCAGGCCTGCAGCAAGCCGGTCATCGTGCTCGAGCCTTTCGGCACCGATGCGACCGTCCCGGCAAAGCTGCGCGAGCTCGCGGACGAAGTCGTCGCATGGAACGAACGCGAGATGTCGGATGCGATCCGCCGCCAGGCGCGCCACGAGGACACCACGCGCTGGGACACCATCGAGTTCAAGCTCGACTGAGCGCGGCTAGGCCTCTGCGCCGAGGAAGCTGAGCACGTTCGCGCTGCGGCCCTTGGCGAGCGGCTCGCCCGCCGGCAGCGCGCCGAACAGCCGCACGATTCGCTGCGCTGCGCGTCCCGCCTCTTCATTGGACATCTTTCGAACCGTCGCCATCACGGCCGTCTCGCCCCTGAGCGGCGTCACGCGGGTGAGGTCGCGGCGTAGCGAGTCGAACTCCGCGCGAACCTCGCGCGGCAACTCGCCGCTGTCGAGGTCGCAAAGATACTTCGAGAAAGCGACTACAAGTCTATGTTTTATTGGAGAAGAGTCCGCGAGTTGAACCGCGGCAAGATGCATCGACTCCCAGGCGGCCCTCATGGGCGACTCCGTAATGCATTGTTATGACAAGAAAAACCGGACAACCTGACAGCGGCGATCGTCCGGCGGCGGCGTGGTGCTCTCGTCCGGATAAAAACCCCGTCCGGACAAGCCCCTTAGGAAGGGAATATAGCGCGGAATCTCCCGAACGCAACAGAAAGATTGACAGCGGGACCAGGATCGGTTCCAGGATGGCGCTAGGCGGATATCGCCAGATTCTATAATCTTGGAAAAATCGCAGGACCGGAAAAGCGCCATGGGCGCAAGCCAAGACTCACCCAAGGCCAGTCTCCTCGCCGCGCTCGCGCAGCCGACCCGCCTCAGGATCATCGAGGTGATCGCAGCGGGCGATCCAGAGGGCACTGCCGCGGGCGTGATCGCCAAGCGCGTCGATTGCCCGGCTTCCACGCTGTCCTTCCACCTCAAGGAACTCGCACAGGCGGGCTTCCTGGAGGCGCGGCCGCGGGGCCGGTTCATCCTCTACGCGATGGTTCCCGGCAGCTTCGCCGCGCTCGCGGAATTCATCGCGCGGCTGCCGGGGGAGCCGCCGGCGACGTCCACGCCGCCGCGCCCGCGCGGCCGCGGTGCCAAGGGCAGGCGCGACGACAAGCCGAAGCCGGCCGACGCGGATACCCAGCTGTCGATCTTCTGAGGGACTGCCGCGCGCGGCGCGCCGGCTCGGCTAGAACGCGTCGCCCGGCACGCGCACCCAGCCCTCCATGAGCACTCGCGCGCTGCGGCTCATCTGCACGCGGGTGACGGTCCACTCGCCGTCGACCTGGCGCGCCTCCGCACCGACGCGCAGCGTCCCGGAAGGGTGCCCGAAACACACCTCGCTGCGCGCGCCGCCCCCGGCGGCGGCGTTGACCAGGGTGCCCGGGATGGCCGCGGCGGTCCCGATGGCGACCGCGGCCGTGCCCATCATCGCGTGATGCAGCTTGCCCATGGAGAGGGCGCGCACCAGCAGGTCGACGTCGCCGGCCTCGATGCGCCTGCCGCTCGAGGCGACGTAGCCGGCCGGCGGCGCCACGAAGGCGACTTTGGGCGTGTGCTGACGCGCGGCGGCCTCCTCGAGCCTCGCGATCAGCCCCATGCGCAGGGCGCCGTGCGCGCGCAGGGACTCGAACATCGCGAGTGCCGCGGGATTCGAGTTGATCGCCTCCTGCAATTCGGTCCCGTCGCAGCCCACCGCGGCCGCCTCGACGAAGATCGTCGGGATGCCGGCATTGATCAGCGTGGCCGCGACCTTGCCGAGACCTGGGACCTCCAGTTCGTCGACGAGCTTGCCGGTGGGAAACATCGCGCCACCCGCGCCTTCTTCCTCGGCAGCCGGATCGAGGAACTCCAGCCGGATCTCGGCAGCCGGGAAGGTCACGCCGTCGAGTTCGAAGTCGCCGGTCTCCTGCACCGAACCATCGCGCATCGGCACGTGCGCGACGATCGTCTTGCCGATGTTGGCCTGCCAGATGCGCACGACGGCCGTGCCGTCCCGCGGGACCCTGGCGGGGTCGAGCAGGCCGCTTCCGATCGCGAACGGGCCGACCGCCGCCGACAGGTTGCCGCAGTTGCCGCTCCAGTCCACGAAGGCCCGGTCGATGGAGACCTGGCCGAACAGGTAATCGACGTCGTGGCCCGGACGGCTGCTCGGCGAGACGATGACCGTCTTGCTCGTGCTGGAGGTGGCTCCACCCATGCCATCGGTGTGCTTGCCGTAGGGATCCGGGCTGCCGATCACGCGCAGGAGGAGGGCGTCGCGCGCCGGTCCTGCCCCGCGCGCCCGCTCAGGCAGGTCCGCCAGCCGGAAGAACACACCCTTGCTCGTGCCGCCGCGCATGTAGGTGGCGGCGATCCTGACCTGCGGCGGGTGATCCATCGACATGTCTCAGGCGGCGGCGGAGGACTCGAGGAAATCCCGCGCGAACCGCTGCAGGACCCCGCCGGCCTCGTAGATGGACACTTCCTCCGCCGTGTCCAGGCGGCAGGTCACCGGGACCTCCAACCTCTCTCCGCTCCTGCGATTGACGACGAGCGTCAGGTCGGCGCGCGGCTCTCGCGCCCCGACCACGTCGAAGGTCTCCGTGCCGTCGACGCCGAGGGTCTTGCGGTCGGTGCCGGGCTTGAACTCGAGCGGCAGGACGCCCATGCCGATGAGGTTGGTGCGGTGGATGCGCTCGAAACCCTCGGCGACGATCGCCTCGACGCCGGCGAGCCTGACGCCCTTTGCCGCCCAGTCCCTCGAAGAGCCCTGCCCGTAGTCGGCGCCCGCGATGATGATGAGCGGCTGCCTGCGCTCCATGTAGGTCTCGATGGCCTCCCACATCCGCACGACCCGGCCCTCGGGTTCGAGTCGCGTCAGTGAACCCCGCTGCAGCTTGCCGTCGACGACCGCCATCTCGTTCACGAGCGTGGGGTTCGCGAAGGTGGCTCGCTGCGCCGTCAAGTGGTCGCCGCGGTGGGTGGCGTAGGAATTGAAGTCCTCCTCGGGCAGGCCCATCCGGGCGAGGTACTCGCCGGCCGCGCTGGTCGCCAGGATGGCGTTCGACGGCGAGATGTGGTCGGTCGTGATGTTGTCGCCGAGCAGGGCGAGCGGTCGCATGCCAGCCAGCCGCCGCTCGCCCGCCAGCGCGCCCTCCCAGTAGGGCGGGCGGCGGATGTATGTGCTCTTCGCCCGCCAGTCGTAGAGCGGGCTGACCCGGGCGCCTGTGTCGACACTGGCGCGGAACATGGGTTCATACACGCGGCGGAACTGCTCGGGGCGCACGCTCGAGGCAACGACGGCGTCGACCTCCTCGTCGGACGGCCAGAGGTCCTTGAGCGTGACGGGCCGGCCGTCAGGGGTGGTGCCGAGCGCGTCCTTCTCGATGTCGAAGCGGATCGTGCCGGCGATCGCGTAGGCGATCACCAGCGGCGGCGAGGCGAGGAAGGCCTGCTTCGCGTAGGGATGGATGCGCCCGTCGAAGTTCCGGTTTCCCGACAGCACCGCCGTGGCATAGAGGTCCCGCTCGACGATCTCGCGCTGGATCCCCGGATCGAGGGCGCCGGACATCCCGTTGCAGGTGGTGCAGGCGAAGCCGACGATGCCAAAGCCCAGCTTCTCGAGTTCCGGCAGCAGGCCGGCCTCCTCGAGGTAGAGCTGCACCGCCCTGGACCCGGGCGCGAGCGAGCTCTTCACCCAGGGCTTGCGGGTGAGCCCGGCCCGGTTCGCGTTGCGGGCGAGCAGCCCGGCGGCGATGACGTTGCGCGGATTGCTCGTGTTCGTGCAGCTCGTGATGGCGGCGATGATCACCGCCCCGTCGGGCATCTGCCCGGGAACCTCGCGCCACTTGCCGGCGATGCCGCGCTGGGCGAGGTCGGTGGTGGCGACCCGCGCGTGCGGATTGCTCGGGCCCGCCATGTTGCGGACCACCGTCGAAAGGTCGAACTCGAGCGTCCGCTCGTAGACGGCCGTCTCGAGCGCATCGGCCCACAGGCCGGTCGTCCTCGCGTAGGCCTCGACCAGGCCCAGCTGTTCCTCGGACCTGCCGGTCAGCCGCAGGTAGTCGATCGTCTGCCGGTCGATGAAGAACATCGCGGCCGTGGCGCCGTACTCCGGCGCCATGTTGGAGATGGTCGCGCGGTCGCCGAGCGTCAGCGCCGCCGCGCCCTCGCCGTGGAACTCGAGGTAGGCGCCGACCACCTTCGACTTGCGCAGGAACTCGGTCAGGGCCAGCACGACGTCGGTCGCGGTGATGCCGGGGCCGGGTCGGCCGAGCAGCCTGACGCCGACGATCTCCGGCAGGCGCATCCAGGACGCCCGCCCGAGCATGACGCTCTCCGCCTCGAGCCCACCGACGCCGATTGCGATCACGCCGAGCGCGTCGACGTGCGGGGTGTGGCTGTCGGTGCCGACCAGGGTGTCCGGGAAGGCGACTCCGTCCTTCGCATGCACCACCGGCGACATCCGCTCCAGGTTGATCTGGTGCATGATGCCGTTGCCGGGCGGGATGACGTCCACGTTCCGGAAGGCCTTCTTCGTCCACTCGATGAAGTGGAAGCGGTCCTCGTTCCGGCGGTCCTCGATCGCGCGGTTCTTCTCGAAGGCGCCGGGGTCGTCGCCGCCGCACTCGACCGCGAGCGAGTGGTCGACGATCAGCTGCACCGGCACCACCGGGTTCACCTGGGCGGGATCGCCGCCCTGGTCCGCGATCGCGTCCCTGAGCCCGGCGAGGTCGACCAAGGCGGTCTGGCCGAGGATGTCGTGGCAAACGACGCGGGCCGGAAACCACGGGAAGTCCCGGTCGCGGCGCCGCTCGACGATCTGCCGCAGGCAGTCCTCGAGGATGGCCGGGTCGCAGCGTCGCACCAGGTTCTCGGCGTGCACGCGGGCCGTGTAGGGCAGGGTGTCCCATGCGCCGGGCGCAAGTTCCTCGACCGCCGCGCGGGCGTCGAAGTAGTCGAGGGAAGTGCCGGGCAGCGGCTTGCGGTGGCGGGTATTCATGGTGGGTGTGGGCGTCCGGGGTTGGGGATCGAGTGATCCGTGACCGGTGGTGATCGGTGACCGGCCAAACCAGGCACTGCCTCGATCCGTGGATTCTGGCCGATCACCGATCACCGGTCACCGGTCACCTCTTGTCGATCGGCACGAACTTCTGGTCCTCCGGACCGACGTAGTTCGCGCTCGGCCGGATGATCTTGCCGTCGATGCGCTGCTCGATCACGTGCGCCGCCCAGCCGGTCGTTCGCGCAATGACGAAGAGCGGCGTGAACATCGAGGTGGGCACCCCCATCATGTGATAGGACACCGCGCTGAACCAGTCCAGGTTCGGGAACATCTTCTTCGCGTCCCACATCACCTTCTCGAGGCGCGCGGCGATGTCGAACATGCGGGTGTCGCCGGCCTCGTCCGAGAGCTTCTTCGCCACCCGCTTGATCACCTCGTTGCGCGGGTCGGCGACCGTGTAGACCGGGTGGCCGAAGCCGATGACGACCTCCTTGCGACCGACCCGCTCGCGGATGTCCGCCTCCGCCTCGTCGGGCGTCTCGTAGCGCTTCTGGGTCTCGAAGGCGACCTCGTTGGCGCCACCGTGCTTGGGCCCGCGCAGCGCCCCGATCGCCCCGGCGATGCAGGAGTGCATGTCCGAGCCCGTGCCCGCGATCACCCGCGCGGCGAAGGTCGAGGCGTTGAACTCGTGCTCGGCGTAGAGGATCAGCGAGGTGTGCATGGCGCGCACCCAGGTCTTCGGCGCGGGCTCGCCGTGCAGCAGGTGCAGGAAGTGCCCGCCGACCGAGTCGTCGTCGGTCTCGACCTCGATCTCCCGGCCGTTGTGGCTCCAGTGGTACCAGTAGCAGAGCATGGAGCCGAGCGAGGCGACCAGCCGGTCGGCGATGTCGCGTGCGCCGGCGGCGCCATGATCGTCCTTCTCGGGCAGCGCGCAACCGAGCGCCGACACCCCGGTGCGGAGCACGTCCATCGGGTGGCTGGCCGCCGGCAGCGACATCAGCACGTCGCGCACCGGCCCCGGCAAGCCGCGCAGCGACGCCAGCTTGCGCTTGTAGCCCTCGAGCTCGGCCCGGACCGGGAGCCTGCCGTGGATCAGCAGGTAAGCGATTTCCTCGAACTCGCAGCGCTCGGCGATCTCGAGGATGTCGTAGCCGCGGTAGTGAAGGTCGTTGCCGGTGCGGCCGACCGTGCACAGGGCCGTGTTGCCGGCGGTGACGCCCGAGAGGGCGACCGACTTCTTGGGCTTGCGGGCATCGGGGGCGGCTTCGGTCATGGGATTCACTCCTTCTCGCGGGCGAACAGCGCGTCGAGCTTGTTCTCGTATTCGTGGTAGCCGAGCACCTCGTAGAGCTCGGTGCGGGTCTGCATCCGGTCGATCACCGCTTTCTGGGTGCCGTCCCGGCGCAACGCGCCGTACACCTCGAGCGCGGCCCGGCTCATCGCGCGGAACGCCGACAACGGGTAGAGCACCAGCGAGACGCCGGCCTCGCCGAGTTCGGCGACGGTGAACAGCGGTGTCTTGCCGAACTCGGTGATGTTCGCGAGCACCGGCACGCGCACCACGCGCGTGAACTGCCGGTACTCGTCGAGCGTGGCGAGCGCCTCGGCGAAGATCATGTCGGCGCCTGCCTCGACGTAGGCGAGGGCGCGGTCCACGGCCGCCTGCTGGCCTTCCACGGCGTGCGCGTCGGTCCGCGCCATGATCACGAACTGCGGGTCGACGCGGCCGTCCACCGCCGCCTTGATGCGATCCACCATCTCCGCGGTCGACACCAGCGCCTTGCCGGGACGGTGGCCACAGCGCTTGGCCTGGACCTGGTCCTCCAGGTGCATGCCGGCGGCCCCGGACCGGATCAGGTCGCGGGTGGTCCTTGCGATGTTGAACGCCGCGCCCCAGCCGGTGTCGGCGTCGACGAGCAGCGGCAGATCGGTCGCGCCGGCGATGCGGCGCACGTCCTCGCAGACGTCGTTCAGCATCGTGATGCCGAGGTCCGGCAGGCCGAAGGAGGCGTTCGCGACGCCGGCGCCCGACAGGTAGATCGCGCGAAAGCCGGCCTGTCCGGCGAGCAGCGCGCTGTAGGCATTGATGGTGCCGACGACCTGCAGCGGTCGTTCCTGGTGAACGGCGACGCGCAGGCGCGCCCCGGCGGACGGATGCGTCATTGACGGCCTCCCGGACAGGATCGAAGGGTTCGGCGCCGGCCCGGCGCGCGGGAGGCGCTCGAATCCCCCGAATTGTATACCAGGGCCGCGCACGGAAGCAGCGCCGCTGGTGTAATGTGTCGCGCTCCCGCGAAGTCCCCCGGCCAGGCACGCCCGATGTCCGAACTCTCCGCGCTGGTCGCGGCAAGCGCCGAGTCCCCGCCCGAGCCCGGCGAGTTCCGCGCGTTCGGCGACGCGCTCGCGTGGATCCGGCTGCCGATCCCGGGTCCGCTGCACCACATCAACGTCTGGCTGCTCGCCACCGAGCAGGGCTGGCTGCTCGTGGACACGGGGATGGCCATCCCCGTCGTGGAGGACGCGTGGCGCCGCCTGGAGTTGGGCCTGCCGGCGCTCGCCTCGCTCGAGCGGATCCTGGTGACCCATCACCACCCAGATCACTTCGGCATGGCGGCGAGGCTCGCCGACGCGCGTGGCCTCGAAGTCCGGATGAGCGTGCCAGCGGCCGCCGCGGCCCGGCCGGACCCCGCCGGCCCGGAGAGCTACGCGCGCAGGATCGCGGCATTCGCGGACCACGTCGGCCTCGAGCTTGCGCCCGAGTTCGGTGAGTTCCTGAGCGGGAGCCGCTATCGCACGGTGATCAGCGGACTGCCGAGGCTCGGCGCGCCGCTCGAGGAGGGCGAGCAGATCCCGACGCGCGCAGGACGCTTCAGCGTCTCGCTGCACCATGGCCACGCGCCAGGCCACGCCTGCCTGCACGCCGCCGACACCGGGCTCCTGATCAGCGGCGACCAGGTGCTGCCCGCCATCTCGCCGAACATCAGCCTTTACCCCGGCAGCGGCGACGACGATCCCCTCGGGCGCTACCTCGAGTCGCTGGACCGGCTCGGCGGCCTGCCGGAAGACACGGTGGTGCTGCCGGCGCACGGTCGGCCCTTCCGCGGCCTGGCGCCGCGGCTCGCGGCGCTGCGCCAGGAACACGCGGCGCGGCTGGAACGGATCCTCGTGACCTGCCGGGACGGCGCCAGCACGGCCGAGGTGGTCCAGTCGCTGTTCCGCATGCACCGGCTCGACCCCCTGAACCGGCTGCTCGCAACCACCGAGACGCTCGCCCACCTGCGCCATCTCGAGCGCCGCGACCGCCTTCGCTTCGCCGGACGCGGACCCGAGCTGCGCTGGACCAGCGCCTGAACGCGGACGCCGCTGCGGTAGTAGAATCGTGCCCGGCGCGGCACCCGCGCGACAGGAGTTGGGCAGTGGTCAGCAAGGAATCGATCGAGGCGCTCAAGTCGACGCCGCTTGCGACGGAAATGGACGAGGCGGAAGTCGGCGCGCTGGCGCGGGTGGTGGAGGTTCGCGAGTACCCGGACGGCGGCGTGCTGGTGCGGGAGGGTGAGAGCAGCCCGACGCTGTTCGTGCCGCTCTCCGGCAGGATCTCCGTCGTCAAGCCTGACGAACTCGGCGAGCTGAGCACCCTGCACATCCTCGGGCCCGGAGATCTCGCCGGCGAACTGTCCTTCATGGACGGCGAGCCGCGCTTCGCGAGCATGATCGCCTCGGGTCCGGTCCGCTGCCTGACGATCGACCGGACGCGCTTCGAGGAACTGCTCGCGTCCCATCCGGTCGTCGTCTACAAGGCGATGCGGGCCATCATGCGGGTCGCCCACCGGGTGCAGCGCCGGCTGAGCAGGCAGATGGTCGACATGCAGCACTACGTCTACCGCATGGGCGCGAAGTACTGAGCGGCGCCGTGATCCAGGCGCTGCGCACCCCGGACGAGCGGTTCGCCGACCTGCCGGACTGGCCCTTCGCGCCGAGCTACGTCGAGGACCTCGAGGGCTACCCGGGCCTGCGGATGCACTACGTGGACGAGGGGCCGCGCGACGCGCGAGTGACGTTCGTCTGCCTGCACGGCGAGCCCACCTGGAGCTACCTGTACCGGCGCATGATCCCGGTGTTCACGGACGCCGGCCACCGGGTCATCGCGCCGGACCTGTTCGGCTTCGGCCGCTCGGACAAGCCCGTCGCGGACGCGACCTACACCTTCGGCTTCCACCGTGACGCGCTGAAGCGGTTCATCGAGACCTTCGACCTGCACGACGTCTGTCTCGTCGTCCAGGATTGGGGAGGCCTGCTCGGCCTGACGCTGCCCATGGACTACCCGGAGCGCATCCGCCGGCTGCTGGTCATGAACACCGGGCTGGGCACGGGCCGTTCGCCCGGGCCCGGCTTCGAGGCCTGGCGCGCCTACGCCGCCGCCCATCCGGACCTCGACGTGGCCGCCCTGATGCGGCGCGCCTGCCCGCAGCTGACGGCCGGGGAAGCGGCGGCCTACGGAGCGCCCTTCCCCGACGCGCGCTTCAAGGGCGGCGTGCGGCGCTTCCCGGAGCTCGTGCCGACGCGCCCGGACATGCCCGGCGTCGAGACGAGCCTCGCCGCGCTCGAGTTCCTGTCCGGCGAATGGCGGGGATCGGCGTTCATGGCGATCGGCATGACCGATCCCGTGCTCGGCGAGCCGGTGATGCGCGCCCTGCAGCGCAAGATCCGCGGCTGCGCCGAGCCACTGCTGCTGCCGGAGGCCGGGCACTTCGTGCAGGAATGGGGCGCGCCCGTGGCGCGCGCCGCGCTGGATCACTTCGGCCTCGGCGGGTAGCGCGCCGCGAGCCCGGCGGCCCGCGCAGGGTCGACGTTGATGTTCCCGAAGTCACCACCGGCGAGTTCGACCAGCCGCGGGTCCATCACGCGGAAGAACAGCCACGGCAGCCACGCGAGCATCGTCATTCCCATGTAGCCGGTCGGCAGTTGCGGCGCTTCCGGGAAATGGCGCAGGCACTGGTAGCGCCGCTCGGCGTGGGCGTGATGGTCGGCGTGCCGCTGCAGGTGGAACAGCAGCAGGTTCGAGACCACGTGGTTGCTGTTCCAGGAGTGGCGCGGCCGGCAGGGTTCGCGGCGGCCGTCGGGCCCGAGGCGACGCAGCAGCCCGTAGTGCTCGATGTAGTTGACCAGCGTCAGCTGGAACCAGGCGCAGGCGTTGTGCAGGAGGAGCCAGGGCAGGAGCGCGAGACCCAGCCAGGCGACCAGCGCGCCCTGGAACAGCACGGTGACGGCCCAGGACTGCAGGATCTCGTTGCGTGGCGACCAGGCCGGCAGGCCGCGGCGCGCCAGCCGCTCGGCCTCGAGACGCCAGCCGCGGCGCAGCCCGCCCGGGATCTCGCGTCGCGCGAACCGGTACACCGACTCGCCCATGCGTGCGCTGGCGTGATCTTCGGGCGTTGCCACCGCTGCGTGGTGGCCGAGGTTGTGCTCGACGCGAAAGTGGCCGTAGCCCGTCACCGCGAGCGCTAGCCGGGCGAGGCGCCGCTCGAGGCGGCTCGGCTTGTGACCGAGCTCGTGCCCGAGATTGATCGCGAGACCGCCGGTGAGCCCGAGCGCCAGGGTCACCAGCAGTGCCTCGCCGATCGTGCGCGAGCCGAGCGCGACCCAGGCCATGCCGAGCGCGAGCACCGCGTAGTGCAGCGGCACCGCCACGTAAGTCAGGAGACGGTAGAAGCGGTCGTCCTCGAGCGCGGCGAACGAAGCCTCGCCCGGGTTGGCCGGATCGGCGCCAATCCAGGCGTCGAGCAGCGGGATGACGAGGTACACAGCGATGAAGGGCATCGCGAGCAACAGCCGCAGGCCTGTAGCCTCGGCCAGCGCGATACCCGCGAGCGGCAGCGACGCGACGGCCACCGAAAGCCACCACGCGCCGCGCCGCGTCCCCTCGGCGCGTTCGGCCTTGCCCGGTCGCCTGGCGGCGAGAGTGGCCATGTGTGTTCCTTCGCGCAGCGGCGCGTTGTCCCCGCAGCCGAGTGTCGGGGCGCAGCCGTTCGCGGGGTAGGGTGACGACCGCCGATCGATGGTCATAAACTGACAGGCATGCCAGAAAGCTCGGCAGGCAGGATGGCCGCAGCGCCAGGGCGCGCCGCCCTGCCTGCCGTCTACCCGCGGCTGCTGGTGGAGGCCTGCGCGCCGTCGGACCGCGGCGAGCGGGCGCGCCTGCTGGCGGGCACAGGTCTTCCGGATCCGCAGGACCAGCCCTGGCCGAGGGCGGTCGACGCCGTGGTCCTGCAGCGGCTGCTGGCCAACGCCGGCCGCGGCCGGCCGCCGGGATGGCACCTCGCGCTGTTGCCGCGCCTCGACGCCGCGGCGCACGGGGCGCTCGGCTTCGCCGCGTTGAGCGCCCCGACGCTCGCGGCCGCGATCGAGGTGCTCTTGACCTACGGCGGCGCGCGCATGCCCTTCCTGGCTTTCGGGCTTCGACCCGCGGGCTCGCGGATCCGCCTGACCTGCACCCTCGCGCATCCCGCCTTCGCCGACGACAGCCTGCTCATCGAGCTCGCCGTGCTGGCGGTCGCGGCGTTCGTCTGGAATTTCACCTCCCGCGATCCGCGCGAGATGGTCGTGCTGATGCCCGGCGCGCCGCCGCAGTACGCCGCCGCGCTCGAGCGCGCGGGCCCGGCGCCGCTCGCCTTCGGCCGCAGCGGCTTCGCGGTCGAGTGGCCGCGAGAGTGGCAGGCGCTGGCCTCGCCGCTGTCCGACGCCGGCCTGCACCGGCTGAGCCTCGAGCGCTGCCGCGAGCAGCTCGCGAGCAGCGAGGGACGCTCGCCGCTGGAGGAGAGCCTGCGGCAGGCGCTGCTCGCGGCCGGCGGCCGGCCGCCCGGGCTCGGCGCGCTGGCGGCCGCGCGTCACGTGTCGCCGCGGACGCTCATGCGCCAGCTGCGCTCGGCGGGAACGTCTTACCAACGGATCGTCGACGAGGTGCGCGCCAGCCTCGCGCGGGAGTACCTGAGCGACACGCGCCTGCCGCTCGCGGTCATCGCGGAACGGCTCGGATACAGCGACACGTCGAACTTCAGCCGCGCCTTCCGGTCATGGTTCGGGCGGTCGCCCGGTTCCTTCCGCGGGCCGCCCTGATCGACGGGGCGGAGGCGGGGCGGGGCGGCGGGCGACTCTGGTATCCTGCGCGCACCTCGAGGACCACCCATGATGACCAGTTCCAGCCTCATCGCCGGGCCGCGCGCGCGGTCGTCTGTCGCGCTGCCGTTCGCCGCCCTGCTGCTTGCGGCGGTGACGCTCGCCGGCTGCAGCAGCAACTCGGCGGGCGGGCCGGCGATCGGCCGCCAGCCCTCCAACCAGACGTCCTTCGTCACGCAGACCGTGACTTTCGCCGTCTCCGTCGAGGGAGCGTTCCCGCTCAGCTTCCAGTGGCGCAAGAACGGCGTGAACATCGCCGGCGCGACCGATATCTCCTACACCACGCCGCCGCTGACGCTCGCCGACGACGGCGCGACCTTCTCGGTCGTGGTCACCAACCCCAAGGGCTCTGCGACCAGCGACGAGGCGACCGTCACCGTGAAGCCGGGGCCGACGATCACCGTCCAGCCCGTCGCCGCGAGCGTCAATGCGGGAGCGACCGCCACGTTCTCCGTCACCGCCACCGGCGAATCACTGTCCTACCAGTGGCTGCGAAACGACCTGCCGGTCACCAGCGGCACCGGCGCCACTTCCACGAGCTACACCACCGCCGCGACCACGGTCGCGGACGACGGCGCGGTGTATTCCGTTGCAGTGCGCAACCCCGGCGGAGTCGTCGTCAGCGCCGAGGTCCTGCTCGTCGTCTCCGGCCAGCCCGCGTTCTCGATCGCGCCGGTGAGCCAGGTGATCGCCGCCGGCCGGCCCGCGATCTTCAGCTCGATCGCCGGCGGCGGAAACCTCGCCTACCAGTGGCGCCGCGGGTCGGCGGACATCGCCGGCGCCAACGCGCCGGTCTACACGCTCGCCGGGGCGGCGCTCGCCGACAGCGGCGCGGAGTTCTCGGTGACGGCTTCGAATTCGATCGGCAGCGCGACGACCGCCGCCGCGACCCTCACGGTGGTCGACCGGCCTGTCGATCCGCCGCCCGCGCTGGTGGCCGAACTGGGCGCGAGCCGCGCAGAGACTTCCGGCGAGGGCTTCGTCATCGTGCGCAAGAGCGACGGCACGCTCTGGCACTGGGGCTTCAACGGCGAAGGCCAGCGCGGCGACGGCAGCTCCCAGAACGTGAGCGAGACGCCCGGGCAGGTGACGCTGCCCGCCGGCGCCGTGCCCGCGCGGCTCGCGGTCGGCGGCCGGCACGTCCTCGCATTGATGACCGACGGCAGCGTGTACGGCTGGGGGCTCAACAACGTCGGGCAGCTGGCCCAGGGCGACGCCTTTCCGGAGTTCACGCCGGCCAGGATCACGCTGCCGGCGCCGGCAGTCGCGATCGCGGCCGGCCGTTCGCACTCCCTCGCCGTGCTCGACGACGGCCGCGTGTACGCCTGGGGCGACAACGGCAGCGGCCAGCTCGGTGACGGCAGCCGCGTCGCTTTCGCACTGACGGCGCAGCCGGTGCCCGGGATCGACAACGCCGTCGACGTCGCAGCCGGCACGCAGCACAGCCTCGCCCTGCTCGCGGACGGTTCGGTGCTGGCCTGGGGCTCGAATGCCTCCGGCCAGCTCGGCGACGGCACCTTCGTCCGCCGCCGTACGCCGGTCGATACCGGCGCCCGGGCCGTCTCGCGCATCCGGGCCGGCGGGAACCTCTCGCTCGCGATCACCGAGGAACGGATCCTGCTCGCCTGGGGCGAGAACTCCGACGGCCAGCTCGGGCGCGGCGCGGCGACCACCACCGACGTGCCGACGCCGACCGGCATCGCGGCCGACGTCGTGGACGCGGCGGCCGCCGACCTGTTCCTGCTGCTCGCGACCAGCGACGGCCGCGTGCTCGCCGCCGGCGCGAACGCCTCGGGCCAGCTCGGCGACGGCACGACCACCGCCCGCAACGTGCTGACTCAGGCGAGCGGCGTGAGCGGCGCGTCGACGGTGACCGCCGGCAATCGCTCCTTCGCGCTGGCCCTGGTTGGCGACGGCCGCGTCTTCGCCTGGGGCGACAACGCCGCCGAGCAGCTCGCGAACTCGACGCTCCCGGCGGCGGGAACGTCGACTCCGACCGTGGTGCCGAACTTCGACGCGATCCCGTAGCGAGGTTCACTCGCGGCGGAACAACTCCGCCTCGATGTCGCGGAAGGCCTTGAACTCCAGCGCATTGCCGGAGGGATCGAGGAAGAACAGCGTAGCCTGTTCGCCCGGCTGGCCCCGGAAACGCACGTAGGGCTCGATCACGAAGCGATCGATCACGCCCCGCAACCGCGTGGCGAAGGCCTCCCACTGCGGCATCGTGAGCACCACGCCGCAATGCGGCACGGGCACGCCTTGGCCGTCCACGGGATTGACGAGCTGCGGTACCCGCCCAGCGCGGCCGAGCGCCGGGTTGAGGTGAACCACGAACTGGTGACCGAACATGTCGTAGTCGATCCAGTGCGCCGCGCTGCGGCCCTCGGTGAAGCCGAGCCGCGCGCCGTAGAACTCGCGCGCCTCGTCGATGTCGCGGACCTGCACGGCCACGTGGAAGGGCGTGAGCACGGATATCCTCAGGGCAGGAGCCGCAGCGCGCCACGGCCCCGCGGGTCCGACGCCCCGGTCCAGCCGCGCTCGTTGCGCCACAACAGCTGCACGTCGCCGAACTCCCAGTCGTGGGGCTGGACGCGGTAGCCGCGCGCCTCGAGCGCCGCGATCGTGGCGCCGGGGAGGGGGCGGGACGGACTGTAGGTCAGCAGGTCCGGCGGCAGCAGCTGGTGGTGCACGCGGGTCGCGCCCACGGCGTCGGCCGGCGTCATCCCGAAGTCGAGCAGGTTCACCATCACCTGGTAGACCGAGGTGATGATCGTCGAGCCACCTTCCGTGCCGAGCACCATGCGCGCGCTGCCGTCCTCGAGCAGGATGGTCGGACTCATCGAGGACAGCATCCGCTTGCCGGGCTCGATGGCGTTCGCGTCGGCGCCGACCACGCCGTAATAGTTGGGCACGCCGGGCTTGGCGCTGAAGTCGTCCATCTGGTTGTTGAGCAGGAAGCCCGCGCCCTCGACCACCACGCCGCTGCCGAAGCTGGTGTTGAGCGTGTAGGTGTTGGCGACCGCGTTGCCGGCGCGGTCGACGATGGAGAAATGGGTCGTGTGCCGCGACTCGAGGCCGGGGCGCACCGCCGTGACCGCCGAGATCTCCTGCGGGTCGACCTCCGCGGCGCGGCGCGCGACGTAGCGCGGATCGATCAAGGCGTCGACCGGCACGAGGGAGAAATCCGGGTCGCCGAGGTACTCGGCGCGGTCGGCGAACACCCGCTTCAGCATTTCGGCGTACAGGTGCAGGTACTGGGGTGAGTTGTGGGCGAGCCCGCGATGCTGGGCCGCCAGCGCATCCTTCATGCCGAGCAGCTGCACGACCGCGAAGCCGCCCGAGCTCGGCGGCGGGGCGGACAGCACGCGATAGCCGCGCCAGGCGGCGTCCACCGGGCGGCGCCACACCGGCTCGTAGCCGGCGAGGTCCTCGGCGGAGACCAGCCCCTCGCCGCGGCGCATCTCCTCGACGATCAGCCGCGCCGTCTCGCCCTCGTAGAACTCCCGCGGTCCCTGAGCCTGCAGGCGCGCGAGCGTGGCCGCGAGCTCCGGCTGCCGGAAGGTCTCGCCGGCGCGCAGTCCGCCGAAGCCCTGGATGAAGTTGCTGCGCACGGCCAGCCGGATCCGCTCCTCCCGCGCGAGGCGATCGAGCTGGGCCGGCACCTCGAATCCTTCGCGGGCGAGCCGCAGCGCGGGCGCGAGGAGGTCGGCCCAGGGCAGGCTGCCGAAGCGGCGGTGCGCCTCGGCGAGGCCTGCGACCGTCCCGGGCACGCCGACCGCCAGATGCCCGGTGAGGCTCGCGCCTTCCATGATCTCGCCGTCGTCGCGCAGGTACATGTCGCGCGTGGCGGCTTCGGGGGCGGTTTCGCGGTAGTCGAGGAAGGCGGGCTCGCCGTTGATCCACGCCAGCATGAAGCCGCCGCCGCCGAGGTTGCCTGCCTCTGGGAAGGTGACCGCGAGAACGAAGGCCGCGGCGACGGCCGCGTCCACCGCGTTGCCGCCGCGCTCGAGAACGGCCGCCGCGGCCTCGGCACTATGGCGGTCCGGCATGGCGACGCCGGCCGTCGCGACGGGCGTCGGAGGCGCTGCCGGCGCCACCGCCGGGCGGGCCGTGCAGCCGGCGCCGAGCCAGGCGAGGAGGACGAGCCCGAAGAGGCAGCGGCGGGTCAGGGGATGCGCCATGCTCTGCATTCAACCGAACCGTCGCGGCGCAAGCAAGGAGCCTGCATGACCCGTCGCCTGATCAGCTCCGGCTCGACCTTCGAGCAGGACATCGGCTACTCCCGGGCCGTGGTCGACGGCGACTGGATCTTCGTGTCGGGCACGACCGGCTTCGACTACGCCACCATGACGATTCCGGACGACGTCACGGCGCAGGCCGAGCAGTGCCTGCGAAACATCGCCGCGGCCCTGGCGGAGGCCGGCGGCGGCCTGGCCGATGTCCTGCGGGTGACCTATGTCCTGCCCGATGCCGCGGACTTCCCGGCCTGCTGGCCGGTCCTGCGTCGTCACTTCGGCTCGATCCGGCCGGCCGCCACCATGATCTGCGCCGGCCTTGCCGACCCGCGCATGAAGATCGAGATCGAGGTCACCGCCCGGGTCGCGGCGGATCGAGGAGCGTGAGCCGCCCCGGGCCGTGAAGCGCCGGGGCCCCGCGAACGGGGCCCCGGCGGTGGTCCCTGCCTCGGCTGCGCCCCGTCAGGGCGTCGGGCAGGCGGCCAGCGACGCGTAGTCGATGACCACGAGCCGGGGCAGCGGACCCTCGCTGCCATCGATGGCCGGATCGCGGGCGATGATGTCGAGCACCTCGCCGCCGCTCAGGGCGAGATCCTGCACCTCGATCGCGACCACGCCCTTGTTGCCCGCCGGCGTCACGTAGACGTCGTAGGTCCCCGGGGCGATGGAGAGAACGCCCGTGTCGGCGCCGAACGGAACCGCCGCGAACGCAGGCGTCGTCCCCGCAGCGGACAGGTCGGTGCCGTCCGTCACCAGGTACAGGTCGACCGGCCCGGTGCCAGGCGAGCCGTGGGTGACCCGCAGCTTGGCCTCGGTGATGACGCTGCGCCGGTCGTTGATGAGCGGCAGCGCGCGGATGGCGGGCGTGCCGGAGGCGAGATAGCCGGTCACGATCGCGGTGAACTCGTCGCCCTTCGCCACGTCGAGGTCGAACTGCAGCGCGACCGTCGACGGGTCGCCCGCCGCCGTGACGCTGAGCGTGTAGCCGCCCGGCGCCGGGACCGCCGCGATCTCGCAGAACTGCGGGAAAGCCAGGCCTACGCCGAGCGGAATCGCCTCCACCGTCGCCGTCGAGCGGACGTCGGCCAGCAGGTCGACGTCCGGCGCGTCGGGCGAGCCGTGCACCGCGACGACCGACGCCGGCGTGTTCGCGTCGAGCAGGTTCGCCGCGGCCGTGCCATCGAGGACGACGACCTGGATCGGCGTGACGCCCGGCCCGGTGTTCTCGACCGCGACCGCCATCAGGTCCGCGCCCGCCGGCAGCGGGAGGGTGCCCGAGTCGAACACCACGGCTGCCGGGTTGCCTGCCGCCGTGACGCGCACGCGGTAGTCGCCCGCCGGCGCCTCGACGCGGCGCGTGGCGCCGCGGTAGGCGAGGGGCGAGGTGTTGATCGGCGTGGCCGTCGCGAGGTCGGCGCCCGGTGCCGTCACGTAGACGTCGACGTCCGGCGCGGCCGGCGCCGCGTGCACGACCTGCGCCCGGAAGCTGCCGGGCGCGATCGGCGCATCGGTCGGGGCGGAGAGGACCAGGGCATCGATCGGGGCAGCGACGCGGCCCACGGCGATGACCGTGTAGTCACGGCTGAACTCGAGGTCCAGGGGGGCATCGATGACGACCGCATCCGCTCCCGGCAGGATCGCCTCGACCTGGACGCGAACGAACTCGCCGACCGGCAGGAAGCCGGAGCCCTCGGTGTAGTCCACGCCGGAGAGCGCCACGGCGCCGTTCACCAGCACGTTGACGGCCGGCGCGTCCGGGGAGGCGTGCAGCGCGCGCAAGCGCGGCGCCGTCGCGCACTCGAGGAACTCGCTGCTGGTCACCTCCGCGGCGTCGAGCGTGCCGTTGCGGTTGTTGTCCAGGCCACTCTGGATGACCTTGCCGCCGCCGGGGCAGGCAGCGTCGCCCTTCGGCAGGGTTACGGTCTGCACCAGCGAGTTGAAGCCGTTGGCGCCATTGCTGCCGTCGGCGCCGTCGCGGCCGTCGTCGCCATCGCAGCCCGCCATCACGAAGGCCGCCGCCAGCAGCGGCCCGGTCCATGCCATGCGTTTCATCGATCCTCCTTTGGGTTGACGCCTGGAGGACCCCCTTCGACCGATCCTGTTGTTGTCCCGACGGGTTTCGGGCGCAGCGCGCACGCGGATTCACGAATCACCGACGCAGCCCGATCCGGGCAGTCCCCCCGGCGCTGCAGAAACGACCGCCCATCACCCGGTGGAATGTGCGCCTCGACCTTAAGTGAAGTTCGTAAGTTATTGCCGAAAGGTCACTTTTCCAGATTTTTTCATTTCGACGAGTTGGCGCAGTGGGGGTGGACAGCTCTAGCCGATGGGTCCCTAATCGACGTCGGCCGGGACCGAGCCTCGTCTCGGCCGACCAGCAACAACAACCACAACGGCGCGCAGGCGCCACCACGAGGGATCCACATGATTGCGAAACGCGTCTTGGGTGCAGCTGCGACCGCCCTGCTGCTGGCCTCCCAGCCGGTCGCCGCGGACCGGTTCGAGGCGGTCCACGCCGTCAGCTTCGGGGACAACGCCACGGCGATGGCCGCCATGTCGACCTTGATGGACGACCCTGCCATGAAGGGCGCCAAGGCGACGCTCTACGTGGCCGAGTTCGGGGTCAAGGGCCCGCTCCACCTGATCGTCGAGGATTTCGACTCCTACGACGAGTACATGGCGTCGACGGCCAAGCGGGTCGCGAGCCACGGCTGGTCGCGTTACCTCCTGGCGGCCACGGATTCGAGCTACCAGGGCAGCGATCTCGTGATGGTCGTGGACGACCACGGCGCCGCGAGGCGCAGCGCGGGCTACCTCGCGGCTATCCAGATCAACACGACCGATCCGGCCGCGTACCGCGCCGGGGTGGCGGAACTCGCCAAGGCGATCGGTCACCCCGGGGTGATGCGTCTGGTGGCGATGCGCAGCGGGGACATGCGCGTGAGCCATGTCGTGCTGATCGGCGGCCCGGACTTCAAGGCCGTCAATGAGTTTCTCGACCGGATGTACGCAAGCGAGGCTTTCGCGGACTTCGCCGCGAAGGTCGGCGCGACCCGCAAGGTCGTGGGCCTCCATATGTTGCGGAAAGTGGCCAGTTGGGGCGGTTGACACGCGAACCGCGCTGCGCTTCGTCCAGGGGCGCTGCGCTCGCGCTCGGAATGCTCGCGATGTCGGCCGGCTTTCCGGGGCCGGTCGCGGGCGAGGAGTCGGCGCCGGCGCCCCTGCTCCTGGTGGGCTTTCGCGTCGTGCCCATGGCCCCGGCGGGTCCGGCGTCGCTCGCGGAGGCCGCGGTGCTGGTGCGCGATGGAATGATCGAGGCCGTCGGGCCGGCGGCGGAGGTCGCGGCGCCGCCGGATGCCGTCGTCATCGAGGGTCGCGGCCGGACGCTGTTGCCCGGCCTCATCGACATGCACGTTCATGTCTGGGACGAGGCCGAACTGCCGGCCTTTCTCGCCGCAGGCGTGACGACGGTCCGCAACGCCTCCGGGATGCCCTTTCACCTGCGCCTGCGCGAGCGGCTCGAGGCCGAAGGGCTCGTCGGGCCGCGCCTCGTGACGACCGGGCCGATCCTGAACAGCCGCGGGCCGAATGAGCAGGTGAACCACCAGTTCGTCGAGACCGCGGAGCAGGCGCGCGCGGCGGTGCGCCAGCAGCATGCGCAGGGTTACCGGCGCCTCAAGGTCTACTCGAACCTGACGCGGGAGGCCTACGGGGCGATTCTCGCGGAGGCCCGCGTGCTGGGGATGACCGTCATGGGCCACACGCCCGAAGGCCGCCGCGAACCCGGCATCCCGCAAACGAGGCCCTTCAACATCGCCTTCGAGGAGGTCCTCGACGACGGCTTCGTGACGATCGAGCACATCGAGTCGATCGTCTGGCACGGACTCGCCGATGCGCTCGACGAGACGAAGGCGCGGGCGATCGCGCGGCGCATCGCCGCGGCCGGTGTCGCAGTCACGCCGACGCTGGTCGCGCACCGCAATCTCGTCGAGGTCGCAAGCAGCGGCGGCGCGTTCCTGCGCCGCGAGGGCACCGAGACCCTGAACCCCTTCCTGGTCGAGAACGAGCGGTCCTCCTACGAGTTCTGGTCCGGCCAGCCCGGCGACGGCCGGCGGGCGCACGACGCCTTCTACCAGCGCACGCTCTCGATCTTCCACGAGGAGGGCGTCAGGCTGGTCGCAGGCTCGGACGCGGGAATCTTCACGAATCCGCCCGGAACGTCGCTGCTGCGCGAGCTGGAACTCTACGTCCACGCGGGGCTCACGCCTCTCGAGGCGCTCGAGACGGCAACCGTCAACGCCGCCGAAGCGCTCGGCGAGGGCCGGCGGCTCGGACGCGTAGCGCCCGGCTTCGCCGCCGACCTCATGATCGTCGACGGCGATCCACTCGATCGTGTGAGCGACCTGCGCAAGGTCGCCGGCGTGATCGCGCGCGGCTACTGGCACGACGTTGACGAGTTGCGGCGCCGCTGGGCCGCCGCGGCGCCGGACTCCTACGAGCGCACGCGCCTGCAGGTCGCCGAGGGTCTCGCAGAGCAGGGCGGCACCTTGCCCTGAGGGCGGTCGGCGGAGCAGGGGCAGGCGGGCGGGTGTTATCGTCTGCCCTTCGGAGCGATCGCGCGGTCAGTCCGGTCCGCGGCGCGGAAGCGAAGGAACAAGAACTTCATGGGCGGACCGCTCGTCGTGATCCTGCTGCTGTTGGCGGCGAATGCCGCGCTTGCGCAGGACTTCAGGGATGCCTTCAGGTCCGTCACGCCGCAGAATTTCGACGGCGGCGGCCCGATCAGCCGGCAATTCCATCTGAATGCCGAGTCGTACCTCAGGATGGCGACCGCAGCGCGCCGGGCCGAGGCCCGGGAGCTGCCATACGCGCCGCGTGCGGACCTCGCTCGGCTGCAGGTGCGGCACGAAGGCGGCGAGACGAGCCTCGCCGACTATGCCGCCAGGGATCCGTTGCTCGACGGTGTCATCGTGGTGCACGACGGCGCGATCGTATTCGAGGCCTACCCGAACATGCAGCCGTGGCAGCGGCACTTCGCCTGGTCGGTCACGAAGGTCGTGACTTCCACGGCCCTGGCCGCGCTGGCCGACGACGGCCTCGTCGACATGGGTGCGCCGGTCGAGCGCTACCTGCCCGTCCTGGCGAAGAGCGACTGGGCCGGGACCCGCTTGCAGGACGTCGCCGACATGGCCTCCGGCATCGATTGCCTCGACAGCGACGGATATCAGGACCCGGCCACCTGCATCTACACCATGGAAGAGTCTCTCGGCATCACGGCACCGACCGGGCGCGATCTGGATTTCGTCGATCATCTGCGCAAGATGCGGCGTCACGGGCCGGCAGGCACGAGGAACGAGTACGTCTCCGCCAACACCAACGTGATCGGCCTGGTCATCGAGGCGGTCTCCGGCAAGCCCTATGCTGCGGCCCTGCAGGACCTGGTCTGGAACCCGATCGGCGCCGAGGCCGACGCGCTGGTCGCCGTCAGTCGAGCGGGATACGCCTATGCCTCCGGCGGACTGCACGCCCGACTTCGGGACATTGCGCGCTTCGGAGAGATCTATGCCCGGCCGCAAGCCAGTGGCGTGCTGTCCCCGGCCACGGTCGCAAGGATTCAGCGCGGGGGCGTTTCTCTTGCGCCCGAAGGACTCGAGTCCATGAAGGACGCGATGGGCGACGACCTTCCGGTGCGCGCGAGCTGGCAATGGGACCTGGTCTGGGCTGATGGGGCCATGTTCAAGGCGGGCTACTCGGGGCAGGGACTCTACGTGGACCCCGATCGGGCCCTCGTCATCGCCTGGTTCGGCACCGGGCTCGACTTCAGCGCCCGAACGAACGAGATGCTGCCGGTGGCGCGCCAGGTCGCCCGTTCGGGCCTCTTCACATCGCATGGCCACCGGCTGCCGTGACTGCCTGCGTGCTCGCGCTGCACCCGCAGGTGCCGGGTGAACTCCCGCGCCGGCGAGACACCCGGCAATCTCCGGTTTACCGTGGGTCGGCTAGACAGTCAGGTGGAGGCCGCCGTCCGGCGTCAAGGTCGTGCCCGTGATGTAGCTGGCGTCGTCCGAGCACAGGAACACGATCGTACGGGCGATCTCCTCCGGGAGGCCCGCGCGCCTCATGTGGACCCGCTGCCCCAGGAACGCATCATAAGTGTCGTCGCCGAAGAGCTTGCGCGCGCGCCGGTGCATTGGAGTGTCGGTGATTCCCGGGCAGACGAGATTGACGCGGATGCCCTGCGGCGCCAGTTCGGCAGAGACGCTGCTCGTCAGCCCGATCAGGCCGTGCTTCGAGGCGCAGTAGGCAGAGAAGGTCGGATAGCCCAGGAACGAGTTGATCGAGCCGACGTTGACGATCGAGCCACCGTTGCCGGCAGCGAGCATGGCACGGCTCTCGTACTTCATGCACAGAAAGCTGCCCTTCAGGTTGATGTCGAGCACCCGGTCCCACTCGTCTTCGGGCATCTCGCCGATGCCGAAGGTCTTGCCCTCGATGCCGGCGCAGTTGATGGCGAAGTCGAGCCGTCCGAACGTGCCCGTCGCGTGCGCGACCATCCGCTCCACGTCGGCAGCCACGGAGACGTCTCCGGTGACCGCCGACGCTTCTCCGCCGCTCGCGGCGATGGCGCGGGCGAGGGCGGCGAGCTCGTCTTCGCGCCGCGCGGCGAGCACGACCCGGCAGCCCCGTTCAGCGAGCAGTCTGGCCGTGGCTTCTCCGATGCCGCTGCTGGCGCCGGTCACCAGCGCCACCTTGTCGTTCATGTTGGCCACGCATCCGGCTCCTCGATCAACCCTGGAACGCTGACCCGCTGCGAGCGATTCGCGCGGGCATCGGCCAGTATCGCCCATGCGCGCCAGCGGGGTTGACTCGCCGTATCACAATTGGCCGGAGGTAGAAGACGTAAGCCTTTGAAAAGAAAAAGATATACTCAGAGGCTTCAGGTCCGATCATGACTTGCTCGCCGGCGTCCGCGAGTCGTTCGCGGGGCCGGCCTGCTGACCCATGATCAATGCGCATAATGTATATTATGACAAATACTGCCTTGGCAGCGATTCCTCCGCTGTGGCTCCAAGGCAATTCCAAGCTTCAATCCATAGGCTTCCGCCCTGTCCCCGGCCACCCTCGCCGGGCTCATGGAGCACGCTTCGATGGACCGCAAGGAACGCCTGGATCACGACGATCAGAGGTCGCGCGACCCACGCTCAGGACCTCAGTTCTGGATTCGACGCTCGGTTGCCTGGCTGTTCGCGGCCATGATGACGGTCGCGCTCGCGGGCTGCGCACCGGTCGACGAGACCTGCCCGACCGACGGCTTTGCCGACACCCGCGACGGTCGCTGGCGCGCCGATGTCGCTTGCGTGGCAACCTCCGTCGAACGCTTGCACCCGGATCCGTACACCCGGGTCACCCAGGCTGAGTTCCGGCAGGCGATCAGCGCGCTGGACCGCACGGTCCCGCAGCTCACGGATGCCGCGATCCGGGTCCGCCTGGCCGCCGCCGTGGCACTGCTCGGCGACTCCAACACCCGCCTGCGCCCCGACGAGCGGCCGCTCGCCATCGAGTTCGAGCGCTTTCCCGAGGGCGTGTACGTGGTCGGTGCGCGCTCCTCGCAGCAGTTCCTGCTCGGCCGGCGCCTCACGGGCCTCGGCTCGGAGCCGCTCGACCTGATCCGGCCGTCGCTCGGTGCGCTGGTCGCGGCCGAGAACGCGAACAGCTACGCGGCCCAGGAAACCCGCTTGTTGCGCTCCGTGGACGTGATGCAGGGCCTCGGTCTCGCCGGCAACACGGGCGCCGTCAACGTGGTCACCGCCAACGCCGGCGGAACCACGGAGGAAACGATCGTTCAGCCGGCCGGCAGCGATCCACAGCTGGTCGCCTGGCCTTCGACGCGCCCGCGGTCCTTGCGCCGCCGCGGAGAAGCCTACTGGTACGAGGTCGACCTCGCGAAGCAGACGGTCTACTTCCAGTACAACCGCGCGTCCGGCCGCACGGACCTGCCGATGGCCGAGGCCGCCGACGGCGTGCTGCGGGCACTGTCCGACGGCCGCGCCTCGCGCCTCGTGCTCGACATGCGATTCAACGACACGGGCAACGCGGCGGCGCTGCAGCCCCTGCTCGAGGTCATCGCGGGCTGGCCCGGCCGCCGGGATCCGGCGCGCTTCAAGCTGCTGGTGGGTCCGCGCACGCACGCGGGCGCGCTGGAGAACGCGGTGCGCCTGTCGCAGACGGCCGCGGTCGAGATCATCGGCGAGCCGCCCGGCGGCAACCCGAACCACTTCGGCGGCGTCGTCCCTGTGGCGCTGCCCGAGTCCGGGCTTCGGCTCGACGTCGCGACCCAACCGGTGCGGCTGACCCAGGATCCTGCGAACCGGCTGAGGATCGACAGGCTGGTCCGCTGGCCGGTCGCAGACTACGCGCGCGGCTTCGACCCCGTGCTCGCCGCGGCCGGGCTCTAGCGATGCGGCAGTTGCGGCTGGGGAACCGTCTGCGGCTCGGCGGGTCCACAGCCCGGTTCGAGCTCGAGGCCGGGAAATCGTCGCGCCCATTCGGCCGGGGTCAGCGTCTGCCAACCGGCGAAGGGGCACCCCGCCGCAGGGTCGCTCGAGGTGCCGGCCCCGGAGCGCGCATCGTCCACGGCGATCAGGCGCCCGGCCGGCTCGGGCGCCGTGGGCGCCTCGCGGCCGGCGACCCGCGCTTCCGGCAGGTGGAGCGCCACGAGCAGCACGGCCGCGGCCGCCGCGATCACGGCCTGTTCCGGACGCAATCCCTGCCACTGGACCTTGGGCATGCTCGAAGCGACCTCGCCGGATGGCTGCCTTCCGCCGGACATTGTCGCGGCGGCGGCCTTGGCAAATCCCTAGCGGACGGCGCCGGGGCAAGGTCGCAGGAACTTGCGACCAGCCGGCCGAGTCGAGCGACGAACGCCGGTTTTCCGTCACGTTCGCCGTGCTAGATTCGCGCCCCGCAACGAACGGTCATTCGACGAGTCCCATGCGCCCTGCCCCGTCCCTGTCCCTGATCCTGTGCCTCGCCGGCGGCCTCGCCGCCACCCCGGCCGCTTCGAGCGAGCGCCTGGGGCCCGCGACCGAACTCCGGCTGGCGTCCATCGCGTCCGGGCACGACCCGCAGCTGACGCTCCTGCGACCCGCCGCCGCCCACAGCTGCAGCGACCCGCGACGCCGCCCGTCGCCCGCGGCCTGCGTCCAGCTGCAGGACGACGATTCGGCCGCCGAGCCGACGGCCGGCCGCTCCCTGGGCGTCGTCTATACGCAGCGCTTCCTGCCCGGTTTCTCCGTCACGGTCGACCGCGCGCCGTCCGTCTTGAGCGGCTTCGTCGCTGGCCTGGGGCGGTCCCTGGCCGCGGGGAGGAACTGCTTCTCGGGCGCCTGTCCGCTCGGTCCGGGGACGATGCTCGACACCAGCGCCGCGGCGACGGGCGATGGGCTGCGCGCCGCGCCGGAGCAGGACGTGTTCGCGACCTCGGTCGGAGTGGCCGCCCTGTCCGCCGGCTATGCGTTCGATCTCGCCGCAGGCGGCCAGCCGGTCGTCCTCGAGGCGCGAGCCGGGCAGTTGCTCGATGCGGCCGCAACCGCGCCGGCGGACCTCGCGACGGACGACCTCGGCGCATCGCTGCGTGGCGAGCGCGTCGCGCTCGCCCTGCGGCGCGGTCCGCTGGAGTTCTCGATGACGCGGGACCGGCTGCGGTTCCTGGCCGCCGCAGGCGTCGGCAGCGAATCTCTGGTGGCGACCCGCCAGGAACTGCGCGTGTCGTGGCGCCAGGACCGGCTGCAGCTCGACCTGCTTCTCGCCGATACGGCCTATCGCGACGCCTCCGGTCCGCAGGCCACGGCGACGGTGGGCCTGCAGTTCCGGCTCGGCTTGCCCTGAGCCTCGCGCCCGGATTGCGGTCGTACCGGGGCCATCATCGGGCGTGGCCGCAGCCAGGAGATTGCCGTGCGGGTGCTGTTGATCGAGGATGACCTGCAGCTCGGCGCCGCGCTGACGCGCGCCCTCGAGCAGGAGCAGCTGAAGCCGACCTGGGTGCGCCGACTGCGCGATGGCCGCGACCAGCTCGACCTCGAGACCCCGCCCTCCGCGGTGGTGCTCGACCTGTCGCTGCCCGATGGCGACGGACTCGAGCTGCTGCGCGAGTTGAGGGCACGGCAGGATCCTGTGCCGCTGTTGATCATCACGGCCCGGGACGGCCTCGCCGAGCGCGTCGACGCCCTCGAAGGGGGCGCGGACGACTTCATCGTCAAGCCGTTCGCCGTGTCCGAGCTGGTCGCGCGGCTGCGCGCCGTCATCCGCCGGGCGGCCGGACAGCCGGACTCGACCTGGCGGATCGGCGATCTCACCATCGATTCGCTTCGCCACCGCGTCTCGGTCGGCGGGACGCCGGTCGCGCTGCGCCCTGCCGAGTACAGGCTGCTCGTGGCGCTCGCGCAGGAGAGCCCGGCGGTCGTCACGCGGACTCGGCTGATCGACCGGCTGTGGCGTCGCGGCGCGGAAGTGTCCGACGCCGCCCTGGAGTTCCATGTGCACGGGCTGAGGCGGAAACTGGGCGGCGAGCGCATTCGCACCGTCCGCGGAGTGGGCTACGCGCTCGACAGCGGAACGGCCTGATGCGCCGCCCCTCCCTGCTCGGCCGCCAGCTGCGAATCCAGCTTGGGCTGCTCGCGCTCGCCTGGCTGGTCCTCGGCGCCGTGACTCTCGGCGGGATCTTCGCGGCCGGCAGCGGGCTGCTCGACCGGGACATCCGGACGACCTCCGAGGCGCTCGCGCGCTTCGCCAGCGTCTCGCCGACGCCAGGCGAGGCAGGCTCGGTGATCGAGCACCTCGCAGCCATGGTGGCCCGCACCAGCCACCCACCGCCGCGCCTGAACGAAGTGGCCTTCCGCGTCTGGGACCAGAGCGGAGCGCTGCTCGCACGCAGCGACGACCCGCTGCCTGACCTGTCCTGGCGAACTGCGCAGGAGCCCATGGACGTCGCCGAGGGCTGGCGCATCGGCGGCGCCTCGAGCCCCGACGGTCGCGTCCACGCCGTGATCGGTTTCTCGGCAGGCTACCTCGAGCGGCTGCGCGGGCAATCCATCCGCAACCTGCTGCTGCCCTTCGCCGCGCTGTCGCTGTTCCTGGCCGCGGGCTCATGGATCGCGGCGCGCTCCGGGCTGGCGCCGCTGCGGCGGCTCGCGCAGCAGATCGACCAGCGCGCGCCTGGCGACCTGCGCCCCGTCGACGCCTCGGCGCCCTATGCAGAGATCGAGCCGATCATGCGCGCCCTCAACGACCAGCTGCAGGCGACCGCGAGACGCCTGGAGACCGAGCGGCGCTTCTTCGCGGAGGCGGCGCACGAGCTGCGCACGCCGCTGGCCGTGCTGAGCGCGCAGGCGCACGTCGTCGCCAACGAGTCGAGCGAGCGTGGCCGCCGCGAGGCGCTGGCGGCGCTCGAGGCGGGCATCGAGCGCTCCGGTCGCGTCGTCGGCCGGCTTCTGACGCTCGCCAGGCTCGATGCGCCGCCCCCGCCGGACACCTTCGCCCCGCTCGACGCCGGCGGGCTGGCGGAGGAAATCGCCAGCGCGCTCTCGGCACGGGCCGCGGCGAGCGGCCATGCGCTCGAGCTCGCGGCCTCGGACCCCGTGATCCTCGAAGGCTCCGAGGAGGCGCTGCGCGCCGCGCTCGAGAATCTGGTCGACAATGCGCTGCGCTACACCCCGCCAGGGACGACCATCAAGCTGTCCGTGCGCCGCCTCGGCGACGAGTGCGTGATCGAGGTGGCGGACGACGGGCCGGGGATCGCGCCGGCGCTGCACGACCGCGTCTTCGGACGCTTCGAGCGGCTCGGGCGCCAGGGCGGAGACGGGACCGGCCTCGGCCTCGCGATCGTGCGCCGGGTCGCCGAGATCCACGGCGGACAGGCGGAGTTCCGGCCCGGCCCGGACGGCCGGGGCTGCCTGTTCCGGCTGCGCCTGCCCATCGGGGGGCGACCCGCGCCGTGAATGGGCGGGGCCTTCCGCCGCTCAGGGCAAGTACAGGCGCTCCGGGAGCCGGGAGCGGATGTCGCCCGGCGAGGCCATCGCCAGGTCCTTGTCCACGGTGTCGGTCAGGCTGCGGGTGACGTTCGGTCCGATCCGCTCCCGCAGCAGCCCCAGGAACCGCGGCGCCGCGACGATCGCGAGCCGGTCGAACTCGTGCGTAGAGTGCGCACGGCGCAGCCTGCTTGCGATCTGGTCCGCGAAACGGGCCGCCTCTTCTTCATGCGGCCCGACCTCGCGCTGCATCGCGTGCCGGCCGGGACCGTGGCGGTCGAAGGCGCGTCCCGGGCGGTCACTGACCAGGTCCTGGTCGCGCACGCGTCCCGCGCTGTGAGACAGGCACTCCAGCTCGACGAGCGGCCCGGTCGGCGTCTTGGCCGAGAGGATCCGGGCGACGCTCGCGTTGGCGACGACGACCCACATCTGTGGCATGGCCAACCTCCTTGTTCGCGAAGACCGCACCGTGCCCGCGGGGCGCCGGCGCAACTCCCACACTGCGAGGTTACGCCGCAAGGGCCCGTCAGGAAACCTGTTCTTTCCGCAGGTACTCGCCGGCCAGCGCCTCCAGGTGGGCGCGGCCCTGGGGCAGCAGGAACGGGGCGAACAGCATGAGCACCTGGTAGATCCCGCGCGCGATCGAGGACGCCGAGGACAGCCGCGGGTAGCGCACCGTGTCGTAGGAGAGCCAGTACAGCGTCATGACGGCGACGTTCTCGGCGAGCGCCTCCAGCTCGGCCGGCGTCGCGACGAGCGCCCCGCTCTCGGACAGCCCGAGCGCGATGCCCCGGGAGGCCTCGACGGAGCGGCCGAAGACCGCGGTCAGGCGATGCCCGGCGCGGCGGTCGCGGCCCATGATCCCCGACAGGTCGCGGAACAGGAACCGGTAGCGCCAGATGGCCTCGAAGATGACGTGCAGCAGGAACCACGCCTCCTCCACGTCGCCGGCCCGCCACTGCTCGGGCGGCAGCAGCTGGTCGAGCTCGTCCACGAACCGGTCGAGCAGCGCGCCGGTCAGCTGATCCTTCTTGCGGAAGTGATAGTGCAGGTTGCCGGCGCTGATGCCGACTTCGCTGGCGATCAGGGTCGTGGAGACGTTCGGCTCGCCGAGCTCGTTGTAGAGCCCCAGCGTCGCCTCCAGGATGCGCTCGCGGGTGCGGCGCGCGGGACGCGTTCCCTTGGCTGCGGGCATGAAAAAAGCGCCGGTGTACGTCGGTGACCCGATCGTACACCAGCGCCGAGGGGGGATCAGTCAGGGACCGTGCCTGTCCTCAGGCGGCGCGACGCGCGCTGCGCTTGGCCGGGGCCTTGCGCCTGGCGCGCGCGGCGGTCTTGGCCTCGACCTTCTTCGACAGCTGTGTGACGCGGCGCGACAGCCGGTCGACCTCGTCCGCCGTCGGCAGGCCGATCTCGTGAATGACCTTGTTGACGCGCTTCTGGAAGGCCTTCTCGACCGTCTGCACGCGGTCGGTGGCGGCATCGGCGACGTTCTCGACCACGCCCTCGGCGGTCGAACGCGACTTGCGCGTGAACTTCTCGCCTTCCTTCACGACCACGCCGAAGACCTTGCCGATCTCGTCCCGCGTGGTGTTCCAGGCCACCATGTTGGCCTTGTAGATGACCTGCGCCGAGCGACGGGTCGCCTTGCCGACCTCGCTCGTCTTCAGGCCGTTGATGAACGTGTTGACGTTCTCGATCATGTTCGTCTCCTCGACGTTCCCTGCCATCCGGGCCGGCGCACCGCGCCGGGCTTCAAACCGATGGAGGCAGTGTCTTCGGAAACGCTAGGGAGTGCACCCTAGTAAGCCGTCGTGGCCGGCGCGCGCTCACGGCGCTCGAAGCCGCGGCCCAGCGCCACGCCGACGGCCACCAGCCCGGCCATCAGCGCCGCGCTCAGGCCGGCGAACGCGGCGAGGCTGGTTCCCGCCGCGTTCAGCGCGCCGTGCAGCCAGCTCGCGCCCATGTCGCCGCCGCGCTGCACGACCGTGTCGATGACGTTCTTCGCCTTGTACTTGGTTTCCGGATCCACGGCCGTGAAGAGGATCTCGCGCGCCGGCTTGCCGATGCCGAACTCCCCTGCCCTGCGCAGCACCTGCGAAACCGCGAGCGTCAGCAGCACCGGCGCGAAGGCAAGCCAGACGAAACTCAGCAGCGCGACGATCGGCATCGTGACGAGACCGCCGACGACGCCCAGGCGGCCGATCAGCCGGGTCGCGACGAACCCCTGCAGCACGAGCGCGACGACGTTGACGGCCAGGTCGAGCGTCGCGAAGAAGCTGGTCCGCGCGGCGGCGTCCCCGTACCGCGCCGCGGCCAGTTCGAGCAGCTCGAGGTACATGAAGGTGCCCGCGGTCGAGCCGACCACGATGATCGCGGCGATGCCGAGCAGGTACGGCGAGCGCGCCAGCAGGCGGATGCCCGCGAGGGCGGCGCCGCCGATCGGGATCGCCCCCGCAGCGGCGGAATCCGGCGCCTCCCCGTGACGCCGGACCGTCCAGCGCCCTAGCGCGAGGATGCACGGGACCGTGCCGAGGAGCAGCAGCGTGGCGAGGGCCAGCAGGCCGGCGACGCCGGTCGTGCCGGCCAGGAACTGTGTCACCACGGGACCCAGGATCGCGCCCGCGCTGCCGCCGGCCGCGATCGGCCCGAACAGGCGCTTCGCCTCCTCGCCCCTGAAGACGTCCGCCATGAAGCTCCAGAAGACCGACACGACGAAGAAGTTGAACACCGACAGCCACACGAAGAACGCGCTCGCGGTCGCCGCCGACGCGGGATCGGCCTGGAAGGCGACCGCGAAGCCGAGCAGGTTCAGCGCGAAGAAGCCGTTGATGACCGGCAGCAACCGGCGCTTTCGAACCCGTGACACGAGGGCGCCGAACAGGGGGGTGAGGGCCAGCATCACGAGGAACGTCGTGGTGAAGAGCCACGGCATCCGGCCCACGCCCGCGCTCGCCCCCATCGCGTCGCGCACCGGGCGCAGCAGGTAGTAGCTGCACAGCAGCAGGAAGAAGTAGCCGAAGGCGAGCAGGACGGCCCGTTCCTCGCCCTCGCGGGCGCCGAACAGCGCGCGTAGCCCGGCACCGGCCCGGCCCACTCAGTCCGCCCTGGCGACGCCGGCGAGATGCGGCCGCTGGCCTTGCGCGTCCTTGAGGACGAAAGTCCAGCCGCCGCCCTCCCGCCAATGCTGGAGCCGGGGAGTCGTGCCCAGGAACAGCGGCAGCTTGAACTCGACGTCGATGCGGCAGGGCGGACCGAGCCCCGGACCGAGCGCGGCGAGCGAACGCGCCATCGACCACATGCCGTGGGCCACGGCACGCTCGAACCCGAAACGTCGCGCACCCCAGTCGGCCAGATGGATCGGGTTCAGGTCCGCCGACACCCAACCGTATCGCCGGCCCACTTCGCGACCGGCTTCGATCGGCACTTCCGCCACGATCGCGCCCGCGCCCGGTCGCGGCTGGCGCAGCGCCTCCCGGGCGCTGCGCGCCGCGGACGCGCCGCCTGTGCGCCGGCGCGCGAGCAGCGTGCTCGACTCGCGCCAGGCCACGCCGTCGCCGTCCTCGCACTCGGTCCACAGGTCGAACTCCTGGCCGCGGTCGCCGTCACGGTGTCCCTCGACCCAGGCGCGGATCCGCAGGGGTCGCTCGGGCCGAAGCGGTCGCAACCACTCGATCGTGTTGGCGATGTGCACGAGACCCATGAGCCGCACCACGAAGGCCTCGTCCGTCAGGAGCGCCATGTGCAGCGGCATGGCGAGCACGTGGGGGTAGGTCAACGGCAGCCGGGCGTCCGCGGGGAACCCGCAGACCTCGCGATAGCGGCGCAGGTGGCCCACGGAGGGACTGACGACCTCGATCTCGCCCTCGAGGCGGGGAACGGTCGCGCCGGCCGGAACGTTCGCGGCCCGCCGGGCCAGCACGGCGCGGGGGTAGAACCGCAGCGCCGCCGGAGGGCGCGCGAAACGCAGGCTGACCGCGGGTCGGCTCATCGGTCGGGTCCGAGGGCTTCACGCCCCCGCCGGTTCAACCCCCGGCGCGCGCCTCACTCGGCGACGCGGTCGATGGTGACGGTGATCGGGCCCTTCGACGCGGGATCATAGCGAACCTGGCCGTAGAGGTCGCCCTTGGACTGGACCGGGCGCCCCGTGAGAGACACGCGCGCCACGAGCAGCAGGTCGTCCACCTGGCCGAGCGACGTGCCTTCGATCATGGCGTTGGCGTCGCTGAGCGTCATGGACAGCGGCAGTTCCGAGCTCGTGCGACGCACCGCGGCAAGCGGCGGTCCGCCCGCGTCGCTGCGCGCGAGAACGAACAGGGGCGCTCCGGCCGGCACGCGCCCGGCCAGCTCCGGCGCCACGACGATCCTGAGCGGTATCGCGCCGCCGTCGCCCGCCGGCGCAGCCTCGGCGTCAGGTCGCCGCGCGGTGGGCTCGGGCTCGGCCGCGACCGCGGCCACGGTCGCCGACGCAGCAGGCGCGGGGCCGAGCGCAGCGTCGATCTCGGCGATGCGCGCGTCGACCACCTGCAGCAGCTCCGGCGGCGGCGACAGGTCCTTGAGCAGGCTCCAGCGCTCCCGGGCGCTGGCGAGCTCCAGTCTCTGGTACGACGTGAGGCCCGCGTACCAGAGCGCCTTCGGGTTGTCCGGCGCCATCGCCAGCGCGCGCTCGAAGATCGCGCCGGCCTCGCCCAGGAACTGGGACTCGTCGGTGAGGACCCGAGCCTCGGCCACGCCGAGCAGCGCCTCGACGTCTTCGGGCGCGATCGCCACCGCCCGGCCGTAGGCCTCGGCGGCCTTGGGATAGTTGCCCATGACGACGTAGGTGCGGCCCAGCAGCTTCCACCCTTCCGGGTCGCCCGGCTGGGCGAGCATCCGCTGCTCGAGCTGCCCGGCCATGCTCTCGAGCGAGGCGGCGCCCGCGTCGTGCGGCCCGCTCGCGGCGGTGACGGTCTCGTCCCACGGCCAGTCGCTCAGCGTGAAGTAGAGCCCGAAGCCGGCCAGAGGGACCCAGACCGCGAGCGCGGCGGCGAGTGGTCGCGACGCCCGCGCCGGGCCCTCCACCGAGGCCGCCGGCCGCAGCAGCGGCCAGACCAGCAGGGCGGCGATGGCGGCGGCGAGAAGGAATGCGAGGATGGCGAAGAGTGTCACGTACGCTCCGTCGTGGAATCGTCGTCGTCGAGCGCGGAAGGGTTCTCGCGCGCGATACGGGCCCGCCTTGCGATCACCGCACCCGCGCCGGCCAGCCCGCCGACCAGCAGCAGCACCGGCGCCGCCCAGAGCAGGTAGGTTCGCGGCGTCACCGGCGGCTTGTAGAGCACGAAGTCGGTGTAGCGCGCAGTCAGGAAATCCCGGATCTCCTGGTCGGTCTTGCCTTCCGCCATCAGCCTGCGCACCTCGCGCCGCAGGTCCTGCGCGAGCGTGGCGTTCGAATCAGCGATGGTCTGGTTCTGGCAGACCGTGCAGCGCAACTCCCGGGTCAGCGCCTCGTAGCGGGCCTGCATCGCCGGATCGGAGAAGGCGGGCGCGGCATCGATCGCGAGCGCCGGGGCCGGCGCGACGGCGATCAGCATCCAGAGTGCCAGGGCGAACCATCGGCTCACGACGCACCTCCCGCGTTGCGGCCGATCACGGGGAGGAAGTCGCGCTCCCAGGCCTCGGGCGTCATCGGACCAATCCGCTTGACGAGGACAGTGCCGTCCGCGCCGACCAGGAAGGTCTCGGGCGCCCCATAGACGCCCCAGTCGATCGCGACGAGCCCCTCGGGGTCGAACGCGACCGCCGCGTAGGGATCGCCGAGCTGGGTGAGCCAGCGCTGCGCCTGGACCCGATCGTCCTTCCAGTTGAGACCGAGGATCGGGACCGCGCTGGTGCGCGCGATCTGCAGGAGCATCTCGTGTTCCTCGCGGCACCCGCCGCACCAGGTGCCCCAGACGTTCAGCAGGTACATCTGCCCGGAGAAGCTGCCGCTGCCGACCCGCCGGGCCGGATCCTTGAGGTCCTCGAGTTCGAAGGCCGGCGCGGGCTTGCCTATCAGCGGCGACGGGATCTCCGAGGGATCGCGCTGCAGGCCGACCACGAAAAAGCCGACCAGCACCGCGAACAGCAGCCCGGGCAGGAGGAACTTGAGCGTCCGCATCATCCCCTCGCCTCGCCGGCGCCGGCAGGCACCGTGGCTTCGGCCGGCGCGCGGACCCGGTACCTGCGGTCCGAGGCGGCGACGAGGCCTCCGAGCGCCATCAGCAGCGCGCCGAGCCAGACGTAGCGCAACAGCGGCTTGTACTGCACGCGCATGCTCCAGCGTCCCTCGCCGAGGTCCTCGCCGAGCGCCACGAACAGGTCGCGCGCGAAACTGACGTGGATGCCGGCCTCGGTCATAGGGTTGCCGCCCGAGGCGTAGAAGCGCTTCTGCGGCTTCAGCGTGGTGAAGACCACGCCGTCACCGCGGCTGATCTCGATCGCGGCCTCGATCGCCTCGTAGTTCGGACCGCGCACGTTGCGGGTCCCCTCGAAGCGGAACTGGTAGCCCTGCATCGTCACCGTCTCACCGACGCCCATGCTGATGTCGCGCTCGATCCGGTAGGACTCGACGCCCGTGACGCCGAGCGTGAACAGGCCCACGCCGAAATGGGCGATCACCATTCCCCAGAAACCGGCGGGTGCGCCGCGCAGGTTGCCGCGCCGCTGGATCGGCTCGACGAGCGCCGACGCCATCAGCCAGAACGCGACCGTGAAGCCGACCAGGCCCATCCAGTGGAACTCGCCGTAGTTGAAGACCATCAGCGCGGTGGCCGCGGCCGCCGACGCCACGAGCAGCGCGATGAGCTTGTTGCGCACCGGCCCGAGGCGACTGCGCCTCCACACGGAGTGCATGCCGATCGACATCAGCAGCACCAGCGGGATCATCGGGATCATGAAGGCGACGCCGAAGTACGGCGGGCCGACCGAGATCTTGCCGAGCGCCAGCGCATCGATGAACAGCGGGTACAGCGTACCCAGGAGGATCAGCAGGGTCGCCGCGACCAGCAATGCGTTGTTAAAAAGCAGGAATGCTTCGCGCGAGGCGAGCTCGAAGCCGGACTCCGACTTCATGAGCGGCGCCCGCCAGCTGTAGAGCGCGAGCGCGCCGCCGATCACCGCGACCAGGAACGCGAGGATGAACAGGCCGCGCGACGGGTCGGTGGCGAAGGCGTGCACGGACACCAGGACGCCGGAACGGACGAGGAAGGTGCCGAGCAGCGAGAGCGAGAACGCCGAGATCGCGAGCAGCAGCGTCCAGCTCTTGAACAGACCGCGCTTCTCGGTGACGGCCAGCGAGTGGATGAGCGCCGTGCCCACCAGCCAGGGCATGAAGGAGGCGTTCTCGACCGGGTCCCAGAACCAGTAGCCGCCCCAGCCGAGCTCGTAGTAGGCCCACCAGCTGCCGAGCGTGATGCCGATGCCGAGGAACAGCCAGGCCACCAGCGTCCAGGGCCGCGCCCACTTCGCCCACAACGTGTCGGTACGGCCCTCGATCAGCGTCGCGCAGGCGAACGCGAAGGCCACCGCGAAGCCGACGTAGCCGACGTAGAGCATCGGCGGATGAATCGCGAGGGCCGGGTCCTGGAGCAGCGGATTGAGATCGTTTCCCTCGACGGCGGCCGGCACCAGCCGGTCGAACGGGTTCGAGGTGAACAGCATGAACGTGATGAAGCCGACCGAGACCAGGCCGAGCACGCCCACCACGCGGCTCTTGAACGGCAGCGGCATGCTGCGGCTGAGGCCCGAGACCGCGATCGACCAAGTTGCGAGCACGAGCGCCCAGAACAGCAGCGAACCCTCGTGACCGCCCCAGGAGGCGGCCACCCGGTAGAAGGTCGGCAGCAGCGAGTTCGACGTCATGGCGACGTAGCGCACCGAGAAGTCGAACTGCAGGAAGGCGTAAACGAGGCAGCCGAAGGACAGCGCGAGCAGCACCCACTGCCCGGCCACCGCGCGCTGCGCGGTCTGCATCCAGGCGACGTTACCGCCGCGCGCGCCGAAGAGCCCGAAGAAGCCCTGCGCGAAGGCCAGCAGCAGTGCGAGGATCAGCGCGAAATGGCCGAGCTCCGGTATCACGACGCGCCCCCGGCCGCGGGCGGCGGCTGATGCAGGCTCTCCGCGACCTCAGGGGGCATGTAGTTCTCGTCGTGCTTCGCGAGCACTTCCTCGGCGACGAAGGTGCCGTCCTCCTTGAGCTGCCCGCGGGCGATCACTCCCTGCCCCTCGCGGAAAAGGTCGGGCAGCAGGCCGCTGTAGCTCACCGGGATCGTCTGGGCATGGTCGGTGACCAGGAAGCGCACCTCCATGCTGCCCGGGGTGCGCTGCACGCTACCGTCGGTGACCAGACCGCCGAGGCGGAACGACCGGGCGAGCGGCGCCTCCCCGCCCATCACCTGCGACGGACTGTAGAAGTACAGCAGGTTCTCGTTCAGCGCCTGCAGGGCGACCGCGGTGGCCGCGCCGACGCCGAGGACGATGGCCGCGACGGCCAGCATGCGCTTGCGACGGGGTGTCATGAGCGATTCTCCTCCATCTGGATCCGGCGCGCGGCGGCGCTGCGCGCCTCCGCCAGCGAGCGGCGCGCGCTCCAGACGTTGTAGACGAGCACGAACAGGGTCAGACCGAAGGCGGGCCACAGGTAGCTGCCGTAGCCGCCCATGTGCAGGAAATCGGAGACAGTCATCGCGCGAGCTCCTCCCTCAGCCAGGCCGCGTTGCGCTCGCGGCGGATCACCTCGGCCCGCAGCCTGATCATGAGGACGGCGCCGAAGTAGAGCATGAAGCCGACGATCATCGTCAACAGCGGCCAGAGCATGTCCATGGTGATCGAAGGCTTGCCGATTTTCGTGATGGTCGCGCCCTGATGCAGCGTGTTCCACCAGTACACCGAGTAATGGATGATCGGCAGGTTGATGACGCCCACCACGGCGAGCACGGCCGAGGCCCGGTCGGCCCGCTGCGGGTCCTCGATCGAGGAGCGCAGGGCCATGAAGCCGAGGTAGAGGAACAGCAGGATCAGCTCCGAGGTCAGGCGCGCGTCCCACACCCACCAAGTGCCCCACATCGGCTTGCCCCACAGCGAGCCGGTGGCCAGCGCCGCGAAGGTGAACCACGCACCGACCGGCGCGGCGGCCGCCGCCACCGCGTGCGCGAGCTTCATGCGCCAGATCAGCGCGATGGCCGAGGCGATCGCCATGGTCGCGTAGATGAACATGGACATCCACGCGCTCGGCGCGTGCACGTAGACCATGCGGAACCCGTCGCCCTGCTGGTAATCGGGCGGCGCCAGCACCAGCCCGCCGTAGAGCGCCGTGACGATCAGGATCGCCGCCGGCCAGGCGAACCAGGGCAGCAGCAGGCCGGCGATGCGGTAGAAGTGCGGCGGCGAAGCCAGCTTGTGGAACCAGGTCCAGGTGGCCATCAGGTCATCACTCCATGCTCACCTTGAGCGCTGCCGCGGTCGCGAAGGGCCCGAGCGTGACGCTCAGGATGCACATCGAGGCGAGCAGCAGCAGCGGCCCCCGCGTCTCCTCGCCCATCACCGCCATGTCCACCGCGCGGGCGCCGAAGATCAGCGCCGGCATCGCGAGCGGAAGCACCAGCAGCGACAGCAGCACGCTGCCGCGGCGGATGCCCAGCGTCAGGCCGGCGCCGACAGCCCCCAGGAAGCTCAGGATCGCGGTGCCCAGGACCAGCGAGGCCACCACCGTGCCGAGGGCCGCGGTGGGCACCGCGAGCGACAGCGCGACGACAGGGGCGGCGAGAACGAGCGGCAGGCCGCTGACGGTCCAGTGCGCGAAGGCCTTGACGAGCGCGAGCCACCACAATGGCTGTCCAGACAGCACCAGCTGTTCCAGAGTTCCGTCCTCGAAGTCGGACCGGAACATGAATTCGAGGGCGAGAAGTGCGGATAGCAATGCGGCCACCCACAGCACGCCGGGCGCCACCTGCCGCAGCTGGCTGGTCTCGGGGCTCAACGCCAGCGGGAAAAGGGTCGTCACCATCAGGAAGAAGACGACCGGTTGGGTGATCTGCTCCCAGCGCCTGAACGCGAGCTTCAGGTCGCGGGCGTAGAGCAGCCTGCCGGCGGCGAGGAGGCCGGTCGCCTGCATCAATTGAGCTCCTCGACGCGCGGCGCATGGCCGGGGATCTCGAGCCCCTGGTGGGCGGCGAGGGCCGCGCTGCCGCCGCCGCGCACGTGTTCGCCGATCATGGCAGAGAAGAGCCGCACGCCGCCGACGTCGAGATTGGTGAATGGCTCGTCCAGGACCCAGACCCGGGCGCCGAGCAGCAGGATCCGCGACATGGCGAGCCGGCGGCGCTGCCCGGCCGAGAGCACGCGGGCAGGCAGGTCGCGGCAGCGCAGGATCCCGAGCCTGTCGAGGGTCGACTCCACCTCCGCGGCCGGCAGCACGCGGCGGATGCCGACGCTGTAGTGCAGGTTCTCGAAGGCCGTCAGGTCGCCCTTCAGGGCGTTCTCGTGCCCGAGGTAGGCGAGCTCGGCGTCGTATTCGTCCCGGACCCGGCGGATCGGCTGCCCCTTCCAGCCCACGGTGCCCTCCTCGGCCGGCAGCAGCCCGGCCAGGACGCGCAGCAGCGTGGTCTTGCCGGTGCCGTTCGGGCCGGCGACGTGAACGACCTCACCCGGCAGGATGTCCAGGCCGACGCCGCGCAGCACGTGCCGGTCGCCTCGCCAGACGTGGATCCCGCGGGCCGAAAGTCCCTGTGGATGAAGCGCTTCCACTCGTGTCGCCGCCTCCGGACAAGACGCGGCGACTATAGCAGACTGACGAACTGCACTTCGTAGGTGACATGCCGCCGGGAGCTCGTGGATTTCCGCAGCTTGCGAAGCGGCCTGCCGGACCGCTGCATCAGCCAGCCAGCGTGGTGCCCCGGGCAGGAATCGAACCTGCATGGCCTTGCGGCCAGCGGATTTTAAGTCCGCTGCGTCTACCAGTTTCGCCACCGGGGCGGGGGCCGGGCCGGGCTCGCCGGCCGCGTTAGATTAGCGGCTCAGGCGGCAAAGCGCAGGAGCAGCAGGTGCGTCGGAACGAACAGCACGAGCGCGAAGCCGGCCCATAGCGCCGCCAGGTAAGGCCCGGCCCGCCACCGGGCGGGCCGCGCGCCGAGGCCGTGACTCCAGTTGATGTTCGCCTGCGCCGAGCCGGCGATGCGCGAGAGTGGCAGGACCACGGCGGCGAGCAGCAACGCGCCCGGCAGCCCGCGGGGGTCGTAGCCGTAGGCCGCCACCATCCACAGCAGCACGATGGGCAGCGGGACGTGGAACAGCGAGAGGATCCTGAGCCTGCGCAGCCGTTCGCGCTCGAACATGTATTCCGTGAGCCCCGTCACGCGCCGGCGCAGCGCGAGCCGCAGGGCGAAGTCCGCGTTCCACAGCAGCTCGGGCAGCAGGGTCGCCACCGCCAGCACGCTGGCGATGAGCGCGCTGTCGAGCCAGAGCGCGGGGACCGCGCCGAGCAGCGCGACGTCGGAGAACCAGAGCAGGTTGCGGGGGCCGTAATGCCGCAGCCAGACGACGAGGATCAGCCCCGTCGCCGCCGTATAGGCCAGCTTGAACCACAGCGGAATGGCCACCGCGAGGCGACCCGCGGGCCGGGCTCGGGCCGCGTCGCCGGCCCGCAAGTCACGGGCCGGGACGCATCTGCGGGATCAGCCGCCGGAAGCCCAGTAGGCCGCGATGTCGGCGGCATCCGCCGCCACGCTCGCATCGACCTTCGACTTGTGCTTCAGCTTGCCCGTGGCGACGTCCTTGATCGCCTGCGTGAGGGCGGCGACGTCCTCGCCGGCGAAGTCGGCAGCCTCGTGGCAGTCGGCACAGGCCTCGGCCTTGGCCTTGCCGGCCTTGGCATCCCCTGCGAGCGCCGGACCGGCCAGCACCAGGGTGCCGGCGGCGAGCAATGCGACGAGCACTTTACGGGTCATTTCAATCGCCTCCTGCGTCCATTCATCGACCGAGGCCCCTGCTCGGAGCCTGCGCAGACGATAGCACGCAGAGGCTGAACGCCGGCCCAACGGCATGTCCTGCCCCGGACCCGTACTTGTACGGATGGAGGCTCGCACCGGTCGGCGGGAGCGATGGAGGCTAGGGTCGGAATCGAACCGGCGTACGCGGCTTTGCAGGCCGCTGCATGACCACTCTGCCACCTAGCCGCGGCGGCCCCCTGAGACGCGAAACCCCGGGAGGGGCGCCCGGGGTGGGAAGACTGGAGCGGGAAACGAGGCTCGAACTCGCGACCTCAACCTTGGCAAGGTTGCGCTCTACCAACTGAGCTATTCCCGCCCGGGAGCCGGAAATTGTAGGTGGCCGCGGGCCGGTGTCAAGTGTGGCGATGGGCCATCAGGTCCGGCCATGCCGCCCGCAGATACGTGGCCATCGACCACAGCGTCAGGACCGCCGCCACGGCCGTGAGCAGCAGGCCGAGGGCGTAGATCGGCAGGAACAGCAGGTCCTCGCGGAACAGCAGCATCGACAATCCGACGATCTGCAGGATCGTCTTGTACTTTCCGATCGCGGACACCGCCACCTTGCGGCGCGCGCCGATCTCCGCCATCCACTCGCGCAGCGCCGAGATCGCGATCTCACGCCCGATGATGACGATCGCCATGAGCGTCACGTACCAGGTCGGGTCGCGCGCCACGATGAGCACGAGCGCAGTGGCAACGATCAGCTTGTCGGCGACGGGGTCGAGGAAGGCGCCGAGCGGCGACACCTGGCCGAGGCGCCGAGCCAGGTAGCCGTCGAAGCTGTCGGTGATCCCGGCCAGTGCGAACAGCAGGCCGCAAGCCATGTCCGACCAGGGATACGGCAGGTAATAGAAGACGACGATTCCCGGAATCAGCGCGATCCTGAGCAGCGTCAGCAGGTTCGGCAACGTGTACGGATGGGTCATCGCGCGCCCGGGTGCAGATGCTCGTGGATGGCCTCGGCGAGGCCGCGGCTGACGCCCTTGACCGCGGCCAGGTCCTCGACTCCCGCGCGCAGCACGCCCTGCAGCCCGCCGAAGTGCTTGAGCAGCCCGCGCCGGCGCGTCGGGCCGAGCCCAGGCACCGCGTCGAGCACCGACGCCTGCCGGGACTTGCTGCGCGAGCGCCGGTGCCCGGCGATCGCGAAGCGGTGCGCCTCGTCGCGGATGCGCTGGATCAGGTGCAGCGCGCGCGAGTCGGGCGGAAGTATAGAAGGCGCCTCGGACCCCAACAAGAACAGCCGCTCCTGCCCCGCGCGGCGGTCCGAGCCCTTGGCGATGCCGACCACGGCCGCGGGCCCGACCCCCGCCGACTCGAGCGCACGCGCGGCGCTCGCAAGCTGCCCGGGCCCGCCGTCGATGAACAGCACGTCCGGCGCGGGGATCTCGCCCGCCTGCACCCGGCGGTAGCGGCGCTCGATGGCCTGGGTCATCGCGCCGTAGTCGTCGCCCGGAACGACGCCGCTGATGTTGAAGCGCCGGTACTCGGCCTTCAGCGGCCCCTCTGGTCCGAACACCACGCAGGAGGCGACCGTGGCCTCGCCCTGCGTGTGGCTCACGTCGAAGCACTCGAGCCGGATCGGCGTCCGTTCCAAGCCGAGCGCCTTGCGCAGGTCCTCGAACTGGTCGCGCAGGCTCGCCCGGGTCGCGATGCGCATCCTGAGCGCGTTGTCGGCGTTCTGCAGCGCCATCTCGACCCAGCTCCGCTTGCGGCCCCGCTGCACGTCGCGGACGAGGACGCGACGCCCGGCGCGGCGCGACAGCGCCTCCGCGAGGGCCTCGGCGTCCGGCACCGGAAGCGACGTGAGGATCTCGCGCGGCGGCGTGCGATCGAGGTAGTGCTGGGCGACGAACGCGCCGAGCGCCTCGGCCGGCTCGTCGAGCGGCGCCCGCGGGAAGAAATGCGTGGTGCCGAGACTCTGTCCGCCGCGCACGAACATGAGCGCGACGCAGGTGTCCGGCCCGGCCGTGGCAATGGCCACCACGTCCGCCTCCCCCTCCGCCGCGCCCGCCACCGACTGCTGCGCCTGCAGTTGGGCCAGCGCGGCGAGCTGGTCGCGCAGCGCCGCGGCGCGCTCGAACCGAAGCTCCGCGGCGGCCGATTCCATCTCGGCGGACAGTCGCGCACTCACTTCCGTGCTCTTGCCCTCGAGGACCAGCCCGACCGCCTCGACGTCGCGGGCGTACTCGTCCCGGCCGATCACGCCGACGCAAGGCGCCGAGCAGCGGCCGATCTGGTGCTCGAGGCAGGGACGGCTGCGGTTGGCGAAGAAGCTGTCCTTGCAGCCGCGCAGCCGGAACAGCTTCTGCAGCTGGCGGGTCGTGGAGCGCACCGCGCGCGCGTCGGGAAACGGCCCGAACAGCCGCCCGCGCGGCTGGCGCGGGCCGCGGTAGACCGCGAGCCGCGGGTACTCGTGGTCGGAGAGCATGACGTAGGGGAAGCTCTTGTCGTCGCGCAGGATGACGTTGTAGCGCGGCCGGTGCGCCTTGATCAGGTTGTACTCGAGCAGCAGCGCCTCGACCTCGGACTTCGCGACCGTCACCTCGACGCCAGCGACGTGGCGCATCAGCGCAGCGACCTTGGGGCTCAGCTGGTCCTCGCCGCGAAAATAGCTCGCGACCCGGGCGCGCAGGCTCTTCGCCTTGCCCACGTAGAGGATCTTGCCGCCGGCGTCGAGCATGCGATACACGCCGGGCGCGGGCGGCAGCGTGGCGACGAAGGCCTTGGGGTCGAACTCGGTCAAGGCGGCATCCGGGCGCGCCGACGGCTCAGCGACCGAGCAATTCTCGGGCTCGCGAGACCACCTGCGCAAACATCGCGTCGGTGAGCCGCCGCGTCTGGGTGTTGTAGCGGCTGCAGTGGTAGGAGTCGAGCAGCACCCGACCGCCGGGCAGCGCGTGCTCCGCGCCGTGCGCGAAGCGCGCCGAGGACGCGCGCAGGCCCAGCGCGCGCAGCACCGCGCCGTGCGCCACCGCGCCGAGCGCCAGCACCACGCGCCCGCCGCCCGATTCGAGCTCGCGCGCCAGGTAAGGACTGCATTCGGCGACTTCGCCCGGCGTCGGCCTGTTGGCGGGCGGGAGGCAACGCACCGCGTTGGTGATCCGGCAGGCGGATAGCTCGAGCCCGTCGTCCGCGGCGACCGACGCCGGCCGCGCCGCAAGGCCCTGCTCGTGCAGGGTGCGGTACAGCAGGATCCCGGCGTGGTCCCCCGTGAACGGCCGGCCGGTCCGGTTGGCGCCGTGCATGCCGGGCGCGAGCCCGACGATCAGCATCGGCGCCCCGGCCGGCCCGAAGGACGGCACCGGCGCCGCGTGATAGCCGGGATGCGAGCGGCGGACGCCGGCCAGGAAACCGGCGAGCCGCGGGCAACGCGCGCAGCCAGGATCGAAGTCCCGCGACGCGGGCGGTCCCGGCCGGCCGGCGCCTGCCACGGGCCTCAGGCGTGCGCGCCCCGGAACTGCTCCTCCTCGGTCGAGCCATGCATCGCGGTCACCGAGGACTGCCCGCCCTGGATCACCGTGGTGACGTCGTCGAAGTAGCCCGTGCCGACCTCCTGCTGGTGCGACACGAAGGTGTAGCCCCGGCCGCGGGCCGCGAACTCCGGCTCCTGGACCTTCTCGACGTAGGCGGTCATCCCGTCCTTCGCGTAGGACTGGGCGAGGTCGAACATGTTGAACCACATCGAGTGGATGCCGGCGAGCGTGATGAACTGGTACTTGTAGCCCATCGCGCCGAGCTCGCGCTGGAACTTGGCGATGGTCGCGTCGTCGAGGTTCTTCTTCCAGTTGAAGGACGGCGAGCAGTTGTAGGCGAGCAGCTTGCCCGGGTGCTCCTTGCGGACAGCCTCGGCGAACTTGCGCGCGAACTCGAGGTCCGGAGTGCCCGTCTCGCACCACACCATGTCGGCATAGGCCGCATAGGCGAGCCCGCGCGAGATGGCCTGGCCGAGGCCCTTCTTCGTCTTGTAGAAGCCCTCGGCGGTGCGCTCGCCGGTGAGGAACGGCTTGTCGTTCTCGTCGACGTCGCTGGTCAGCAGGTCCGCCGCCTCGGCATCGGTGCGCGCGAGGATCACCGTCGGAACGCCCATCACGTCGGCCGCGAGGCGCGCGGCGACCAGCTTCTGCACCGCCTCCTGCGTGGGAACGAGCACCTTGCCGCCCATGTGCCCGCACTTCTTCACCGAGGCCAGCTGGTCCTCGAAGTGCACGCCGCCGGCGCCGGCGCGGATCATCGCCTTCATCAGCTCGAAGGCGTTCAGCACGCCGCCGAAGCCTGCCTCGGCGTCGGCGACGATCGGCGCGAAGAAGTCCACGTAGTCCTTGTGGCCCGGCCCGATGCCGCGCGAGCACTGGATCTCGTCGGCGCGCTTGAAGGCGTTGTTGATGCGCTCCACCACCGCCGGCACCGAGTTGACCGGGTACAGCGACTGGTCGGGGTACATGGACAGGTAGCTGTTGTTGTCGGCCGCGACCTGCCAGCCGGACAGGTAGATCGCCTTGATGCCGGCCTTGACCTGCTGCATCGCCTGCCCGCCCGTGAGCGCGCCGAGGCAGTTCACGTACGGCTCGGTGTTCACCAGCTTCCACAGTCTCTCGGCCCCGAGGCGGGCGAGACTCTGCTCGACGTGGACGTTCCCGCGAAGGCGCACTACGTCCTCGGCGCTGTAGGCGCGTTTGACGCCCTTCCAGCGGGGATCGGCGTTCCATTCCTGGCGGAGCTGCTCTGCGGTCTTGGCGGTCATGGTGGTGTCCTTGGGGGAAGGCCTGCTGTTCGGTTCAGTCGATTTCGCGATAGGCGGTGAGGGTCAGGAAGGTCTCGAATCGCAGCTTGGCGGTCAGCTCGTCGACGAGTCGCGCCGCGTGCTCGAAGTGGCCCGGCTCGAAGGCCGCGGCGCCGACCTCGGCGCGGATCTTGCCGAGTTCCTCGCGCATCGTCTCGCGCACCAGATCGAGCGTCACCTTGCGCCCGTCGGCCAGCTTCGAGCCGTGGTGGACCCACTGCCAGAGCTGCGCGCGCGAGATCTCGGCGGTCGCCGCGTCCTCCATCAGGTTGTGGATCGGCACGCAACCGTTGCCGCCGAGCCAGGCCGCCATGTAGCGGATGCTGACGTCGATGTTGTTGCGAAGGCCGGCGTCGGTGATTTCGCCCTTCGGCACGGCGAGCAGGTCGGCGGCGCCCACGTTCACGTCGTCGCGCAGCCGGCCGAGGTTGTTCGGGCCCGGCATCAACCGGTCGAAGACCTCCATCGCGACCGGCACCAGACCGGGGTGGGCGACCCAGGTGCCATCGTGCCCGTCGCCCGCCTCCCGCTCCTTGTCGGCGCGGACCTTGGCGATCGCCTGTTCGTTGGCCGCCGCATCGCCCTTGATCGGGATCTGCGCGGCCATGCCGCCCATCGCGAAGGCGCCGCGGCGGTGGCAGGTCTTGATGACGAGCTGCGAGTACGAGCGCAGGAAGTGCGTGGTCATCGTCACCTGCGCCCGATCCGGCAGCACGAAGTCCGCGCGGTGGCTGAACTTCTTGATGAAGCTGAAGATGTAGTCCCAGCGCCCGCAGTTGAGCCCGACGATGTAGTCGCGCAGCTCCCAGAGGATCTCGTCCATCTCGAAGGCGGCGAGGATGGTCTCGATCAGCACCGTCACCTTGACGGTGCCTGGGACGAGACCGAGCTGCTTCTCGGCGAACGCGATCACGTCGCTCCAGAGCCTGGCCTCGAGGTGCCCCTCGAGCTTGGGCAGATAGAAGTACGGACCCGTCCCGCGCGCCTTGAGCTCGGCGGCGTTGTGGAACAGATACAGGCCGAAGTCGACGAACGCGCCCGGCACCGGCTCGCCGTCGAGCAGCCAGTGCTTCTCGTAGAGGTGCCAGCCGCGCGGCCGCACGAGCAGCACGGCAGTGTGCTCGTTCAGGCGGTACTGCTTGCCCTCCGGGCTGGTGAAGTCGATCCGCCGCCGCGCCGCGTCATGGAGGTTCACCTGCCCCTGCACGACGTTCGACCACGACGGGCAGAGCGAGTCCTCGCAGTCCGCCATGAAGACCTTAGCGCCGGAGTTGAGCGCGTTGATCACCATCTTGCGATCGGTCGGGCCGGTGATCTCCACGCGCCGGTCGAGCAGGTCACGCGGGATCGGAGCGACCCTCCAGTCCGACTCGCGGATCTTGCGGGTCTCGGGCAGGAAGTCGGGCAGCGCGCCCGACTCGATGGCGGCCTGGCGGCGCTCGCGATTCTCGAGCAACTCCGCGACCCGCGGGCCGAAGCGGCGCGCGAGCTCGTTGACGAATCCGATGGCCGCGGGAGTCAGTACGGTGTCCCAGCCTGGCTCGAGGGCCGCGGTGAAGCGGGTCCCGGCCGGGAGCGTCACAGAGGGCTTCGAAGACACTCGTAAGTTCCTGTTTTGCTGACGCAAAGCGCGATGTCGTATTCTACGGGGACAGGCCCGCGCGGGCATCCGGATCACTCCCGACGTCACCCGCCATTTTGCGACGCAAGAGGATATCAGCCCCAGCGCCGACCGCAACCGGCAGCAGGGTCGCAGCCGGCCGGCCGTGCCGGCACGGCGGCTTTGCGCGCGCATGCCGACGCTGATCTTCAACAAGCCCCACGGCGTCCTGACCCGGTTCATCGATCCCGGCGGTCGCCGGACGCTGGCCGAGTGGATCGACGTGCCCGGAGTCTATCCGGCCGGTCGGCTCGACCTCGACAGCGAAGGCCTGCTGGTGCTCACGGGCGACGGGCGGCTGCAGGCGCGCATCGCGCACCCCCGCTTCCACTGGCCGAAGACCTACTGGACGCAGGTGGAGGGCACGGTGACCGACGAGGCGCTGGCCGCGCTGCGACGCGGGGTCGCGCTGAAGGATGGCCCGACGCGGCCAGCCGACGCGGAAGCCATTCCGGAGCCCGCCGGACTCTGGCCCCGCGACCCGCCGATTCGCTTCCGCCGGCACATCCCGACCGCCTGGCTGCGCCTGACGATCCGCGAGGGTCGCAACCGGCAGGTCAGGCGCATGACGGCGGCCGTCGGCCTGCCGACGCTACGGCTGATCCGCTGGTCCGTGGGCCCGTGGACGCTCGAAGGCCTGGCCCCGGGCCAGTGGCGCGAGCTGGCGCCGGAGGAGCTGGCGCTCGCTCAGGTCCTGCGCTGACTGGCGATCAGCATCGCGAGTTCCAGCGCCTGCTCGTAGTTGAGCCGGGGATCGACGGTAGTGCGGTAGGCGCGGGCGAGGTCGAGGTCCGACAGGCCGCGTGCGCCGCCCGTGCACTCCGTGACGTCGTCGCCGGTCAGCTCGCAGTGCACGCCGCCGAGCGTCGAGCCCAGGTCCTTGTGGATCCTGAACGCAGACTCGACCTCGGCGAGGATGTTCTCGAACCGCCGGGTCTTCACCCCGGCGGCGGTGGACTCGGTGTTGCCGTGCATCGGGTCGCAGACCCACAGCACGCGCCGGCCGGTGCGCCGCACCGCCTGGATCATGCGCGGCAGGGACCGCTCGATGTCCTTCACCCCGAGGCGGTGGATCAGCGTCAGCCGGCCCGGCTCGTTGTCCGGGTTCAAGGTCTCGACCAGGCCCTGCAGCCAGGCGTCGTCCATCGCGGGGCCGACCTTGACCGCCACCGGGTTCGAGATGCCGCGGAAGTACTCGACGTGCGCGCCGTCGAGCGCGGCGGTGCGCATGCCGATCCAGGGGAAGTGCGTCGACAGGTTGTACCAGCGGTTGCGGCGCGGGATGAAGCGGGTCTGGGCCTGCTCGTAGTGCAGCAGCAGGCCTTCGTGGCTCGCGTAGAAGCGCGCCTGCGAGGTCTCGTGGATCGGCCCGCCTGAGATCGCCTCGAAGAAGTCGAGCGCATCCGAGATCGAGTCCACGATCCGCTGGTAGGCCTCGCGCGAGGGCGCGTGCTGCATGAAGTTGAGGTCCCAGTACTCCGGGTGGTGCAGGTCGGCGAACCCGCCGTCCACCAGCGCGCGCACGAAGTTGATGGTGAGCGCCGCCCGTTCGTAGCCGCGCAGCAGCAGGTCAGGATCGGGCTCGCGCTCGCCGGCCGTGAAGCCGGCGCGGTTGACGTTGTCGCCGCGGTAGCTCGGCAGCGTCACGCCGTCGCGCGTCTCGCTGCCGGCAGAGCGAGGCTTGGCGTACTGCCCGCCCATGCGGCCGACGCGGATGACCGGCTTCTTGAGGCCGTGCAGCAGCACTAGGCTCATCTGCAGCAGGATCTTCAGCTGCTTGGCGATCCGCGAGGACTCGCATTCTGCGAAGCTCTCGGCGCAGTCCCCGCCCTGCAGAAGGAATCGCTTCCCCTCCTCCGCCTCGGCGAGCTGCTGGCGCAGCGCGTCGACCTCCCAGGAGACCACGATCGGCGGCAGCGCCGCGAGCTGGACGAGCACGCGCTCGAGGCCGGCCGGGTCGGCATAGTGGGGCTGCTGCGCCGCCGGCCGGGACTGCCAGCTCGAGGGCGACCAGGACTCGATCGGTGTGGCGGTGTTCATTGCGCGGCATCCTACACGGTTGCGCTGCACCGCAAAACGCGCCGCCGATGTGCCCGGAACCCGACCTCGCCCTGGTCAGATCCGGGACGGAGGCGGCTCGCCGAAGGCTCCGCCTCCGCTACCGGCTGCCGGCCACAGGATCAACCCGGCCTGCCAGCGCCCGCACGATCATCCGCACGTAACGCTCGCCGTTGATGAACCCCCCGCCCCACCTCTCGTCGAAATCGGCGGTCGGCGCCTGCGCCACGATCGCCTCGGCGTCGAGGCCCTGCTCCACGAGTTCGCGGATGCGCCCGGTCGTCGCGGACAGCATCGCGCGGTAGGCCTCGAGCTCGGCGCGGCCGGACATGGGACCGTGGCCGGGGATGATCCTGGTCGCGGGGCCAGCCATCCCGAGGATCTGGTCGATGCAGGCGAGCAGCCCGTCGACGCTGCCGCCCGAATCGAAGTCGATGAAGGGATAGCTGCCATTGAAGAACGTGTCGCCGGCGTGAATGACGTCGGCCTTCGTGAAATGCACCAGCACGTCGCCGTCGGTGTGGGCCCTTGCCACGTGGATCGCGCGGATCTCGTCGCCGTTGAGGTGAAATGCCGCCTCGTCGTTGAAGGTGATCACCGGCAGCGCCGCCGGCGGCGAGGCGGGCACCGCGCGCTGAAAGAACTCCATCATCTGCGGAACGCTCATCCGCGCCCGCACGTTGTCGTGCGCGACGATCACGGCGCCGGCCTTGCCGAAGTTCTCGTTGCCGCCGGTGTGGTCGAAGTGCCAGTGCGTGTTCAGCACGAAGCGTACCGGCGGGGCACCGAGATCCTCGACCGCCTTCTGGATGGCGGGCGTCATCGGCGCGAACTGGTCGTCGACGAGAAACGTGGCGTCCGCGCCCAACGAAAGCGCCATGTTGCCGCCGTTGCCGAACAGCACGTACAGGCCCTCGGCGAGCTTCTCGGCGCGGACCGTGGCGTCGGGAGGCGGCAGCTGGGCGAGCGCGGGCCCGGCGCAGAGGATGGCGGCAGCGGCGAGCAGGGCGGATTTAGCGGGAAGGCGCATCGTGCGGACCTCTCGTGACGTCGACGTCGCAGGCGGTTTGCAGGCTTGTAGCAGACGCACCTGCTATCATCAACGCATTCCACGGAGAGGACCGGCATGCGCGCAGCGCTCTACGCCGCCGCGGTCACGATCGGCCTCGGCATGATCACCTCGCTCGCGGCGGGCCAGCCGGCGGCGGCCGGCCCGAGCGGCGTGGTGGTCGAGATCAAGGACGCGATCGGCCCGGCGACCAAGGACCACTTCCTGCGCGCACTCGCCAAGGCCGAGGAACAGCGCGCCGAGTTGCTCGTGCTCGTCCTGGACACGCCGGGCGGCCTCGACGCCGCGATGCGCGACATGATCCAGGGCATCCTCAATGCCGACGTGCCCGTCGTCACCTACGTCGCGCCCTCCGGCGCACGCGCGGCGAGTGCCGGCACCTATATCCTCTATGCCAGCCACGTCGCGGCCATGGCGCCCGGCACCAACCTCGGCGCGGCGACGCCGGTGCCGATCGGTGGCGCGCCGCCGCCCTCCCCCGAGCCGCGCAAGCCTGCCGGCGCGGAAGAGCCGAAGGACGCGCCCGCGGAGACGCCGCCGTCGCCCGGCTCGGCCTCGGACCGCAAGGCCATCAACGACGCCGTCGCCTACATCCGCGGACTCGCCGAGATGCGCGGCCGCAACGTCGAGTGGGCGGAGGCGGCCGTCCGCAGCGCCGCGAGCCTGACTGCGACCGATGCGCTCGCGCAGGACGTGATCGATCTGGTGGCCGACGACCTGCCGGCGTTGATCGCCGCGCTGGACGGCCGGGAGGTCGACGTCGCCGGCGCGAAGCGCACGCTGCGCACCGAGGGACTCACGCTCGAGCGCTTCGAACGCGACTGGCGCACCGACCTGCTCGCCGTGATCACCAACCCGCTGGTGGCCTACGGGCTGCTGATCATCGGCCTGTACGGCCTGCTGTTCGAGGGCTACAACCCGGGCGCCATCCTGCCTGGCGTTGTCGGCGCGATCTGCCTGCTGCTGGGGCTCTATGCGCTGCAGGTGCTGTCGGTCAATTACGCGGGGCTCGCGCTCGTCGGCCTCGGGCTCGCGATGATGATCGCCGAAGTGTTCGTGCCGAGCTTCGGCGCGCTCGGCGTCGGCGGGCTGGCGGCCTTCGTGATCGGCTCGATCATCCTGATGGACACCGACGCCCCGGGATTCGGCCTGAACCTCGGGCTGGTCGGCGGCATCGCCCTGGCGGCGGGACTCGCGATGTTCGGCACGGCATGGCTCGCCGTCCGCGCCCGCCGGCGGCCGGTCACCACGGGCGTCGAGCAGCTGCTCGGCGCCGAGGGCGTCGCGCTCGGCGCGATCGCCGGGCGCGGCCGCGTGCGGATCGTGGGCGAGGAGTGGACTGCGGAGAGCGCCGAGCCTGTCGCGGACGGGGCGCGCGTAGTGGTCGAGGGCATCGAGGGCCTGACGCTCAAGGTCCGGCCCAAGGGCTGAAGGAGAGAAACATGCAGATCGCGTTCATCGTGCTGGCCGTATTCATCGTGATGCTGCTCGCCAGCGCCATCAAGATCCTCAAGGAGTACGAGCGGGGCGTGGTCTTCACGCTCGGTCGCTACACGGGAATGAAGGGACCGGGCCTGATCATCGTCATCCCGGTCATCCAGCAGATGATGCGGGTGGACCTGCGCACCATCGTGCTCGACGTGCCCAAGCAGGACGTGATCTCGCGCGACAACGTCTCCGTGAAGGTCAACGCGGTCGTCTACTTCCGCATCGTGGACCCCGCCAAGGCGATCATCCAGGTCGCCAACCCGTTCGAGGCCACCAGCCAGCTCGCGCAGACGACGCTGCGCTCGGTGCTCGGCCAGCACGAGCTCGACGAGATGCTTTCCCAGCGCGAGCGGCTCAACGCGGACGTGCAGCAGATCCTCGACCAGAACACCGACGCCTGGGGCATCAAGGTCTCGCACGTCGAGATCAAGCACGTCGACCTGGACGAGAGCATGATCCGCGCGATGGCGCGGCAGGCCGAGGCCGAGCGTTCGCGGCGCGCCAAGATCATCCACGCCGAGGGCGAGCAGCAGGCGGCCAGGCAGCTGGTCGCGGCCGCGCAGGAACTCGGCGCCGACCCGCGCGCCATCCAGCTGCGGTACCTGCAGACGCTCACCGAGCTGGCCGGCGACAAGACCTCGACCATCGTCTTCCCCGTGCCGATGGACCTGCTGAGCCCGCTGCTCAAGGGCATCAAGGGGCCGGAAGGCTCCTCAGGCTGAAGCGGCGGCGGCGCGCGCCGCCTCGAGCTGTCGCGACAGGCGCTTGGCCGAGACGGGCAGCGACGTCTTGAGCTCCTGCGCGAACAGCGACACGGCGAACTCCTCGACCATCCAGCGCAGCAGCTCGAGGTCGGCCGGCGGGGCTTCGCCCGTCCTGCGCGACCCGAGCAGCCCCCGGACGGCCGAGCGCCACTCGCGCAGCTCGTACTGCGTCTTGCCCGCGCCGCCGCGGGCGAGCGGCAGCTTCGCGATCCGCCGCCGCGCGGCCGCGAGGTATCGCGGCAGCGCGTCGAACCACGGATCCGGCGCGGCGGCGACGACGTCCTCCGGCACCAGTTCCTCCACCTGTGCGCGGCAGTCGTCGACGAGCGCGGGATCGATGCCCTCGGGCAGCGCGGCGAGATCGGCGCGCGCCAGCCGGCGCTCCTCGAGAACGCGCCGCAAGGTGTCGCGGATGCGCATCGCCTCGTCGTAGAGCTCGGGCCGGCCGAGCTCGACGCAGGCCTCGAAGCCGCCCCGGTCGCGTGGCAGCGGCGCGTCCACCGGCAGGCAGCAACGCTCGATCGCGCGGTCGCAGACCTGGTCCGCAATCGCCCGCGGGGACGCCACCCCCTGCTGCAGCAGTGCGAGCCCTGAATCGGCGGCGAGGGCCCGCCGCACGTGGCGAAGCTGAGGCTCGAGCCTGAGCGACAGCAGCCGGCGGATCCCGCCGCGGGACAGCGCCGCCGCGGCGGCCTCGGAGTCGGCCAGCACGCGCGCCGCCGAGTCGCCGCGGTCCTCGAGCGCCGGGTAGAGCGTCAGCGTCAGCCCGTCGCGGCGCACGTCGAGGGATTCCGGCAGCACGTCGAACTCCCAGTCGCGCAGCCCCTCGCGGGTGAAGTCGCCAGCCGAGACCGCGAGCGAGCGGCGGCGCTCCTGCCTCAGCGTCTCCGCGAGCGCCACCGGGTCGCGTCCCTCGCCGACGACCTGCCCGTCGAGGTCGACCACGCGCAGGTTCAGCACGAGATGCGGCGGCAGCGACACGGCGCGCAGCTGGGCCGCTTCGATTCGCTCGCCGCCGTGGCGCGTCAGCCAGGCCGCGGCCGCCTCGAAGAACCCCTGCCCGCGGTCCGCCTCGATCGCCTCGAGGCAGCCCGCGGCCACGTCCGGCGCCGGCACGAGCCCGCGCCGCAGCGCTTTCGGCAGCCCGCGGATGCAGCAGGCGAGCTTTTCCTGCCGCCAGCCGGGAATGCCCCACTCGGTTTCGCCGGGCGCGAGCGCCGCGAGCAGCGGCAGCGGCAGCTCCACGGTGGCGCCGTCGTCCGGCGCCTCGGGGTCGAAGCGGTAGTGGACGGTCAGCGCGTGGCCGGCGAGGTCCAGCCGGCCCGGCAGCGCCTCGCGGTCCACGGTCGGCGCGTCCGGCGGCAGGACGTCGCCGGCCGCGAATTCGAGCAGCCCCGACGCCTCGCGCTCCGCGTCGCGGCGCCAGCGCTCGAAGGTCTCGAGGCTGTGCACGCTCGCCGGCACGCGGCTCGCGTAAAACGACAGGATCCGCTCCTCGTCGAGCAGCACGCCGCGCCGGCGCAGCCGCGCCTCGAGCGTCTCGAGGCCGGCGAGCACCCGCGCGTTCCTGTCCAGGAACCGCGCCCGCAGCCGGCAACGGCGGTGGACCAGCGCCTCGCGCAGGAACACCCGGCGCGCCTCCCCGGGCGCGATCCGGCCGAAGTTGACCCGCCGGCCGGCCGCGAGTGTCAGGCCGTAGAGCGCGACGGTCTCGCGCGCCACCACCTGTCCGCGCGCCGGGTCCCACTCGGCTTCGCCGTAGCTGCGGCGGATCAGGTGATGCGCCGCGGTCTCGATCCAGCCCGGCTCGATCGCCGCGACCATTCGCGCGTAGACGCGGCGTGTCTCGGCGAGCGTGGCCGCCATGATCCAGCGCCCCGGCTTCCTCGGCCCGCCCGGCGCGAGCACGAAGCGCAGGCCGCGCGCGCCGAGGTAGTCGCCCTTCTCGCTGCGCTCGCCGACCTGGCCGAGCAGGCCGGGCAGCAGCGAGCGGTGGATGGCCTCGTAGGTGGCCGGCGCCTCGTTGGCGCGCCAGCCGAGTTCCTCGACCAGCGTGGCGACCTGGTTGCGCAGGTCCTCCCACTCGCGCATGCGCAGCGCCGAGAGGAACTGCTCGCGGCACCAGCGGCGCGCCTGCGAGCCGGAGCGCGCCGCCCGGACCTCGCGCCAGGCCCGCCACAGGTTGAGCAATGCCGCGAAATCGGAGCGCGGGTCGGCGAAGGCCGCGTGGCGCTCGTCGGCCGCGGCGCGCAGCTCCTGCGGCCGCTCGCGCGGGTCCTGGATGCTGAGCGCGGCGACCAGCGTCGTGACCTCTGCCAGCGCGCCGAAGCGCCGCGCCTCGGCGAGCATCCGCGCGAAGCGCGGGTCCACCGGCAGGCGCGCCAGCTGCCGGCCGAGCTCGGTGACCCGCCGCTCGCCGTCGACCGCCTCCAGCTCCTGCAGCAGCCGGTAGCCGTCGTTGACGAGGCGCGTGTCCGGCGGGTCCGGGAACGGGAAGTCGGCCATGGCGCCGAGGCCGAGCACCTCCATCTGCAGGATCACGCTCGCGAGGTTGGTGCGCAGGATCTCCGGCGGCGTGAAGGCCTCGCGGGCGGCGAAATCGTCCTCGCCGTAGAGCCGTATGCAGATGCCCGGGCCGACGCGGCCGCAGCGGCCGCGGCGCTGGTCGGCGCTCGCCCGCGACACCGGCTCGACCGGCAGGCGCAGCAGCTTGCTGCGCGGGCTGTAGCGGGCGATCCGCGCCAGCCCGCTGTCGACCACCGCGCGGATCCCCGGCACCGTGATCGAGGTCTCGGCGACGTTGGTGGCGAGCACGATGCGCCGCCGGCCGCCACGCTCGAAGATGCGCTGCTGCTCGGCCCAGGAGAGCCGCGAGAACAGCGGCAGGATCTCGAAGGCCGGCCCGAAGGCCCGCGCCAGCGCCTCGGCCGCCTCGCGGATCTCGCGCTCGCCGGGCAGGAACACCAGCACGTCGCCGCCCTCGCCCGCGAGCTCGCGCACCGCGGCGACGATGCCGGGCTCGAGGCCGGGGTCCAGGTCGTCCTCGTCGTCGCGGCCGAGCGGCCGGAAGCGCGTCTCGATCGGATAGCCGCGGCCGGAGACCTCGATCACCGGTGCGCCGTCGAAGAATCGCGAGAAGCTCTCCGGGTCGATGGTCGCCGAGGTGACCACGATCCTCAGGTCCGGGCGGCGCGGCAGGAGGCGCTTGAGGTAGCCGAGCAGGAAGTCGATGTTGAGGCTGCGCTCATGGGCCTCGTCGAGGATCAGGGTGTCGTAGCGCAAGAGCTCCGGGTCCTCGCGGATCTCGGCGAGCAGGATGCCGTCGGTCATGACGCGCACCAGCGCGTCGTCCGAGCCGCTCTGTGCGAAGCGCACCTTGAAGCCGACCTGCGCGCCGGGCGGCACGCCGAGCTCCTCGGCGAGCCGCGCCGCAACCGCGCGCGCCGCGATGCGCCGCGGCTGGGTGTGGCCGATGATCCCCGCGAGCCCGCGCCCCGCCTCGAGGCAGGCCTTCGGCAGCTGCGTGGTCTTGCCCGAGCCGGTCTCGCCGCAGACGACCACCACCGGGTGTCGCGCGATGGCCTCGCGGATCTCGTCGATGCGCCCCGAGACCGGCAGGTCCTGCGGATACCGGACCTGCGGCACGCTCGCCCGCCGCGCCTCGGCGCGCTGCCGCGCAGCCTCCAGCAGCCGATCGAGCGACTCGCGCTCGCGGCCAGCCGGGCGGCCGTCTCGCTCGCGCGCGGCGAGCCGCGAGGCCAGCGCCTCGAGGCGCCGCCGATCGGTGAGCCTCAAGCCCGCAAGCGCCGCGTGATCCGCGCGAGCCGGCCGCTCCGCCACGGCTCAGCGTCCCGGCAGGCGGACGGTGAGCTCCGCGCCGCCGAGCGGGCTGTCGCCGATCTCGAGGGTGCCGCCGTAGGCCGAGGCGATCTCGCGCGCAGCCGCGAGGCCAATGCCCTGCCCTGCCCGGCTCTCGTCGATCCGGACGCCGCGCTCGAGCGCACGGACACGGTCCGGCGGCGGGATGCCAGTGCCATCGTCCTCGAAGGACAGCACCAGCCCGTCGCGGCGCCAGCTGGGCTCCCGCCAGGCGCGGGCCGCGATCCGCACGCGGCCCCTGCCGTACTTGAAGGCGTTGTCCGCGAGATTTCCGGCCAGTTCGAAGAGGTCGCCGCGCTCGATCGGATAGGCGAGCGCGGCCGCCGCGTCGAGTTCGCAGTCGAGCGCGCGGTCGCGGTAGACCTTGCCGAGCGCGCCGGCGAGTTCCTCGAGGACCGGCCGCACGGGTGTCGCCGCGAGCGTGGCGCCGGCGCCTGCGAGCACCGCCCGGCGCAGCTGGTGGTCGACGATGTCGCGCATCCGCGCGAGCTGTGGCTCGAGCGCGCGCCGGGTCTCGGGGTCGCGGTCCGCCAGGAAGCTCAGCATGGCCGCGAGCGGGGTCTTGAGGCTGTGCGCGAGGTTGCCGAGGGTATCGCGGTAACGCGCAAGGCGGCCGCGCTCGCCGGCGAGCAGGGCGTTCAGGCTGCCCGTGACGCCTGCGAGCTCGCGTGGCCAGCGGCCTTCCAGCTGCTCGCGCCGGCCCGCCTCGATCTCGGCGATCTGCGACTCGATGCGCCGAAGCGGCTTGAGGCCCGCACGCAGGCCGAGGCCCAGCGCAACGGCGAGCAGCGCCATCAGCATGACGGCGCCGGCGGCGAGCCACCAGCGCAGCCGCGCGCGCTGCTCGAACCAGGGCTCGAGGCTCTCGGCGGCACTCAGGAAATAAGGCTGTCCCGTGCCGCTCGCCGTGGCCCAGCTGACGCCGAGGCTCAGGGCCAGAACGCGGGTGCCGTCCGGCAGCGTCACGGTCTGCACGCTGCGTTCGCCGGGCGCCGGCCTGGCCGACACAGCAAGGCCGCTGCCCACGCTCGACGGCGACCGCCAGGTCACGGCGCCGGCGTCGTCGCGGATTTCGGCGAAGAGTCCGGAGCCGGGCGTCGACAGCCTCGCCTCGGCCGGGCTCGGCGCGGTGAGCACCCCGTCCGCGCCGATCTCGGCGGAGGCCACCAGCGCGAGCACCTGCGCGTCGAGCACCGAGCGGCGCGCGTCGAGCGTCACCCGGCCGAGCGCGGCGTCGAGGGCAATGGCGGCGAGCCCGGACAGCACGACCGACAGCGCCGCGAGTCCGAGCACGAGGCGGACCACGAGGGACGGCGCCCGCGTGGCGGCGGCGGGAGTGGTGGAATCCTGGCCTGGGGACACGCGTCGCGCCGGCGGCTGGCGGGACGTCAGTCGCGGGCCATGCGGTAGCCGCGACCGCGCAGCGTCTCGATCGGCTGGCGCGTGCCGTCGGGATCCAGCTTCTTGCGCAGCCGGCCGACGAAGACCTCGATGACGTTGCTGTCGCGCTCGAAGTCCTGCTCGTAGAGCTTGTCGGTGAGCTCGGTCTTGGAGACGACCTGGCCGGCACGCAGCATCAGGTACTCGAGCAGGCGGTACTCGAAGGCGGTCAGCTCGACGTCTTCGCCGGCCACCCTCACCTGCTGGGCGCGGGTGTCGAGCTCGACCTGGCCACTGCGCAGGAGCGGCTGCGACCAGCCGCCGCTGCGCCGGAGCAGGGCCTGCAGCCGGGCCAGCACCTCCTCGAACTGGAACGGCTTGGTGACGTAGTCGTCGGCGCCGGACTGCAGTGCCTCGACCTTTTCCTGCCAGCGGTCGCGGGCGGTGAGCACGAGCACGGGAAAGGCCTTGCCGGCGCCGCGCCAGGCGCGGATCACCTCGAGGCCGGAACGCCCGGGCAGGCCGAGGTCGACGACGGCGACGTCGATCGGGTACTCGCGGCCGGCGAATTCGCCCTCGACCCCGTCGGCCGCCTCGTCGACGACGAAGCCCTCGCCGCGCAGCCGCTGCACCAGCGACTCGCGCAGCGCAGGCTCGTCCTCGAGCACCAGCGCCCTCAAGCGATTACTCCACGTCGCCGCTGGCCGCGTCGACGGTGACGTCGAACACCCGGCCGTCGGCGCCGAGCAGCCGGATTCGGTACACGGTGCGGCCGTCGCGGCGGTCCCGTTCGGCGCGCACGGCGCGGGCCTTGTACTGGCGCTCGACGCGGGCCACCGCCTGGTCGAGGCTCAGGCCCGGCTCGGCGTGGGCCCGGGCCGATCCACGCCCGCGATCCGGACCGGCGAATGCCTCGGCCGCCGGCCAGCCTGCGAGCGCCACCAGCAGCATGCCAATCGCCAGCGAACTCACGGGGGCCTTCATGGCGCGCATTGTAGGGCATCCGGGCATGAACCGGCCCTGAACACCCGCGCCCGGCTCACCCCTCGCCGCCTTCCGACTTGGCTTCCTGCCACCAGGTCTCCAGCCGCTCTAGCTCCGCGCCCGGGGCGCCGGTCTCGGCAAGGCGCCGCTCGACGTGGCGGAACCGGCGGGCGAAGCGCGCGTTCGCGCCCCTCAGCGCCGTCTCCGGATCGACGCCGTGGTGGCGCGCGAGATTCGCCACGGAGAACAGCAGATCGCCGAGTTCCGCCTCGATCCGCTCCCGAGGCCCACCCTCTGCGAGCGCGGCATCGAGTTCCGCGAGTTCCTCGTCCACCTTCGCTCGCGGGCCGGACGCGTCCGGCCAGTCGAAGCCGATCCGCGCTGCGCGCCGCCCGTACTTGTCGGCACGGGTCAGCGCCGGCAGGCCCACCGGGACGTCGTCGAGCAGGCCGCCGGCCTCGCCCCGCGCCGCCTTCTCGGCGGCCTTGATGGCCTCCCAGGAGCGCGTCTGCTCGGCTGCCGTCTCCACCTTCGCCTCGCCGAACACGTGCGGGTGGCGCCGCAACAGCTTGTCGCAGATCGCCTCGGCCACGTCCTCGAAGTCGAAGGCGCCGCGCTCGCGGGCCATCTGCGCGTGGAACACCACCTGCAGCAGCAGGTCGCCGAGCTCCTCCCGCAGCGCGCCGAGGTCGCCCCGCTCGATCGCGTCGGCCACCTCGTAGGCCTCCTCGAGCGTGTAGGGCGCGACGCTCGCGAAGTCCTGCTCGAGGTCCCAGGGGCAGCCGCGCTCGGGGTCGCGCAACCTCGCCATGATCTCGATCAGCCGCTCGACCGCCAAGGTTCAGTCCTCCTCCAGCAGTTGCCTGAGCGTCAGCAGCATGCCTGCAGTCGCGCCCCAGATGTTCCTGTCGGACCACGGCAGATCATAGGCGACCAGCTCCAGCTCGCCGAACTTGCGAACCCGCGGCACGTGGGTACGCGGATCGAACAGGTGCCGCAGCGGCGCCTCGAAGGCGCTCGCGACCTCGGTCACGTCGAGCGTCAGGCTGAAGCCCGGCCGGACCAGCGCCACGATCGGTGTGACCTGGTAGCCGCTGATGATGATGTGGTCCGGCAGCCGGCCGACGATTTCGATGAACTCGCGCGTGAGGCCGATCTCCTCCTCCGTCTCGCGCAGTGCGGCGGACTCAGGATCAGCGTCGCCGGGCTCGAGCCGCCCGCCCGGGAAGGAAATCTGGCCGGGGTGGTTCTTGAGCGCCGCCGCGCGCTCGGTCAGGAGCACCGTCAACTCGTCGCCGCGGTCGACGAGCGGTACCAGCACTGCGGCGGGCGTCGGCCTCGGCGGAAACAGCGGGCGGATGCGTGCGGTCACCTCCGGCGGGAACGGCCCGATCCGGAGTTCGCCCCCGTAGTCCCGCCGGCCCGAGAGCCGCTCGCGCACGCGCGCACGCAGCTGCGCCACCGACAGCTCGTGCAGCGGCGAAGCGGCGACCGCCGGCTCGGTCACTTCGCCCGCCCGGGGCCGCCGCCGGCGAGCTGCGCCGGATCCAGCAGCCTGGCCAGCTCCTCGCGGGGCAGGTCCGTCATCTCGACGGCGACGTCCAGGATCGGGCGATTCTCGCGCCGCGCAAGCTTGGCGATCTCGGCCGCGCGGTCATAGCCGATGCGCGGATTGAGCGCGGTGACCAGCATGGGATTGCGCGACAGCGCCGCCTCGAGCCGGGCCGGGTCGACCTCGAGCCCGGCCAGCGCCCGCTCGGCGAGCGCGGTTGCCGCCGCTGCGAGCAGCGCCTCGCTCTCGAGCAGCCGGTCGGCGACGAGCGGCAGCATGGTGTTGAGCTGGAAGCGTCCGGACTGGCCCGCGAGCGCGATCGATGCGTCGTTGCCGACGATCGCCGCGACCACCATCTCGACCGCCTCGGGAATCACCGGGTTGACCTTGCCGGGCATGATGCTCGAGCCCGGCTGCAGTTCGGGCAGGCGGACCTCGCCAAGCCCCGCGAGCGGGCCGGAATTCATCCAGCGCAGGTCGCCGGCGATCTTCGCGAGCACCAGCGCCGCCCCGCGCAGCTGTGCCGAGAGTTCCACCGCCGTGTCCTGGGCCGCGATCGCGGCGAAACGGTCCTCGGCAGCGGCGAAGGCGAGCCCGGTCCTGGCCGCGAGTTCCTCGGCGACCGCCTCGCCGAAGCCCGGCGGCGCGTTGAGGCCGGTGCCGACCGCCGTGCCGCCCTGCGCGAGGCGCAACAGCCGAGGCAGGACCGATTCCAGGCGCGCGACCGCCGCATCCACCTGGCTGCGCCAGGCGCCGAATTCCTGCGCGAGCGTCACCGGCACCGCGTCCATCAGGTGCGTGCGGCCGGTCTTGACGTGCCGGCCGTGGCGCTCGATGCAGTCGCCGAGCGTTGCCGACAGCTGGCGCAGCGCGGGCAACACGCCCACGGCCAGGACCTCGGCTGCCGCGACGTGGATCGCCGTCGGGATGGTGTCGTTGCTGCTCTGCGAGCGGTTGACGTCGTCGTTGGGGTGCACGGCCCGGCCGAGGCGGCGCGCCGCGAGCGCGGCGATCACCTCGTTGGCGTTCATGTTGCTGCTGGTGCCGGAACCGGTCTGGAACACGTCGACCGGGAACTCGGTGTCGTGGCGGCCTTCGGCGACCTCCTCCGCGGCCGTGGCGATGGCCTCGGCGAGCGCCGGCTCCAGTCCGCCGATCCGCGCGTTGACCCGCGCCGCCGCCCACTTGATCCGCCCGAGTGCATGGATGAACTCGGGGCGCATCGGCCGGCCCGAGATCCGGAAGTTCTCGACCGCGCGCTGGGTCTGCGCGCCCCACAGCGCCTCGGCCGGGAGCCTGAGCTCGCCGAGGGCGTCGCGTTCCGTCCGGTGGCGTCGGTCTTCCATGCGGGGTCGACAAGCCGGCCGGCGGCATCCGCTGCCATCGGCCCGGTCTCCGGTTCGGGTAACATTCGCAGTTTACCACCGCCGGCCCGACCCGATGTCCGACGCCCGCCTGCACGCGCTCTCTCCGCTCGACGGCCGCTACGCCGCCCAGCTCGCCGACGTGGCCGGCCTGTTCAGCGAGGCCGCGCTGATCCGCTACCGGGTTCGCGTCGAGGCGCGCTGGTTACAGCATCTTGCCGGGCCGGCGGCGCTGCCCGAGCTCGCCCGCCTGCCGAGTGCGGTGAAGGCGGAGCTCGAGTCGCTCGCCGCGGGGGTCGACGACGCCGGCAGCCAGCGCGTCAAGGCGATCGAGGCGACCACCAACCACGACGTCAAGGCGGTCGAATACTACGTCCGCGAGCGCCTCGCCGCGGCTGGCGCCCGGCCCGCCGAGCTCGAGTTCGTGCACTTCGCCTGCACGTCCGAGGACGTCAACAACCTCTGCTACGCGCTGATGCTCAGGGACGCCCGCGAGCAACTGCTGCTGCCGCTCGTAGACCGACTGGTGGCGAAACTGCGGCAGCTCGCACACGAGACGGCGGAGCTGCCGATGCTCTCGCGCACGCACGGCCAGCCGGCGAGCCCCACCACCCTCGGCAAGGAGCTCGCCAACGTCGTCGCCCGCCTGCGCCGAGCACGCGCGTGCTTCGCCGCGGTCGAGGTGCTGGGCAAGTTGAACGGCGCAGTCGGCAACTACAACGCGCATGCCTGCGCCTATCCGGACCTCGACTGGCCGGTGATCGGCCGCGGCTTCGTCGAGTCGCTCGGCCTCGCGCACAATCCCTACACCACGCAGATCGAGCCACACGACTGGATCGCGGAGTATTCCGACGCCCTCGCCAGGCTGCTGACCGTGCTCATCGACCTGTGCCGCGACACCTGGGGCTACATCTCGCTCGGCCACTTCCGCCAGCGGGCGGTGGCCGGCGAGGTGGGCTCTTCGACCATGCCGCACAAGGTCAACCCGATCGACTTCGAGAACGCGGAGGGCAACGCCGGCGTCGCGCACGCGCTGCTCGCCCACTTCTCGGCGAAACTGCCAATCTCGCGCTGGCAGCGCGACCTCACCGACTCCACCGTTCTGCGCAACCTCGGCGTCGCCGCCGGCCACGCCGTGCTCGCGCTGCGCTCGACGCTGCGCGGGCTCGGCAAGCTCGAGCCCGACCCGGCGAGCCTCGCGCGCGACCTCGACGCGCACTGGGAGGTGCTGGCCGAGGCGATCCAGACGGTGATGCGCCGCCACGGCACGCCCGACGCCTACGAGCGGCTCAAGGAATTCACCCGCGGCCGCGACGTGGGCAGCGACGAGCTCAGGCAGTTCGTCGCCGCGCTCGGGCTTCCGGCCGAGGCCACCGAGCGGCTCGCGTCGCTCACGCCCGACCGCTACCTCGGCCTCGCCGCCAGGCTGGCGCGCGAGATCTGAGCACCGCGATGGATACGGTCGAGGTGGTACTGACGACCTGGAGCACCGACCGCACCGCGCTGCGGCAGGTGCGCCGCGAGGTCTTCATCGTCGAGCAATCCGTGCCCGAGGAGCTGGAGTGGGACGACGACGACCCGGTCAGCGTCCACGCCCTGGCCACCCTGAACCGTGAACCAGTCGGCACGGGGCGCCTGACGCCGGCCGGTAAGATCGGTCGCGTAGCGGTGTGCCAGCGTTGCCGGGGCTCGGGCCTCGGCCTGAGGATCATGAAGCTGCTGCTGGATGCAGCCCGCCGCCGCGGCCTGGCCGCCGTCGCCCTGAACGCGCAGGTGGCGGCCATGCCGTTCTACGAGAAGCTTGGCTTCAGGGCCGAGGGCCAGGTGTTCGACGAGGCCGGCATCCCGCACCGGACGATGAGGATGCCGCTGGGGTGAAATCGTGCTCCCTGACCGGCGTGACGACCAAGGCGATGCCCGCGAGATCCTGACCTCGCTCGAGGAGGTCCAGGCCGCGACCCTGCGCATCGCCTCCGCCACCAAGCGCATCATGACCATGTACACGCCGGACCTCGAACCGGTGCTGTACGACCAGCCGAAGTTCCTCGACACGGTCAAGCGCCTCGTGCTGGCGAGCGGCTACGCCAAGGTGCGCGTGCTGCTGTCCGACCCCGCGCGCGCCCTCTACGAGAGCTCCCGCTTCATCACGCTCGCACGGCGCATCACGAGCTACATCGAGGTCCGCCACCTCGACCCGCGCTACCGCGAGCAGCAATCCGCCTTCCTGATCGGCGACGACCGCGCCGTGCTGTACCGGCTAGACGCGAAGCGCTGGGACGGCATCTACCACCCGGGTGACCCCGGCATCGCCCGCCCCTACCTCGACTACTTCAACGAGGCCTGGGACGCGAGCGACCCGGACGCCGAGACCCGCCAGCGCCGCCTCTGAGCCCCGCCGGCCTCCGGCCGGCCGCCCCGTATAATGCCGGGATGAGCTTCCGGCCCTCCGTCACCGTCGCCGCCGTGATCGAGCGCGGCGGCCGCTTCCTGATGGTCGAGGAGCAGGTAGGCGGGCGGCGGGTCCTCAACCAGCCCGCCGGGCACCTCGAGGCGGGCGAGTCCCTCGTCGATGCCGCGGTGCGCGAGGCCCGCGAGGAGACCGGCCGGCCGTTCGTGCCGGCGGCCGTCGTCGGCCTGTACCTCTGGCACGGCGCAGTGGACCGCCCGGCCTACCTGCGCATCGCGTTCTGCGGCGAGGCCGGCGAGCGCACGCCCGGCGCCACGCTCGACCCGGAGATCGTCGGCTGCCACTGGCTGAGCCGCGAGGATCTGCTTGCGCGAAGGGCCGACCTGAGAAGCCCCCTGGTGCTGCGCTGCGTGGACGATTACCTCGCCGGCCATCGGCATCCCCTGTCGCTGCTGGCCAGCTTCGCCGCCGCCGCGCCGCTCGCGCCGGGCTGAAGCGTGGCCGGGCGCGTCATCGTCGCGATGTCCGGCGGCGTCGACTCCTCGGTCGCCGCGCTCACGTTGCTGCGCGCCGGCCGTGAGGTGCAGGGCCTGTTCATGTCGAACTGGGAGGAGGACGAGGACGGCTACTGCACCTCGGCCGAGGACTTCCAGGACGCGCGCCGCGTCACGGAGGAACTCGGCATCCCGCTGCACCGCGTCAGCTTCGCGCGCGAGTACCGCGACCAGGTCTTCCGCCATTTCCTAGACGAATACGCCGCAGGCCGCACGCCGAACCCGGACGTGCTCTGCAACCGCGAGATCAAGTTCGGCGTCTGCCTCGCCTATGCAAGGCGGCTCGGCGCGGCGCGCTTCGCGACCGGCCACTACGCGCGCATCGGCCGCGGCCCGGACGGCCCGACGCTGCTGCGCGCCGCCGACCGCGGCAAGGACCAGTCCTACTTCCTCCACGCCGTCGACCGCGCGGCGCTTTCGATCAGCGAGTTCCCGGTCGGCGAGCTGCCGAAGGACGAGGTCCGCGAGCGGGCCCGCCAGGCGGGCCTGCCGGTCTTCGCCAAGCGCGACTCGACCGGGATCTGCTTCATCGGCGAGCGGCCGTTCCGCCGTTTCCTGGAAGGCTACCTGCCCGCCCAGCCCGGCCCCATCGAGACGGATGAGGGCGAGGTCGTCGGCGAGCACGGCGGGCTCATGTACTACACGCTCGGCCAGCGTGCCGGGCTCGGCATCGGGGGGCGGCGAGGCGCGCTCGATGCGCCGTGGTACGTCGCGGCCAAGGATCTCGCGCGCAACGCGCTCGTCGTCGTGCAGGATGCGGCGCATCCACTCTTGATGAGCGTGGGCCTCGAGGCCGAGCAGGTCCACTGGATCGCAGGCGACCCACCCGACGCGCGTGTCGCCTGCGCGGTGCAGGTCCGCTACCGCCAGCCGCCGCAGGCCTGCGTCGTGACGATCGAAGGCACGGATCGCGCGCGGGTCGCCTTCGAGAAGCCGCAGCGCGCCGTGACGCCCGGCCAGTACGCGGTCTTCTACGACGGCGACCGCTGCCTCGGCGGCGGCGTGATCGCCGCGGCCAGGATCGGCCTCGCCGGCCGCCCGCCTCGCGCCGCCACGGCCTGACGCGCTATGATTCGCAGGTTTTCCCGCTCCCATTCCCCGGCCGTCGCCCCAGACCGCGGCGGTCCACCGCGGAGGATTCGATGACGGACAGCTTCAAGGCGCGCCGCTCGCTCAAGGTCGGCTCCCGCTCCTACGACATCTACAGCCTGCAGGCCCTCGAGGGCCGCGACCTGTCGCGGCTGCCCTTCTCGCTCAAGATCCTGCTCGAAAACCTGCTGCGCTTCGAGGACGGGGTCAACATCACGCGCGCCGACATCGAGGCCCTGCTCGACTGGGACCCGAAGTCCAACCCGTCGCACGAGATCTCCTTCACCCCGGCGCGCGTGATCATGCAGGACTTCACCGGCGTGCCCTGCGTCGTCGACCTTGCCGCCATGCGCGAAGCGATCGAGCGGCTCGGCGGCGACCCGACCAAGGTCAACCCGCTGGCGCCCGCCGAGCTCGTGATCGACCACTCGGTGCAGGTGGATGCCTACGGCAACCGCGCGGCGCTCGAGCGCAACACGACCATCGAGTACGAACGCAATCTCGAGCGCTACGCCTTCCTGCGCTGGGGCCAGAGCGCCTTCGACAACTTCAAGGTGGTGCCGCCCAACACCGGCATCGTGCACCAGGTCAACATCGAGCACCTCGCCCGCGTTGTGTTCCACAACGAGTCGGCCAACACCGCCTACCCGGACACCGTGGTCGGCACCGACTCGCACACGACCATGGTCAACGGCCTAGGCGTGCTCGGCTGGGGCGTGGGCGGCATCGAGGCCGAGGCCGCGATGCTCGGTCAGCCGATCACCATGCTGATCCCGCAGGTCATCGGCATGCGCCTGACCGGCAAGCTGCCTGAGGGCGCCACCGCGACCGACCTCGTCCTCACGGTCACGGAGATCCTGAGGAAGCGCGGTGTCGTGGAGAAGTTCGTCGAGTTCTTCGGCGACGGGCTTGCGAACCTGCCGCTCGCCGACCGCGCGACCATCGCCAACATGGCCCCGGAGTACGGCTCGACCTGCGGCATCTTCCCCATCGACCAGGAGACGCTGCGCTACCTCGAGCTGACCGGCCGCAGCGCCGAGCAGATCGCCCTCGTCGAGGCCTATGCGAAGCACCAGGGCATGTGGCGCCACGACGGCCAGCCGGACGCGCATTACACCGACGTGCTCGAGCTCGACCTCGGCAGCGTCGAGCCCTCCCTCGCCGGCCCCAAGCGCCCGCAGGACCGCGTGCCGCTGCGCGAGATGAAGTCCGCCTACCGCAAGAGCCTCGAGAAGATGGCCGCCGAGCGCGCCCAGAAGAACCCGGGCGCGACCGGCAGCGCAAAGGCGACCCTCGACGGCGAAACCTTCGAGGTGAAGGACGGCGCGGTGCTGATCGCGGCGATCACGAGCTGCACCAACACCTCGAACCCCTCGGTGCTGATCGGCGCGGGGCTGCTGGCGAAGAACGCCCGCGAGCGCGGGCTCAAGGCCAAGCCCTGGGTCAAGACCTCGCTCGCGCCCGGCTCGCGGGTGGTCACGGACTACCTCGAGAAGGCGAAGCTGATGGACGACCTCGAGGCCGTGGGCTTCTACACGGTCGGCTACGGCTGCACCACCTGCATCGGCAACTCCGGGCCGCTGGCGCCGGAGATCTCGGCGGCCGTGAAGGCCGGCGACGTGATCGCGACCTCGGTGCTCTCCGGCAACCGCAACTTCGAGGGCCGCGTGCACCCCGAGGTGAAGATGAACTTCCTCGCCTCGCCGCCGCTCGTGGTGGCCTACGCGCTCGCCGGCACCACCGACATCGACCTGAACAACGACCCGCTCGGCACCGGCAAGGACGGCAAGCCCGTCTACCTCAAGGACCTCTGGCCCTCGCCGAAGGACATCCAGCAGGCGATCGCCTCGAGCGTCGACTCGAAGATGTTCAAGGGCAGCTACGGCAGCGTGTTCGAGGGCGACGCGCAGTGGAAGGCGGTCAAGACTCCGACCGGCAAGATCTACACCTGGGATGAGGCCTCCACCTACGTCAAGAACCCGCCGTACTTCGACGGCATGACCATGAAGCCGACGCCGCCCAGCGACATCTCGGGCGCGCGCGTGCTGGCGCTCCTCGGCGACTCGGTCACGACCGACCACATCTCGCCGGCCGGCAACATCGCCAAGACGAGCCCGGCCGCGAAGTACCTCATGGACAACGGCGTGAAGCCCGCGGACTTCAACTCCTACGGCTCGCGGCGCGGCAACCACGAGGTGATGATGCGCGGCACTTTCGCCAACATCCGCCTGCGTAACCTGCTCGCACCCGGCACCGAGGGCGGCGTGACGGTGCACATCCCCTCCGGCGAGCAGATGTCCATTTACGACGCCTCGATGCGCTACCAGGCCGACGGCACGGCGCTCGTGGTGATCGCCGGCAAGGAGTACGGCACTGGCTCCTCGCGCGACTGGGCCGCCAAGGGCACGATGCTGCTCGGCGTGAAGGCAGTGATCGCCGAGAGTTTCGAGCGCATCCACCGCTCCAACCTGATCGGCATGGGCGTGCTGCCGCTGCAGTTCCTGGACGGCCAGAACGCGCAGTCGCTGGGCCTGACCGGCCGCGAGGTGCTCGAGATCCGCGGCCTCGAGCAGGGCGCGGCGAAGAAGGTCAAGGTCGTCGCCAAGGGCGAGGACGGCAAGGCGAAGGAGTTCGAGGTCCGGGTGCGCATCGACACGCCTAAGGAGCTCGACTACTACCGCCACGGCGGCATCCTGCAGTACGTGCTGCGCAGCCTCGCCGCGCCCAAGGCGGCCTGAGCCCCGGCGGTGAACGCGCCCGCATCGCCCTGGCCGGCCGGCCTCGTGGACCGGCTGGCCGCGGCGACGCGGGTGGTCGCGCTGACCGGCGCAGGCGTCTCCGCCGAGAGCGGCGTGCCGACCTTTCGCGACGCGCAGACCGGCCTGTGGGCCCGCTTCCGGCCCGAGCAGCTGGCGACCGCCGAGGCCTTCGCCGCCGATCCGAAGACCGTCTGGGGCTGGTACGAGTGGCGGCGCGACCTCGTCGCCGCCGCGAAGCCCAACCCGGGGCATCTCGCGCTCGCCGAACTCGAATCGCTCGTGCCTGAGTTCACGCTCATCACCCAGAACGTGGACGGCCTGCACGCCCGCGCCGGCAGCCGCCGGCTGGTCGAGTTCCACGGCAACCTGTTCGAGAACCGATGTTTCGCGGGCTGCGGCGCGGTCGCGACCGTGCCACGGCCCTGCCCCGAGCCGCCGCGCTGCCGCTGCGGCGCCTGGCTTCGGCCCGGCGTGGTGTGGTTCGGCGAAATGATCCCGCCCAAGGCACTTGCCGATTCCGAGGCCGCGACGGCCACCTGCGAGGTGTTCCTCACGATCGGAACCTCGTCGCAGGTCTACCCCGCCGCCGGCCTCGCGCACCGGGCGCGCCAGGCCGGCGCACTCGTCGTCGAGATCAACCCCGCGCCGACCGGCCTCGACGGCGCGGCCGACGCGGTGCTGACCGGCGGCTCGGGCGTCGTCCTGCCTCGATTGCTCGAGGCCGTCCGTGCCGCGCGCGGGCTGCCGGCATGAATTCCCCGGCCCGGGTCGCGGTCTTCGACCTCGACGGCACCATCACCGCGCACGACACCTTCGTGCCGTACGTCGCCGGCTGGCTGCGCCGCCATCCGGCGCGGGCCCTGCACCTGCTGCGGGTGCCGCTCGCGCTTCTGCGCTTCGCGCTCGCCGGGCGCGACCGCGGCCGGCTCAAGAGCGACCTGCTCCGGATCGTCGTCGGCCTCGCGCGGCGCGGCGAGCTCATGGCCTGGTCCGAGGAATTCGTCGCCGGCCTCGCGCCGCCCTTCCTGCACGAGCAGGCGCTGGCCGCCATCGAGCGGCACCGCGCGGCGGGCGACCGCCTGGTGCTGCTCTCCGCGAGCGTGGACCTCTACGTGCCGCTCATCGGCACGAGGCTCGGTTTCGACGAAACCATCTGCACCGGCGTGCGCTGGAACGGCGACCTCCTCGACGCGCGCCTGACCACCGAGAACCGGCGCGACGAGGAGAAACGCAGGGTGATCGAGGACCTCCGACGGCGATTCGCGGGCGCGCGCTTCGCCGCCTACGGCAACGCGGCCTCGGACTTCGCGCACCTTGCCGTGGTCGAGGAACCCCTGCTGGTCAACGCCAGCTCGGCCACCCGGCGGCGCGGGCAGCGGCTCGGCCTGCCCTGCGCGGATTGGACGCGCTGAATCCCGCGACTTGCCCGCCGCGAAACATTTGAGGGGTTTGCCCGGTCAATTGGGTATGCGCCACCACGGGATCCTGCAATGAGCCGTCGGTTCCTGCCGCCCGCCGTCCTGCCCTCGGACATCACCCCCGAGGCGGTCTACCGCGCGCGTCGCGAGTTCATGACCGCTGCGCTCGCGCTCGGCGCCGGCTCGCTCCTGTCCGGACAGGCGGCCGCCCAGTCCGTCATCGGCGTGACCGTGGTCGACGACGATCTCCGGTACAAGTCCAACCCACGCTATTCCACCGACGAGCCGCGGAACTCCTTCGAGGAGGTCACCGGCTACAACAACTTCTACGAGTTCGGGACCGAGAAGTCGGATCCTGCAAAGAACGCCCGCAGCTTCCGCACCCGCCCCTGGCACGTGACCGTGGACGGCGAGTCCGAGGTCCAGGGCAGCTACCTGCTCGACGACCTGATCCGCCCGCACGCCCTGGAGGAGCGCATTTACCGGCTGCGCTGCGTGGAGGCCTGGTCGATGGTGATCCCCTGGATCGGCTTCCCGCTGGGGGATCTCATCAAGCGCTTCAAGCCGACCTCGCGGGCCAAGTACGTCGAGTTCACCACGCTGCTCGACCCGAAGCAGATGCCGGGGCAGCGCTATCCGGTGCTCGACTGGCCCTACGTCGAGGGGCTTCGGATGGACGAGGCCATGCACCCGCTCGCCATCCTCGCGGTCGGGCTCTACGGCCAGGTGCTGCCGAACCAGAACGGCGCGCCGCTTCGGCTCGTCGTGCCCTGGAAGTACGGCTTCAAGAGCATCAAGAGCATCGTGCGCATCCGCTTCACCGAGCGGCAGCCGCGCACCAGCTGGGCGCTCTCAGCGCCGCGCGAGTACGGCTTCTACGCCAACGTGAACCCCGCGGTCGACCACCCGCGCTGGAGCCAGAAGCGCGAGCGACGCATCGGCGCGAGCTCGTTCTGGGACCGCCGCCCCACCCTGCCCTTCAACGGCTACGGCGAACAGGTCGCGGGGCTCTACCGCGGCTTGGACCTGACGAAGTTCTTCTGAGCATGCTCGACACGCACCGCGACCGCCTGCTGCGCTTCGTGCTGAAGCCGCTCGTCTACCTGGCGGGCGTCGGGCCGTTCGCCTACGTTGCGGCCGGCATCGCAGGCGTGGGCGGCGTGGAGCTCGGCGCGAACCCCGTCGAGGAGATCCTCGACACGCTCGGGATCTGGGGGCTTTATTTCCTCCTCGCGACGCTCGCCGTCACGCCGATCCGGCAGCTGACCGGCTGGACGAAGCTGATCACCCTGCGCCGCCCGCTCGGCCTCGCCGCCTTCTTCTGCGTGCTCGGCCACTTTCTCTTTTACCTCGTCGTCGACCGTGCGCTCGAGTTCGACACCATCGGCGAGGACATCGTGAAGCGCCCCTTCATCACGGTCGGTTTCGCGGCGCTCCTGATCCTGACGCCGCTGGCGCTGACCTCGACCCAGCGCGCCATGCGCCGCCTCGGGCGGCGCTGGCAGAAGCTGCACCGGCTGGTCTACGTCGCCGCCTTCCTCGGCTGCCTGCACTACGCCTGGCAGGTGAAGGCCGACCTGCGCGAGCCGATGCTCTACTTCGCGATCCTGGCGGTCCTGCTCGGCTGGCGGTGGGTCGAGCGCCGCAAGCGCGCGCGGAGGTCAGGCCTCGATCAGGCGCACGCGCTCCCCGTAAGCAGCAACGGCTGAGTCATTCGTCACGAGCTCGAGCGACTCGAGTCGCGCCTGGGCCACCAGCAGACGATCGAATGGGTCCTTGTGCCGCAGCGGGAGTCGGCCGACCGCGGCTGCGTGCGCCCCTGTTATCGCAAGCGGCAGGAAACCGGCCGGCTCGAGCGCGTCCAAAACCGCCGCAGGGTCGATGTCGATCTTGCCGATGGCGTTCTTGATCGCGATCTCCCAGATCGACGCGACGCTGACGTACGCGTCAGTGTCATCGAGTTCGCGCCGAAAATCCGCCGGCAAACGCCGCGGGTCGGCGAGCGCCCACAACAGGAGATGAGTGTCGAGAAGCACCGCCACGTTCAGCCGTTCTCGAAAGACTCGACGACACCTTGCGGCAACGGTCCGTTGAAGTTCGCCGGCACGCGGAACTGGCCCCTGAGCAGCCCAAGCTTCTTGGGCTTCGGCTTGCGCGCGAGCGGGACCAGTCGCGCAACGGGCCTGCCTGCCCTCGCGATGATCACCTCGTCTCCACCGGCGGCCTCTTCGACGAGCCGCGAGAGATGGGTCTTCGCCTCATGAATGTTGACGGTCTTGGGCATGGCAAACCCGCGGTCAGGATAATTTAACTAAACTTAGTCTAGTCCGGTACTGAGCGTCGTGCAATGCCCTGCCCGCAAGCTCCATGACGGATGGCTCCGGAGGACCGGGCGGTTCATTGACCAGCGCACCCAGGTCGATCGCGTCTACCGGCCCGTCCCGGTCCTTCTGGGGCGCCACACAAGCGTCCGGCGCGGCGATTCGCCAAGACTTACTGAGCGACAAGTAGAACCATCTCCGGCCGGCAGACGCCGAAGCCAGACTCTGGGGCCGATTCCATAACCTGTTCCGTTCCTGCATTCATCAGGCGCGGCCGGATGACCGCTGCTGCGGCTACCCTCTTCGCTCAACTCTCGCCGCAATCACGATCCCCGCTAGCACCAGCGCTCCGCCGGCCGCCGTCGCGGCGGTGACGGCCTCGCCCAGCAGCAGCCAGGCGAACAACCCCGCGAGCAGCGGCTCGCCCGCGAGCGTGACGGCGACGAAGGCGGGCTTCAGGTGCCTAAGCGACCAGTTGTAGCCGCTGTGGCCGAGGAGCTGGGAGACGAGCGCCATGCCGGCGAGCGCGGCCCAGGTGCCACCCGCGAAGCCGTGCCATTGCAGGCCTGACAGCAGCGTCGCCACCCAGAGCGTCACGGCCGCAGACCCGTAGGCGATCGCGACGTAGGGCAGGAAGGGCAGCGAGCGCTGCGCGCCGCGCGCGAGCAGCAGGTAGCCGGCCATGGCGACGGCGCCGGCGAGTGCCAGCGCGTGGCCGATGTTCGGGCCACCCGATGCGAGGTCGCCGCCCGCAAGCACCGCGCTGCCGCAGACGACGAGACCCACCGATACCCAAGTCGCGGGTCCCGGCCGGTCGCGGCCGGTGAGCCAGCCGATCACGGCAACCCAGACCGGCGCGGTGGTCACGAGCAGCACGCTCTGCGCGACCGGCAGGTGCTCGAGGGAGGCGATCCAGGTCGCGAAGTGAACGGAGAGCAGCATGCCGGCGCCGATCGCGAGCGCGACGTCGGCCCGCGTCCCGCCCGGACGTCTGTGACCGAAGGCGAGCGCCGCCGGCGCCACGAGGAGCGCGGCGAGGCCGACGCGCCAGGCGGCGATCACCAGCGCCGGGGCGTCGGCGAAGCGCGCGAAAATCGAGCCAAAGGAAACGGCGACGAGCGCGAAGCCGAGCACCGCGTAGGGCAACGCGGCGCCCGCGCTGCGCATCGGCTCAGCCCGCCTGCGCCCCGCGGGCGAGCGAGGGCACGATGCGCGGGCAGCCCGCCAGCTTCTGGTGCAGCCCAAGCAGCAGCTGCTCGGTCGCCTTCCAGTCGATGCAGGCGTCGGTGACCGACACGCCGTAGCGGAGCGCGGAAAGGTCGGCCGGGATCGGCTGGTTGCCCCAGCCGAGGTGGCTCTCGAGCATGAGCCCCACGATGGACTGGTTGCCCTCGAGCACCTGGTTCACGCAATTGTCCGCGACCAGCGGCTGCAACCCCGGGTCCTTGTTCGAGTTGCCGTGGCTGCAGTCGACCACGATGTTGCCGGGCAGGCCGGCCTTGGCGAGCTCCTGCTCGGCGAGCGCGACGCTGACCGAGTCGTAGTTGGTGCGCCCGCCGCCGCCGCGCAGCACGATGTGCCCGTAGCTGTTGCCGCGGGTGCGGAACACCGCCGACTGGCCCTGCTGGGTGACGCCGAGGAAGTGGTGCGGGCTTCGCACCGACTGCAGCGCGTTGATGGCCACCGTCAACGTGCCGTCGGTGCCGTTCTTGAAGCCGACCGGCGTGGAGAGCCCCGAGGCCATCTCGCGGTGGGTCTGCGACTCGGTGGTGCGCGCCCCGATCGCCGTCCAGGTGACCGCGTCACCGAGGTACTGCGGCATGATCGGGTCGAGCGCCTCGGTCGCGGCCGGCAGGCCCATCTCCGCGAGCTCGACCAGCAGCCCGCGCGCGAGCCGAAGCCCCTTCTCGATGTGGAAGGAGTCGTCCATGTCCGGGTCGTTGATCAGGCCCTTCCAGCCGACCGTGGTGCGCGGCTTCTCGAAATAGACGCGCATGACGAGGTAGAGCGTACGGCTCACCCGCTCGGCCAGCGCCTTGAGCCGCCCGGCGTACTCGCGCGCGGCATCGAGGTCGTGGATCGAGCAGGGGCCGACCACGACGAAGAGCCGCGGGTCCCTGCGGTCCAGGATGCCGCGGATGGCGTCGCGGGCCGAATACACGAACGCCTCGCCGGCCGCCGACAGCGGCAGCTCGGCACGCACCTCCTCGGGGGTGGGCAGCAGCTCGCTCGAAAGGACGTTGACGTTGTGCAGGCGGCTCGACATGGGGGTCTCGCAGACGTAGACAGGCGCGGCAGTATAGCAACCGCGCTTCAAGCCAGGCCTCGATCAGTAGCGGGCGGCGAGCACGTCCGTCTGCGCGAAATCCTGGCCCTTGAACAGTAGCGGCTCGCCGGTCACCCGCGACAGCGCGTAGGCGAAGCAGTCGCCGAAGTTGAGCGAAGCCGCATGCCGGCCCTTGCCGAAGCGACGCCAGGCCTCGCGCGCCACCTCGGCCTGCCCAGTCGACACGGCCTCGACCGAAAGCCCGGCCTTGGCGACGAGCAAGTCGAATTCCCGGCCACCCGCCGGGCCGTAGCGGGATTCGATGACGATTCCGGCCTCGACCAGCGTCGCGGCCGAGATGAGCCGGACCGGGTCCGCCTCGAGCGCGGCGGCGATGCGCGCGGCCTCGGGCTCCATGCCGAGCAGCGCGACGATGGCGGAAGTGTCGACGACCACCCTGCGCGCCTCAGCGCGGCAGCCCGTGCTCGTCGAAGCCGACGATGTCCTCGGGGCTGCGCGAATCGCGAACCGCGAGGCCCGCGCAACGCTCGCCGATCTTCAGCATTTCGTCGGCGAGTCGCGGCCCGCGCGCGCGGCGCAGCCGGGCCAGCCGTTCGCGCAATGCCTGCACGATCGCCGCCGTCAGGGTCTCGCCGGTCGCTTTCGCGACCTCGCGGGCCAGCCGGTCGGCTTCGGGATCCTTGATGCTGAGCGCCATGATGCAGAGGTATATAAAGATAGAAGACTGTATATACTAGCGGGGGCGCAGCGGGGTGTAAACAACGGCACTCAGCGCACCGCCCACCCCGGCACGTGGCGCCAGCCGCGCGCGAGCGCCTGGTCGAGGGCCCTCCAGTCCGGCTCCATGCGCTCGACCAGCTTCCAGAACCGCCGCGAGTGGTTCATGTGCACCGTGTGCGCGAGCTCGTGCGCGAGGAGGTAGCGCAGCACCTCCGGCCGCTGGAACATCAGGCAGGCATTGAGGCTGATGGTGCCGGAACGCGAGCAGCTGCCCCAGCGGGTGCGCTGGCGGCGCACCTGCACACGCTTGTACGAGAGGCCGTGGCGCGCCGCCTCGGCGGCGAGCGCAGGCGCGAGGTGGGCGTGCGCGGACCTGAGCAGCCAGCGCTGCAGGAGGTGGCGCACCAGCGCCTCGCGCGTGAGGTCGCCGCTGACGACGAGGCGCCCGTCGAGCACCCGAAGCCGCGGCGGATGCGGCGCCGCGCGGTACTCGACGGGCAGCCGAGTGCCGGTCGCGGCAAATGCGATCTCGCTCGGCAGCTGCGGCGTGGTGTCCACCTCGACGTGGCGGAACTCGTCCACCTTCCTCGCGATCCACGCGCGATGGCGCGCCACGAACTGCTCGACGAGGCGCGGCCGGGTGCCGGGCGGCACCACCACCTCCACGCGACCGCCGGGAAACACCCGCACGGTGAGTCGGCGCGCGCGGCCGCTGATGCGCACGCTCCAGGGCGCCTCCTGCGGCGCCGCGTCGAACAGGGCGAGCTGGCCGACGGCGCCAGTCATCAGAACGACACCGCGAGTCGCGCGCCGTCGTCGATCGCCCGCTTGGCGTCGAGCTCGGCGGCGAGCTTGGCGCCGCCGATCAGGTGCACGCGCAGACCCGCGGCCGCAAGCGGCGCCTCGAGCTCGCGCAGCGGCTCCTGCCCGGCACACACCACGACGTTATCGACCGCCAGCACCTCGCGGCCCTTGGGGCCGTTGATGTGCAGGCCCGCGTCGTCGACGCCCTCGTACGACACCCTCGCCAGCATCCGCACGCCGCGGCGCTTGAGCGCGGTGCGGTGGATCCAGCCGGTGGTCTTGCCGAGGTCGCGGCCCGGCGCGGTCGGCTTGCGCTGCAGCAGCCAGATCTGCCGCGCCGAGGCCGGCGCGCGGCCGCCGTCCGGCATTAGCCCGCCGCGGGTCGTGAGCGTCATGTCGACACCCCACTCCGCCATGAAGGCGGGCACGTCGAGGCTCGCGTGCGGCGTATCGGGCCCGTGGCTCAGGAACTCGGCCACGTCGAAGCCGATGCCGCCGGCGCCGATGATCGCGACCGACCCGCCGACTGGGCGGCCGTGCGCGAGCACGTCGATGTAGGAGAGCACCTTCGGGTGGTCGAGGCCGGGGATCGCGGGCGTGCGCGGCAGGACGCCGGTGGCGAGCACGACCTCGTCGAAGCCCTCGGCGATCAAGGTGTCGGCGTCGGCGCGAACGCCGAGGCGGACCTCGACGCCGGTGAGCTCGAGCCGGCGGCGGAAGTAGCGAAGCGTCTCGTCGAACTCTTCCTTGCCGGGAATGCGCCGCGCCATGTTGAACTGGCCGCCGATTGCGTCGGCGGCCTCGAACAGCACCACGCGGTGGCCGCGCGCGGCCGCCTCGGTCGCGGCCGACAGGCCTGCCGGGCCCGCGCCGATGACGGCGACCCGCTTGGAGGCCGCCGCCTTGCCGCGCGGGAACTCGGTCTCGTGCCCGGCGCGCGGGTTGACCAGGCAGCTGGCGACCTTGTTCTCGAACACGTGGTCGAGGCAGGCCTGGTTGCAGGCGACGCAGGTGTTGATCTCATCCGCCCGGCCGGCGGCGGCCTTGACGACGAAATCCGGGTCGGCAAGCAGCGGCCGCGCCATCGAGATCATGTCGGCATCGCCACGCGCGAGGACAGCCTCGGCGACCGCCGGGTCGTTGATCCGGTTGCTGGTCACGAGCGGCAGCTTGACCGCGCCGCGCAGCCGCTGGGTGACCCAGGTGAAGGCGGCGCGCGGCACGCAGGTGGCTATGGTCGGGATGCGCGCCTCGTGCCAGCCGATGCCGGTGTTGATGATCGTGGCGCCGGCCGCCTCGACGGCGCGGGCGAGCTCGACCACCTCCTCCCAGCTGCTGCCGCCCTCGACGAGGTCGAGCATCGACAGGCGGTAGATGAGGATGAAGTCCGGGCCCGCCGCCTCGCGCACCCGGCGCACGATCTCGACCGCGAGGCGCATGCGGTTCGCATACGAGCCGCCCCAGTCGTCGTCGCGGCGGTTGGTGCGCGCGGCGATGAACTGGTTGATGAAGTAGCCCTCGGAGCCCATCACCTCGACGCCGTCGTAGCCCGCCTCGCGGGCGAGCGCCGCCGAGCGCGCGAAGGCGGCGATCTGCCGGCCGACGCCGAAGCGCGTCAGGCCGCGCGGCGCGAAAGGCGAGATCGGCGACTTCAGGCGCGAGGGCGCGACCGCGAGCGGGTGGTAGGCGTAGCGGCCGGTGTGCAGGATCTGCATGCAGACGCGGCCGCCGGCGCCGTGCACGGCCTCGGTCACCAGCCGATGGCGCGCCAGCTCGCGGCGGTTCGTCAGCTTGCCGGCGAAGGGCTTGGCCCAGCCGGCGACGTTCGGCGCGATGCCGCCGGTGACGATCAGCCCCACTCCGCCGCGCGCGCGGTCCTCGAAGTAGCGCGCGAGCTTCGGGTAGTCGTCCGCGCGGTCCTCGAGCCCGGTGTGCATCGAGCCCATGAGGACGCGGTTCGCGAGGGTCACGAATCCCAGGTCGAGGGGCGCGAGCAGGTGCGGGTAAGGATTCGACGGCACGGGCGACGATGATACCAGCGGGGACCGCGCGCTTCGATGCCGGCGCGCTCAGCCGGGCAGGCGCTCGAGACGCTCCGCGAGGCGCAGGGCGAAGCCGTCGGCCACCCAGCCGGCCCAGGCCGCGCAGGCCTCCGCGTTCGGGTGAAAGCCGTCGCGGGAGAATGCCTCCCGCGCGAGCCTGCGCGGGAAGCTCACCACCTTCAGGCCGCGATAGCCGGTGAGGTCCACCGCGCGCTGCTGAAGCCGGCGAGAGCGGTCGCCGAGCAGGGTCGCAAGCGGCCGCGGCAGCGCCGGGAAGCTGTCGAGCGGCGGGATGCCGCCGAAGACGACCGCCGGCCGCCGCCGGGTGGCGACGAGGCCGTCGACGAGGGCGGCCAGCTGGTCCTTGAACTGCTGCGGGGGCGTGCCGCGCACTGCGTCGTTGACGCCGACCGACAGCACCACGAACTCCGGTTCCCACTCGGCCGCGCGCGGCAGCAGCTCGGCGAGGATCGACGCCGCGGTCGCCCCGGAGCGTCCGACCGCGTTCCACTCGACCGCAGTGCCAGCCGCGGCGAGGCGTGCCGCTACCCGGCCGGTGAGCCCCTCGCGCTGGTGGCTCACGCCGACGCCGGCGATGATCGAATCGCCGAGCCCGGCGAGGCGCAGCGCCGCGCCCTCCCCGATGCGCCCCGTCACGCCCTCGGCGTCCGCCGGCCAGCCCGCCCGCAGCTTCGCATAGGCACCCTGCAGCAGCAGCAGCGGCGCCCACTTCCACCAGTGCCGCTCGTCGCGGGCCAGCATCAGAGTTCCCTCAGGCCCGCCGTCACCGGCAGCCGGGCAGCGCGCAACGCGGGCAGCAGGCCACCGACCAGCCCGAGCAGCAGCGCGTAGACGAGGCCCGTGAGCATCAGCGCCGGCGTCACGGTGAAGGCGAAGGCCACCTGGCTGAAGCTCTGGAAGTTGAGCGTCGAGGCCTGTGCGCCGTTGAAGCCGAGGTACGCCAGCACCCCGCCCAGCACCCCGCCGAGCAGGCCGAGCAGGAGCGCCTCGAACACCACCGAGGCGACCACCGGAGTCGCGCCGAAGCCGAGCGCCCTCAGCGTCGCGATCTCGCGGGTGCGCGTGGCCACGGCCGAGTACATGGTGTTGAGCGCCGCGAACACGGCGCCGACGCCCATCAGCAGCGCGATCAGCACGCCGAGCGTGCGCACGATCGCGACCAGCACCTGGCTCTGGCTCTCGAGGAACTCGCGCTCGGTGCGCACCGTCAGGTTGAAGCGCGGGTCGGCGGCGATGTGCCGCTCGAGGCCCTGCACCTGCCCCGGCCCCGGCAGCTTCACGCGAACAGACTGGTAGGAATTGCCGCGGTTGTAGGCGCCCTGCAGCACGGTCGCGTCGGTCCAGATCTCCGACTCCGCGACGCTGCCGCCGTCCTCGAAGATGCCGGTGACGAGCCATGGCGTGCGGCCGAACAGCACCTCGCGCCCGACCGCGAGGCCGCCGAACTGCGCCGCGGCGCCGCGGCCGACGATGACTTCGTTCATGCCGCGGCGGAACGGCCGGCCCTCGACGATGCGGAACTCGCGGCGGATCGCCGCGGCCTGCGGCCCCACCCCACGCAGCGGCACGTTGGCCTTGGTGCCGGTCGAGCGCATCGGCAGGTCGACGATCACGTAGAGCTCCGGTGAGACCAGCGGCCCGTCCGGGCCCGGCACGAGCCCGGGCGCATCGGCCAGGTAGCGCGCCGCCTCGAGCGGCAGGCCGCTCGCCAGCTCGTCGCTCGAGCCGCCGCGCAGCACGATCGCCACGTCCTCCTGCCCGGACAGCGCGAGCGCGGCGCGAAAGCCCTCGCTGATGGACAGGACCGCGACCAGCACGGCGACCACGCCGCCGATCCCGACCACCGCGACGGCGGCGGTGCCGAGCCGCTGCGGCAGCGCCGCGAGGCTCATCGCGGTCACCGCCGTCACCTGCCTGAGCGTCCCGGCCATCAGGCGCGCCTCAGCGCCTCGACCACGGGCAGGCGCAGGGCGTAGACGGCCGGCGCCGCGCCGGCGAGCACGCCGAGCAGGACCATCAGCCCGATCGCCTCGGCGTAGGCGCGGCCGGGGATGTACCAGGCCGGCAGGTAGCCCTGCAGCGCCGCCTCCGAGGCCCCGACCGCGAACCAGGCGCAGACGAGCCCGACGAGGCCGCCCACCATGGTGAGGAGCACGGACTCGGCCAGCACCAGCGCCGTCACCCCGCGGCCGGTGAAGCCGAGCGTCTTCAGCACGCCGAGCTCGGCGGTGCGCTCGCGCACCGACTGGGCCATGGTGTTCGCCGTCACCAGCAGCATGGTGAAGAACACCGCCGACAACACCCCGGTCAGGATCGCGCCGATGTTGCCGACCTGGTTGACGAAGCCCTGCGCGAAGGCCTTCTCGGTCGAGGTCTCGGTCTCGTAGGGCGAGTTGGCGAACTGCTCGTCGATCTCGCGCGCCACGCGCGCCGCGTCGTCAGGGTTGGCGAGCTGCACGACGTACCAGCCGACGAGGCCCTGGCCGCGCCCGAGCGACTCGCTGAAGTAGTCGTGGTGGAAGATCACGCTGCGGGCGTCGCCGCCGGTGTCCGGCACGTCGAAGATGCCGGTGACCAGCAGCTCCCATGTGTCCGAGCCGTCCGCCTTGCGCCAGATGTTCGAGCGCATCGGGATCACGTCGCCGACCTTCCAGCCGAACTGCTCGGCGAGCGGCCGGCCGACCAGCGCGCCGCGCCGCTCGGCGAGGAAGCGCTCCCGCGCCGCCGGCTCGATGATGAACTCGGGGTAGATCTCGAGGTACACGGCCGGATCGACCGGGAACACCGGGATCTGGTTGCGCTCGTCCTGGTAGACGCCGCCGAACCAGGTCGCGGAGCTGACCGCCGCCACGCCGTCGACGCGGCGGATGCGCGGCCCGTAGCTCTCGGGCAGCGGCTGCACCAGCGAGACCTTGTGGATGGTGAGCAGCCGGTCGACGCCGGCGAGCTGCGCGCCGATCGAGAAGGCGTGGCCGAGCGCGCCGAGCAGCCCGAACATCAGGAAGGCGATCACGATCGAGCCGATCGTGAAGGCGGTGCGGGCCGGCCGGCGGCGCAGGTTCGAGGCGACCAGCGGCGCGAAGCGCCACATCAGCGCTCGTCCTCGATCAGCCGGCCCTTCTCGAGGTGCAGCAGCCGCCCCGCCCGCTCGGCCGCGTGCGGGTCGTGGGTCACCATCACGATGGTCTTGCCCTGGCCGTTCAGCGCCTGCAGCAGGTCGAGGATCTCGTCGCCCGACTTGCGGTCGAGGTCGCCGGTCGGCTCGTCGCACAGGAGCAGCACCGGGTCGGTCACGATCGCGCGCGCGATGCCGACCCGCTGCTCCTGCCCGCCGGACAGCTCGCCCGGCCGGTGCCGCGCGCGCTCGGCGAGGCCGACCAGCTTCAAGGCCGCCCGCGCGCGGCGCAGGCGCTCCTCGGCCGGCAGCTCGGAGAGCAAGAGCGGCAGCTCGACGTTGCGCTCGGCGGTGAGCACCGGCAGCAGGTTGTACATCTGGAAGACGAAACCCACGTTGCCGGCGCGCCAGCGCGCCAGCTCCGCCTCGCCGAGCTGCGCGAGGTCCTCGCCCTGCACCTCGAGCAGTCCCGAGGTCGGCTGGTCGAGCCCGCCGATGAGGTTGAGCAGCGTCGACTTGCCCGAGCCCGAAGGGCCCATCAGCGCGACGAACTCGCCCGCCTCGATGTCGAGCGACAGGCCGTCGAGCACGTGCACGACCTCCGGCCCTCGCCGGAACTCCTTGTAGAGGTCGCGGATGCGGACGAGCGGCGCGGCCACGGTCAGCGGGCGGGCCGCGCCCGCACGCGATCCCCGTCCTCGAGCGTGGCGGGCGGCGACAGGATCACCTGCTGATCCGGCTGGAGTCCGGCGAGCACGTCGCGTGCGCCCGACTCCTCCGGCTCGACCGTCACCTCGACCCGCCGCGCGCGGCCCTCCTCCACGCGCCAGGCGAAGGTGACGCCGTCGACCTCGACGATGGCCGCCACCGGGACGGAGGCAATGGCCTCGCGCGCCGCGCCGGGCCCAGGCTCGGCGAGGAAGCGCACCTTGGCGCCCATGTCCGGCAGGATCCGCGGGTCGAGATCCTCGATCGCGATCCGCACCCGGACGGTCGCCTTCTGCCGGTCCGCGGCCGGGACGATGGCCAGCACCCGCGCCGGGATGCGCCAGTCCGGATAGGCGTCGAGCACCGCCTCGGCACGCTGCCCGTCGGAGACGCGGTTGATGTAGGCCTCGTTGACATCGACCTCGATCTCGCGCGAGTCCATGTCCACGATTGTCGCGATGCCGGTGCGGGTGAAGCCGCCGCCGGCGGAGATGGGCGAGACCATCTCGCCGGGCTGCGCGTCCTTCGAGATGATCACGCCGGCGAAGGGCGCGCGGATCACCAGGTCGTCGAGCTCCTGCCGGCGCAGCCGCACACCGCTCGCCGCGACGGCCACGTCGGCGCGCGCCGACTCGAGGCGCGCCGCGAGTGAAGCGGCGTCCGCTTCGGCCGCATCCAGCGCGCTTTCGCTCACCAGCCGGTCTTCGCGCAGCCGGCGCAGCCGGTCGCGCTCGCGCACGGCCTCGGCGAGACGCACCTCGACCTCGGCGAGCGCGCGGCGCGCCGCATCTTCCTGGCGCTCGGCGACGGCGAGCGCGGCGCGGGCAATCGCGTCGTCGAGCGTGGCGAGCACGTGGCCCGCGGCCACCGAGGCGCCCTCCTCGAAACTGACGCTCGCGACCTGGCCGGTGACCTTCGAGGAGACGGTCGCGAGCCGGCGGGCCACGACGTAGCCCGACGCATTCAGCACCGCCGCACCCGCGCCGCCGCGCGGCGCCCCGACCGCGGCGACTTCGACCTCCGCGGGCCGCAATGCGCCCGCGACGAGCCAGGCGGCGACGAGGCCGGCCGCCACGCCGAAGCCGATGATCCAGCGCTTTCGCCGCCGGGTCGGGGTAGCCGCCCGCACCGGCGCGTCGCGCCTGAGCGAATCGAGTGCATCCTTGTCGAGGCTCATGACAGCGCGGACCTCCGGCGACCGGCTCGCGGCGGCCGCGAGCCCCGCGATCCTCTAGAATGACGAAGCTTCCTGCATCGACCGCCCGACGCGGCGCCCGTGCGGAGGCCCGGCATTCTACGGCATGCGTTCCCCATGGCGCCCCACACCCTCGTCGACATCGGCATCAACCTCGCCCACGACAGCTACGACCACGACCGCGACGACGTGATCGCCCGCGCGCTCGAGGCGGGCGTGGCGCGCATGGTCGTCACCGGCAGCTCGCTCGAGAGCATCGCCAAGGCCATCGAGCTCTGCCGGCAGCATCCCCAGCTGATGCGCACGACGGCAGGCGTCCACCCACACCTCGCCGACGGCTTCGCCGCCGGCGATGCCGAGGCACTCGCGGCGCTGCTCGCCGACCCGATGATCGTTTCGGCCGGCGAGTGCGGACTGGATTACTTCCGGAATTTTTCCGACCCCGCGGCACAGCGCAGGGCGTTCGAGCGCCAGCTGCAGGTCGCGGTCGCTGCCGGCAAGCCCCTGTTCCTGCACCAGCGGGACGCGCATGCGGACTTCATGGCGATCCTGCGCGAGCACCTGCCCGATATTTCTAGAGCCGTCGTACACTGCTTCACCGGCAGCGGCGATGAGCTGCAGGACTACCTCGCCGCGGGCTTGTATGTCGGCATCACCGGCTGGGTCTGCGACGAGCGGCGCGGGCTCGAGGTCAAGCGCCTGACCCGCGAGATCCCGCTCGACCGGTTGATGATCGAGACCGACGGACCCTACCTGCTGCCTCGCAACCTGACTGCGAAAGTCAGCCACAGACGCAACGAACCCATGTACTTGCCGTATGTTCTTCAGGCCATAGCTGAGGAAAGGCCCGAGCTGATCGAAGAGATCGCCGCGGCGACGACGAGGAATGCGTTGGTATTCTTCGGGTTGCCGCCACTGGAGTGACCGGTGACCAGTGATCGGTGACCGGCCAGAGTCGGGCACAGCCCGGTTTGGCCGATCACCGATCACCGGTCACCGATCACTTTCCCCGGCAATCTCGTAACCTCGAGCCACATACACAAATTCATCCCAAGGGCCTGTTTATCCAATGAATCCAGCCCTCGCTCGCGACCTCATCGACGGCCTCTGGGCCGACTCCATCCTGCCGACCCTCTGCGACTACGTCCGCATCCCCAACAAGTCACCGAACTTCGACGCCGACTGGGAGAAGCACGGCCACATGGACCGCGCGGCGGAGATGCTCGCCGCCTGGTGCCGCGCCCAGCCGATCCGCGGCATGACCGTGGAGATCGTCCGCCTGCCGGGACGCACGCCGGTGCTCCTGTGCGAGGTGCCCGGACAGCTCGACGACACCGTCCTGCTGTACGGCCACTTCGACAAGCAGCCGGAATTCACCGGCTGGGCCGAGGGCCTCTCGCCCTGGGAGCCGGTGCTGAAGGACGGCAAGCTCTATGGCCGCGGCGGCGCCGACGACGGCTACGCGGTCTTCGCCTCGCTCGCCGCCATCCGCGCGCTGCAGGAGCAAGGCCTGCCGCACGCCCGCTGCGTGGTGCTGATCGAGGGCTGCGAGGAGAGCGGCAGCGTCGACCTGCCCCACTACGTCGAGGCCCTCGCCGGGCGCATCGGCACGCCGAGCCTCGTCATCTGCCTCGACGCGGAATGCGGCAACTACGAGCAGTTCTGGTGCACGACCTCGCTGAGGGGCAACCTCACCGGCACCCTCTCCGTCCGGGTGCTCACCGAGGGCGTGCACTCAGGCGCCGGCACCGGCATCGCGCCCTCTGCTTTCCGGATCCTGCGGCAGCTGCTGGAACGGGTCGAGAGCGGCGCCACCGGCGACGTGATGGTCGAGGCGCTGCACGCGCCGGTGCCGGCCGAGCGCGTCGCCCAGGCGCGCGCGGCGGCCGAGGTGCTGGGCGCCGGGGCGTGGAAGCGGATGCCCTTCGCCGAGGGCGTCGAGCCGCTGTCCGACTCGCCGGCGGAACTGCTGGTGAACAACACCTGGCGGCCGTCGCTCGCCGTGACCGGCGCCGAGGGCCTGCCGGCGCTCAAGGACGCCGGCAACGTGCTGCTGCCGGCCGTCGCGGTGAAGCTCTCCTTCCGCCTGCCGCCGACGCTCGATCCCGCGGCTGCCGCCGCGGCCGTCAGGAAGGTGCTCGAGGCCGACCCGCCGCACGGCGCGCAGGTCGCCTTCAAGCTGGGCTCGGCGCTCGGCGGCTGGAACGCCCCGACCCTCGAGCCCTGGCTCGAGGCCGCGATGCGGCAGGCCTCGCGCGAGGCCTTCGGCCGCGACGTGATGTACCTCGGCACCGGCGGCAGCATCCCCTTCATCGGGATGCTCGCAGAGCGCTTTCCGGGCGTGCAGTTCCTCGTGACCGGGGTGCTCGGCCCGAACTCGAACGCGCACGGGCCGAACGAGTTCCTGCACCTCGACTGCGCACGCCGCGTGACGCTCTGCGCGGCCCGCGTGCTCGCGGCCCACGCCGCGCGGCAGCCGCGCCGCGCCGCCGCCTGAGCCGGCTCAGCCGCGCCCGAGACGGCTCGGCTGGCTCGCCTCGCGCACCTGCGCGAAGGCCTCGCGCCAGCGCTCGGCTTCCTCGGCGTGGCCCTCGATGGGGGGTATCGTGGCTGCGAGCGCGTCGAGCAGGGCGGCGTGCGGCGGCAGGCCCTTCGGGAACCGTCCGCGGGCCGTGAAGACGACCATCCCCTCGACCGGCGCCTCGCCGGCGAGCTGCTTCACTGCCGCGACCCGGTCGTGCAGGCCCTCGATCGGGTTGTCGAAGGTGCGGCGCTGGTGACCGTCCATCACGGTCCACTCGTCCATGTGCCGCCCGCCGAAGATCATGCCGCGCACGTCGCGCAGGTCCACGACGACGAGGCCTCCGCGCGAGAGCAGCACGAAATCGCAGTGGATGAGGCCGCCGCCCGTGTCCGGCAGCATCACGGAGCGCAGCAGGTCCGCGCTCACCGCCTCGAACTTCGCGAGCAGCGCGCGATCGGCGGCGTGTCGCTGCCAGTGCCGCCAGCCGAGGCCGGCGGCGAGGCCGGCGAGGCCGACGCCCGCGCCGATCAGGGTCCACTGCAGCGCGGTGGCCTGCATCGCTCAGCCCGCGAGCAGCGCCCGGCGCAGCGCCGGCAGCGACGCGTCGATCTCATCGGCCTGCGACGGCCGGTCGAGCAGCTCGGCGAGCGCCGGCGGGATCTCGACCGTCCGGCCGATCAGCGGCTCGACGATGCTCTCGAACTTCGCCGGGTGCGCGGTCGCGACCAGCACCCAGTGCCGCCCGCCGCGACGCGCCTCGGACAGCTCGCGCCAGACCTGTGCGGCCGTGGCTGTGTGCGGACACCAGGTCTCGCCCCACTCGCGGAAGTCGCGGCGGATCGCCGCGCGGATCGCCTCGTCGCTCACCGCGTGCGCGCGGAGGGTGCCGGCCAGCGCCCGCCAGTCCGGATGCAGGTGGCGCAGGCGCTCCATGTTGCTCGGGTTGCCGACGTCCATCGCCGAGGCCAGCGTCGCGACCGACGGGCGCGGCCGCCACTCGCCGCTGCCGAGAAACTCCGGCACCGTGCGGTTGGCGTTGTGCGCGAGCTCGATGTCGGCGATCGGCAGGCCGGCGGTGCGCGCCCACAGGCAGGCGAGCACGTTGCCGAGGTTGCCCGAGGGCACGACGAACGCGGGCGCCGCGGCGTCGGCGCGGAACCGCTCGAGGCTCGCCGCCGCGTAGTAGGCCGCCTGCGGCAGCAGCCGGCCGATGTTGATGCTGTTGGCGGAGGAAAGCTCGAAGCGCTCCCGCAGCGCGCCGTCGGCGAAGGCCTCCTTCACCAGGCGCTGGCAGTCGTCGAAAGTCCCCTGGACCGACAGCGCGCGGACGTTGCCGCCCCAGCAGGTGAGCTGCTTCTCCTGCCGCGGCGAGACGAGGCCCTTCGGGTAGAGCACCACGACCCGCGCCCAGGGCCGGCCGTGGAAGGCGGCCGCGACCGCCCCGCCGGTGTCGCCGGAAGTGGCGACGAGGATGGTCACGGGCCGGTCGGGGTCGTGCGGCTGGCGCTCCAGGCAGGCCGCCAGGAAGCGCGCGCCGAAGTCCTTGAAGGCCGCGGTCGGGCCGTGGAACAGCTCCAGCACCGAGACCGGCCGCGGCTCGGCGGCGATCCGCCGGAGCGGCGCGGGGAAATTGAACGCGTCGGCCACCACCTCGCCGAGCCGCGGCGCCAGCGCGTCGCCCTCGGCGAAGGGCGCGAGCCAGCGGACGGCGATCTCCTGCAGCGTGCGCGCGCCCTCGAAGTCGGCCGGCGCGAGGCGCGGCAGCGCCTCGGGCACGTACAGGCCGCCGTCCGGCGCGATCCCCGCGCGCACCGCCTGCGAGAGCGTCACGGCGCCGGGCGCGCCGCGCGTGCTGACGAAGCGCATCACTCCTCCAGGACCCGCGCGCCCTCGGTGTCGATCGCCGACACCCAGCTGTCGGTGGCGAGGTCGTGCTCCGCGAAGGCTTCGACCATCGCCACGCGCACGCCCTCGGCGTAGTGCTCCTCGGCCCAGGCGAACACCGTAGGCCCGGCGCCCGAGATCGAGCAGCCGAGCGCGCCGTTGGCCATGGCCGCCTGCTTGACCGCCTTGAAGCCCGGGATCAGCGTCGCGCGTTGCGGCTCGATGAGCACGTCCTCGAAGGCGTCGCGCAGCATCGCCAGGTCGTTGGTGTAGCAGGCGCTGAGGAAACCCGCGAGGTTGGCGGTCTGCCAGACGACGTCGGACAGGTCGACCGACTTCTTCAGCACGCGCCGGGCCTCGCGCGTCGACAGGAACATGTGTGGGTGCGCGAGCACGCAGCGCACCGCCGGCGGCACCGGGATCTGCTTGGTGCGCGGGTGGTCGATGCCGACCGTCAGCACCAGCCCGCCGAACAGCGAAGGCGCGATGTTGTCGACGTGCACCGAGCCGCTCGCCACCGCCTCGCCCTGCATGGCGAACTTGAGCAGTTCCAGCTTCGAGAGCGGCGCGTCCAGCAGCGCATTGCCCGCGACCACCGCCGCGACGGCCGAGGCCGCCGAACCGCCGAGGCCGGAGCCGAGCGGGATGCCCTTCTCGATCTCGATTTCGATGCCGAAGGGCAGCGACAGCGCGCCGGCCATGGACACGAGCGCCATGCCGGCGGTGTTCTTCTCAGGCTCGAGCGGCAGCGAGGTGACGCTGCCAGTGATCGCCTTGATGCGGATGCCCTTCTGGGCCGTGCGCCGCGCCCGGACGCGGTCGCCCACGGCCTTGACCGTGTGGCCGAGGATGTCGAAACCGATGCCGACGTTGCCGACCGAGGCCGGCGCGAAGGCGAGCACGCTGTCGGTTGCCATGCCGCTACCTCACAGCCGCGCGCCGAGGTACGTCGCGAGGCGCAGCAGGTCGCCGAACACGCCGCCGGCGGTGACGGCGGGACCCGCCCCCGGGCCCTGCACGATCAGCGGATTGTCGCAGTAGCGGGCGGTGACGAAGCGCACCACGTTGTCGGTCAGCGCGATGTTGGCGAAGGGGTGGCGGGCGTCGAGGCGCGCCAGGCCGACCGTGGCGCGGCCGTCGGCCTGCAGCCGCCCGACGTAGCGCAGCACCTGGCCCGCCGCCGCCGCCTCGCGCTGCAGCGCCGCCATCTGCGCGTCGAAGGCGGGCAGCCGGGCGAGGAACTCGTCGGGGCCGCAGTCGCGCAGCGCCTCGGGCACGAGGCTCTCGACCTCGACGTCGGCGAGCTCGAGGTCGAGGCCCATCTCGCGGCCGAGGATGATGAGCTTGCGGGCGACGTCCGTGCCGGAGAGGTCGTCGCGCGGAT
>CAYORU010000004.1:0-178697 GCA_964406445.1 uncultured Steroidobacteraceae bacterium
TCGTCGAGGCGCCCGAGGCGGTGCCGCCGCCGGCGCCCGCGTCCGCGATGCCCGTGCGCCCGCCGACGCCGCGGGTCGTCGAGGCGCCCGCCGCCGCGCCGGCGCGCGAACCCGAGCCCGAGCGGCTCGACGACGAGCTGCTGCCCGTGTTCGTCGAGGAGGCGCGCGAGGAGGCCGAGGCGCTTGCCGCGTCCTTCCCGAGCTGGGAGGCCGACGCCGCCAATGCCGAAGCGCTCGCCCGCGTGCGCCGGTCGTTCCATACCCTGAAGGGCAGCGGCCGCATGGTCGGCGCGATGGCGCTCGGCCAGTTCGCCTGGTCGATGGAGAACCTTCTCAACCGCTTGATCGACGGCACGCGCGAGCGCGGGCCTGGCACCGTCAAGCTGCTGCGCGAGGCGGTCGGCGCGCTGCCGGGCCTGATCGACCGCCTCGAGCAACGCGAGCCGATGCCGCCGGCGGCGGCCGAGATGGCGAGCGCCGCGACCGCCCTCGCCGAGGGCCGCGAGCCGCCCGCCTACGGCGTGCCTCCGCCCCGTGAGGAAGGCCACGAGCCGACGCTGGTCGTGGCGCGCCTCGACGAGAGCGCGCTCGCCGGGGCGCCCGCGCAGGAGTTTTCGGCCGAAACCGCGGACCACGCCGCCGGGATGCCGGACGCCGAACGGCCCCCGACGACGGAGTCCGCGCCTGAGGAGGCGCCTGCCTCCCACGATCCGATGCAGCGGACCGAGCAGCCGCCGTTTCCCGGGGAAGATCGGGGGCTGCAGGCGCCCGTCTCCGGGCCGGAGGAGCCGCCGGCGGAGGAGATCGAGTACTACAGCGCCGAAGGCGAGCTGTTCCTGCCCGAGATCCCGCCTGCGCCGCCCGCCCCGTTCGAGATGTCCCTCCAGGACATCTACCGCCGCGAAGTGCAGGCCCACCTCGAGGTGTTGCGCAGCTTCCTGCGCCACGCCTGGTCGACGCCCGGTCCGCAGCCGGTCACCGAGGACCTGTACCGCGCCTGCCACACGCTGCGCGGCGCCTCGCGCACCGCGAGCATCGAGCCGGCGACGCGCCTCGCCGACCCGCTGCACCGCTGGTTGCGGCGCATGTTCGATCACGACCGCGCGTTCACGGAGGAGGGACTCGCCGCGCTCGCCGACTCGGTCTCGACCTTCGAGGACATCCACGATCACCTGAGCGAGTCCTCGGGCTACTTCACGCAGCTGAAGGACGTCGTCGGCGCGATCAGCGCGCTGGACCTCGCGCTCGAGCAGGAGATCGCGACCGCGCCGGAGGCGCCGCCGGCCGAGCCGGAGCGCGAGACCGGGGAGCCCGAGCCTGAGCCCGAGCCCGAGATCGAGCCCGTGCCGGAGCCCGAGCCAAGGTTCGAGATCGACCACCTGATTCCCGGGATCACGGTCGAGCCCGCGCATCGCGCCGGCCCGTCGCCCACCGGCTTCGATCAGCTGCTGCCGCCGGTGGCCGAGACGCCGATCGAGGGGCCGGTGCCCTATCTCACCGAGCCGGGCGAGGCCGAAGCCCCGGTCGAGCCCGTGGCGCCGCCCCGCGAGGCGCCGCCGTCCTCCGACGAGTACTTCGCCACCATCGACCTCGGCACCGGCAGGCCCGAGGACCCCGAAGCGGCCGCCGGCCGCACCGAGCCACCGGCGCAGTCGCTGGAACCGGAAGAGGCGCCGGCGGCGACGGCCCCGCCCGAGGCCGCGCCACCCCCGCCGCCCGCGACCCCCTTTGCCGGGTCGCGGCCGCAGGCCGGGCCGGCGCCAGGAGCCGAGCCCGAGCCTGATCCTGAACCACAGGCGTCCGCGCCGGCCTCGGTCGATTACGACCCGGACATCGCGGGCATCTTCTGCGAGGAGGCGACCGAGCTGCTCGAGGCGGCCGACGCCGCGCTCGGCGCGCTGCGCGCCGAACGCGGCAGCCGCGATCGCGTCGTCGAGCTGCAGCGCGCGCTGCACACGGTCAAGGGCGGCGCGCGGATGGCGGGCGTGGCCGCGATGGGCGACCTGAGCCACGAGCTGGAATCGCTGCTGATCCGCCTCGGCGGGGGCGGTGCGCCGCTCGGCCCGGCCGCGCTCGACGTGGTGCAGGCGACGCTCGACGAGCTGAGCCGGATGCGCGACTACGTGAATGCCGGCAGGCCGGTCGCCCACGCGCGCGACCTGATCACGCGAATCCGCCTCGTCGGCCGTGGCGCGTTGCCGGCGGAATCGCCGCCCCCCGTCGCGACTGCCGAGGTGCCGCCCGTCGTCGCCGAGGCGGGCGCCGGGGCGACGCCCGAGGCCATCGTCGACGGCGAAGCGTCCGCGCAAGAGGCCGCGCCGCCGGAGCCGGCACCGGCCGAGCCCGCCGCGGCGCCGCTGCCCGGTCGCGAGGCGCCGCCAGAGCGCGCCGAGATGGCGCGGGTGGACGCCGAGCTGCTCGACTCGATGCTGAACAACGCCGGCGAGGCGAGCATCTTCCGCGCCCGCCTCGAGCAGCAGCTGTCCTCGGTGGACTTCAACCTCGCCGAGCTCGGCCGCGTGGTGCAGCGCCTGAAGGACCAGCTGCGCAAGCTCGAGATCGAGACCGAGGCGCAGATCCTGCACCGGCACATCGACGCCCAACCCCGGCGCGAGGACTTCGATCCGCTCGAGCTCGACCGCTACTCGACCATCCAGCAGTACTCGCGGGCCCTCGCCGAGACGGCCGCCGACGTCGGCAGCGTGCAGGGCCTGCTCGGCAACCTGACGCGCGAGGCGCAGAACCTGCTGATCCAGCAGGGCCGCGTGATCTCCGACCTGCAGAACGGCCTGATGCGCACGCGGATGGTGCCGTTCCAGCGCCACGTGCAGCGCCTCACGCGCATCGTGCGCCAGGTCGCCGGGGAGTACGGCAAGCGCGCCGAGCTCACCGTCACCGGCGCGGCCGGCGAGCTCGACCGGCAGGTGCTCGAGCGCATGCTGCCGCCCTTCGAGCACCTGCTCCGGAACGCGGTGGTGCACGGCATCGAGCCTCCGGAGGAGCGCGAGGCGCGCGCCAAGCCGCCGGTCGGCACCATCAACCTCGCGCTCCGGCGCGAGGGCGCCGAGGTCGTGATCGTCGTCTCCGACGACGGTGGCGGGATCCCGCTGCGCATGGTCCGCGACCGCGCGGTCGCGCTCGGCCTGATCAACCCGAAGCAGGACCTGACCGACGACCAGGCGCTGCAGCTGATTCTCGAGCCCGGGTTCTCCACCGCGCCGCGGGTGACCCTGTCGGCGGGGCGCGGCGTCGGCATGGACGTGGTCGCCACCGAGATCAAGAAGCTCGGCGGCTCGCTGTACATCGAGTCCGAGGAGGGCAAGGGCGCCCGCTTCACCATCCGCCTGCCGTTCACGCTGGCCATCAGCCACGCCCTCGTGGTGCGCGTCGGCGAGGAGTTCTTCGCCCTGCCCATGCCCATGGTGGAGGGCGTGGTGCGCGTGCCGGTCGAGGAGGTGCGACGGCAGCTGGACGGCGAGGCCGAGGGCTTCGAGTACGGCGGCCAGCGCTACCGCTTCCAGCACCTCGCGCACTTCGTCGGCGCCACGCCGGGCGCGCTGCCCGAGCAGGACAGCGCGGTGCCCGTGATCATGGTCCGCGCCGGCGAGAATTCCACGGGCATCGTGACCGACGAGCTGACCGGCAGCCGCGAGATCGTGGTCAAGTCGGTCGGCCCGCAGATCTCCGGGATCCGCGGCGTGGCCGGCGCGACCATCCTCGGCGACGGGCGGATCTGCGTCATCCTCGACGTCGCGGCGCTGGTGCGCACCGACTGGCGGGCGCGCCCGGCGGCACCCGAACCGCGGCCGGAGACGGTCGACCGCCGCGCCTTCGCGCTGGTGGTGGACGACTCGATCACCGTGCGGCGGGTCACCCAGCGGCTGCTGGAGCGCAACGGCATGCGCGTGATGACCGCCAAGGACGGCCTCGACGCCGTGGGCGTGCTGCAGGAGCACCTGCCCGACGTCATCCTGCTCGACATCGAGATGCCGCGCATGGACGGCTACGAGGTCGCCTCGCACGTGCGCAGCGACCCGCGCCTGAAGGACGTGCCGATCGTCATGGTCACCTCGAGGGTCGGCGAGAAGCACCGCGCGCGGGCGATCGAGCTCGGCGTCAACGAGTACCTGGGCAAGCCCTACCAGGAGAGCCAGCTGCTCGAGGCGCTCGAGCCGCTGCTGCGCAACCGTCGCGCGTCATGACCACCGAGGACCTCTACGGCCTGCTGATCCCGCTGCTCGACGAGCGCCTGCTGGTGCCGCGCGCCTGCGTCGCGGAGGTCACGGGCTTCCAGACGCTGCAGGAGATGCCCGGGGCGCCGCCCTGGTATCTCGGCATCGCGCCGTGGAACGGGCGCAGCATTCCCGTGGTGTCCTTCGAGGGGGCCTGTGGCCAGCGCATCCCGCCGGCCGGCGGACGCACGCGCGTGGTGGTGTTCACCTGCCTCGGCCAGAAGCTGCCGGCCGGGCACTTCGGCGTGGCGAGCCAGGGCTTCCCGCAGCTGGTGCGGGTCAACTCCGGCGTGATCCGCGCGGACGACTCGCGGCTGTTCGGGGAGCGCGCCCCGGTGCTCTGCCAGGTGAGGATGATCAACGAGCTGCCGCTGGTGCCCGACCTCGAGCGGCTCGAGGAAATGATCGCCGACGAGACCACCGTCACGGCCTGACGCGGCCGCGACTCAGCCCAGCTCGAGGGCGGACGCGAGCCGCTCCCAGGCCTGTGCGCCGAGCGGCAGCGGCCCGCGCGGCGCGCTGCCGAGGACCCCGGCATCCTTCATGAAGGCGAGCGGCAGCAGCCGCAGCAGCCGCCCGTGCAGCCGCAGGTCGACGACGGCGACCGGCCCGCGCGCGAGGCGGGTGCGGATGTCGTCGAGCGACAGCCCCGGGCGCGCGGCGGTCAGGACGAGCGCCTCGTCGAGTTGCGCGCAGCGGGTGACGCCCTCGACCCGGGCCAGCGCGGTCGCGCAGGCGGCCGCCCGCCGGCGCGGCGCGCGGCCGTGGAACAGCACCAGCAGGTCGCCGGGCCAGGGCGTGCGGCCCGACGCCGGCAGCAGGAGCTGCTTGCGCAGCGGGCTGCCGAGCGTGATGCGCGCCTCCCCGCCGCCGGCGAAGAGCTCCTCCTGCTCGAACACCGCCAGCTCCGGCAGCAGCCGATCGTGCTCCTCGGGCGACACCGGCACCAGCCAGGCGCCGCCGTCGACCGTCGGCGCCGGCCGCGCGTCGGGGGCCGCGTGGCGGAGCATCTCGCGGCCGTGGACGTCGGGTCCCAGCCGCTCGAAGCCGAGCTGCTCGAGCAGCAGCAGCGTCGTCTCCTCGTGCCTCGGCAGGTGCGCGGTCACCGGCTGGCCGAGCCGGCGCGCGATGGCGAGCACGGCGCCGACGATCGGCTCGAGCAGGAACGCCCCGCGGCGGCGCTCCTCGATCGCCAGCGCGACGAGCTCGAGGCCGTCGCGCGCGTCGCTCGTGGCGAGCACGCCCACCCCGAGCGGCTCGCTGCCCGCATAGACGGCGAGGACCCGCGCCTGCGCGCTCTCGAGGCGGTCGCGCAGGTAGGGGTCGCTCGGCATGCACTCCTGCTCGACGAGGTCGCAGAGCGGACCCGGCTCGAGCGCGGCGCGCGGATCGACCTCGCTCACGAAGACGGCGGACGCGTCGCCGGCGAGGCCGTCCAGCCAGGCGAGTGCGTCGGCCGGAGTCAGGACCCGCGCGGCGAGGCCCGCGCGCGCGGCGAGACGGTGGATGCGGCCGTCGTTGGCCACGAGCAGGTCGGCGACCCGTGCGTGCAGCGCGCCGAGCAGGCGCAGGTCGCCGTGATCGGCCTCGCTGCGGGCCGGCGCGAAGCGTGTGAGCGTGTCGCGCTCGCTCGGCACCGGCAGCGGCGGCAGCTTGACCAGCGGCTCGTAGCGCGTGAGGTCCACCTTCCGGCGCAGCACGTCGGGATCGCGCGCCGCCTCCTGCCAGGCCTGCTCCTCGACGCACAGCGTCAGGCCGAGGGCGGCGCAGCGCTGCGCGAGCGCGAAGATCGTGTCCGCGTGGGCGCCGCACAGCGGGCCGACGGTCAGCCAGGGATCGAGCAGCAGCCGCGTGCTGCAGTCCTCGAGGGCGGGGCGGAAGCGGGCGAAGGCGGGGAGGGAAGACACGCGGTGTCAGCTCGTCCTGAACTGTCCGGCGACCGCGCCATGTTACTGCAAAACCAGCCGGGCGCGGACATTCCCGCGTGGCCGCGCGGCACGGGGAGTCCCCGCGGCGCCGCGGCCGGCCTTCAGCGCAGGTCGCCGGCGGCGGCCTGCAGCACGGCGATCGCGGCGAGGGCGGCGGTCTCGCTGCGGAGCACCCGCGGGCCGAGGGAGCAGGGGAGGTAGCCCGCCGCGGCGGCGTCGTCGCGCTCGGCGTCGTCGAGTCCGCCCTCCGGGCCGACCAGCAGTTCGATCGCCGTCGCGCCGGCCGCGGCGGCGGCGAGCGGCTCGCGGCCGGCGGGGTCGAGCTGCAGCCGCCGCAAGCCCGCCTCGGCCGGGCGGGCGAGCCAGGCGGCGAGCATGGTGGGCGAGTCCACGGCCGGCAGTCGCGCGCGCCCGCACTGCTCGCAGGCGGCGACGACGATGCCGCGCCAGTGCCCGAGCTTGCGCGCGGCCGCGTCGCGCTCGATGCGCACCACGCTGCGCGACGTCTGCACGGGCACGATCCGCGCGACGCCGAGCTCGGTCGCCTTCTGCATCACGAGGTCCATGCGCTCGCCGCGGGCGATGCCCTGCGCCAGCGTGAGCGCCAGCGGCGACTCGGGCCGCGCCGGATCGCGGCCGAGGACCTCGACCTCGACGCGGCTGCCGCGCAGCGCCAGCACGCGACCCGGGTAATCGTGGCCGTCGCCGTTGAAGAGCGTCACCGGGTCCCCGGCCCGCAGCCGCAGCACGCGGCGGACGTGCTCGGCGGCGCCGTCGGCCAGCGTCGCGGTCGCCCCCGGTGCGAGCGCGGTCTCGGCGAAGACGCGGATCAGGCGCATGCGACGTCGATGCCCTCGCGGGCCACGGTCGCGAGGAAGCCGAGATCCTCGGGGGTCACGACGTAGGGCGGCATGAAGTACACGACGTTGGCCAGCGGCCGCAGCAGCGCGCCGCGCGACAGCGCGTGCTGGTAGAGCCTGAGGCCGCGTCGCTCGCGCCAGTCGAAGGGCTGGCGGGTGGCGCGGTCGCGCACCCACTCGACCGCCAGGATCATCCCCGCCTGACGGATCTCCGCCACGTTGGGGTGGTCGCCGAGCTCGCGCTGCGCCGCCGCGCGCATGGCCGCGGCCAGGCCGCGGTTGCGCTCGAGCACCGCGTCGGACTGGAAGATGTCGAGGGTGGCGAGCGCCGCCGCGCAGGCCAGCGGGTTGCCCGTGTAGCTGTGCGAGTGCAGGAACGCCGTCAGGCGCGTGAAGTCGTCGTAGAAGGCGCCGTAGACGTCTTCCGTGGTCAGGACCACCGACATCGGCAGGTAGCCGCCGGTCAGGCCCTTGGACAGGCACATGAAGTCCGGCCGGATGCCGGCCTGCTCGCAGGCGAACATCGTGCCGGTGCGGCCGAAGCCGACCGCGATCTCGTCGGCGATCAGGTGCACGCCGTAGCGATCGCAGGCCTCGCGCAGCAGCGTGAGATAGACGGGGTGGTACATGCGCATGTTCCCCGCGCACTGCACCAGCGGCTCGACGATCACGGCGGCGATCTCGTCGGCGTGGTCGGCCAGGAGCCGCTCCATCGCCTCGAACTTGCGCCGGCTGTGCGCCTCCCAGTCCTCGCCCGGCTCGCGCTCGTAGCAGTCGGGGGACGGCGCGGTCAGCACTTCCATCAAGAGCGGCTTGTAGGTCTCCTTGTAGAGGTAGACGTCGCCGACGGCGAGCGCGCCGAGCGTCTCGCCGTGGTAGGAGTTCGACAGCGTGACGAAGCGCTTCTTGCCGGGCCGGCCGCGGTTGAGCCAGTAATGGAAGCTCATCTTGACCGCGACCTCGACGGCCGCCGAGCCGTTGTCGGCGTAGAAGCAGCGGGTGAGCCCGGCCGGGGCCACGCCGACGAGCCTCTCCGAGAGCCTGACGACCGGCTCGTGGGTGAAGCCGGCCAGGATCACCTGCTCGAGCGACTCGAGCTGGGCGCGCACCGCCGCGTTGATCCGTGGGTTGGCGTGCCCGAACAGGTTCACCCACCACGAGCTGATGGCGTCCAGGTAACGCCGCCCGTCGAAGTCGTACAGCCAGGCGCCCTCGCCGCGCGCGATGGGCACGAGCGGCAGCCGCTCGTGGTCCTTCATCTGCGTGCAGGGGTGCCATACGACCGACAGGTCGCGGCGGGCCATGGCCTGGTTGCGGGATTCCTCGGGCATCGTCCGTCCGGTGGCAATCAGGCCTGATTCTAGCGGCCGGCAGGCCGGCCGCGGCGGATCCGGCTAAGCTTGGGGCCATGCGAGCCGTCGCCCGCCCCGAGGCCGAGGTCCTGCGCGTCGACGCCGGCAGCGGCCTCGTGCCGGGGGCGCGCTACGTCCCCTCGCCCAACCGGGACGAGCGGCCCGCCTGGCAGCGCCCGGAGCTGGTCGTAGTCCACGGCATCAGCCTGCCGCCCGGCGAGTTCGGCGGCCCCTGGATCGAGCGGCTGTTCACCAACACGCTGCCCGCCGACGCGCATCCCTATTTCGCCGCCATCGCCGGCCAGCGCGTCTCGGCGCACGTGCTGATCCGCCGCGACGGCGGGCTCGTGCAGTTCGTGCCCTTCCACCTGCGCGCCTGGCACGCCGGCGCCTCCCGCTGGCGCGGCCGCGAGCGCTGCAACGACTTCTCGATCGGCATCGAGCTCGAGGGCGCGGACACCACGCCGTACGAGGACGCCCAGTACGGCGCGCTCGCGGCGCTGGTCGCGGCCCTCGTCCGCGCCTACCCGACGCTGGTCCCCGAGGCGGTGGTGGGCCATGAAGACGTCGCGCCGGGCCGCAAGACCGACCCAGGCCCGGCCTTCGAGTGGCCGCGGCTGCGGACGCTGCTCGCCAACGCCCTCGCGATGCCCGCCGGACCGGCCGCATGACGCTGCTCGCGCTGCTCCTCGCCCTGCTCGTGGAACGCGCGGCGACGCGGATCTGGCGCCTGCGCGAGGCCCACTGGCTCGACGGCTATGCCGCCTGGGTCCGGGCGAGGCTGGCGGGCCGCGGCGCCGTCACCCGCGGCGCCCTCTGCGCGCTCGGCATGCTCCTGCCGGTGCTGCCGGTCGCGCTGGTCGCGCGGGCGCTGGCCGGCGACGGCGCGACGCTGCTGTGGCTCGGGTTCGCCTCCGCGGTGCTGGTCCTCTCGCTGGGGCCGCGCGACCTCGGCGACGAGGTCGCGGACTATGTCGACCGCGAGCTCGGGGGCGACGAGGAGGGCGCGCGGCGCGTCGCCACCGAGATCATCGAGCACGACGCCGGCCAGCGGCGCAGCGCGCGCGCCGAGTCGGTCGAGGACGCGGTGTTCGTGCAGGCGAACAACCGCGTGTTCGGCGTCGTGTTCTGGTTCGTGGCGCTCGGCCCGACCGGCCTCGGGCCGGCCGCAGCCTGGCTGTTCCGGGCGAGCGACCTGATGCGCCGCTCGGACATCGCCGCCCGGCAGGGTGACGGCGGCGGCCAGGGCTGCGCCGAGCGCGTGCACTTCGCGCTGGCCTGGTTGCCGGCGCGCCTGCTGGCGCTCGGCTACGCGCTCGCCGGCAGCTTCGAGGACGCGAGGCAGGGCTGGCGGGAGCGCTACGGCGAGTTGCCCGCCCAGCTGCTCGAGCGCAACGACTGGCTGCTGGTGCATGTGGGCCGTGCCTCGCTCGGCAAGCTCGCCGACGGCCCGGACGCGCCGCTGCCAGCGCGCGCCGCGCTCAGGCTCGCGACCCGGGCGCTCCTCATGTGGCTCGTGGTGGTCTCGCTCCTCTCGGTCACCGCCTGGATCGCGTGAGCCGTCTCGTCGCGATCGCCGCAGCCTGGCTCGCCTGCTCCGCGCCCGCGGTCGCCGAGGCGCCGAGCCGCATCGTCAGTCTCGCGCCGAACCTCACCGAGCTCCTGTTCGCGGCCGGCGCAGGGCCGCGGCTCGTCGGCGTGTCCGAGTGGAGCGACTATCCCGAGGCAGCCCGCGCGCTGCCGCGGATCGGCGACGCTTTCCGGGTGGACTATGAGCGGGTGCTGATGCTCGCGCCGGACCTCGTCGTCGCCTGGGAGACGGGCACGCCCGAGGCACGGATCGAGCGGTTGCGCGCGCTCGGAGTTCCGGTCGTGACCGTCGGCGCCGCGACGCTCGACGACATCCCCGCGGCGATCGAGGCGCTGGGCCGCATCGCCGGGACCACGGCGACCGCCCGCGCCGCCGCCGGAGAGTTGCGCCGCGGCATCGCCGCGCTCGCGGCCGAGTACCGCGGCCGCGAGCCGGTATCGGTCTTCGTGCAGCTGGACGAGCAGCCGCTGTTCACGGTGACCGGCAGGCACCTGATCAGCGGCATGCTGGACCTCTGCGGCGGCCGGAACGTGTTCGCGGAACTGCCGGGCGTGGCGCCGGCCGTGGACCTCGAGGCGGTGCTGGCCCGCGACCCCGAGGTCATCCTGGTCACCGCCTCGCGCGCCGACCCGTCGAAGATGTGGCAGCGCTGGCCGCGGCTTGCCGCCGTGCGTGCCGGCAACGTGATCCGCGTGCCGCCGGACGAGGTGACGCGCGCCACGCCGCGCGCCCTCGACGGGGCGCGCCGGGTGTGCGAGGAACTGGATGCGGCGCGGGCCCGGCTCGCGCCAGGGGAAGTCCCATGAATAACGCGTTCTCGCGCAACCCCTGGACCATCGCCGGCGTCGGCCTCGTCATCCTGATGGTCACCAACGGCCTGACCGCCACCGCGATCTCGGTCTTCGACGAGTCGCTGCTGAACGAGTTCGGCTGGAGCCGCGGCGAGCTCAAGTTCCGCGACTTCCTCAACTTCGGCGTGGTGGCGCTGTTCGCGCCCTTCGGCGGCTGGCTGCTCGATCGCTTCGGCGCCAGGCGCCTCTTGATCGTCGGCTGCCTGGCGCTGTCCGGCGCCTACGTGGCCTACAGCCGCCTCGAGAGCCTCGCGCAGATGTACGCGATCCACGTGGTCTTCGCGCTGGCGCTGCTGACCGCCGGCACGATGGTCGTCATCGTGCTGGTCTCGAGCTGGTTCGTGGAGAAGCGCGGCGCCGCGATCGGCATCGCTCTCGTGGGCACCAGCGCCGGGTCTTTCGTGTTCTCGCCGATGAACGCGCTGCTGATCGAGCAGTTCGGCTGGCGGCAGACCTTCCTCATGGAGGCCGCGCTGCCGCTCGTGGTGCTCGTGATCGTGCTGCTGCTGGTGCGAAACTCGCCGGTCGAGCTCGGCGGCCGGCCGGTCGGGGTCGCCGCCGACGGGGCCGATCCGCGCCAGAGCGGCGTCGAGTTCCGAGACGCCCTGCGCACGCGCACCTTCTGGGCCATCGGCCTGTCCGGGTTCCTCGTCTACTACTCGATCCTGGCGCTGTTCGGGCACCTTTTCCTGCACATGCGCGGGCTCGGCTACGCGCCGACGGTCGCCGCCTCCGCGCTGTCGCTGCTCGCGCTGCTCGCCATGCTCGGCAAGCTGGCGAGCGGCTGGCTCGCCGACCGCTTCGACCGGCACAGGGTGTTCATGGGCTGCCTCGCGCTCATGCTCACCGGCGTCGCCGGCCTCGCGACGATGAACTCCGGCACCTGGGTGTGGGGTTCCGTCACCGTCATCGGCATCGGCTGGGGCGGGCTGTTCACGCTCTACAACATGCTGACCGTCAGCAACTTCGGACTGAAGTCGATCGGCAAGATCAACGGCGCGGTGAGCTCGATGGAGTCCTTCGGCGGCGGCCTCGGCATCTGGCTGACCGGGCGGCTGTTCGACGTCTGGGGCAGCTACGAGGTGCCCTTCCTCGTGCTGCTCGGCTGCGTGACGCTCGGCCTGGTGATCGGCACGCAGATCAGGAGCGAGCTGCCGGAGGAGCGGCTGCGGCGGATGGCGGCGGCGCGGGGGTAGGCGGCGCGGCGCTCAACTCGCGCCGCGGTTCTTCTTCCAGAGCACCTCGCTGCCGTTCTCGTGGCGCGCAAGCACGCGCGCGATGACGAACAGCAGGTCGGAGAGGCGGTTCAGGTAGGTGAGCGGCAGCGGGCCGACGTCGGCGTGGCGCGCGAGCGTCCACACGCGCCGCTCGGCGCGCCGGCAGACGGTGCGCGCGACGTGGCAGGCGGCGGCGGAGGGGCCGCCACCGGGCAGGATGAAGTCCTTCAGCGGCGGCAGGTTCGCGTTGAAGGCGTCGAGCTGCTCCTCGAGGCGCGTGACATGCGCCTCGGTGATGGCGTGGTGCCCGGGGATGCACAGCTCGCCGCCGAGGTCGAACAGGTCGTGCTGCACGCCGGTCAGCACCTCGCGCACCGCGGCCGGGAGGTAGAGCACGGCGAGCACCACGCCGATGCAGCTGTTGCACTCGTCCACGGTGCCGTAGGCCTCGACGCGGGCGTCGTCCTTCGCCACGCGCGTGCCGTCGCCGAGCCCGGTGCTGCCGTCGTCGCCCGTGCGCGTGTAGATCTTGGTCAGTCTGTTGCCCATGGCGATGTCCTCAGCGCAGGTCGCGCCCGAGCGTGAGGAACGCGCTGCGATCGGGCGTGTTGTAGCCGCGCGCGAGCTCGTAGTCCTCGTCGAACAGGTTATCGACGCGCGCGGTCAGGCGCCAGCCGCCCGGCAGCGCGAGCTTCGTGGACAGGCTGGCGACGACGTAGGAGGGCAGCGCGACCGCCGAAGGGAAGCCGAAGTCGCGCCGTTCGCCGGCGGCGAGCACGTCCAGCGCCAGCACGTGCGGGCCGATGCGCCGGCCGAGGCCGAGCGTGAAGTTCTCGCGGGCGCGGCGCAACAGGCGCTCGTCGGTGTCGAGGTCGCGCGGGTCCTGCCAGGTGGCCGCGGCGCGGGCGAACCACCGCTCGCCCTCGTAGCGCCAGGCGGCCTCGACGCCCTCGATGCGGGCCCGCGAGACGTTGCGGTTCTCGCCGTCGAAGGTCTCGAAGTCGGTCACCACGTACTGGATCAGGTCGTCGATGTCGTTGCGGAACGCAGCGAGCGTCAGCAGGTGCCGCCCGCCGATCCGGTGGCGCAGCGCGACCTCGAAGCTCTCGGAGGATTCGGGCAGGAGGTCGGGGTTGCCGCCGAAGCCGTAGCGATCGGTGGCATCCGGCGCGCGGAACGCGGTGCCGGCCGCGAGCGACAGCGAGGTCGCCTGGGTCAGCGCGAGGCCGTACTCCAGGTTCCAGGTGGTCTCGCCGCCGAAGTCCTCGTGGTTCGTGTAGCCGAGCGCGGCGAGCAGCCGGTGGCGGCCGGCGGTGAACTGGTCCTGCAGGTAGGCGAGCTGCATGCCGGTGTCACGATCAAAGCCGAGGCCGAAGGACTCGGAGGAGGCCTCCTCCTGCTGCAGCAGCACGCCGGCCGTCACGGCGTGGCGCTCGCCGAGCGACAGGTCGTTCTGCCAGTCGAGCTGCCAGCGGCGGGTCTTCAGAAAGTCCGGCGACTGGTTCTGCTCGATGCGGTCGAGCGCGTGGCCGAGCGTGACGCGGGTGTCCCAGCCGGCGCGCGGGCTGCCGGCGGCCTCGAGCGCGAAGGCCGCGTTCTCGAAGTCCTGGTCCACGGGCGTGACGAAGAAGTCGGAGTACTCCGAGGTGCCGCTCGCGTACCAGGCGCGGGCGGCGAGCGCGACGCCGCCGACCTGCCGGCGGGCCGCGGCATTGGCGCTCAGGTTGCGGTAGCCGCGGTCGACGTCGTCGTTGCTGCGGGCGGGGAAGCCGGCGCTGTCGAGCCAGCTCACGCCGAGCGAGGCCCCGCGTTCCTCGTCGCCGAAGCCGGCGGCGAAGGCCGCCGAGCGCGTGTCGTAGCTGCCGCCGCCGATCTCGAGGCTGGCGCCGGACTCGCGTCGCGTGATCACGTTGATCACGCCGCCGATGGCGTCCGAGCCGTACAGCGCCGAGCGCGGGCCCTTGACGATCTCCACGCGCTCGATCATCGACGGCGGGATGTTCTGCAGCGCCGCGACGCCGATGGTGCCCGGGTTGATGCGCACGCCGTCCACCAGCACCAGCACGTGGTTCGACTCGGTGCCGCGCAGGAACAGCGAGGTCTGCTGGCCCGGGCCGCCGGTGCGGGCCATCTCGACGCCGGCGCGGAAGCGCAGCGCGTCGGCGAGGTCGCCGCCGGCGAGGCGGGCGAGCTCGTCGCCCGTGATCACCTCGACGGAGGCCAGCACCTCGGTGGGTGCCTCGGGCGTCCGGGTGGCGGTGACGAAGAGCGGCTCGATGGCCGGGGATTGGGCGAGCGCGGACGACGTGACGACGACGGCGACCACGGCCGCCGCGCAGGATGCGATCTTGTTCATTGTCCCTCCCATGCACTCCCGCATGGACGCGGTGTGAACCGCGACGCGGAGGGAGGGGACAGTACGGCAGCGGGCCCGGACCGGCCGTCGCCCACCGCGACACGGCGCCTGTGACAGGCCGGTCTCCGGGCTCTCGGCGGGCCTTGCGGGCCTTCGTGTCGCCTTCCCGCCGGCCTGTGCCGGCAGTGGCTGCAGCGGACGCTGCGTGACGCGAATTCAGCCGATTACCGTTGCGGGGGCAGCGCCGGAATCGCGATTGCTCGCTCACCGGCTTCCCGTTTAACCCGGGCGGACCCGGGTCACCTGTCGGCGAGCACTCTAGGTAGGGCGGCGGGCCCGGTCAAGGGCCGGTTGACGAAGGCGCGCCCGGACCGCAGGCTGCGCGCGTTCCCCAAGGTGCCCTCGCATGACCCGCTCCGCCCATCTCGACGCCGCCCTCGAAGCCGCCGCCGCGGCCGCCGAGGTGATCCGCGGCCTGTACCGCCAGAACGTCGCGGTCGAGGTCAAGGCCGACAAGACGCCGGTCACCGCCGCCGACGTCGGCGCCGAGCGCGCGATCCGCGCGGTGCTGGAGGCGCGGTTCCCCGGCTACGGCTTCTTCGGCGAGGAAACCGGATCGAGCGCGATGGAGGCCGAGTACGTCTGGCTCGTCGATCCCATCGACGGCACCAAGGCCTTCGTGCGCGAGTACCCGATGTTCTCGACGCAGATCGCCCTGATGCGCCGCGGCCAGCTCGTGCTCGGCGTCTCGAGCGCGCCGGTGTATGGCGAGCTGGCGTGGGCCGAGCGCGGCCACGGCGCTTTCCTCGACGGTCAGCGCCTGCACGTGAGCGATCTGGCCGAGCTTTCAGCCGCCGCACTGTCGGCCGGCAACCTCAAGTCGCTCGCCCGCTCGGATGCGTGGGGCCGCTACGGCGGCATCGTCGCCGAGCTCGGCCGCATCCGCGGCTACGGCGATTTCCTGCACTACCACCTGCTCGCCGCCGGCAAGATCGACGCCGTGCTCGAGTCAGACCTCAACATCCTCGACATCGCCGCGCTCGCCGTGATCGTCGAGGAAGCGGGCGGCAAGGTCACCGACCTCGCTGGCGGACCGGTGACACTCGCGACCACCCACCTGCTGGCCACGAACGGGCGTCTGCATGAGACGGTCCTGTCGCGGCTCCAGTACCGCGCTGCCGGCGGCTGACGCCGCGTCGCTCAGGTGGCGCCGGCATCCTCCGGCCGCGTCACCGCGTAGCGCAGTTCCGCGAGGCCGGTGCCGAAGGCCTTCACCGACGTGAGCCGCAGCGGCGGCGACGTGATCCGGCGCGGCAGCAGGGGCTGCCCGCGGCCGAGCGTGACCGAGCCCACCTGAACGATGATCTCGTCGAGCAGGCCCGCGTCGTGGAACTGGCCGGCCAAGTCTCCGCCCCCGATGATCCAGAGGTTGCGGCCGCCGGCCGCCTCGAGCATCGCCGCGTGCACCGGGCGCACGTCGCCGCTGACGAAGCGCACATCTGCGCCCTCGACCCGCGGCCACTCGCGGCGCGAGAACACCCAGACCGGCTGCACGTACGGCCAGGAGGCCTGCTCCGGCGTGCCCGGCTTCACGTGGTGGCGCAGCAGCCACGCGTAGGTGGAAGCACCCATCGCGGCAGCGCCGACCTGGCCAATGAATTCCGGGAAGCTGCTGCTGTCGGGGTCGCCGAGCGGGAACAGCCAGTCGAGCGAGTGGTCCTCGGTCGCGATGAAGCCGTCGAGGCTCGCGGCGGTGTAGTACTGCGTGGCCATCAGTGCTCCGATCGCGGCCGTGCGCCGGCCTCAAGCGTGGTTCGCGCGCTCGTAGCGCACCTCGCCCTTTCCAGCGTCGCCCACGCAGCGCCAGCCGTGGGCCTCGTAGAAGTGGCGCGCCTTCGTGTCGATGCCGGTCGTGAGCCACAGCATCGGCACCGGCTGCGTGGCGAACCACTCGATCATCGCCTCGTGCAGCGCAGAACCGATGCCCTCGCCCTGTGCCTCGGGACGCACGAACAGGGCCCAGACGTTGCCGGTTTCCGCGAGCCCGATCGCGAAGCCCAGGATGACGCCCGCCCGCTCGACGACCCAGCCGCGGCCGTTGTCCTCGATCGAGGCCCGAAGCTCCTCGTCGGAGATCCTTCCCGGCGTCAGCGTGTTCTCGGTGACGGCGTAGCGGACCTCCCAGAGCCCGGGCATGTCGGCGACGACCGCCTGGCGAAGTATCCCGTTGCGCATGGTTCAGGGTCGGCCGCGGCCCCGCGACGACTCCTCCTGATCCGGAAGATAAAGGACCACGAGGCCCTGGGCGGTCGGCGTCGGCGCGACCGGATGACGCTGGCAGCAGGTGAACTCGAAGTGGTACGGGCACTCGGAATCGCCGGGCACGACGCCGGCGAACCCAGCGTGGTCTGCGAACCGGCCCGGCTCCCCGAGGCCGAGGCCCTCGAGGTACGGCGCGGCAGAGCGCTTCAGTTCGCGCACCAGGCACGCGATGCGAAGATGCGCCGTCACGGGCCGGAGGACGCACGGGCTCGCTCGACCCGCGCGCGAAGCTCGCCGATGAAGCGCTCGCGCTCCTTCGGAGACACCAGCTGGAACCGGCCCCGGTAGCTCACCTTCACACGCCTGAGCGACATTGCCGGCGCCGCCCACAGGCTGCGGCTCGGCACAACGTCCGTGATGTCGGCGTAAGCGATGCGCTGGCGAATCAAGCCGGACTGGATCAGCAAGTGGTCGCTCGCGAGCGTGTACCGACACGGGATGCCGATCAGGAAGACGAGGGCCGCCAGGAAGGCCGAGAGGCCGAACGCAAACCACGCCTCGCCAGGATTCGTCTCCATGGCGGCGAAGCCACCCGCCAGCGAGGCGGCGACGCCGCCAGCGGCCGCGAGGACCAGCCAGGCATCCACCCGGGTCGGGAACGTCTCCGTCATCATCGCCTGTCCGCGCGTCTCCTGCGATGGACGTATGATACGGCGGTCGAGCGGATTCTCGGCAGTCGACCGCGACCACGGGAGGTCCCATGAAGCGAACCGCATCCGCCGCATGGCACGGCGACCTGAAGAAGGGTCACGGCGCGCTCGCCACCAGGAGCGGCGTGCTGCAGAACACGCCCTACTCGTTCACCACCCGCTTCGAGAACGAGCCGGGCACCAACCCCGAGGAGCTGCTCGCGGCCGCGCACGCGGGCTGCTTCACGATGGCGCTCGCGGCCGAGCTCGGCAAGGCGGGATTCACGCCGACCCGCATGGCGACGCAGGCGAGCGTTTCGCTCGAGCAGGCGGAGGGCAAGTGGTCCATCGCGACCGTGCACCTGGAGAACGAGGCCTGGGTGCCGGGCATTGCGGACGCGCAGTTCCAGGAGATCGCGAACGGCGCCAAGGAGAACTGCCCAGTGTCACGGCTGTTCCGGGCGAAGATCACGCTGCACGCGAAGCTCGAGCGCTGAGCGCCCGACCCTGCCTCGCGTGGACGCTAGCGGCGCCATTCCCAGACCTCGCCGTCTTCCGGGTGTATCACCGGACCGACCAGCCTGAAGCCCAGCTTCTCGAGGATGCGGGTCGAGGCGTTCCTCTCCGGCAGCGTCTGAGCCTTGACGCGCGAGGCGCCGTTCTCGGTGGCCATCTCGACGAGGCTCTTGGCCATCAGCGTCGCGAAACCGCGGCCCTCGTGCTCCGGAAAGGTGAAGTAGGCGATCTCGACCTCGCCTGCGACAGGGGGCCCCTTGTAGGCGCAGGTGCCGACGACGCCGCCGCGCTCCTCGGCGAGATAGCCGACCCAGGGCAGCGGCGCCGAACCTTGCGGGTACATCGCGACCGTCGCGGTGCAGATCTCTTTCAGGAGATCCGAAGCCTGTACTTCAGGGCTCGCGACGAGTTCCTCCGTGATCGGGCGAAGAATCATCCTTGCACCTTGCTCGCTGGAGCTCCGCTGGCGGGTCGGACACCGAAGAAATGCAGGCCTGCCGTGATGGCGGCCGTCGCCAGCAGCGACGACCAGAGCACGAATCTAGGAATCCCGCCCCAGGTCGACCAGGTGCCGGTGAGGCCGTCCCAGCCGAGCAGGCGGACGAACATGTAGCTCGACTGCGGCGGAAGTCCGAGCGCCTCCAGCGCCGTGGCCGGAAACAGGATCAGCGGGACACACCAGAAGAGCACGGTGGCCGCGATCTTGAAGACGAAGACCGTGGACAGGCGATCCATCACGTGCTCGGCTTGCGGGCCGGCCGGCGTCTCGCCCGCCGCTTGCCCGTGCGCGCGGCTGCGGCTGCGACGAGCCGGCGGAAGGTCGGGCATTCCAGGTGGCTGGGCGCGGGACAGACGGCGGCGTGTCGCAGGCCGTCGCGCATGGCCTCGAGCTTGCGGATGGTGACGTCGAGCTCGTCGGCCCTCGCCGCGAGCCGCTGCCGGTCGATGCGCGGGCGCCCGTCGGGGGCGAACATGCCGGCGATCTCGTCGAGCGTGAAGCCGGCGGCGGCGCCGAGCGCGATCAGCGCGAGGCGCTCGAGCACGCGCGGATCGAAGGTGCGGCGCAGGCCGCGCCGGCCGGTCGACGCGATCAGCCCTTTCTCCTCGTAGAAGCGCAGCGTCGAGGCCGGTACGCCCGAGCGCCGCGCGACTTCGCCGATGTCCAACTCGCGCGCCTCTTGACTTCAAGTGGACTTGAAGTGGCACTGTGCCGCCACGGTGCTGCGGAAGCAAGTCCCTGGAGACGCCATGAACACCCTGGTCACTACGCTTGTCATCGGCGCGGCCGCCACGGCCCTGATCGATCTCTGGGCCATCGCCAGGAGATCCCTGTTCGGCGTCGCGCCGCCGGACTACGGGCTGGTGGGTCGCTGGCTCGCGCATATCGTCCTGAGCCGCCGCCTCCGCCACGAGCGGATTGCCGCCGCGCCTGCAGTCGCCGGCGAGCGCGTGATCGGCTGGACCGCCCATTACGCGATTGGCATCGCGTTCGCGGCGCTGCTGCCGCTGATCTGGGGCGTCGAATGGCTGCGCGAGCCGACGCTCGTCCCGGCGCTGCTCATCGGCGTTGGCACCGTCGCCGCTCCGTTCCTGCTGATGCAGCCCGGAATGGGCGCCGGCATCGCCGCGAGCAGGACCCCGCGACCCGCGGCCGCGCGCCTGCAGAGCCTCGCCACCCACGCCATCTTCGGGCTCGGCCTCTACGCCGCGGCCCTCGTCATCCACCTGTCCTGAATGAAGGAGCCTGAAATGCGCATTCCCGCCCGCTTTGCCCCCGTCCTGTTCGGCGGCCTGCTGTCGCTCATCATGGTCGGCCTCGTCTCGGCGTTCGCCATCGCCCATACGCAGGGCGTCCACGCCGGCTTCGCAGCCCAGTGGGCCCGAAGCTGCCTCGCGACCTGGCCCGTGGCGTTCCCGACCGTCACGCTGGTGGCGCCCTGGGTGCGGCGGATCGTCGGACGCGTCCCTGCCTGAGGTCGGCCATCAGCGGCCACGCCGCCATCAGGGCAGCGGGCCGATCCTCGACAGCCACGACTCCCGGCCGGTCAAGGCGCTCACCGCGAGGTTGAGGCCGACGGCGACCAACGCCGCGCTCGCCAGCAGGTGGGTGGCCTCGAGGGGCCTGATCCCGAGCAGGACGTAGAGGCCGGCGCCGGCCAGCACCGCGCCGAGGCCGCCGGACGCGAGGCGGTATCCGCGTGAGGCGTGCCAGGGGGCAGGATCTTCACGGTCCGTCATGTGGCTCTCGCCTGGTCGATGTCGAAACTGCGCTGGCCGTGAGCTCGATCCGATTGCCCTCGGGGTCGAGGACCACGCTCTCGTAGTAGCCGTCGCCGGTCCGGCGCGGTCCGTCGAGCACCGGGCTTCCCTCGGTCGCGAGGCGCCGGGTCAGCGCGTCGACCGCGGCCTCCGAGCCGAGCGAGATCGCCAGGTGCGTGAGTCCCATGCGCTGCGCGCCCGGGGCGTGCTCGACGGGCGCGAGCTGCGTGGTCGACATGACCTCGAGTCGCGCGCCATCGCCGAAGCCGAGGAAACGCGAGCGGAAGCCGTGCGCCGGGTTCTCGTAGAGCGCGCCGACGCTCGCGCCGAAGTGGCGGGCGTAGAAATCGCAGAGGGCTTCGAGGTCGCGGGCCCACAGGGCAACGTGCTCGATGCGGGGTTTCTGCACGGCGGCGGCCTCACTGCGCATGCGGCCAGTATATCGCTCCTAGACCCGATGAACCCTCAGCGTGAAGCCCTCGTCCTCCCCAGGTGCCTCGAAGTATGACGACACATGCACGAAGTCGGCCTTCGTCAGGTGATGCGAACCTTCGGGCCGCTCGGCGTTGCGAACCGCGATCCGTGCCAGGCAAGCCTCGTCGGGCGCGTCGACGAAGTGCAGGACGTGCGCTGACCCGGCCTGCTCGAACAAGCTGCGGAACCAGCCTCGCCCGGCCCTCGTGTTCGCCTGGAAGTCGAGCACCACGGAATTCCCCGACCTCAACAGGTCCACGACCAGCGGCCCGACCACCTTCTTCAGCTTTCGCGAGAACTTGATGTAGTCGTCGAAGGTCTTCATCTGGTCGCCGAACAGGCGGGCGAGCCAGACGTCTTCGGACATCAGGATGGCGCCCTGCTCCTCGGCGATTCGCGTGGCGAGGGTCGACTTGCCGGCGCCGGCCTTGCCGCAGAAGAAATGCAACGTTGGCGGTGTGGGCATGGGAGCAGGACGTCTTCGGTGAAACCAGGTGCCTCGGCCGAGCCGGGCGGCGGGACGTGGTGCAGGATCCCGGCCGCGTGCGCCGGAGACTCGCGGACAGCTACCGGGAGGCCTCGGGCAGCGCCTGGATGGAGCGAAGAATGGCCTTCGTGATCGACTGTCGCTTGCCCAGGTCCTCGGTCCGATTCGGCGTGTCGATGTTCAGCGCGAAGAAGACGGGACCGTCGCCCCATTCGACCCAGCCGATCCACCAGCCGTAGCGTCCTTCCCAGCCCGTCTTCGCGCGAAGTATCCAGTCGTAGCCGGCCTCGTTGATCATCAGGTCCTTGACGAGCCGCTGGTGTTCCACCGCAAACGGTAGCTCGTTTCGATACAGGCGTCTCAGGAAGGCGACCTGTTCCTCCGCGGAGATTCTCAGGTTCCCGTCGATCCAGTAGGGGCCGGCCGGGGAGATCGGATCCGCATTGCCGTAGTCGATCGAGCGCAGGTACTTCCCTGCCCGCGACTCGCCGATGTGCTCGGCAAACCGCTGGTAGACCCAGAGGGTCGAATGCCGCATCGCCGAGCGCAGGTCCTGGTCCTGGTCGTGGCCGGCAAAGGTCCCGCGCACGCCGTCCCATTCGAAGACCTGGAATTCGTCACTGACTGCTCCGGCATCCAGTGCGAACAGCGTATGGGGAACCTTGAACGTCGATGCCGGGGAGTACCTTGCCTTCGCCCTGGCCGCGTCATGGACGAAGACGCCTCGGCTGGTCGGGCGCTCGTCGACCACCACGATCGTGCCCTTCGCGCCCGCGTCATCGAAATGCCGCTTCCAGTCCACGCGTTCGGTCGCGAATTCCGAGGCCTGGCTGGAAGAGACGAACAGGACGAGCAACAAGAGCGACCCGCTGGTGCGGGCCCGCCCGGGCAGGAAGTCAGGCATCACCGACCCGCACGCAAAGCGTTCGAAGGACGGGAACGGTCATCCAGGCCGCGAGTGCCGCACTCGGCAGGCCGTAGACCACTACGGCGAGGTAGCTCATCCATGAGGCAGGTCCCTTGGGCGATGGTACGAAATCCGTGAGGTTAGAGCGGAATAGCAGGCAAGACGACAGTCCCCCTCCTGACGCGTGATGCGCAGAGCAGCCGCGGCGAAGCCGTCGGTCGCAGCGCATCGCCAAGCGCTTCCTTGCGCCCGATTGTGGCAGCAGACATCCACGCTCATGGGGCGCGCGCGGCGATGAAGGGCCGGAAGTCATTCTTCTTCGAGCCGTGGCGCGCGTTCTCCAGGATCGTGAATCCTGCAGCGCGGACCGCGCCGGCAAGCTCGGTGGCGGAGAAGGTGGTGACGTTCGGCGCCTTGCCCACCAGGCGCATGAGCGGGATGGCGAGGCGGATGAGCGGGTTCATTTCGCCGATGCAGGGCGTCTTGGAGATGAAGAGGCCGCCCGGCACCAGCAGGGTCCGGACATCGCCTAGCACGGCGGGCAGGTTTCCGGCGAGGTGAAGATAGTTCAAGGCGATGACCACGTCGTGGCGGGCGCCTTCACGCGCCAGGGTGCCGGCGGTGGCCTGGCGGAAAGCCAGTTGCGCGCTGAACCCACCCTGGCGGGCGCTCGCGAGCTTTTCCTCGCTGATGGCGATCATGTTTGCGGAGATATCGGTGGCCAGGTAGCTGCCTGCGGCATCCGCCAGGCGCAGCGCCGCCGTGCCCGTGCCACAGCCGAGCTCCAGCGTCCGCGCGTTGGGCGGGATGAGCTCCCGCGTGCGCGCCAGCGTCCTCTCGAATCCGGCCTCGTCGTCGATGGGCGAGGCAGCGTATTTCCGGGCGGCCTTGTCCCAGAACCGCGCGTCCTTGCCGCTCATCTGCTGCTCCGACTCCATTGGCACATCCGTCTCAGTCGTTTGAGGTGCGCATACTAGCGCCCCGCGGCCGCATGCGCGTCGGCGCGTTGGCCGGACAGGACCGCGAACAGCGCGAGGCCGAAGTAGGCCCCGGCACCCGCGAACCTGGCCGCGGACACGGCCCGGCCCGCGCGCGAGAAGTACGGCGCGGCCAGCGAGGCGAAGAACGCGTACAGGGCGTCGGTGCAGGCCGCGATCAGCACGAACAGCGCGCCCAGGACGAGAGGCTGGAATGCGTGCGCCGTGCCAGGGGCGACGAACTGCGGGAGAAAGGCGGCAAGGAACAAGGCCGTCTTCGGATTGAGAAGCGCGACGACGAACCCGTCCCGGACGACGCGCACGTTGCTGCTCGACGAGCCGTTCCGTAGCGCCGAGTCGGGTTTCCGGGTGCGCAGCGCTTTCCAGCCGAGAAAGAAGAGATACAGGGCCCCCAGGTAGCGGACGACGTCGAAGGCGACGGAGGATGCCGACACGATGGCCGCGAGACCCGCTGAAACCGCCACCGCACAACCCAGGTTGCCGAGCGCGACCCCGATGACCGAAGCCAGGCCGGCCGCGCGCCCCTCGGTGACGCTGCGCGTGACGATGTAGAAGACCCCGGGCCCCGGGGTCACCGCCAGCACGAGACTCGCAGCCAGGAAGGCCGAAAGCAGCGGGAGCGATGGCAGCAGATCAGTCATGGTTCACACAAAGGCCGGCGGAAGATCGTGAACAGTTGGAAACGGAACATACGCTAGAGGAGCCCGAGTCGGCGCTCGTCATCTGGAAAGTACCTACCCCGAAGAAGGGTCCTCGCAAATCGCGCGCGCCAGCAGGGCAGCTACTTCGCCAAGCTTGCCCGGCCCGAGTTCGGTGGGCCGCCCCCGGCGAATCGCTAGTGGGACAGTCAGCCCCCACCCAGGTGAAGTTCCATGATTCGCTCTCCGTCGTCGACGCGATCCGTGTTCCGGAACCCGAACGAGAGGTAGAAAGGCTCCGGACTTCCCTCGGCGGGCACGTACGACAGTTCCAGCTTGCTGAAGAGCGCCTTGCTTCTGACGTGCTCGATGATCAGGCGCAAGGCCGCGCCTCCGATGCCCTTGCCCTGGTGCTGCTCCGCCACCATGAAGCGCCAGACGCTGACCGCCGGGGAGGGCGGCGGGACCGGGCGGAGGGACTCGTCGTAGAGCATCACGAAGCCCACTGGCTCCTCGTCGAGATAGATGGCGCGGTACCAAGCCTCCGGGGCAAAGAGCGCCTGCGCGAGGGAGACAGCGTTTGGGGCGACGAAGCGCTTCTGGCTCTCGGCGACGGACAGCTTGATCACCGGGATCACCGTCTCGGCCGTGATTTCGCGCAGAGTCACGCGCTGCGAGGGGGTGGTCATGTGCGGGCTAACGTTCGAGCTGAGCCGACAGCGGAGGTAGACGGCGCTTGGCAGCATACGGACGATGATCACTCTGCGCCGGAGCGACCATGCGACGGCTGCCGTAGCGGGTAGGCTCGAGCGAGGGAATTGGCTGCGCCGTACGCCTATACACGGAAGTAGAACGCCCTCAGGACTTGCCGGACACCTTTCCTGAACATCTGGACTCTGTTCTCCAGCGAAATAGGTAGCAGCACCTGAAGCTGCGGCGGATTCTTCAAGTGCGAGTCGTCAAATTTGACCTTGAAGTTGAACTCCGTCATTCGGCCCAATCGGTCGTTCAATCGAAGCACAAAATCAAGCTCTGGCGCGTCGAACTTTGCCGCGGGCTCACCGCTGTGGTCCAACACAAAGTAGGAGCCTCGCTTGTCTGAGAACCAGGAGAAGAGCTCGATTGACTGTGACTGCCCGGCCTCAATCGAAGCATGGTAACTAGGTTGCTGACCTGACCAAAAAAGCGGGTAGTGGCTTTGTGGTCGATCCTTCAGCGTTATCCAAGGTTGAAGATCTCTCGCTGTCTCTCCTGCGAACCGCACACCAAAGAATGTCGGCCGATTCATGATTGAGATCGACCAGCGTTGGCTTTGCTGATTACCTCCGCTACCACTGCCGCCAATGATGAGCCGTGGGCGTTGGGAGCGAACGCTGAAGTACGCGCTGACGACTGCCCCAAGTATTGCGCCGACGACCAAGAAGACCACGCCGCTCCATGGGCTCTTCGAGGCAAGTAGGTCTTGGAGTTGCTCCCACATGTTCGCTGTTCTTAAGGACGTAGTGTTGAGGAAAGAGTGGCCTGTGCGACCTCACGTTCGAGTTGAGGCGACCCCTGATGGCGTAGCGCCTGGGCCGCGGGACCGATGATATGCCTTGGCGGTTCCGCGGCCCAGGCGCTACGCCATCAGGGGTCGCCTCTCGAGCGAGGGGTTAGGCCGCTTACGCCAAGCCGGTCTTACCGATCTCGATGTGGTGATACCGCGTGATGCGCGGAGAGACTTGGCGCTGCATTCGCACGCGCCCCTCGCGCATGAGAATGCCCAGCACGCTCCAACTGAGGTAGTTTTTCTGCTCACCGTTGTAGTCGCTCTGCAGACCCAGGTGGTTGACGAGATGCGCGTTTGTCACTCCGGCCGCGTTGACTGCGGCGACTTCAAGAATCGCCTCCTTTAGCAGTTCGAGTCCCAGTTGGGCCTTCTCGGCGGCGCCCGGCGGAACCGTGATGTCAGCTCGCTCGCGCACAGCCCCTGTTGGAACCACCCTGTTCAGGAGCGGACCGCCCGTTTCCACCACGCCATGGGCGGCAATGAGCTGTGCCTCAATGCGCAGGGCGTCTATCTCGCTCAGATCTGACACCAACTGGCGCACCACAACTTGCTTTCCAGCCTTCTGGATCTGCCGGATGCGCTGGTTCTTCCTTCCCTCCCCTTCTTCGTCCATGTGGGCGTAAGCCCGTGATCCACTGCCTTTGCCGATGTAGAAGGGCGTCTTGGGCTCATCGGGATCGAAGAGCGCGTATACGTAGAAAGAGCCTGAGGGCATAGACTCTCCAACGGCAGCCGATGAAGCGGCCTAACGTCCGCGATCAGCGGCGGCGCGCAGTCGGCGCGCCGCTTGCTGAGCGGACCATTCCAGAGCCGCTTGGCCCAACTGCAAGCGGCGTGACGACAAGCGCCGACCGCTGCATCGCATAGTTAGGATGCCGCACGTTGGTGGCATCTATGAGATCCAATCTAGGACTTGCAGGATCTGATCTTCGCCCAGGTCGTCACTGACGGAGAACCTGCGGCCACCCCTGCAAATCTGACTGTATGTGACGAGTTTGATCTCAGCCGCAAACGTCTGCCGCTGCGTGCTGTAAACAGCCGCCACGCCGTTCTGAAGAGCATCCGCCACAATGTAATGGACGTCGAGAAAGTGGTGCTCCGTAAGAATCAATCCGCGATGGATGTCGGTGTGATCTTCCAGAGGAGTCGCCCTTATAACAACTGGAGCAATCTCGCTAGTGTGAGTCGCCACGAACTCGGTAGGCACAAAGACTGTTGCTCCGTCAGCGATGAAATAGAAGTGTGGATTCTCCACGGCGGTCTTTAGGGCGATCCACCGCGTACTAGATGATGGCTTGGCATCCTTGGGCGGAAAACAAGCGAGCGAAAGCGTTGGTTGCGTCAACGCCGTGGCCAGCGAAGCCATGACCAAGAACTGACGCCGCTTGATAGCTCGCAACATTGGACAAATGCTGATCGGAACCCGGCAACCTAACGCCAAATGGGTCTGAAAGTAGTACCGGATAAACCGATAGGCGTCACAAGTGACGCATGACATCCCGGCGTCAGCGTCGGTGCGCGGCAAGCAAACAGGCGCATGATCCGTCTCCCTGGATCGTCCGCCGCCAGCATGGCTCACGTCGTGGGCGACGGCAAGCCGGCGCCTCGGGGCATCCCGTGAGGGGCGCTAGGGATCGGGGTGGTACGGCACGTCCATCTGCCGCGCAGCTGCCCGCGCGAGCTCGGCTCCCGCGAGCCGCGCGACCAAGTGCAGGCTCATGTCGATGCCGGCGGCAATGCCGGCGGAAGTGACGATGCGGTCCTCGTCCACCCAGCGCAGGCCCTCGCGCACGTTCACCCGTGGGTAGCGCGCGCGCAGGTCGGGAACATCCTCCCAGTGCGTGGTCGCGGCCTTGCCGTCGAGCAGCCCGGCCTCGGCGAGTATGAAGGCGCCGGTGCAGACGGATGCAGTGAGCGCTGCGGTGACGGAGCGCTCGCGCACCCACTGCACCACGGCGGCGTCGGCCACCTCGTCGTCGACCACGCCACCGGGAATCAGGAGCAGGTCGACCGGCGGGCAGTCGGCGAGCGTGTGATCGGGCAGGGCGCGCAGCCCTGCACGCGCCCGCACGGGCTCGCGCGAGCGGGCGACGGTGAAGACCCGAAACGGCTGCTCCGCGCCGGGGTGCAGCCGCCCGTGCACGCGGCTCGCGGTCGTGAACACCTCGTAGGGCCCGGCGAAGTCGAGGACTTCGACCTTGGGGAAGAGGTAGATGGCGACCGCGGTTGCCATGCCGGACTGTGTCCGCGCGCCGTTTGCGCCTAGTAGATCTCGACGTCGCGCCGGCCGCGCGCGTCGCGCGCTCCACGGAACATGCCCTCGCTGTTGAACTCCATCGCGATGTTGCCGTCGCGGTCCACGACGATGACGCCGCCGTCGCCGCCGAGCGCGGCGAGCCGGCCCTGGATGGCGGTGCGCGCGGCCTCGGCGACGTCGAGGCCCTTGTACTTCATCAATGCGCTGATCTCGTGGGAGATCACGCCGCGGATGAAGAACTCGCCGGTGCCGGTGGCGGAGACGGCGCAGGAGCCGTTGTCGGCGTAGGTGCCGGCGCCGATCAGCGGCGAGTCGCCGACGCGGCCCCACTTCTTGTTGGTCATGCCGCCGGTGGAGGTCGCGGCCGCGAGGTTGCCGTCGGCGTCGAGCGCGACGGCGCCGACGGTGCCGTAGTAGCCGATCTCGGCGGCGCTCAGGCGATCGCCGCGCCGCGCCTGCTCGAGCTGCTGCCAGCGCCGCTCGGTGAAGAACCAGCTGCGCGGCACGAGCTGCAGGCCGCTCTCCAGCGCGAAGTCCTCGGCGCCCTTGCCGGTCAGCAGCACGTGCGGCGAGCGCTCCATCACGAGGCGGGCGAGCTCGATGGGGTTGCGGACGTGGCGCACGCCCGCCACCGCGCCGGCGCGCAGCGTCTGGCCGTCCATCACCGCGGCGTCGAGATCGTTGACGCCCTCGGCGCTGAACACGGCGCCGCGCCCGGCGTTGAACAGCGGCGAGTCCTCCAGGATCTTCACGGCCGCGATCACGGCGTCCATGGCGGTGCCGCCGGACTCGAGCACGGCGTAGCCGGCGTCGAGGGCCTTGCCGAGGTCCTCGCGGTAGTTCTTCTCGGCCTCGGGGGTCATGGAGGCGCGGCTGATCACGCCGGCGCCGCCGTGGATGGCGATCGAGTACATGGGGACTTCCTCGGCAAGGGTGGGGCCCGGCGCCGCGATGGCGAGCAGGATCAGCAGGCGGGCGATCGGCAGGCGCGGCATGGGCGGGCTCCTCGCGTGGTCGTGGCCGCAGGCCGCGTGCGGGCCGGGTCGGTGGCCGCTATTATCGGGGAAGCCGGCGGCGTACGGCCAATCCGCGCCGTCCCACCGCAGAAAATCCCCGGGGAGAGTGCATGATCCGGCCGATCCGCAGGCTCATGGTCGCCAATCGCGGCGAGATCGCCATCCGCGTGATGCGCGCGGCGGCCGAGCTCGGCATGAAGACGGTCGCGATCTACTCGCAGGAGGACCGTTTCTCCCTGCATCGGACCAAGGCGGACGAGGCCTATCTGGTCGGCGAGGGCAAGGGCCCGGTCGAGGCTTACCTCGACATCCCGGACATCGTCCGGGTGGCCCGCGAGGCCCACGTGGACGCCATCCACCCGGGCTACGGCTTCCTGTCCGAGAACCCGGACTTCGCCGAGGCCTGCGCGGCCGCCGGGATCATCTTCGTCGGCCCGAAGCCGGACACGATGCGCCGGCTCGGCAACAAGGTGCAGGCGCGCGAGCTGGCGGTGGCCGCCGGCGTGCCGGTGATGCCGGCGACGGGCCCGCTGCCGGCGGATGCCGCCGAGGCGGCACGCCTCGCCCGCCAGGTCGGCTACCCGGTGATGCTCAAGGCCAGCTGGGGCGGCGGCGGGCGCGGCATGCGCATCGTCGAGGACGAGGCCTCGCTCGCGGAGCTGGTCGCCACCGCCCGGCGCGAGGCCAAGGCGGCCTTCGGCAACGACGAGGTCTACCTCGAGAAGCTGATCCGCCACGCGCGGCACGTCGAGGTGCAGGTGCTCGGCGACACGCACGGCGGCCTGGTGCACCTGTGGGAGCGCGACTGCACGGTCCAACGGCGCAACCAGAAGGTGGTCGAGCGGGCGCCGGCGGTGTTCCTCGACGCCTCGCAGCGCGCGGAGCTGACCGGCTACGCGCTCGCCATCGGCCGCGCGGCCGACTACGTCAACGCCGGCACGGTCGAGTTCCTGCAGGACGCGGACACCGGCAAGTTCTACTTCATCGAGGTCAACCCGCGCATCCAGGTCGAGCACACGGTCACCGAGATGGTCACCGGCGTCGACCTCGTCAAGGCGCAGGTCCGCATCGCGCAGGGCGCGAAGATCGGCGAGCCGGACAGCGGCGTCCCCGAGCAGTCGAAGATCGGCGTGACGGGCCACGCGATGCAGTGCCGCGTCACCAGCGAGGACCCGGAGAACGGCTTCATCCCGGACTACGGCCGCATCACGGCCTACCGGAGCCCGGCCGGCTTCGGCGTGCGCCTCGATGCCGGCACCGCCTACACCGGCGCCTTCATCACCCGCTTCTACGACTCGCTGCTGGTGAAGGTGACGACCTGGGCGCCGACGCCGGAGGAGTGCAGCCGGCGCATGCACCGCGCGCTGTGGGAGTTCCGCGTCCGCGGCGTCACCACCAACCTGCGCTTCCTCGACCAGGTGGTCACCCACCCGAGCTTCGCCGACGGCAGCTACACGACCAAGTTCATCGACCAGACGCCGGAGCTGTTCCAGTGGCCGCGGCGGCGCGACCGCGCGACCCGGCTGCTCGGCTTCATCGGCAGCGTGATCGTCAACGGCAACCCGGAGGTCAAGGGCCGCAAGCGCCCGGCGCACATGCCGGAGCCCCGGCTGCCCGAGCTGCCGGCCGCCGCGCCGCCGCCGGGCAGCCGCCAGATCCTCGAGGAGCGCGGCCCGAAGGGCCTCGCCGAGTGGATGCTGGCGCAGCAGCAGGTGCTCATCACCGACACCACGATGCGCGACGCGCACCAGTCGCTGCTCGCCACGCGCTTCCGGACCCACGACATGGCGCGCATCGCGCCGTGGTACGCCGGCCTCGTGCCGGGGCTGTTCTCGGTCGAGTGCTGGGGCGGCGCCACCTTCGACGTGGCCATGCGCTTCCTGAAGGAGTGCCCCTGGGAGCGGCTCGCGGCGTTTCGCGAGGCCATGCCGAACCTGCTGCTGCAGATGCTGCTCAGGTCGGCGAACGCGGTCGGCTACACCAACTACCCGGACAACGTCGTGCGGCATTTCGTCGCGCAGGCGGCGCGCTCTGGCATCGACGTGTTCCGCGTCTTCGACTCGCTCAACTGGGTCGAGAACATGCGCGTCGCGATGGACGCGGTGATCGAGTCGGGCAAGGTCTGCGAGGCGGCGATCTGCTACACGGGCAACCTCGCCGACCCGCGCTGCACCAAGTACGACCTGAAGTACTACCTGAAGATGGCCCGCGAGCTCGAGCGCGCGGGCGCGCACGTGCTGGCCATCAAGGACATGGCGGGGCTGTGCCAGCCGCGCGCCGCCTACGACCTCGTCCGCGCGCTCAAGCAGGAGGTCGGCCTGCCCATCCACTTCCACACCCACGACACGAGCGGCATCGCCGCGGCGAGCGTGCTGATGGCGGTGGAGGCGGGCTGCGACGCGGTCGACGCGGCGATCGACTCGATGAGCGGCGGCACCTCGCAGCCGAACCTCGGCTCGATCGTCGAGGCGCTGCGCCACGGGCCGCGCGCCACTGCGCTCGACCCGGCCAACGTCCGCGTGCTGTCGAGCTACTGGGAGCAGGTGCGTCGCCTCTACGGCTCGTTCGAGAGCGAGATGCGCTCGGGCGCCTCGGAGGTGTACGTGCACGGCATGCCCGGGGGCCAGTACACCAACCTTCGCGAGCAGGCGCGCTCGCTCGGCATCGACGACCACCGCTGGCCGGAGGTCGCCCACGCCTACCGCGAGGTCAACGACATGTTCGGCGACATCGTCAAGGTGACGCCGTCGTCGAAGGTGGTAGGCGACATGGCGCTCGTCATGGTGACGAGCGGGCTTAGCCGGTCGGACGTCGAGGACCCCGAGGTCGAGATCGCCTTCCCCGAGTCCGTGGTGCAGTTCTTCCACGGCGACATCGGCCAGCCCTACGGCGGCTTCCCCGAGGCGCTGCAGAAGAAGGTGCTGAAGGGCAAGGCGCCGCTCACGCAGCGGCCTGGCGAGGTGCTGCCGCCGGCGGACCTGGCCGCGCTGCGCAAGCAGGCCGAGGAGCAGTGCGGGCGCGAGATCACCGAGGTCGAGTTCGCCTCCTTCCTGATGTACCCGAAGGTGTTCACCGAGTACGTCGCCGACCGCAACGCCTTCGGCAACGTCGGCGTGCTGCCCACCCACACCTTCTTCTACGGCATGGAAGCGGGCGAGGAGGTCTCGATCGACCTCGAGCGCGGCAAGACACTGATCGTGCGATTCGTCACCGTGAGCGACCCGCACGACGACGGCACGCGCACGGTGTTCTACGAGCTGAACGGCCAGCCACGCTCGGTGCGGGTGCGCGACAAGTCGCTCGGCGAGGTGCAGGAGGCGGCGCGCAAGGCGGACGCCTCGAACCCCAACCACGTCGGCGCGCCGATGCCCGGCACGGTCGCGACCATCGCGGTGGCGGTCGGCCAGAAGGTCGAGCGCGGCGACGTGCTCGTCACCCTCGAGGCGATGAAGATGGAGGCGGCGGTGCGCGCCGACCGGGACGGCGAGGTGGTCGAGGTCGCCGTGCGTCCCGGCCAGCCGGTGGACGCCAAGGACCTGCTGGTGGTCATGGCCTGAGTCCCGCCCCGCGGCGCAGCCTGCGGGAGAAATTAAACACGCGTTGAGGCGCGCGCCTTGTGCGCCGCGGCGCGCAGGCGTCCAATTAACCACCGGGTTAATTGGAGGCGGCCATGCCGGCCAGGACGAAAGCGAAGAGCAAGCCGCCGCAGGGCGGCCGGCGCGGCAGTCGGCGCACGCGCGGCCGACCGGCGGCGGCGCCCGCCCGCGACCTGCGCGCGGAGCTGCTGGCCGCGGCGCGCGAGCTGTTCCTGCGCTACGGCTATCGCGCGGTGTCGGCGCGGCAGGTGGCGGCGAAGGCCGGCGCCAACCCGGCCATGGTCCACTACTACTTCAAGAGCAAGCAGGGCCTGTACACGGCCATGCTCGGGGAGGCGACGGCGCCGCTCGTCGCCGCGCTCGATGAGATGCTGGCGACCGACGCTCCGGACTCGGCCGACCCGGCGGCGCTGATGGCGGCCTACATGCGGGTCGTCGGCCGGCACCCGTGGATCCCAGGGCTCCTGCTGCGCGAGGTGTTCTCGCCCGAGGGCGCCTACCGCGAGGACTTCATCCGCGAGTTCGCCGGGCGCATCGGACCGCGCGTGGTGGAGCTGATCCGCCGCGGGGTCGCGGCCGGTCGCCTGCGCGGCGACCTGGACCCCTCGCTCACGCTGGTCTCGTTCCTGAGCCTCGCGCTGTTCCCGTTCATCGCTCACGCCGTGCTGGGCCGCGTCCTCGGCCAGAAGTTCGACGCGGACGGTCTCGAGGGCCTGGTGCGCCACAGCACGCGCCTGTTCGCGGCCGGCACGGCCGCAGGAGGACCGTCATGACCCGGCTCTGGCCGCTGGCCGCCGCGCTGGTCCTCGCGGGCTGCGGCGGCGGGGAGGGCGACACACTCCTCGGCACGCTCGAGCGCGACCGGCTCGAGCTCGTTGCCGAGACGCATGATCCGATCGTCGAGATCGCGGTGCGCGAGGGCGAACAGGTGACCCGGGGCCAGCTGCTGCTGCGCCTCGATCCGGCAGCGCTCGACGCGGCGCTGGCCGCGGCGGAGGGCGAGGTCGCGCAGGCGCGCGCGCGCCTCGCCGAAGCGGTCACCGGCCCGCGGCGCGAGGACGTGCTCGCCGCGCGGGCGAGGCTCGCGGGCGCCGAGGGCCGGCTCGCCGCCCAGGCGAGCGACACGGCGCGCGTCGAGACGCTGGTCGGCCAGCGTTTGCTGCCGGCGAGCGACCTCGACCGCAGCCGCGCCGCCCTCGACACCGCCGAGGCGGACGCGAAGGTGGCCCGCGAGCAGCTGCGCCAGCTCGAGCGCGGCACGCGCAGCGAGGTGATCGACCAGGCCCAGGCGGCGCTCGCGGCGGCGGAGGCGCGCCGCGCGCAGCTCGCCGTGTCGCGATCGAGGCTCGACCTCGCGGCGCCGCGCGAAGGGCTGGTCGAGGCGCTGCCGTATCGCCTCGGCGAGCGGCCGCCGGCGGGCGCGCCGCTCGTCGTGATGCTCGCCGCGGGCCAGCCCTACGCCCGGGTGTTCGTGCCGGCGCCGCAGCGTGTCGGCGTGGCGACCGGCACACCTGCGACGGTGCAGGTGCTCGGCAGCGAGCGTGCCTGGGCCGCGCGGGTGCGCTTCGTCGCCGCGGAGGCGGCGTTCACTCCGTACTACGCGCTGAACGAGCGCGACCGCAGCCGGCTCTCCTTCCTCGCGGAGGTCGAGCTGACGGAGCCGGACGCGGCGGACCTGCCGGTGGGCGTGCCGGTGGAGGTCGAGCTCGAGGCTGTTCCGCCGTGAGCGCGGTCGTCGCACGCGGGCTCACCCGGCACTTCGGCGACGTCGTCGCCGTGGCCGGCATCGACCTCGACGTGCCGGCGAAGCAGATCTACGGCTTCCTCGGCCCGAACGGCTCCGGCAAGTCGACGGCCTTCCGGATGGTCTGCGGCTTGCTGCTGCCCACCGAGGGCAGCGTCGAGGTGCTCGGGCTCGACGTGCGGCGCGAGCCCGAGCGGCTGCGCCGGCGCATCGGCTACATGACCCAGCGGTTCTCGCTGTGGGAGGACCTGACGGTCCGCGAGAACCTCGTGTTCATGTGCCGGGTCTTCGGGCTGTCGCGCGGCGATACCCGCGCCCGCGTCGCCGCGAGCCTCGGCGAGTACCAGCTGGAGGGGCTGGCCGGGCGTTTCGCCGGCACGCTCTCGGGCGGCCAGAAGCAGCGCCTCGCGCTCGCCGCGGCGACCCTGCACGACCCGGAGCTGCTGCTGCTCGACGAGCCGACGGGCGCGGTGGACCCCCAGAGCCGGCGCGACTTCTGGGAGAAGCTGTTCGACCTGGTCTCGGGCAACACGACCATCCTCGTCTCGACCCACTACATGGACGAGGCCGAGCGCTGCCATCGCGTGGCCATCCTCGACCGCGGGCGGATCGCCGCGGAAGGACCGCCGCGGCAGCTCGCGCGCGACGTGGACGCGCGGGTGCTCGAGGTCGAGTGCGAGGACCTGCCGGCGGCCCGTCGCGCCCTCGCCGGCGAGGCGTGGGTGCGGAGCATCGCGCAGCTCGGCAGCCGGCTGCGCGTGCTCGTTCCCCGCGACCTGCCGGAGCCGGAGTCACGGCTGCGCCTGCGGGTGCTGCAGGCCTGTCCCGAGGCTCGCGTCGAGCCGGTGGCCGCGAACCTCGAGGACGTGTTCGTCGCCGCGACCGGGCGGCGGGCGGGCGGCGGCGCGTCGGCCGGCCGGGAGGCGGCGTGAGCGCGCTCGTCCGACTGCTGGCGGTCGCGGCCAAGGAGACCCGCCAGCTGCTGCGCGACCGGATCACCTTCGGCCTGATCGTCGGGATCCCGGCGATGCAGATCGTGCTGTTCGGCTACGCCATCAACTTCGACGTGCGCGACATTCCCGCGGTCGTGCTCGACCAGTCGCGCACCTCGCTGTCGCGCCAGATCGCCGCGGACCTCTCCGCCACGCAGGTGATGCACATGGCCTGGCAGGCCGACAGCGAGGCCGAGCTCGCCGCGCGCATGCGAAACGGCGATGCGCGCATCGGCGTGGTGATCGCCCAGGACGTCGAGCGGCGCATCGCCGACGGCGACCGCGCGGCCGTGCAGATCATCGTCGACGGCGGCCAGCCGTCGTTGCAGAACGTGGCCCAGGGCCTTGCGTCGCTGCCGGTGCTCGCCCGCCACGGCGCCGCGCGGCCCGGGCCCGGCGTGGTGGAGCTTCGCATCGAGTACAACCCGGGCGGGCGCACCGCCGTGCAGGTCGTGCCCGCGCTGGTCGGCACCATCCTCAACATCACCATGGTGATCTTCACGGCCGGGGCCGTGGTCCGCGAGCGCGAGCGCGGCAACCTCGAGCTGCTGATCACCACGCCCGTGTCGCGCGGCGAGCTGATGGCCGGCAAGCTGCTGCCCTACGTCGCGATCGGGCTGGTGCAGACCACGCTGATCCTGGTCATCGGCCACGGGCTCTTCGCGGTGCCGATCACCGGAAGCCTCGTGCAGCTGTACCTCGGCGCGCTCTTGTTCATCGCCGCGACGCTGGCGCTGGGACTGTTCATCTCGACCGTCGCGCGCACCCAGTTCCAGGCGTTCCAGCTGGCCTTCATGACCATGCTGCCGTCGATCCTGATGTCGGGCTTCGTCTTTCCCTTCGAGGGCATGCCGGCGGTGGCGCAGTGGATCGCCCAGGTATTGCCGCTCACCCACTTCGTCGAGATCGTCCGCGGCATCGTGCTGCGCGGGGCCGGACTCGCGGACATGGGGACCGAGGTGGCCAAGCTCGCGGTGTTCTTCCTGGTGATGCTCACGGCCGCGGTGCTGCGCTTCCACAAGCGGCTGGACTAGGGGGACAGTCCCCGCGGACGGGCTGCTCGAGCCGGACGCGGGGGAGGCGGAACCGGAGACAGCCCCCGGGGACTCGCTTTCCGTACCGGGGCTGTGCTACGCTCGCCGGCGATCGTGCCCATCCGCCCTGCAGTTTCAGGCGCTTGCCGCCCCATTGCATCGCCGAATAGACCGATCAGGTGACAGGATCCGTCGCTCCCGGTTCGATGTGCTGCTAGCTCGTTCGACGACCCCGACCAGGTTCCTGCCGTTGTGTATGGCGGGTTCGATGCGCCCTGCGCGCCTCTCGACCCTTTCCCCTGAGTGAGACCTTAGAAACATGAAGATCTACGTTGGTAACCTGCCGTTCTCCGCCACGGAGTCGGAAGTTCGCGACCTGTTCGCCCAGCACGGGACCGTCGAGTCGGTCGCGCTGCCGACCGATCGCGAGACCGGCCGTCCCCGCGGCTTCGGCTTCGTGGAGATGCCGCAGGCTGACGCCCAGAAGGCGATCGGCGCGCTGAACGGCTTCCAGATGGGCGGCCGTGCGCTGCGCGTCAACGAGGCGCAGGACCGTCCGCGCACCGGCGGCGGTGGCGGCGGCGGTGGCTTCCGCTCGGGTGGCGGTGGCGGCGGCGGCTTCCGCTCGGGTGGCGGCGGCGGCGGCGGCGGCTTCCGTTCGGGTGGCGGCGGTGGCGGTGGCGGCGGCGGTGGCCGCTGGTAATCAGCCTCGCTGAGCCCTGGAAGGCCCGCGCAAGCGGGCCTTCTTCATTTGGGGGACCGCAAGAGCGTGCTAGCGGGCGCCCCGCGGGGCGCTGACGGTGGCCGCGGAGCGACCCGAGTCCCCGGGCTGCAGGCGCACGCGCCGGCCGAGGTAGTAGACCTCGAGTGGATCCGGCGCCGCGGCTTCGACGGTGAAGGGTGGCTCGCCCTCGAAACTGCGCGAGAAGCCGGGGCTCACCGGTCCGTCGTGCAGCACCTGCCCGGCGGCGTCGCGGATGCGAAGCGGAGTGCCGCGGATGGCGAGCACGTACAGCCGCCGTGGCGAGCGCCGCGGCGGCCCGGCCGGCGCCGGCTCCGCTTGCGCCGGGCGGGGCGCCGCTTCAGGCGACGACGCGGTGGCGGACTCCGCCACGCCCGGCGCCACGGTCCCGGCCGGCAAGCGGCCGTCTGAAGACGGCGTCGGCGCCGTGAATCCGTCCGCGCCAGGTGGCATCGCCGGCGCCCCGGCAGGCGCGGGACTCGCGGCGGCGGGGCGGGCCGCGACCGCGGCATTGCCCGCGGGCGCCGCCACGGGCGATGACGCGTCGCGATTCAGGAAGAGGATGGTCGCGACCACCGCCGCGCCGCCGGCGACCAGCGCCAGGTTGCGCAGCCCATGGCCGGCCGGGCTCACCGGCAGCCTGAGCCGACCCGTGCCCGAGGTGTCGCCGGCCTGGCTTTCGGCAGGCGCCGCGGGGGGTGGCTCAGGCGGACGCGGCGGCTCGGGGGTCGCCTCGAGGCCGAGCAGCGCCGCGTATCGCTGCGCGGCCCGACGCGCGTACTCGGGCGAGTAGAAGGCCCGCGATTCGCCGCTCTCGAGGCCGGCGATCTGCGAAGTGGAGAGGAGGCAGCGGCGCGCGGCGTCCTCGAGGGACAAACCGCTGGCCACGCGCGCCTCGCGCAGCGCGGCGCCGAGGCCCTCCGGAGCGTGCCGTTTGCTGGATTCCTCGGACACCTGCGCCGTGCCTGACTCCACGGACCTGGCGGTCCTGCGCCGCGCGTCGCGCCGGCGGCGCGCTCCCCCTCAGCCCCTGATCCTAGCAAACCCGGGCCGGCGGACTACAGGCGCGCCCGGTCCCGGTAGATGCAGCGGTCCATCACCACGAAGATGCCGGCATCGCGTGCCCGCAGCGCCGCGGCCTCGTCGATCACCCCCTCCTGCAGCCACAGCGCCGGCAGGCCGAGCGCGATGCACTCGTCGACGATGCCGGCGACGTGCCCGGGCCGCCGGAAGACGTTGACGATGTCGACGCCCTCGCCCGCGCCGAGCACCTCGCCGAGCTGCGCGAGCGTCGGCACCGCGCGTTCGCCGAGGGTGGCGTCGATGGCCGGATTGACCGGGATCACCCGGTAGCCGAAGCGCTGCATGGCGGCCGAGACGCCGTGGCTGGTGCGCGCGGGATCCCCCGACAGGCCGACCACGGCAAGGGTGCGCGCGCGGCGCAGCAACGCGTCGATCTGCTCGCGCGGCGGGTTGTCGAATCGCACGGCCGTCCTCCGGGCTTGCCTCGCCCAGCGCATGATTACACCATGCCCGGCGCGGCACCGGCCGCCTGCAACGGATCGCCCATGCACTACCAGGACCTGCGCGACTTCCTCGCCAAGCTCGAGTCCCGCGGCGAGCTCAAGCGCGTCCCGGCCGAGGTCAGCCCGAGGCTCGAGATGACCGAGATCTGCGACCGCACGCTGCGCGCCGGCGGGCCGGCGCTGTTGTTCGAGCGGCCCGCCGGATTCGACGTGCCCGTGCTCGGCAACCTGTTCGGCACCCCGGAGCGGGTCGCGCTCGCGCTGGGGCAGGACTCCGTCGCCGACCTGCGCGACGTCGGCCGCCTGCTCGCCGCGCTCAAGGAGCCGGAGCCGCCGCGCGGCTTCCGCGACGCCTTCGAGAAGCTGCCGCTGTTCCGCAAGGTCCTCGACATGGCCCCGAAGGAGGTCCGCGGGGCACCTTGCCGGGAAGTGGTGCTGGAGGCCGGCGACGTGGATCTCGGCCGCTGGCCGATCCAGACCTGCTGGCCCGGCGACGCCGGGCCGCTCATCACCTGGGGCCTCGTCGTCACGCGCGGGCCGGACAAGCCGCGGCAGAACATGGGCATCTACCGCCAGCAGGTGATCGGGCCGAACCGCACGATCATGCGCTGGCTGTCGCATCGCGGCGGCGCGCTCGACCTGCGCGACTGGCAGCTCGCGCGGCCCGGCGAGCCGTTTCCGGTCGCGGTGGCGCTCGGCGCCGACCCGGCCACCATCCTCGCGGCGGTGACGCCGGTGCCGGACACGCTCTCCGAGTTCGCCTTCGCGGGCCTGCTGCGCGGCGGGCGCACCGAGGTGGTGAAGAGCGGCGTCGGCGAGCTGATGCTGCCGGCCAGCGCGGAGATCGTGCTCGAGGGACACATCCATCCCGACGACACGGCGCCCGAGGGACCCTTCGGCGACCACACCGGCTACTACAACGAGGTGGACCGCTTCCCCGTGTTCACGATCGAGCGCCTGACGCACCGCCGGCAGCCGATCTACCACAGCACCTACACCGGCCGGCCGCCGGACGAGCCGGCGATCCTCGGCGTGGCGCTGAACGAGGTTTTCGTGCCGCTGCTGCAGAAGCAGTTCCCGGAGATCATCGACTTCTACCTGCCGCCGGAGGGCTGCTCCTATCGCATGGCCGTCGTGACCATGCGCAAGCAGTATCCGGGCCACGCCAAGCGCGTGATGATGGGCGTCTGGTCGTTCCTCAGGCAGTTCATGTACACCAAGTTCGTGGTGGTCACCGACGACGACTTGAACGCGCGCGACTGGAAGGACGTGATCTGGGCGATGACCACGCGCATGGACCCGGCGCGCGACACGCTGATCGTCGAGAACACGCCGATCGACTACCTCGACTTCGCCTCGCCGGTCTCCGGCCTCGGCGGCAAGATCGGCTTCGACGCCACCAACAAGTGGCCGGGCGAGACGACGCGCGAGTGGGGCCGGCCGATCGTGATGGACCCCGAGGTGAAGCGCCGGGTGGACGCGCTGTGGCCGAAGCTCGGGCTGTGACGCGGCGGCGGGCGGCCGGAGCGGCCGGCCGCCCGCCGTGATCGACCCGATCAGAAGGTCCGCGAGTTGTTGTCCTCGGAGGACTCGGCGATCGCGCCGCCGCTGTCGACGACCACGGTCAGCGGCGGGTCCTCCCAGAATCCCGGGTTCGCCAGGTTCACGAAGCAGCCCTGCGGCTGGGGAATCGCGAAGCGGGCCACGCGCACGGCGCCACCGTTCGGTCGCGTGAAGGCGAAGCTCGTGCTCGCTCCGACCGCGGGCGTGCCGGCGGCCAGGGCCTGCGTCTGCAGGACGACGGCGCCGCTGCGCAGCTGTGCGGTGAAGGCCCCCGTTGCGGCCGTCCCGGCGTTGCTGACGCCCCAATCGAGCGGCGGCACCACGATGTCGCGTGCCGCGCTGCCGCTGGTCGGCATCGGCAGGCCGGTGCACCAGCGTGCGTCTACCGGGATGAAGTTTCCCGTACCGATGGTGACCGGGTTGCCGGTTCGCCTGAAGATGTTGTTCAGCGTCGGTCGCGGCACCAGGTCGACGATGGGTGGCGGCGCGATGACGGTCGAGGTCGGTGGCGGCGCGATCGGGTTGATCGTGCCGGTGGACGCGGTCGGCGTATCGGGCGCGAGGCGGTAGGCATCGTCGAGCAGCGCCTCGCAGCTCGACACGACCTTGACCGGGATGGTCTCGGGCTGGCCCGGCCACGGCCAGGTGACCGTGATGGTCTTGTTTCCAGTGCTGTGCGACGACGTGGCCTCGATCGCGACCGTCACGTAGCCTTTCGGCACCTTCTGGCCACCGGTGATGGGCGCGTTGGGATAGTCCGTGCTCCTGCCCCTGGAGACGATCCACTCGTGGATGCCGTCCGCGCCGGCATCGGTGGCCAGGTCGGCGCCGTGCCCCCACAGGCGCACGTGGATCTTCTCGCCGCGCGCGACATTGATGCGGCTTCGGCTGTTCCACAGCAGGTGGCCGGATGGAAACCTGTGGTCGGCGCAGGCGCCGTCCTTGTGCCAGACCTCGAAGGTGTCGATTTCGGCATAGGCGACCGGGACGGTGGCCAGCGACAGCAGCGCGACCAGTGCGCGCAGCCGGGTCCTCGAGTGCGGCATCGTCTTGCCTCAGGTGGGAAAGCTCGCGTATTGAACGAACTGGACGGCGGAAGTGGCTTGCCGCCGAAAATGAGAGCCTCGTGATCCGGGAACTGGCTGGAGCCGCCGCGGCGGCGCTCACTCTCTACGCCTTCTACCCGTACCTGCGCGGCATCCTCCGCGGGTCGATCCGCCCCCATGTCTTCTCCTGGGTGATCTGGGGCGCGACCACGCTGGTCGTCTTCTTCGCCGCGCTGCAGGCGGGCGGCGGGCTCGGCGCATGGGTCATCGGGCTGTCGGCCACGCTCACCCTCGCCATCGCCGCGCTCGCCTGGCGGCATCGCGCGGACGTCACGATCACCCGGCTCGACGGCCTGTTCCTCGCCGGAGCCGCCTCGTCGCTGCCGCTGTGGTGGCTGACCTCGAGCCCGCTCGCCGCCGTCGTCGTGCTGACGGTGGTGGACCTGCTCGGCTTCGGTCCCACGCTGCGCAAGGCCTGGGAGCAGCCCTGGTCCGAGCCCATCGGCTTCTACGCGCTGTTCATCCTCAGGAACCTGCTGGTGCTCGCCGCGCTCGCGGAATACTCGCCCGCGACCTGGCTGTTTCCTGCGTCGATCGCCGCGGCCTGCGCGCTGCTCGTGGCGCTGATCGCGGCGCGGCGACGGGTGATCGCGCCGCCGGCCGGTGCCTAGAGGCTCGCCCGCACGCCCGAGTCGATGTCCGGGTAGGCGAGCTCCACGCCGAGCTCCTCTCGCATGCGCGTGGTGTCCACCCGGCGCGAGTCGGCGAGGAAGGACCACATGCCCGGCGAGACGCGTGCGCGGACCTCCTCGCGCGGCAGCTCGGGAGGCGGCGGCAGGCCGGCGAGCCGGGCGACCGTGCGGAAGTAAGCCGTGCTGCTCGCGTGCTCGTCGTCGCCGACGTTGTAGATCCGGTTGACCGCGAGTCGCGAGGCGCCCGCCGCTCGCAGCACCGCCGCGAGGTCGTCCACGTGGATCCGGTTGCCGGGCCCGGCCTCGCCCTCGACGATCGAGGGGTCGCCGCGGCGGATGCGCTCGAGCGGCAAGCGACCGGGGCCGTAGATGCCCGGGACGCGCAGGATCACCCAGGGCGCGCCGCGCGCCGCGCACCAGTCCTGCACCAGCCGCTCCGCGGCGAGGCGGCGGCGGGCGCGATCGGTGGACGGCGCGGGCGGCGTGTCCTCGCTGACCGTGCCGCCCCCCGCGTCGCCGTACACGCCGGTCGTGCTGACGTAGACGAACTTGCCGGGCCGGCCGCGCAGCGCCTGGAGGCAGCGCTCGAGCCTCGGGTCGCCGTCGCCCGTCTCGGGCGGCGGCGCGAGATACCAGACGGTCGCGCCCATGACGTCGACGGTCGAAAGCGCCGGCCGGTCGAGGTCCCACGGCCGGGCCTCGATGCCCGCGGCGCGCAGCCGGCGCGTGCCTGCCTCGGTACCCGTGAAGGCCAGGGGCTGGCCGCCGAGGCGGCGCGCGAGACGCTCGCCGGTGTAGCCGCAGCCGACGATCACCTGGCTGGCCATGGAGCCTCCGCTCGGTCGGGACCTGCGATAATAGCCGCTCGCCGTCGCTGGAGATCCCGGATGCAGGTCAGGCTGGTGCCCTCGGGCGAACACTACGAGGTCGAGCCCGGCGAGAGCCTGCTCGACGCGGCGCTGCGGGCCGGGCTCAACCTGCCGCACAGCTGCAAGGGCGGTCGCTGCGGGTCCTGCCGCGCGAGGCTCCTGCGCGGAAGCGTCGAGTACCCGCGCGGTCGCCCGCTGGCGCTGACCGAGGCCGAGGAACTCGGGGGCGACGTGCTGCTGTGCCAGGCGCGCGCGCTGACGCCGGTCGCGGTCGAGGTCCGGGAGATCCGCGAGGTCCCCGACGTCCAGATCAAGAGCCTGCCGGCCCGCGTGCAGCGCATGCGGCTGCTCGCGCCGAACGTCATGGGGCTGTGGCTCAAGCTGCCGGCGATCGAGACGCTGCAGTGGCTGCCCGGCCAGTACATCGACGTCATCCTGTCCGGCGGGCGCCGCCGCAGCTTCTCGCTCGCCAATCCGCCGCACGACGGCGGGCTGCTCGAGCTGCACGTGCGCCGCACCGGCCGCGGCGAGTTCACGAAGCAGGTGTTCGACTCGATGTCCGAAGGCACGCTGCTGCGCATCGAGGGGCCGCTCGGGCAGTTCGTGCTGCGCGAGGGGGCGGGGCCGGTCCTGCTGGTCGGCGGCGGCACGGGCTACGCGCCGCTCAAGGCGATCCTGCGCCACGCCGTCGAGACCGGCGTGAAGCGCCCGGTGACGCTGTTCTGGGGCGCGCGGACCCGCGACGACCTGTACGAGGACGCCTGGCTCGCGCAGCTCGCCGTCGACCAGCCGCTGTTCCAGTACGCGCCCGTCCTCTCCGAGGAAGCGGGCGCGCCGGGCTATGCGAGCGGCTTCGTGCACGAGGCGATCGCCCCCCGCCTGCCGTCGCTGTCAGGGCACGACGTCTACGCGGCCGGGCCGCCCGCGATGGTCGAGGCGGTCTGCCGACAGGTCGAGGCGCTCGGCGCCGACCCGGCGCGCGTGTTCTTCGATTCGTTCGAGTACGCGCCGGACACCGTCGCCCGGGTCGGGGCCGGCAAGCTCGAGGACTGACCGCGGGTCAGGTCGCCCCGGGAGGCGGCGCGGCCGCTGGAGGGGTGGACGTGGGCGGCGGCGGCACGTCGAGCCGCCGGCGCAGGTCGCCCTCGGCGAGCGCGGCTTCGACGTCGAGCGTGCCGCCGGCGGCCCGGCCGGAGAGGTCGACGCTCGCGAGCCCGCTCGCGTCGGTCGACAGCCGCAGGGGCTCGCCGTCGTCGTCCGCCCACCTTGCGACGAACTGCACGCCCGGCACTGGATTGCCGAAGGCATCCCGGACCGCGATCTTCGCGGGCCCGGTCGCCATCTCGCCGCCGGCGAAAGGCACCAGCTCGATCGAGGCCGGCGCCGCCGGCGCGATCTCGATCCTGAAGGTCGCGGCGGCCGTGGCCAGCTCGCGATCGCGCAGCGACACCAGCACCTCGCCGGCGCGATCAAGCGGCGGCAGGCGCAGCTCGACCAGGCCGCCGGCTGCGGAGACGCCGAAGATCGGATCGAAGGCGCCCGCCGCGGACTCGGCGACCACCGGCCTGCCCTCGAGCCCGTTGCCGAAGCCGTCGACCAGCCTTCCGACGATCGGCTCCGGCGCCGCCTCGCCGGCGGGGACGCGTTGACCGTCGCCGGATACGGCCTCGACCCGGTCGGGCGGTCCCGGCAGCACTGTCACCGGGACGCGCCGCTCGGCCCCGCCGCTCGCCACGATGACGCTTGTCTGGGGCGTCGCCGGACCGAGCGCGATCACCTGCCCGCGATCCGAGACCCGCAGCAAGCGCGAGTCTTCGGGCCGGAAGCTGAACTGGGCGCCGCCGATCGGCTGGCCGCCGGCGTCGTTGGCCTCGGCGCCGAGCCAGGCGTCGCCCCCGGCCTGCAGCGTCAGCTGCGGCGGATTGACCACGACCGCGGCGACGTCCCGCGGCTGCGCGGCCGGCGGCTCATCGCGGGCGCAGCCCGCTGCGAGCACGGCGAGGTATAGTCCGCAGGCGACGGCCGCCGTCCGGCTGCCGATGGGCGTTTCGCCAGGGTGTTGCAGTTGCGCCATGCGTCTCTCTTGATGAGCCTGCGTCAATGGATGGCTGCGGGACTGTGCGGCCTGCCGCTGTTCGCCGCCGCGCAGGCGCCGGCCGAGGAGGCCGCCGCGCAGACGCCGGTCGGCGCCGATGCGGCGGCCGCGGCCGAGACCGCCGCCAGCGCCGAGGTCGCGCCGGTGCGCTTCCGCGGCGCGACGCTGTTCGAGGTCGGCGCGCCGATCGGAGCGCTGACCACCGCCGAGCGCGCCGCGGCGATCGAACAGCGACTGCTCGACGTCGCCAAGGGATCCGACGGCGTCCTCGACAACCTGCGCGTGATCGAGCGCGACGGCTTCTCCGAAATATACGCCGGCGATGCGCTGATCCGCGCCGTCACCGACCCGGATGCCGAACGCACCGGCCGCACGCGCAGGCAGCTTGCCGCCGACCAGCTCGTCGTCATTCGCGATGCCCTCGCAACCGAGTTCCGGGATCGTAGCATCGCGAGCCTGCTCCGCGGCGCATTGCTGGCGCTCGCGGCCAGCGCCGTGCTCGGCCTGCTGCTGTTCGGGCTGCGGCGCTTCCACACCAAGTGGCAGCAGCAGATCCTGGAACTCGCCAACCGCTGGCGGGAGAGGGCGGGCGCGCACGTGCACCTGCTGTCGCCTGCGACCTTCATCGAGGCCGGCCGGACGGCGAGTGGGGTGGTCGCGTGGCTGATCGCGATCGCGCTGTTCTACTTCTATCTCGACTTCGTGCTCTCGCTATTCCCGTGGACCCGCGGCATCGCGGCGGCGATGGTCACCACGGTCACCGGCATCGTCAAGAAGGTCCTGACGGCCTTCGTCGGCTATGCCCCGGACCTGTTCAGCATCGTGGTCATCGTGCTGATAGCGCGCTTGATCCTCAAGGGCGTGCGCCGCTTCTTCGACCAGATCGCCATGGAGAGGCTGACCCTGCCCTCGTTCTATCCGGAGTGGGCGGCTCCGACCTACTCGCTGGTCCGGTTCTTCGTGATCGCCGTCGCCGCCGTGATGGTCTTCCCCTACATGCCCGGCTCGGGGTCCGAGGGCTTCAAGGGCATCTCGGTGTTCATCGGCCTGCTCGTGTCCCTCGGCGCCGCCTCGGCCATCGCCAACGTGATCGCCGGAATCGTCATCACCTACATGCGCCCGTTCCGGGTCGGCGAGCGGGTCAAGATCGCGGACGCGGTCGGCGACGTCACCGGCAAGGACCTGTTCGTCGTGCGCCTGCGCACGGTCAAGAACGTTGACATCACCATCCCCAACTCGCTGGTGCTCGCCAACCACATCATCAACTTCAGCTCCAGCGCCGCGACCCGCGGCCTCGTGCTGCACACCAGGGTCACCATCGGCTACGACGTGCCCTGGCGGCAGGTGCACGAGCTGCTGACCGGCGCCGCCCGCAAGGTCGAGGGAATCCTCGAGTCGCCGGCGCCGTTCGTGCTGCAGACGAGCCTCGACGATTTCAGCGTGGCCTACGAGCTGAACGCCTACACCGACCGGCCGGCGGAGATGGCCGCGCTGTACTCGCGGCTGCACGCGGAGGTGCAGGACGCCTTCAACGCGGCCGGGGTCGAGATCCTCTCGCCTGTCTACAGCGCGGTGCGCGACGGCAACCGCGCGACGATCCCGGACGAGCACCTGCCTAAGGACTACGAGACGCCGTCGTTCAACCTGCTGGCGCGGGTGCTGCGCCCGGAACGCGGCGGCACCTGAGCCGCGCCCGTCACGGCGCCCGCGGGCCGCTCTCCCGCCAGCGCAGCAGCGCGGCGACCAGCGCCTCGTCCTCCTGACGCTCGGCGAGCACCACCGGCGAGCCGAGCCCGCGGCGGACGGCGAGGTCGGCGACCCGGCTCGCGCCGGTCAGCATCGGCGTCGAGTCCATGAGCTCGCGGCAGCGCGGCGTGACGATGCCTAGCAGCGCCTCGAGCAGGTCCGGGCTGGTCGCGGTGTAGACGTGGATGGCGCCCTGCCGCCACAGGTCCTCGAGCGCTGCGAGCGCCTCGCGCGTCGGCCGCGCGGGCGCGCGGTCGTAGAGCTCGGCGTAGCTGACCTCCGCGCCGCGGCTGGAGAGCGTATCGGCGAGCAGCTCCCGCCCGCCTCGGCCGCGCACGATCAAGACGCGCTGGCCGCTCATGTGCTGCAGCTCGGGCATCGCGAGCAGGGCCTCGCTGTCGGCGCCGCCGGCGGGCAGCAGCGACACGCGGTGCCCGGCCGCGTTCAGGGCTTGCGCCGTGGCGCGTCCGACCGCGGCGATCCTGAGGTCGCGGCGCTGGCCGAGCAGGTCGGCGCCGAAGCGGACCGCGTTGGCGCTCGTGAATACGACCAGGCGATAGCGGTCCACCGGGCCGACCGCGGCGCGCACCGCGGCGCGGTCCGGTACCGGGGTGATGGCGAGCGCCGGGAAACGCAGCGCGGAGCCATCCTCCGCCTCGATCAGCTGGCACAGACGGTGGGCCTGGTGCTCGGGACGGGTGACCAGGACGCCGAGGCCGGCGAGGGCGCCCACGTCAGCTCCGGGCGGCGGTCCGCAGCCCGTCGAGCAGCGCGCCGGCGCCGGCCGCGAGCATCCGCTTCGCCAGCTTCCGGCCGAGCGACTGACCTTCGCCGGCCGGGCCGCTGGCCTCGTCGCCGAGCATGCGGCTGCCGTCGGGCGCGCCGACGCGGCCACGCAGCCGAAGGGTCTCGCCGTCCAGTTCCGCGAAGCCGGCGATCGGCGAGGTGCAGCTGCCCTGCAGGCCGGCCGCGAAGGCGCGCTCGGCCTCGAGGCACTGGCGGGTCTCTCGGTGCTCGAGCGCGGCGAGGCGCTGGAGCACCGCGGCATCGCCGTCGCGGCACTCGATGCCGATGATTCCCTGCCCGACGGCCGGCAGCGAGGTCTCGGCGGGCACCCGCGAGGCGATGCGCGATGCGAGCCCGAGCCGCGTCAGGCCCGCCGCCGCGAGGATGATCGCGTCGTAGGCGCCCTCGTCGAGCTTGCGCAGCCGGGTCTCGACGTTGCCCCGCAGCTGCAGGATCTCGAGGTCGGGACGAAGGTGCCGCAGCTGCGACTGGCGCCTGAGGCTCGAGGTGCCGACCCGCGCGCCTTGCGGCAGGTCCGCGATCGCGCCGTGCCGGTTCGAGACGAAGGCGTCGTGCGGGTCGGCGCGCTCGAGCACCGCCGCGAGCGCCATGCCCTCGGGCAGTTCCGCCGGCACGTCCTTCATCGAGTGCACCGCGAGGTCCGCGCGGCCCTCGAACATCGCGACCTCGAGCTCCTTGATGAACAGGCCCTTGCCGCCGACCTCGGCCAGCGCGCGGTCGAGGATCCGGTCGCCCTCCGTGACCATCGGCACCAGCTCGACGGCCAGGCCGGGGTGCGCGGAGCGCAGCCGGGCGGCGACGTGCTCGGCCTGCCAGAGGGCGAGCCGGCTGCGGCGGGTGGCGATCCTGAGTGTTCCTTGCATCCGGGCATTCTGCCACGCGGCCCGGCGGCCTTGCGCGTCCGCCGGCCCCGCGGCCCGGGGGCGCCTCGGCGCCGCTACCGCAGCCGCCGGAGCACCTCCGCGGCCAGCCGCCGGCTGACCTGCAGCCGTCCCCCGCCGTGGCGCAGGTTGACGGCGCACTGCCCGTCGGGGTCGCGCTCGACGCTGTCCACCTGCGCGATCGCGACCAGGGCGCTGCGGTGCACGCGCACGAAGCGGGCGCCGAACTCGTCCTCGAGCGAGCGCAGCGAGTCCTCGATGAGATCCTCGCCGCCGGTGTGGCGGACGGTCGTGTACTTCTGCTCGGCGATGAAGCACAGCACTTCGTCGAGCGGGATCAGCCGCAGCTGGTCGCGGGAGCGGGCCGCGATGTGGCTGCGCGGGGGCGACCCGCCGAGGCGGGCGCGCTGCGCGCGGCTCGGCCGCTGCGCGCGCTCGAGGGCGGCAGCGAGTCGCTCGCGCCGCACCGGCTTCAGGAGGTAGCCCGAGGCCTCCGCGTCGAAGGCCTCGAGCGCGTGCTGCTCGTAGGCGGTCGTGAAGATCACCGCCGGCGGCTCGGCGAGGGAGGCGAGGCGGCGCGCCGCCTCCAGGCCGTCCATGCCCGGCATGCGGATGTCGAGCAGCACCACGTCCGGCTCGAGCTCGGCGGAGAGGCGCACGGCCTCCTCGCCGGAGCCGGCCTCGCCCGCGCACTCGGTCCCCGGCAGTTCCTCGAGCAGGCGCCTGAGGCGCTCGCGCGCCGGCGGCTCGTCGTCCACGATGAGCACCCGCAGGCTCACTTCAGGCCGCCCCCGGGAAGCGCAGCGAGACGCGGAAGCGGCCGCCGGTGTCGGAGACTGCGAACGCCGACTCGCCGGGGAAGGACAGCTCGAGGCGCTCGCGGACGTTGTCGAGGCCGATCCGGCTGCCGCCGGCGCGGGGCAGGCGGTTCGCGGCGAGCGGGTTCTCGACCGCGAGCAGCACGTGCCGGCCGTCCCGGCGGCAGGTGACCGTCACGGTGCCGCCGCCGGGCAGCGGCTCGACGCCGTGGTACACGGCATTCTCGACGAGCGGCTGCAGCAGCAGCGCCGGGACCTCGGCGCGCGGCAGCGGCTCGTCGAGCTGCCAGTCGACCCGCAGGCGGTCGCCGAGGCGCAGCTGCTCGATCCGCGCGTAGGTGCGCGCGACCTCGATCTCCTCGGCGAGCGGGATCCGTTCGTGGATCTCCCGCAGCGAGGCGCGGAACAGGTCGGCGAGGTCGGCGACCGCGTCCTCGGCGCCCGGCGGGTCGGTGCGGGCCAGCGCCGCGATGGTGTTCATGCTGTTGAAAAGGAAGTGCGGCCGGATCCGCGCCTGCAGCGCGCGGATCCGCGAGCGCGCCTCGGCCTCCACGTTGCGCTTCCACTGCTGCGAGACGTAGAAGTAGCGCAGGGCCAGCCCGCCGGCGACCGCGCCGATGAACAGGTTGCGGGCGAGGAAGCCGAGGCGGTCGCCGAGCCCGGGAGTGTCCAGCGCGATCACGCGGCCGGCGTAGGTGGCGATCCACCACGCGGCCTCCGAGACGGCCGCGGTGACCGACAGCAGCAGCAGCAGCGCAAGCGCCGAGCCGCGCGCCACGTCGAGCCGGCTCAGTCGCGCGCGCGCGGCGCACAGCAGCGCCGCGCTGCCGAGCCCCACCCACAGCAGGAACAGCGACGTGCGGGCCAGGTCGGTCCAGAAGCTGCCGGAGATGCCGAAGCGCGCCAGCGACAGCAGCAAGGCGACCAGCTCGGCGATCAGCACGACCGCCAGCACGTTGCCCGGCGTGCAGAAGTCGGGCAGGTAGAAGGGCGCTCGGTGGCGGCTCTCCTGGCCGGGGCCGCGCATGCCGTCAGCCGTCCCGGCCCGTGACGGCGCCGCGCTGGAACATCTGCTCCTTCAGCCGATGCACCGCTGAGATGTCCTCGTCACCGTAGCCGGCGTCGATCAGCTCGCGGTACAGCGCGAGCGCGCGCTCGGCGACCGGCAGGCCGGCGCCGTGGCTTGCGGCCATCGCCCGGCAGATGCCGAGGTCCTTCGCGTGCAGCGCGATCCGGAAGCCCGCCGGGTAGGCGCGCCGCGCCATGTAGGGCGCGCGGTTCACGAAGTACCAGCTCGAGCCGGCGCCGCCGCCGAGCGTCTCGATCACGCGCTCGAGCGGCAGTCCCTCGGCGCAGGCGAAGGCCATGGCCTCGCCGACGGCCTCGATGATGCCGGCGCACATGATCTGGTTGGTGGCCTTGGTGGCCTGGCCCGCGCCGCTCGGCCCCATGTGCGTGATGGTCCGCCCCAGCGCCCGCAGCAGCGGCTGCGCCCGCTCGAAGGCCTCCGCCTCGCCGCCGCACATGATCGCGAGCGTCCCGGCCCGGGCGCCCTCGACGCCACCGCTGACCGGGCAGTCGAGGAAGGCGACGCCGTGCGACGCGAGCCGGGCGGCGGATTCGCGGGCGGTGTCCGCGCCGACGGTCGAGCAGTCGACGACCAGGCTGCCCGGCGCGAGCGCCGGCAGGAGTGCATCCACCACCGAGCGGACGTCGGCATCGGCGGACACGCACAGCACGACCGCGTCGCAGGCGGCGGCGAGCGCCCCGGGCGAGTCGAAGGCCTGCGCGCCGGTCTCGGCGGCGAGCGCCGCCGCCTTGGCGGGGCTGCGGTTCCAGGCGCCCGCCAGCATCCCGGCACGCGCCAGGTTGCGGGCCATGGGCAGGCCCATGGCGCCGAGTCCGATGAATCCAGCTTTCATGCGCGCCCAGTCTAGCGGCGCGCGCGGCGGGCCGGCGACGGGATTGGGTCAGCCGCCCGACGCGCCGCAGGACTCGTCGACCGCCTGCTTGGCCTCGACGCGCGCTGCCGCGAGCTCGGCGTCGGTGAGGTACTGGCGCTGGCCGTCGGCCGTCGTGCGATACAGGCGCCGCGACTCGATGTACTGGGTGTAGCGGTCCCGCGCCTGCTTGCACTGCTCGGCGCGCTTCGACTCGAGGTCGCGCTGCACCGCGACCGCCGCGGCCCGCGTCTCGCCATCCGGCGCGTCCGCCTCGCTGAAGCCCGCCGGCAGCGTGTCGGCCGCCGGCTCGTCGGCGTCCTCGTCCGCGGCAAAGCCGCCGCGCTGGTGCGTGGACAGGATGCGGGCGCCCGGCTCGCGAGGCGGCAGGTCGGAGTAGTGGATCTGCCCGCGGGCATCGACCCACTTGTAGACCGTCTCGGCGGTGGCGACCGTGGCCACTGTGGCGAGCATGAGCGCGAAGATCGTCTGCTTGAGCATGTCGGGCTCCATCCTGGGCAAGCGGCCGGCCGGCCGGGCCGGACGCCTCCATACACTAATCCAAGTCGCCGGCGACGGGGACGGGAAACCTGCGAGCCGGTTCACAATTGACCGCAGGCGCGGGGCGAAGTGCCGGGTCCTGCCGGCAAAAAAGAAGGGCGGGCACCTTGCGGTGCCCGCCCCACAGCCGTCCCCGGGGGGGGGAGGGGTCAGCTGTTGTAGGCGCGCTCGTCGTGCAGGGCGAGGTCCAGGCCCTCGGTCTCCTGCTCGGAGCTGACGCGCAGCCCGATGACGGCGTCGACGATCTTCAGGATCACGAAGGTCAGCACGCCCGTGAACACGATGGTGAACAGGACGCTCTTGACCTGGATCCAGACCTGGGCCGCGACGGTGGCGCCGGCAGGCTCGCCGAAGCCGCCGAAGGCGGGGAAGGCGAACACGCCCGTCAGCACCGCGCCGACGATGCCGCCGACCGCGTGGACGCCGAAGACGTCGAGCGAGTCGTCGTAGCCCAGCGCGCGCTTGAGCTTGGTCGCGGCGAAGAAGCACAGCACGCCCGAGGCGAAGCCGATCACCAGCGCGCCGGCCGGTCCGGCGGTGCCGGAGGCGGGCGTGATCGCGACGAGGCCGGCCACCGCGCCCGACACGATGCCGAGCACGCTCGGCTTGCCGTGGCGGATCCACTCCATGAGCATCCAGCCGAGCGCCGCGGCGGCGGTCGCGATCTGGGTGACGAGCATGGCCATGCCCGCGGTGCCGTTGGCGGCCACCGCGCTGCCGGCGTTGAAGCCGAACCAGCCCACCCACAGCATCGAGGCGCCGATGACGGTCAGCGTCAGGTTGTGCGGCGGCATCGGCGTGTCGGGATAGCCCTTGCGCTTGCCGATGACGAGCGCCGCCACCAGGCCGGCGATGCCCGCGTTGATGTGCACGACGGTGCCGCCCGCGAAGTCGAGCACGCCCCAGTCCCACATCAGCGCGCCGTCGCCGCTCCACACCATGTGGGTCATCGGCGCGTACACGAAGGTGAACCAGATCGCGCTGAAGGCGAGCAGCGCCGAGAACTTCATGCGCTCGGCGAAGGCGCCGACGATGAGCGCGGTGGTGATGATCGCGAAGGTGCCCTGGAAGGTCGCGAAGACCGACTCCGGGATCGTGGCGATCAGCGAGTCGATCTCGATGTGCGAGAGCATCGCCAGGTTCAGGCCGCCCACGATCGAGTTGAAGTTCAGGACCCCGGCCTCCATGCCCGTCGTGTCGAAGGCCAGGCTGTAGCCGTAGACCATCCACAGCACCGAGATCAGGGCCGTGATCGCGAAGCACTGCATCAGCACCGACAGCGCGTTCTTCTGGCGGACCATGCCCGCGTAGAAGAGCGCGAGGCCCGGGATGGTCATGAACAGCACGAGCACGGTGGCGACGATCATCCAGGCGGTGTCGCCGGTGTCGAGCGTCGGCGCCTCCTCCTCGGCCGGCGCCTCCTCCATCGGGGCCGCTTCAGCGGGCGCGGGCTCGGCGACCGCTTCCTCGGTCACGACCTCGGCCGCGACGACCTCGGCCTCGACAACGTCCTGGGCCAGCGCGGGGCCCGTGGCGAGCAGCGCGAGCGCGGCCAGCAGCAACGCCGCGAGCGCGAGCGCGCGGTGCCAGGCTGCCGGCAGCGGGATTGCGCGCGGTGCGCGCGGGCGCCGCGGCGCGGCGTCGTTCGGCGAAGTCAGGGTCTCGGTTCTCACTTCTCTCCTCCAGCGGTCTGCGTGCTTGTAGGAATACATTCGTCCCCTCGAGCCTCGGCGGGGGCCGTCACAGGGCGGCGGGGCCGGCTTCGCCGGTACGGATGCGGATCGCTTCCTCGAGCTCCGCCACGAACACCCGTCCATCCCCCTTGCGCCCGGTCCGCGCCACGTTGCAGATGGCCTCGACGACCTGGTCGGTCAGCTCGTCGTCCACCGCCACCTCGATCCGTATGCGCGGCTGCCAGTCGAACCGGTACTCGGCTCCCCGGTACACCTCGGTGCGCGGCGGTCCGCCGCCGTGCTCCTCCACCTCGGTCACCGTCAGCCCCACCAGCCCCATCCGCGCTACGACCATCCTCACGTCGTCGAGACGATGTGGACGGATCAGGGCGCTGATGAGCTTCATCTGCGAAACAGCCTCCTTGCACCCGTTTTCCGTCAACACCGACCGCTGGCGCGGGCCTAGGCTCTCGCGGAAGGAAGTGCAGCTTCCGTGCCATGGCGGAACGGCTGGAGGATCAAGAACTTGGCGGGACCGGCAGGCATGCTTTCCGTGGCGGTTGCACCGTTTTGGCGCAGCGCGCCGCCCAGCCTGCGTGAAAGCGGGGCGCGGGTTGACGGCCGGGGGGCCGCGCCCGAAGCTTGCCGCCTCGCGGAGGTTCCCCTTGAACATCGATCCGAGAATCCTCGACGACCTGGCCCGGCGCCTGTCGGAGTCGGTGCCGCCCGGGCTCACCGCCGTGCGCGACGACCTCGAACGCAACTTCCGCGCGGTGCTGCAGTCCGGCCTCGCCCGACTCGACCTCGTCACGCGGCAGGAATTCGACGTCCAGGCGGGCGTCTTGCGCCGCTCGCGCGAGCGGCTCGAGCAGCTCGAGGCGCGGCTCGCGGCGCTGGAGTCGAGCCAGCGCTGAGCCGCCGCGGCCCAGGGCGAGGCCGCGCTTGAGCCTCGCCGCCGTCCTGACCCGCGCGCATTTCGCGCTCGAGGCGCCGACGGTCCGGGTCGAGGTCTACTGCGGGCCCGGGCTGCCGCAGCTGTCCGTGGTCGGCCTCGCCGAGGCCGCGGTCCGCGAGAGCCGTGACCGGGTCCGGGCCGCGCTCGCGGTGTCGGGCTTCGAGTTCCCGGCCGGGCGGGTCACGGTCAATCTCGCGCCCGCGGACCTGCCGAAGGGCGGCGGCCGATTCGACCTGGCCATCGCGCTCGGGATCCTGGCGGCCTCCGGGCAGCTGCCGGCGGAGCGGCTCGCCGGCACCGAGTTCTACGGCGAGCTATCCCTGTCCGGCGAGCTTCGACCCGTGCGTGGCACGCTCGTCGCGGCGGCCCGCGCCGGGACGGAGGGTCACCGCCTCGTCGTGCCCGCCGACTGCGTCGCCGAGGCGCGTGCGGCAGGGGCGGCGCCGGTGGCCGGTGCGGCGAGCCTCGCGGAGGTCTGCGCCGCGCTCGCCGGCCGCGCGGACCTCGAGTTCGGGCACGGCGCGGGCGCCCCGCCTGCTGCGCCGCAGGCGCCGGACCTCGCGGACGTCCGCGGCCAGGCGCACGCGCGCCGGGCGCTCGAGGTCGCCGCCGCCGGGCGCCACGGGCTGCTGCTGTCAGGACCGCCCGGGGCCGGCAAGAGCATGCTGGCGGTCCGGCTGCCCGGGCTGCTGCCGCCGCTCGACGAGGCGCAGGCGCTCGAGACCGCGATGATCCACGCCGTCGCCCACGACCCGCCGCCGCCCGCGCGCTGGCGGACGCCGCCGTTTCGCGCGCCGCACCACGGCGCTTCCGCCGCCGCGGTGATCGGCGGTGGCGCGCGGCCGCGGCCCGGCGAGGTCTCGCTCGCCCACAACGGCGTCCTGTTTCTCGACGAACTGCCCGAGTTCCGCCGCGACGTGCTCGAGGCGCTGCGCGAGCCGCTCGAGGCGGGCGAGGTGCGCATCGCCCGCGCCGGCTACCGGGCGAGCTTTCCCGCGTGCTTCCAGCTGGTTGCCGCGATGAATCCCTGTCCCTGCGGCTTCGCCGGCGACCCTGGCGGGCGCTGCCGCTGCGGCCCGGCGGAGATCCAGCGCTACGCCATGCGCGTGTCGGGGCCGCTGCTCGATCGCATCGACCTGCACGTCAGCGTGAGCCGGGTGGAGTACTCGAGCCTGCGCGGCAGCCCGGGCGAGGGCAGCGGACCGGTCGCTGCCCGGGTCGAGGCGGCCCGCATCCGCCAGCGGCTGCGCGGCGCGCTGAACAGCGAGCTCGCCGGCCGCGCGCTCGATGACGCCTGCGCGCTGGACCAGGAATGCGACCGGCTGCTGGCGCGCGCGGCTGAACGGCTCGGCCTCTCGGCGCGCGCCTGCCACCGCACCCTTCGGGTCGCCCGCAGCATCGCCGACCTCGCGGGCGCGCCGCGGGTCGGCCTCGAGCATCTGACGGAAGCGCTGGGTTACCGGCCGCCGGCCGCGACCGGCGTCAGCTGATCAGCGGGCCTGCGCCACCATGTAGTCGACGGCCTCGCGGATCAGCTCGTCGGTCAGGTCGGCGCGCCCGCCGCGGGCAGGCATGACGCCGGCCTGGCCCTGGAAACCCTCGATCGAGTGGCGGTACAGGACATCCATGCCCTGCGCGATCCGCGGCGCCCAGGCCGCCCGGTCGCCGCTCTTCGGCGCGCCGGCGATGCCCGGGCCGTGACAGGTCGTGCAGACCGCGCGGTAGGTCTCCTCGCCGTTCGCGGGCAGCGACACCGCCACGGTGGCAGCCGGCGCCGCGCCGGGCGGCGGGGCGATGGCCAGCGCCGAGTTGTCCTCGCCGGCGATCGCGACCTGGCCGATGGCCTTCACTCGGGCCGCGACGTCCGCCTGCAGCAGCGGGTCGTCCGCGACGTGCTGGGCGGTCATGCCGCCACCGACCCACTTGGCCAGCACGAACAGGAAGATCGTGATCGCCACCAGGATGCCCAGCACCGCGCTGAAAACGTTGAAAAAGTGGTCGTCCTGCTTGCTCACGGGCAACTCCGGCGAAGGGCGCGAATCGGGGCGCGAGTATAGCCGCCGGGAACCGCCCACAAAAGGCGGGGGCAGCGGCGGAGGGCCGGAGCGGCTGCTACAATTCCCGGCCTCGGCGGCCCGGCCCGTGTCCGGCGCCCGGCCCGAGCACAGCGCGCCCGTAGCTCAGTTGGATAGAGTGACGGTCTCCGAAGCCGTAGGTCGTGGGTTCGAATCCCGCCGGGCGCGCCATTTTCACGCGGTCCGTTCCGGTCACATCGATAGCGGATCATGAAGCACACCGCCGACATCGTGATCGCCGGCGCCGGCGTGATCGGCATGAGCATCGCCCTGCAGCTCGCGCGCCGCTCGCGGGCGCGGATCCTCGTGCTCGAGAAAGCCACGAGCGCCGGGCGGGGCTCGACCGGGGCCTCCTCCGCCGTCTGCCGCCACAAGTACAGCCACGGCGAAATGGTGGCGCTGGCCCGCGACGGGATCGGCGCGTACCGGCGCTGGCGCGACTTCGTCGAGCTCACCGAGCCGCGCGCGCGATTCCAGGACGTGGGCGTGTTGTGGCTCGGTGATGGGCGGCCGGAATGGCCGGCCAGGGACGCGAGCCGCCTCGCGGCACTCGGCGTCCGCACCGCCGTGCTCGACGACGCCGAGCTTTCCGCGCGTTTCCCGGCCATCAATCCGTGCCCGGGCGCGCCCGACGTGCTGGCGGCGGACCCGCATCGCTGTGGCGGGGGCGGGCCGCACCTGCTCGAGCTCGACGCGGGCTTCATCGATCCGCTCGACGTCCTGGCCGACCTGATCGACAGCGCCCGCGAGCAGGGCGTGGAGTTGCGTTTCGGTGCCAAGGTCGTCGGCGTGGAGTTGCAGGGCGGGCGCGTCGCGGGCGCGCGCCTTGCCGACGGCAGCGCCGTCGCCTGCGAGACGCTCATCAGCGCGAGCGGACCCTGGTGCTTGCGGCTGTTCGAGCGGATCGGTCTCGACTGTCCCTGGCGCCTCGAGCCGGTCCGCATCCAGGTCGCCCACCTCGATCGGCCGGCGGGCGTGGAGGGAGCGCTGCCGGTGGTCTGCGACGTCGCTGGCGGGATCTACTTCCGCCCGCAGAACCGCGGCCAGCAGATCATCGTCGGCTCGGTGCGCGAGGAGGACGAGCGGGAGACCGTTGCCGATCCCGACGCCTACGCCGACTACGTCGACGACGAGTTCGTGCGCACGATGGTCTTTGCCCTCGAGCACCGCCTGCGCGGCCTGGCCCCGGTCCGCCGGCCGCGCGGCTACAGCGGGCTCTACACCATGAACCGCACCGACGTTCACCCCATCGTCGGCCCGACGCCGGTCGCGGGACTGATCGTCGCCAACGGCTTCAGCGGCCACGGCTTCAAGCTGGCGCCGGCGATCGGCGCGCTGGTGGCCCGCCGGCTGGCGGGCGCGGCGGCGTCGTTCGACACCGCGGTCGATGGGGGTTTCCTCGCCTTCGACCGCCAGCCCATCAAGCTGGAATCCCTGAGCGTGCTCGCCTGACGCGAAGACTGCTGGAGCGACGCGCGGCGGGCCGCGCTACAGCCAGCCCTTGCGCTTGAAGAACAGGTAGGGCCCGATCGCCGAGGCGACCATCAGGAGCAGCGCGAGGGGGTAGCCTAGGTGCCAATCCAGCTCGGGCATGAAGTGGAAGTTCATGCCGTAGATGCTCGCGATCAGGGTCGGCGGCAGGAACACGACGGCAACCACCGAGAAGATCTTCACGGTCTCGTTCTGCTCGATGTTGATCAGGCCGAGGGTCGCCTGCAGCATGAACGAGGCCTTGTTGCTGACGAAGCTGGCGTGGTCGGAGAGGGCCAGCACGTCGCGGGACTGGGTCTTGAGGCGCGAGCGAACCTCCGGGCTCAGGCTCGCCTGCCCGGACTGCTGGACGAAGGAGAGCAGCCGGCCGAGGCTGACCAGGCTCTCGCGCGCCTTCGAGATCAGGTCGCCGTTGCGGCCGATGCGCTCCATCACCGCGCGCATGTCCCGGGAGAAGGTCCGCCGCCGGCGCTGCGGCGCGAACACGCCGGCGGACAGCTCGTCGAGGTCCATGCCTACCCGCTCGAGCACGTCGGCGATGCGCTCGATCACCGACTCGAGCAGCCCGGCGAGGATCATCGGCGCCGATCCGCAGGCGGAAGCGTGCCGTTCGGCGTAGGCGGCGAAGCGCCGGAACGGCAGCGGGTCGTGGTAGCGGTTGGTGATCAGCTTGTTGCCGGTGAGGATGAAGGTGATCGCGGCAGCCTCGGGGCGCTCGGTGTCGATGCGGGTGAGCACCGTGGCGGTCATGTAGAGCGCGCCGTCTTCCTCATACAGGCGGTTCGAGGTCTCGATCTCGCGCATTTCCTCGCGGGTCGGGACCTCGATGCCGAGCAGCTGCTCGACCGCCCGCTCCTCGTCGAGCGAGGGCTCCAGCAGGTCGAGCCACAGGCAGTGCTCGGGGATCACCGCCGGCGGCGGCTCCAGCCGGGTCAGGCCTTGCGGCTCGGGGACGTAGACGTTGAGCATGGCTGACCGCGTTTTAGCACAGCCGCCCGGGACGGCGCCCGCGCGGGCGCCGGGACGTCAGCGCGTGCTGCTGCGCTCGCGCGCGGCGAGGTCGCCGATGACCTGGAACATCGCGTCCACGCCGCCGGCCATGCTCACGTCGGTGGTGAACTTGCCCTGCACCACGGCCATCGGCGTGTGGTCGGCGAGGTAGCGCCGCGACAGGTTCTCGGCCTGCCTGATGCGATTCTCCACGGCGAAGCTGCGGTAGGTCTTGCCGAAGTCCTCGGCGCTGACGCCGTTGCTGGCCAGGAACTCGCGCACGCGGCGCTCGGTGGCGGCGGTGTCCACGCGGTTGCCCGACACGACCGTCAGCGGGCTGCGCCTGACGTGCAGCTCGCGGAACACCGCGAGGTGCAGCGGGTCGAGCTTGCCCAGCGCCTCGAGCGTGTAGAACAGCCGCGCGTCCTCGCGCGTGACCTCGTTCCACACCACCGGCATGCGAACGACCTTCACGAACGGGGGCTTGCCGCTCTTCTCCCAGGACTCGAGGCGCGGCTCGAGGGTGAAGCAGTGCCCGCAGCCGTACCAGAAGATCTCGGTGACCTCGACCTCTCCCGGCGACACGGACACCGGCTGGGCGACGGGCAGCACCGCGAAGTGCTGGCCTTCCTTCCAGCGGAAGCTGGCCGGCGCCGGCGGCGCCGGCGTGTTGGCGGCGACCGCCGCGGCCACCGGCGAGATCGCGGCCGCGGTCGCGCTCGAGTCCACGGTCTCGCCATCGTCGGCGGCGCTGGTGACGGCCGCGTCTGCCGTCGCGCCGGGAGCCGGCGCAGGGACCGCGGCCGGCGCGGCCTCAGGGGCCGGTGCCGCGGCGGTGTCGGGGGCAACGGCGGGAGCGGGCGCTTCCTCGCGGGCGCAGGCCGAAGCGAGGAACGCGATCGCGAGGGTGGCGGCGGGCAGCGTGCGGGTCATGCCAGGTCTCCCTGTCTGTCGACGCGGTCTTGGAGTCCCAGGGGCAGGCGAAGTTCAGGCCGCCGGCCGGATCAGCGCAGACCCTGCAGGTAGGAGGCGACGGCGCGCATCTCCTCGTCGGTCAGCTTGCCGGAGATGGTCTGCATGATGTCGTTGCCGGCCGGCACCCGCTCGCCGGAGGCGTAGGCGCGCAGCTGGTTGTAGGTGTAGAGCGAGTGCTGGGCGCGCAGCGCCGGGTAGTTGGCGGGGCCGTTGCCCTTGCCCTGCGGTCCGTGGCAGGCGATGCAGGCCGGCAGGTCGCGGGCCGGGTCGCCGGCGCGGTAGATCTTCTCGCCGAGCTCCACGTTCGAGGGGTCGGACTCCAGGCCCTTCACCTGCTGCGCCGCGTAGTAGGCGGCGAGGTCGGCCATGTCCTCGTCCGACAGCAGCATGGCGTTCGGCATCATGATGACGTTGTTGCGCACGCCCTGCTTGAACAGCTGAAGCTGCCGGACGACGTAGGACTCGTGCTGGCCCGCGAGGCTCGGCCACTCCGGGTTGACGCTGTTGCCGTCGACGCCGTGGCAGGCGCCGCAGACCAGGGACTTCTGCGCGCCGGCCTCGGCGTTGCCGCCGGCGAAGGCGGCTGGCGCGGCGGCGGCGAGCGTGGTGAGCAGCAGGGCGGCGAGGCGGGTCGTGTTCGTCATCGTCGTCATCCAGGTCTCATCCGGTCCTTGCCTGGCCGGGGCCAGGGTCATGCGGCGGGTTGGACGGTCGGGGGCCAAGCCGCGCATTATACGCAAGCCGTGGCCTGCGGCGCGCGAGTGCAGCGATGGCCGTCTACCCCCACGTCCGCTACCTCAAGAGCGCCCACGAGGCCTCGCAGTTCTGCGAGGACTACGGCTCGGAGGTCGCCTTCGCCGGGCGCTCCAACAGCGGCAAATCGAGCGCGATCAACGCGATCGTCCAGCGTCGCGACCTCGCGCGGACCAGCCGCACGCCGGGCCGGACCCAGCTCGTGAACTTCTTCGAGCTCGGCCCCGGCGAGCGGCTCGTGGACCTGCCGGGCTACGGCTACGCCCAGGTCCCGCCGGAGATGCGCGAGCACTGGCGCAGGCTGATGGACGCCTATTTCGGCTCCCGGACCTCACTTTCGGGACTGTTCATCGTGATGGATGCACGCCGGCCGCTGGCGGAGATGGACTGGCGGATGATCGAGCTGGCGCGGACCCGCGGCTGCCCGGTTCACGTGCTGCTGTCCAAGGCCGACAAGCTGGGCCGCAACGAGGCGCGCGCGACGCTCGCGCGCGCCGCGGCGGAGCTCGGCGAGGCGGCCGGCTGCCAGCTCTTCTCGGCCCAGACCAAGGAGGGCGTGGACGTGGCCCGGGCGGCGCTGACGCGGCTGCTGGCGGGGCTGCCGGCCCTAGACGCGGCCGCCGCGGGGCTGGCGCGGGCCGGCCCGACGCGCGCCTGAGGGGCCGGCCGCCAGCCTGCGGACAAAAAAAGTCCCGGAGATCCTTGGGACCTCCGGGACCACCAACCCGGCTTGGGGATGCTGTCCGGGTAGACCCGCTCAGGGAGGGTAGCGGGGAGCTTCTTGCGAAGCTCACGGACTTGGATGAACGGCCCCGGCAAAAGTTCCGGACCCCCGAAGCCAATGCAAATAATTGAAAATATAAATATTTTTCCGCGCTTTCCCGGTCAGTGCGCTTCGTCCCAGCTCGGGCCTGCGCCGGTGTCGACCTTGAGCGGCACGGCGAGCTCCGCCGCGGCCGACATCCTCCGCACCACCTCCGCGCGCACTTCCTCGAGCGCCTCCGCGGCGCACTCTAGAACGAGCTCGTCGTGCACCTGCATCACCAGCCGCGCCGGGGGGCGCTCGCCCTGGATCCAGCCGTCCACCGCGATCATCGCGCGCTTGATGATGTCGGCGGCGGTGCCCTGCATCGGCGCGTTGATCGCGCTGCGCTCGGCGTACTGCTGCTGCTGGCGGTTGCGCGAGCGGATGTCCGGCAGGTACAGCCGGCGCCCGAAGACGGTCTCGACGTAGCCGAGCTCGCGCGCCCGCGCGCGGGTCTCGTCCATGTAGCGCTTCACGCCGGGGTAGCGCTCGAAGTAGCGGTCCACGTACTCCTGCGCCGCGCCGCGCTCGATGCCGAGCTGGCGCGCGAGGCCGAAGGCGGACATCCCGTAGATCAGCCCGAAGTTGATTGCCTTGGCGGCGCGTCGCTGCTCGGCCGTCACCGCCGCGGGCTCGATGCCGAGCACCTCGGCGGCGGTGGCCTGGTGGATGTCGCGGTCGGCGGCGAAGGCGGCGAGCAGGCTCTCGTCGCCCGACAGGTGCGCCATGATCCGAAGCTCGATCTGCGAGTAGTCCGCCGCCAGCAGGACTTCGCCCTCCGGCGCCACGAAGGCGCGGCGGATGCGCCGGCCCTCGGGCGTGCGGATCGGGATGTTCTGCAGGTTCGGGTCGCTCGAGGACAGCCGGCCGGTGACGGCGACGGCCTGGTGGTAGGAGGTGTGCACGCGGCCGGTCTTCGCGTCGATCTGGCCGGGCAGGCGGTCTATGTAGGTGGACTTGAGCTTGGCGAGGCCGCGGTACTCGAGGATCAGCCGCGGCAGCGGGTAGTCGGCGGCGAGCTCCTCGAGCACGTCCTCGGCGGTCGAGGGCTGGCCGGTCGGCGTGCGCCGGACGACGGGCAGCTCGAGCTTGCCGAAGAGGATCTCCTGCAGCTGCTTGGGCGAGTCCACGTTGAAGGGCTGGCCCGCGGCGGCGTGGATCTCGCCCTCGAGCTCGACGATGCGCCTGGCGATCTGCCGGCCCTGGGCCTCGAGCACGCCGCGGTCCACCAGCACGCCGTGCTGCTCCATGCGCAGCAGCACCGGCACCAGCGGCTGCTCGATCTCCTCGTACAGCTTCCGCAGCACAGGCTCCGCCTCGAGCTGGGGCCAGAGCGCCTGGTGCAGCTGCAGGGTGACGTCGGCGTCTTCCGCCGCGTACTCGGCGGCGGTGTCGACCGGCACCTGGTTGAAGGGGATCTGCTTCGCGCCCTTCCCGGCGACGTCCTCGTAATGGATCGTGTCGATGCCGAGGTAGCGCTTTGCGCAGGAATCCATGTCGTGGCGGGTCGCGGTGGAGTTCAGCACGTAGGATTCGAGCATCGAGTCGAAGCGCATGCCGGCGAGCGCGATGCCGTGGCGGGCGAGCACGTGCGCGTCGTATTTCAGGTGGTGGCCGAGCTTGGCCTTCGACGCGTCCTCGAGCCAGGGCTTGAGCCTGGCGAGCGTCGCCTCGCGGTCGAGCTGGTCGGGGGCTCCGGCGTAGTCGTGGGCGAGCGGTACGTAGGCCGCGCGGCCCGGCTCCACGCAGAAGGACACGCCGACGATCTCCGCTTGCATGTAGTCGAGGCTGGTGGTCTCCGTGTCGAAGGCGGCGAGCTCGGCAGAGGCGAGCGCCTCGAGCCAGCCCGCGAGCGACGCCTCCTCGGTGACCATCTCGTAGTTCCGCGCCGGCGCCGCCGCGGCCGGCGCTGCCGCTACGGCGGGCCCGCGCGGCGCCGCGGCGCCGGCTGCGGCTTGGGCGGCTTGCGGCTCGCCGAGCTGGCGCAGCAGCGACGAAAGATCGAGCCGCGCGTAGAGGGCGCGCAGGCGCTCGAGGTCGGGCGATGCCGCGGTGAGCGCCGCGGGCGAGGCGTCGAGGTCCAGGTCGCGACGGATGGTCGCCAGCTTCCGGGAGAGCTCGAGGGTCGCGAGGCTCTCGCGCAGGCTCTCGCCGACCTTGCCCGGCACGTCGCCCGCGTGAGCGACCAACTCGTCCAGGCTTCCGTACTGGGCGAGCCACTTCGCCGCGGTCTTGGGCCCCACCTTGGGCACGCCGGGGATGTTGTCCGAGCTGTCGCCGACCAGCGCGAGGTAGTCGACGATCTGCTCCGGCGTCACGTCGAACTTGGCCTTCACGCCGTCGCGGTCGAGGCGCGTGTTGCTCATGGTGTTGACGAGCGTGATGCGCCCGTCGACGAGTTGCGCCATGTCCTTGTCGCCGGTCGAGATCAGCACCTGCATGCCCGCGTCGGCCGCGCGCGTGGCGAGGGTGCCGATCACGTCGTCGGCCTCGACCCCCTCGATCCTGAGCAGCGGCAGGCCCATCGCCTCGACCGCCTCGAGCAGCGGCGCCACCTGCGCGCGCAGGTCGTCCGGCATCGGCTCGCGGTGCGCCTTGTATTCCTCGAACAGCTCGTCGCGGAAGGTCCGGCCCGGCGCGTCGAAGACCACGGCGACGCAGTCCGGCGCCTCTTCCTTGAGCAGCTTGTTCAGCATGTTGAGCACGCCGAGCACGGCGCCGGTGGGCTCGCCGCGGGAGCTGGTGAGCGGCGGCAGCGCGTGGAAGGCGCGGTACAGGTAGGAGGAGCCGTCGACGAGGCAGAGCTTGCGGGACGCGGTCATGGCGACTCAGATGGACGGCGGCTCGTCCGTGTCCTCGTCCTCGTCGGCCGGCGGCTCGGCGGGCGGCCCGGCCGCAGGCGCGGGCGCGTCCGGGCCGCGGATCTCGACCGGCGTGTCGACGCCCTCGTCCGGGAGGTAGAGCGGCCCGGTCTGGCCGCAGGCGGCGAGCAGCACGGCGGCGAGGATCAGCGGCAGCGTTCGCATGGCGGCACCCGGCGCCCGACGGCAGGGCGAGTATAGGCGCGCGGGACTCACGGCGCCTGCCGCCCTGCGCGCCGGTCGAGGATCGCGATCGTGAGGCGCGACACGCAGACGAGCTTGCCGGCGTCGTCGACGATCTCGATGCCCCAGACCTGGCTGCGTCCGCCGAGGTGGATCGGGCGGGCGGTGCCGGTCACGTGGCCGCCGCGCACGCCGCGGAGGTGATTCGCGTTGATCTCCTGGCCGACGACCTGCCTGCGCGCGGCATCCACGACCATCACCGCGCCCACGCTGGCCAGCGTCTCGGCGAGCACCACGGACGCGCCGCCGTGCAGCAGCCCGTAGGGCTGCATGGTGCGGCTGTCGACCGGCATGCGCGCGGAGACGTGGTCGGGGCCGAGCTCGACGAACTCGATGCCGAGCAGCTCGACCATGCAGTCGCGCTGCGAGGCGTTCAGTTCCGGGAGCGTGTAGGGACGGAACCAGATCGGTGCGGGCTCTGACATGTCGGCCGTTCCTGCCTGCGTCCGCGCATTATCGCCGCCGGCTCGGGCGCTGTCGTCCCCGCGGCTATAATCGCAGCCCGCCCGGAGGATCCGCGTGAATCCCGAATACGTGCTCGCCCCGCCACCGCCCGTCGGCATCGCCGTCGAGGACTCGTCGCGGCGCTTTCCGGTGCATCGCATCTACTGCGTCGGGCGCAACTACGCGGACCACGTCCGCGAGATGGGCGCCGATCCGCGCAGCGAGCCGCCGGTCTTCTTCTCGAAGCCGGCCGACGCGGTCGTCGCGTCCGGCACCGACGTGCGCTACCCGCCCCGCACCGGCAACCTGCACCACGAGATCGAGCTGGTGGTCGCCCTCGGCCGCGGCGGGCGCGATGTCGCGCCCGGCGAGGCTCCGTCTCTGGTGTTCGGCTACGCGGTCGGCAACGACCTGACGCGGCGCGACCTGCAGGCCGGGGCCAAGAAGGCCGGCCAGCCCTGGGACACGGCCAAGGGCTTCGACCAGTCCGCGCCGGTCAGCGCGCTCAGGACGGTGCAGGAGATCGGGCACGTCGCCCAGGCGCGCATCTGGCTCGAGGTGAACGGCGTGCTGCGCCAGCAGGCGGACGTCGCGGACATGATCTGGAAGGTGCCCGAGATCATCGCGGAGCTGTCAGCGTTCTACGAGCTCCGGGCCGGCGACCTGATCTTCACGGGCACGCCGGCGGGCGTCGGAGCGCTGGTGCCGGGCGATCGCGTCCGCGGCGGCGTGGACGGCGTCGGCATCCTCGAGCACGGGATCGTCGCGGCGTGAGGCTTTACACCTACTTCCGCAGCTCGGCCGCCTACCGGGTGCGCATCGCGCTGAATCTCAAGGGCCTCGGCTACGAGCAGGTGCCGAAGCACCTGCTGCGCGGCGGCGGCGAGCACCGCCTCGACGACTACCGCGGCATCAATCCGCAGGGGCTGGTGCCGGCGCTCGAGCACGGCGGCCGCGTGCTGGGCCAGTCGCTCGCGATCATCGAGTACCTCGAGGAGATCCAGCCCGAGCCGGCGCTGCTGCCGGCCGCGCCGGCCGACCGCGCGCTGGTCCGCTCCATGGCGCTCGGGATCGCCTGCGACATCCACCCGCTCAACAATCTGCGCGTGCTCGAGTACCTGAAGGGACCGCTGGCCTGCGACCAGGACGCGGTGAACGCGTGGTACCGGCACTGGATCGCCGAGGGCTTCCGCGGCCTCGAGACGCTGGCGCTCCGCCACTCCGCCGACGGCCGCCACCTGTTCGGCAGCGCGGTGACGCTCGCCGACGTGCTGCTCGTGCCGCAGGTCTACAACGCGCGGCGCTTCCGCTGCGACCTCGCGCCGTATCCGACGCTCGCCGCGATCAGCGACCACCTCGAGTCGCTGCCGGCCTTCGCGGCCGCCCGGCCGGAAGCGCAGCCCGACGCCGAGTGAGCGCGGCACGGCCTGAATCGGCGGGCGGCGGCGGCGCGAAACGTCTCGCATGACCGGAACCCACGTCCAGCTGCAGAGTTTCCCGCAACCGGTCGACGCGGTCGTGTTCGGCGCCGGCGGCGGGATCGGGCACGCGCTGGTCGAGGCGCTCGCCGCGGACCCCGGCGTGGCGTCGGTCACCGCGGTGGCGCGGCGTCCGCTGCAGTGGACCCATGCGAAGGTCCGTCCGCTGGTCGCGGACCTGCTGGACGAGGCTTCGGTCGCGGCGGCGGCGGCGAGCTGCCGCGACGGCGCGCCACGCCTCGTGCTGGTCGCGACCGGCGTGCTGCACGGTCCGGACGGGCTCAGGCCGGAGAAGGCGCTGCAGGACATCGACCCGGCGAGTTTCGCCCGGGTCTTCGCGATCAACGCGACCGGCCCCGCGCTCGTGCTCAAGCACTTCGCGCCGCTGCTGCCGCGGGCCGGCAAGAGCGTGATCGCGGCGCTGTCCGCCCGGGTCGGCTCCATCTCGGACAACCGGCTCGGCGGCTGGTACGCCTACCGTGCCTCCAAGGCGGCGCTCAACCAGATCGTGCGGACGGCCTCGATCGAGGTGGCCCGGCGCTGGCGCGAGGCCTGCGTGATCGGCCTGCACCCCGGCACCGTCGAGACCGGGCTCTCCGAGCCGTTTCGCGGAAACGTCCCTTCCGGGAAGCTCTTCTCCCCGCAGCACGCCGCCGCCTGCCTGCTCGGCGTCGTGGACCGACTCGCGCCGGCCGACTCGGGCCGCTGCTTCGGCTGGGACGGCGAGGTCGTCGAGCCCTGAGTTTCGGGCGCGCGGTGCCCGGGGGTAGAATCCCGGGCGACACGGCGCAGCACCGCCAGGGCGGGCGGCGCGTACGGGGTCCCCCATGGATCGCCAGCAACTCCCGGGCCAGCCGCTCCCTCCGGAGGCCCAGCCCCCCTTCGACGTCGGCGCCACCGACGACTCGCTCGCGCGCATGGTCGAGCTGTTCGCCCGCCACGGCGATACCTATCGGGTATTCGCGCCGGGCCGCGGCTCGCACACCTGGGTGATCCACGACGCCGAGGACATCAAGCGGGTCCTGGTCGGCAACCACCAGAACTACACGAAGGGCATCGGCCTCGACCGGGTGAAGATCCTGCTCGGCAACGGGATCATGACCAGCGAGGGCGATTTCTGGCGCCGCCAGCGCTACATGATGCAGCCGCTGTTCCACCGGCGCGTGATCGCACGCTTCGCGGAGCTGATCTCGGCCGAGAACGACGCGCGTCTCGCGCGCTGGGACGCGTTCGCCGCGCGCGGCGAGCCGGTCGACGTGCGCGAGGAGATGAGCGAGCTGACGCTCGCGATCGTGCTGCGCTCGATCTTCGGCGAGGATCTCGACCGGCTCACCGCCGACATGGGCGGCAATCCCTTCGACGTCGTCGTGCGCGAGCCGGCGCGCGACCTGAAGTTCGCCTACCGCTTCCGCTCCCTCGGCCGGCTGGTCACGCAGCTGATCGACCGCCGCCGCGGCGAGCGCCGGGAACACTTCGACTACGTGGCGATGCTGATGGACGCGCGCGACAAGGCCAGCGGCGCGGCGATGAGCGGGCGGGAGCTGGTGGACGAGATCATGACGCTGGTCGTCGCCGGCCACGAGACCACGGCGAGCGGCCTCAACTGGATCTGGTACCTGCTCGCGCAGCACGCCGGGGCGGAAGCGCGCCTGCACGAGGAGGTCGACGCGGCCCCGGATCGCGCGGTGCTCGGCTTCGCGGAGGCCGCGGCGCTGCCCTGGACCCGGGCCGTGATCGACGAGGCGCTGAGGCTGTACCCGCCCGGCTGGGCGCTGTCCCGGCGCAGCCTCGGGCCGGACCGGCTCGGCGGCTTCGAGCTGCCGCCGGGCACGGACGTCCTGCTGTCGCCCTACCTGCTGCACCGCCACCCGCGCTACTGGCGCGAACCGGAGGCGTTCTGGCCCCAGCGCTTCGAGGCGGCGCAGGAGGCCGAGCGGCCGCGCTTCGCCTACATCCCGTTCGCCGCCGGGCCGCGGCACTGCATCGGCGAGTCGTTCGCGATCTTCGAGATGCTGGTGCATCTCTACAAGGTGGCCCGGCGCTACCGGCTGCGGCTCGTGGACGACGCGCCGGTCGAGCTGGAAGCCAGGGTCAACCTGCGACCGGCCCGGCCGATGTTCATGCGCCTCGAGCGGCGCGGCTGAGCGCGGCCCTGACCGGGCGCCTGCGGCGCCGGGCGTGGCGGGGGCCCTTGCCGGCCGGCGGGCAGCCGCGCCATGATCCTCGCGCCCGGGCGCGTCTCGTCGAGGCGAGCGCGACCGCCGGGGCCTTGGCCAGGGAGGGTTCATCTTGCGCATCCACACTGGGTCGTCGCCCGTCGTCCTGCTGTGCGCCGGCGTCCTCGCCGCATGGACCGCGCCGTTGCCTGCGCAGCCCGCCACGGCACCCCCCTCGGACCCGGGGCCGATGCCACACCCCGCCGAGTTCTTCCGCAAGCCGGCCGATGCCGGGACGGCGCAGGCCTGCAAGGAGGGCAGTTCGCTTCGCAAGCGGCCTGAAGACCTGACGCGGACCGACCAGCAGGCCCACCACATGGCGAACGTGCTGCGCCGCTGGGGCGAGATCAACTACGCGTTCCAGGGCGCCAAGCCGGGCTGCACCGACTGGGACCTGGTCGTCTCCCGATGGCAGGCCATGGTCGGCCTGCCGGTGACGGGCGTGTTCACGCGGTCGGAGTCGGACAGCGTCATGGCCGAGCGCCAGCGGGTCGAGCCCGAGTGGAAGGCGGCGTTCGAGCAGTGGACCGCCGCGCGTGTCGCAGTGCGGGCGGCCGGCGGCGTGCTCGACGAGGAGGCCGAACGCGCGCGCCGGATGGCCGGGGCACCGGCGCCGGCGGGTCTGCGTCCGGCGCCCGTCGGGCCGCCGGAGAAGCAGGCCTTCGGACTGTCGCTCGGCGCCCCGATCGTCCCGCAGCTGCCGGCCTGCCGGCCGAAGGACGGCTGGTTCGCCACGGGCTTCCACACGACGGAGACCTGTCTCGCCCCTGTGCGGCGCATGGGTCGCTTCGCCGGGAACTACGACATCGAGCTGGAAGCCGAGAGGCTCTATAGCCCGTCACAGTCCGACGCGCTGTCCGCCGACGGCTTCGCGGTGATCCAGTTCTCGGACGCCGACCAGCCGGGGTTCGTCGGCGCAAGCCTGAAGGCCTGGCTCGTCGAGGGCCGTCTCGAGGGGATCGGCTTCCCTCCGCGGGACAAGCAGGCGGTGCTCGCGGCCTTCGAGAGCCGCTACGGCAAGCCCGAGTACGAGCCCGTGCCCATGAAGAACGACCAGGGCGGCACGTGGATCGGCGAACGCTACCGCTTCCGCGCGAACGACGTCACCGCGACGGTCAACTGCGTCGGCTTCGACACCAGCGAGTGCAGCTACGCCCAGATCCTGACCGATCGCGGACTGCAAGGCCTGCGCAGCGAGCGGCAGCGCGAAGTGCAGAAGGGCGTGGGCTTCTAGCGCACACGCGCCCGCCGCTGTCCTCAGCCGCCGGCGCGCTTCACGGTGTAGCCGCGCTTCGCGAGTTCGGCGACCAGCGCGTCGCGGTGGTCGCCCTGGATCTCGATACGCCCTTCGCTCGCGGTGCCGCCGCTGCCGCAGCGGCGCTTGAGCTCGCCTGCGAGCGCCTCGAGTTCCGCGGGCGTGAGCGGCAGGCCGGTGATGACGGAAACCCCCTTGCCCTTGCGGCCGGCGGTCTCGCGCGAGACGCGCACCACGCCGTCGCGCGCCGGCTTGCCGCGGGCGTCCTTGCAGGCGCAGTCCTTGACCGGCCGGCGGCAGCCCGGGCAGATCGCACCGAGGCCGGTGGTGTAGACGACGGCGGGCTTGGCGCCGGGGCGCATGCGTTCAGGCGACCCGCACCGGGATCTTGAGGTCGTGGATCCGCCCCGCCCATTCCGCCGGGCCGGTCTGGTGGACGGACGTGCCGTTCGCGTCGACGGCGACGGTGACCGGCATGTCCTTCACCTCGAATTCGTAGATCGCCTCCATGCCGAGTTCCGGGAAGGCGACGACCCGCGCCGCGCGGATGGCCTTCGAGACGAGGTAGGCCGCGCCGCCGACCGCCATGAGATAGGCCGCCCTGTGCTTGCGGATCGCCTCGATGGCGACCGGCCCGCGCTCGGCCTTCCCGACCATGGCGATGAGCCCGGTCTTCTCGAGCATCATCTCCGTGAACTTGTCCATGCGCGTGGCGGTCGTCGGGCCCGCCGGGCCCACCACCTCGTCGCGCACCGGGTCCACGGGCCCGACGTAGTAGATCACCTTGTTGCGCAGGTCGACCCCGGCCGGCAGCCCCTGGCCGGAGGCGAACAGGTCCGCGATCTTCTTGTGCGCGGCATCGCGTCCGGTGAGCATCTTCCCCGAAAGCAGCAGCGTCTCGCCGGGTTTCCAGCTCGCGACCTCGGCCGGCGTCAGCGCGTCGAGGTGGACGCGTCGCGCGTCGCCGCCGGGCGTCCAGCCGACCTTCGGCCACAGGTCGAGCGACGGCGGCTCCAGCACCGCCGGCCCCGAGCCGTCGAGCACGAAGTGCGCGTGGCGCGTGGCCGCGCAGTTGGGGATCATCGCCACCGGCTTCGAGGCGGCATGGGTCGCGAACGTGGCGATCTTCACGTCGAGCACCGTGGTGAGTCCACCCAGGCCCTGCGCGCCGATGCCGAGCGCGTTGACCTTCTCGTAGAGCTCGACGCGCAGCTCCTCGAGCGGGCCCGACGGTCCGCGCTCGAGCAGCTCGTGCATGTCGATCGGCTCCATCAGCGACTCCTTCGCCATCAGCATGGCCTTCTCGGCGGTGCCGCCGATGCCGATGCCGAGCATCCCCGGCGGGCACCAGCCGGCGCCCATCGTCGGCACGGTCTTCAGCACCCAGTCCACCAGCGAGTCCGACGGATTGAGCATCACGAACTTCGACTTGTTCTCCGATCCGCCGCCCTTGGCGGCGACGGTCACCTCGACGGTCGAGCCGGGCACCAGCTCGACGTGCACCACGGCCGGCGTGTTGTCCTTCGTGTTCTTCCTCGCGAACAGCGGGTCGGCCACGACCGAGGCGCGCAGCGTGTTGTCCGGGTGCAGGTAGGCGCGGCGCACGCCCGCGTCGACCATCGCCGCGAGGCTCGAATTCGCCTCGAAGCGCACGTCCATGCCGACCTTCACGAACACGTTGACGATGCCCGTGTCCTGGCAGATCGGCCGCCGGCCCTCGGCGCACATGCGCGAGTTGGTGAGGATCTGCGCGATCGCATCCTTCGCGGCGGGCGACTGCTCGCGCTCGTACGCGCGGGCGAGGTGCGCGATGTAGTCGGCCGGGTGGTAGTAGGAAATGAACTGCAGCGCGTCGGCGACGCTCTGCACGAAGTCGGCTTCGCGGATCTGGGTCATCGCTCGTTCCGTCGGGGCGGCGGGAAACCGGATTGTAGCCCCCGAGGCGCTGGCCGAGTGGACGCCGCGCCGCGTTGCGGCTTAACTTCCGTGCTGGCATCCGGCAGGGCCACGATGAACCCGATCACCGAAGCGCTGTTCAACCGCAACGCCTACCTGCAGCACTGCGAGGCCGCCGTGCTCGAGGTCCTGCCGGAGGGCGTCGTGCTCGACCGGACCGTCTTCTATCCGCTCGGCGGCGGCCAGCCGGGCGACAGCGGCCTGTTGCGCGGCAAGTACGGGCGGCAATGGACCGTGACCGACGCCCGCAAGGGCGAGGGCGGGCGCATCCTGCACGTGCTCGCCCCCGGCAGCGCGCCGCCCGCGCCGGGCGAGGTCGTCAACGCCGACCTCGACTGGGCGCGCCGCCACGCGCACATGCGCATGCACACCTGCCTGCACCTCCTTGGCTCGGTGCTGCGCTTCGGCGTGACCGGCGGGCAGGTCGGCGCGGACAAGGGCCGGCTCGACTTCGACATGCAGGAGGAGGTCGACAAGGAGCAGGTCAGCGCCGCGCTGAACGCCCTGATCGCGGCCAACCACCCGGTCGAGCCGCGCTGGGTGGACGAGGCCGAGCTCGACCGGCAGCCGGAGCTGGTCCGGACCATGTCCGTGCAGCCGCCGCGCGGCGCCGGCCGGATCCGGCTGCTCGACATCCCGGGCGTGGACCTGCAGCCCTGCGGCGGCACCCACGTCGCGGCCACCGGCGAGATCGGCCCGGTGCAGGTGACCAAGGTCGAAAGCAAGGGCCGGCGCAACAAGCGCGTCTACGTCGCCTTCGTCCCGCCGGCGCAGTGACGGGCGGCGCGCATCACGGCTGGCGGCACGACCACCGATTCGGGCAGGACGAGGTGCGCGCGGGCGAGCGGCGCACGCTCGCGGTCATCGCCATCACCGGCGCGACCATGGTCATCGAGATCGCCGCGGGCCTGGCCTACGGCTCCATGGCCCTGCTGGCCGACGGCCTGCACATGGCCTCGCACACGGCGGCGCTCGGCATCAGCGCCTTCGCCTACGCCTATGCGCGACGCCACGCGCGCAACGCCGAGTTCAGCTTCGGGACCGGCAAGGTCAATGCGCTCGGCGGCTTCACGGGCGCGGTGCTGCTCGCGGTGTTCGCGCTGCTGATGGCCTGGGAGAGCACGCAGCGCTTCCTCGAGCCCGTGCCGATCGCCTTCGACCAGGCGATCCTGGTTGCCGTGCTGGGGCTCGCCGTGAACGGCGTGAGCGCGCTGATCCTGCGCCACGACGAGCACGGCCACGGGCACGACGCCGACCACGGCGGTCACGGCCACCACGACCACCACGACCACAACCTGCGCGCCGCCTACCTGCACGTGATCGCCGACGCCGCGACCTCGGTGCTCGCCATTGCGGCGCTGCTCGCCGGCAAGTTCCTCGGGGCCGGGTGGCTGGATCCGGCGATGGGCCTCGTGGGTGCCGCGCTGATCACGCGCTGGTCGGTCGGCCTGCTCGCCACGACGAGCGCGGTGCTGCTCGACCGGCAGGGGCCGGCGCGGCTGCGCGGGCAGCTGCGGGCGGCGATCGAGCGCGACGGCGACAGCGAGGTCGCCGACCTGCACCTGTGGTCGATCGGGCCGGGACTGTTCGCGGTCGTGCTGACCGTGGTCGCGCGCGAGCCGGCGAGCGCCGACGACTACCGCGCGCGCCTGCCGGCGGCCGCGGGGCTCGCGCACGTGTCCATCGAGGTCCAGCGGCGTCCGGACGGGCGCCTCCCCGCCGCCTGACCGACGCCGGCAGCGTGCCTGCAGGCGGCCGTTGACAAATATTATAATAGTAATATGATAGCCATCATATGAACGCCGATACTCGCGACACCCGCAAGGCCGAGACCCGCCAGCGCATCCTCGACTCCGCCGCGCAGGCGCTGCGGCTGCGCGGCCTCGGCGACCCGTCGGTGGGCGAGGTGATGTCGCAGGCCGGCCTGACGGTCGGCGGCTTCTACGCCCACTTCGACTCCAAGCAGGCGCTGATGCTAGAGGCGCTCGGGGAGGTCCTCGAGGCGCAGCGCGCGCTGATGCGCGGGGTCGTGACGGCGCCGCCCGGTCCCGAGTGGCGGGCGCAGGCGGCCCGCGCCTATCTCTCGCGCCGCCATCGCGATGCAGAGCGCGAATGCTGCCCTCTGCCCGCGGTCCTCGGTGAGCTGGCGCATGCGGAGCCTGGCTTTCGCGAGCTCCTGGCCGCACACCTCGAGGGCTTCGTGGCCGAGATGAGCGGGCCCGACGAAGACCCCGCCGAGGCGCGCAGTCGCGCCCTGGCCGACCTCGCGCTGATGATCGGCGCCTTCTCGATCGCCCGCGCCCTCGGGAACACACCGTTGTCCGACGAGCTGCTCGTTTCAGCGCGCAGCGCCGTCCGCTGAACCGCCGGAGACAGACATGAACTCGCCAGCAGCGCTTCGCGCCACCAGCCGCTTCCTCGGGACCTTCGCGCCGGCCTTCGCCGCCAGCGTCGCCCGCCGCCACCTGCTGCGCCCCAGCCTGCCGCGGTCGTCGCGCCCGGCCGACCGGGAGGCGGCGGCCGACGCCGTACCGGTGACGTTCCGCTTCGGCCTCGCCGGCCTGCGCTGGGGCGCGGAGGGCCCGCCGGTGCTGCTGCTGCACGGCTGGGGCGGGCGGCCGGCGCAGTTCCACGCGATCGCTCGCGCCCTCGCCGGACGCGGCTACCAGGCCATCGCGCTCGAAGGGCCCGCGCACGGCCGGACGCGCTTCGGCCACGCGCACCCGGCGAGCTTCGCCGAGGCGCTGCACGAAGCCGCTGCCGAGCTGCGCGGCGTGCACGCCGTCGTCGGCCACTCGATGGGCGCGGGCGCCGCGGTGCTGGCGGTGGGCGAGGGCCTGTCGGCGGGACGCGTCGTGGCCATCGCGGGCGCCGCGCGCATGACCGACGTGCTCGGCCGCTTTGCCAGCGCCTTCGCGCTGCCGAAGGCGGCCGGCGAGCGCTTCGTGCGCGGCGTCGAGCGCGTTGTCGGCCGGCCGGCGCACGAACTCGACGTCGCCCGCATGGCCGGACGCATCACGCTGCCCGGCCTGATCGTCCACGACCTCGCCGACCGCCAGGTGCCCTTCGCCGACGCGCAGCGCATCGCCAGGGCCTGGCCCGGCGCACGGCTCCTGATCACCGACGGCCTGGGCCACAACCGGATCCTCGCGGACGCCGCGGTGGTCTCGGAGGTCGTCGACTTCGTGGCCGCGCCGGCGGGCTGACCGCCCCGCGCGGCGCGGCTACCAGCCGATGCCGTAGTCCTCGCCGTGGTGGCTCGAGCCGCCCCACATCGTGCCGTGGGCGTGGTCGAACCAGATGGCGTTGAGCGGCCCGGAGGTGATCGGCCGGATGACGAGGCTGTAGCCCATCTTCTCCAGCTCGGCCCGGACCCCGGGCGGCGTCGACTCGCTCACCAGCATCCGCCCGGGCTGGATCTCGTGCTGGTCGAAGCTGTCGCGCAGCTGGAAGCTGTTGATGTTCGGCGCCTCGGCCGCCTGCTGCACGGTCATGCCGAACTCGACCACGTTGAGGAACAGCTGCAGCAGGTTCTGGTCCTGTCCGTCGCCACCCTGCACCGCCGAGGCGAGCAACGGCTTGCCGTCCCTGAGCGCCATCGCGGGCGTGAGCGTGACGCGCGGACGCTTGCCGGGCGCGAGCACGTTGTAGGGATTCTCCGCCGGGTCGAGCACGAAGCTCTGCATGCGCTGCGACAGGCCGATGCCGGTGCTTCCGGCCACGAAGCCCGGGATCCAGCCGCCGCTCGGCGTGACGGACACGACCCAGCCCTCGCGATCCGCGGCCACGACGCTGGTGGTGCCCGAGCTCGGCTGGAAGCTCGGCCGGATCGCCTCGTCCTGCCTGACGTTCGCCGTCGCCGCCCAGCCGGCGAGCTCGCGCGCGAACGGATTGACGCCGCCCTGGAAGGGATAGGGATCGCCGGGGCCGATCTCGGGATCGTTCTTCTCGAAGCCGATCAGCCTGGCGCGCAGCCGCGCATAGTCCTTCGACAGCAGGCCGGCGACGGGCTCCTCCGGCGGGAAGTCGGGATCGCCGTAGTAGAAATCGCGGTCGGCGAAGGCCAGGCTCATCGCCTGGTAGAGGGTGTGGATGTAGCGTGGGCTGTTGTAGCCCATCGACTCGAGGTCGAAGTTCTCGAGGATGTTGAGCGCCTGCAGCATGACCGGGCCCTGGGTCCAGGTGGTCAGCTTGTAGACGTCGATGCCCTTGTAGTCGACCTTCACCGGCGCCTCGAAGCGCGGCCGCCAGCCTGCCAGGTCCTGCTCCGAGATCAGCCCGCCGGCCGCGCGGGTCGCGCGCGCGATCTCGGCGGCAATGTCGCCGCGGTAGAAGCGCTCGTAGGCGGCCATGATCGCTGCCTTGCGGTCTGCGCCTGCCTCGAGCGCCGCCTGTTCGGCCGCGACCAGCTTGCGCAGCGTCGCGGCGAGCTCCGGCTGGCGGAAGATCTGGCCGGCCTGGGGCGGCTCGCCGTCGTTCGGGAGCATCACGCGCCGCGTGTCCGGCCATTGGCGCAGGCGCTCGGCGTGGCGCTCGATGAGGGACGCGGTCTCCTGCTCGATCGGGTAGCCGTCCGCGAGGTCGATCGCCGGCGCCAGCACCTCGGCGAGGGAGAGCCGGCCGTACTCGGCGAGCATCAGCAGGATGCCGCCCGGAGTGCCCGGCGTCACCGCGGCCTGCGGACCATGCTCGGGCGGGTAGCGAAGGCCCTGCGCGCGGAAGAATTCGACCGTGGCGCCCGCCGGCGCGACGCCGAGCGCGTTGACCCCGATCACCTCGCGGGTGTGCGGGTTGTATATGAGCGCCTGGGTCTCGCCGCCCCAGTGCAGCACGTCCCACATCGTCGCGGTTGCCGCGATCATGGCGCAGGCCGCGTCGACGGCGTTGCCGCCCCTCTGGAAGACCATGGCGCCGGCGGTCGCCCCGAGCGGCTTGCCGGTGATGGCGAGCCACTGCTTGGCGTGCAGCGGCGGCTTCATGGTCTTGCTCGAGGCGTCGGCGCCGCCGGCGCCGAGCGACAGCGCGGCGACGGTCATCAGGGCGGCGGCGCGGCCCGCCAGGCTACGCGGCTGCATGGGCGGCAGGGCTCCTCGTCAGTCACGACAGTCGGGGCAGGTCACCGGGCGGTTGCGGGCCTTGCCGAAATCCTCTTCGGCCGCCTTCGCGATCCGCGCCCATTCGGACTTCGTCCGACAGGTCTTCTTCTCGAACCGCGTGCCGGCGTTGCGCTCGCTGCGGCAGACGACCGCGTCGTCGGGGTCGGCCGCCGCCTCGGCCGCGGCCGCCGGCGGGTCGCCGGCGAAGGCTGCGGCGGGGAACAGCATGACCATCAGCGCGAGCGTCTTGCGGTCCATGGCGGCATTTCCGTCGGGCAGGATCGCCGCCACTATACGACGCCGCCGGGCCGGCCGGTCAATTCAGGGCCGGCGGCCCTCCGCGATCGAACCGACGACCCGCGCGGCCTGCGCGCACTGCGCCGCCGAGACGTCGAGGTGGGTGACCGCCCGCACGAGGCGCGGGCCGAATGCGTTGAGCAGCACCCCGTGCTCTCGCGCCCAGCTCACGAGCGTGGTGGAGTCGGGCGCCCCCGGCGCGAGCTCGAACATCACGATGTTGGTCTGCACCGCCGCGGGTTCGAGGACGACGTGGTCGAACTTCGCCAGCGCCTCGGCCAGCAGGCGCGCGTTCGCGTGGTCTTCCTCGAGGCGGGCCTGGTGGTGCTCGAGCGCGTGGAGTCCGGCGGCGGCGAGGATGCCCGCCTGGCGCATCGCGCCGCCGAGCATGCGCCGCTCTCGGATCGCACGCGTGACGAGGTCCCGCGGCCCGGCGAGCAGCGAGCCCGCGGGCGCGCCGAGGCCCTTCGACAGCGCGACCGAAACCAGGTCGAAGGGCGCGGCGATCGCCGCCGGCGCGAGCCCGGTGGCCACGGCCGCGTTCCAGAGGCGAGCGCCGTCGAGGAAGCTCGCCACCGAGAGCTCGCGCGCCGCCGCGCAGATGCGCCCGAGCTCCTGCTGCGGGAACACGACGCCGCCGGCGCGGTTGTGCGTGTTCTCGATCTCGACCAGCGTCGTGCCGGGATAGAGGAAATGGTTCTGCGGCTTGCAGGCGGCGCGGAACGCCTCGGCCGTGAACGTGCCGCGCTCGCCGAGCTCCGTGAACTGCACGCCGGCGTTGCGGCCGGAGGCGCCGGCCTCGTGCCAGACCGCGTGCGCCTCGCGGCTGACGATGACGTCGTCGCCCGGCCGCGTCAGCAGCCGCAGGGCTGCCTGGTTCGCCATCGTGCCGGTCGGCAGCCACAGGGCCGCCTCCTTGCCGAGCAGCTCCGCCACCTGCTGCTGCAGCCGGTTGACGGTGGGATCCTCGCCGTACTGGTCGTCGCCGACCTCGGCCGCGGCCATCGCCGCCCGCATCGCGGCCGTCGGCTTGGTGACCGTGTCGGAGCGCAGGTCGACCGGCAGCAGGGACGCGTCAGCCACGGCCGAGCGAGCGCGCGACGCGCAGGTAGGCCTCGCGGAACGGGATGCCTTCCTCGAGCACCAGCCGGTAGGCCTGCTCGGTGGCGTGGATCGACGGGTCGAGCCGGATGTTCTCCGGCCGGAAGCGCAGGCCGGCGAGCGCCGCCGGCAGGATGTCGAGCGTCTGCAGGCAGAGGTCGATGCCGCGGAACAGCGGTGCCTTGATCAGCTGCAGGTCGCGGTGATAGCCGGAGGGCAGCCGCGAGAACACGCCGAGCGCCTCGACCAGGCAGGCGAGCGCGGTCGCCGAGCGGCCGCGGACCAGCTCGAACACGTCCGGGTTGCGCTTCTGCGGCATGATCGACGAGCCGGTGGTGAAGGCCTCCGGCAGCGAGACGTAGGCGAATTCCTGCGTGTAGAACAGGATCAGGTCGGCGGCGAGCCGGCCCATGTCCTGCATCAGCAGCGTGACCTCGAACAGCACCTGCGACTCGGCCTTGCCGCGCGACAGCTGCACGGCCGTCACCGGCTCCTGCACCTCGGCGAAGCCCAGCCGCTCGCGCGCGACGGCGCGAGACAGCGGCAAGCCGGGCGTGCCGTAGCCCGCGGCCGAGCCGAGCGGCAGCTTGCCGATGCGCCGGTGGGCGTGGCGCAGGCCCTCGGCGTCGTCGCGAAGCTCTGCGGCGAAGCCGCGCGCCCACAGCGCCACCGAGCTCGGCATCGCCTGCTGCAGGTGCGTGTAGCCCGGCAGCGCGACGTCGCCCTGGCCGGCGGCGAGCGCCTCGAGCGCATCGGCGACGCCCTCCGCGCCGGTGCGCAGCTGCTCGACCGCGTCGCGCAGGTAGAGCCTGAGCGCGGTGAGCACCTGGTCGTTGCGCGAGCGGCCGAGGTGGATCCGGGCGCCCGTCGCGCCCAGGCGCTGGGTCAGCATGGACTCGATCGCGGTCTGGCCGTCCTCCTGCTCGAGCGTCACCCGCCACTCGCCCCGCGCGTGCGCCGCGCCGATCTCGCGCAGCGCGGCGGTGAGCGCCGCCAGGTCGGCGTCGCCGAGCAGTCCCGCCGCGTTCAGGGTCTGCGCGTGGGCGATCGAGCCCTCCACGTCGTAGCGCACGAGCCGGTCGTCGAGCGCGTGGTCCTCGCCGGCGGTGTAGGCGAGCACCCGCGCGTCGAGCGGCGCGCCCTTGTCCCAGAGCCGTGTCACGGGCCCATCCCCGTGGGATTCTGCTCGGCCGGGGTCAGCGCGCCGATGTCCTCGACGATCAGGGTGCCGGTGCCCTCGTTGGTGAAGACCTCGGCCAGGACGCTGTCCGGCGCCTTGTAGGAGATCACGTGCACGCGCCGCACGCCGCCGCGGATCGCGCCCTCGATCGCGTTGGCCTTCGGCAGCATGCCGTCGGCGAAGCTGCCCGCGCCCTCGAGGCGCTTCAGGCCCTCGATGTCCGTGTAGGAGACGAGCGAGCCCGGGTCGTTGACGTCCTCGAGGATGCCGGCCGCGCCGGTGCACAGGATCAGCTTCTCCGCGCCGAGCGCCGCGCCGAGCCGGGCCGCGACGGTGTCGGCGTTGATGTTGAGGATGCTGCCGTCGTCGTCCGCGGACAGCGGGCTCACCACCGGCATCAGCCCGGCATCGAGCTGGCGGGTGATCACGCTCGGGTCGACCGAGACGACGTCGCCCACGAAGCCGTAGTCGACCGCCTCGCCGTCCACCTCGACCGGCGGCCGTCGCCGCGCGCGCACGAGGCCGGCGTCGACGCCGGACATGCCGATCGCGTCGACGCCGAGCTGGCGGCAGATCGCGAGGATGCGCGTGTTGAGCAGGCCGTTCAGCACCATGGTGGTGACGTCGATGCTCTTCGCGTCGGTGACCCGGCGGCCCTTGACCATGCGCGGCTCGATGCCGAGCGAGCGCTGCATCTGGTCGAGCTGCGGGCCGCCGCCGTGCACCAGCACGACCCGGATGCCGAGGTTGTGCAGGATGCCGATCTGCTGGATCAGCGAGTGCGTCCCGACCGGGTCGGAGAACACCGCGCCGCCGGCCTTGATGACGAACACCTTGCCCTTGTAGAGGCGGACGTAGGGCGCGGCGCCGCGCAGGGCGCGCACGATCGCGGAGGGGTCGCTGCGGTGGGTCACCATCGTGGTCTTCCTTCCTCTGTCTTGGGCGGGAGGGGAATCAGCGGGCCAGCAGGCGGTGCAGCACGGCCATCTGCACCACCATCCGGTTGTGGGCCTCGCGCAGCACTGCGCTGCGCGGGCCGTCGAGCACCTCGTCCGCGACGGCGACGTTGCGACGCACGGGCAGGCAATGCATGAACCTGCAGCCGTCGGCGGCTCCCTCGAACCAGGCCTCGCGGACCGTCCAGTCGGCGAGCTTGCGCCGCAGCGCGGCGTCGGCCTCGGCGTCGCCGTAGTGGCGCGGCGAGCCCCATTCCTTGGCGTAGACCACCTGCGCCCCGGCGAGCGCCGCGGCGCGGTCGTCCGTCTCGGTGATCGAGCCGCCCGCCGCGGCGGCCGCCCGCCGCGCCTTGTCCATCACCGTGCCGGGCAGCGCGAAGCCGTCCGGGCGCAGCACGACGACCTCCATGCCGCGCATCGCCGCCATGTGCAGCGTGGCCGCCGGCACGGCGAGCGGCAGCGCCCGCGGGTGGTTCACCCAGGACAGCACGAAGCGGCCGCGCCGCGGCACCGCGAGGTCGTCGAGCGTCTTCCAGTCGGCGAGCGCCTGGCAGGGGTGGTTCATCGCCGACTCGAGGTTGATGAGCGGCTTGTCGCACAGCGCCGCCATCGCGCCGAAGGTCTCCTCGGCGAGGTCCGCGGCGAGATCGTGCCCGTCGGCGAACGCGCGGATGCCGAGCGCGTCGCAGTAGGAGGCGAGCACCGGGATGCCTTCGCGGATGTGCTCGGCCGCGTCGCCGTCCATCCGCACGCCGCGGCGGGTCTCGAGCTTCCAGGTGCCCGAGCCGGGCGTGACGACGAACGAGCGGCCGCCGAGGCGCGCCATGCCGGCCTGGAAGGAGGAGAGGGTGCGCAGCGAGGGATTGAGGAACAGCAGCCCCAGCATCCGGCCCTCCAGCGCGCGCGGCTCGGGGTGGTCCTGCAGGCGCTGCGCGAGCGCCAGGAGGTCCACGACCTCGTCGCGGGACAGCTGGGCCAGGTCGAGGAAGGATTTCATGCGGGGAGCTCCGCGAGCGCCGCGGCGAGCAGGTCGACGTGGTCGTCGGCGAGGGTGAAGGGCGGCAGCAGCCGCAGGATGTGGGGGTCGGCGCTGGTGCCGGCGAGGATGTCGCGCTCGAGCAGCGCCGACTGCACCTGCCTGGCGGGCACCCGCGTGCGCAGGCCGAGCAGGAAGCCTTCGCCCTGGAAGCCGGTGACCGGCCCGACCCGGCAGCGCTCGCGCAGCCGCGCCGAGACGCGCCGGACGTTCTCGAGCAGGCCCTCGCCGCTGATCGCGTCGATCACGGCCTCGACGACCGCGCAGGCCAGCGGCCCGCCGCCGAAAGTGGTGCCGAGATCGTTCGGCTTCAGGTGCGCGGCGACGTGCGGCGCCATGAGCAGGGCGCCGACCGGGAAGCCGGCGCCGAGCGCCTTGGCCGTGGTGAGCATGTCCGGCACCACGCCGTACAGGTTCGCCGCGAACGGGTGGCCGGTGCGGCCGACGCCGCACTGAACCTCGTCGAAGATCAGCTGCGCGCAGGTCTCGTCGCAGCGGCGGCGCAGCGCCGCGAGGTACTCGGCGCCCATGTCGAAGGCCCCGCCCACGCCCTGCACCGGCTCGACGATGACCGCCGCGGTGCGCGGGGTGATCGCGGACTCGAGCGCCGCGGCGTCGCGGCGCGGCACGAAGGTCACGTCGAAGGGCGTGCGCGGGAAGCCGTACCAGCCCGCCGAGCCGTGGGTCACCGCGGCCGCCGCGGCGGTGCGGCCGTGGAAGGCCCCCTCGACGGCGACGACCTGCCCGCGGCCGGTGATCCGGCAGGCGGTGCGCAGCGCGTTCTCGTTCGCCTCGGCGCCGCTGTTGACGAAGAACACGGTGTCGAGCGGCAGCGCCGAGAACTCGACCAGCTTGCGCGCGGCGCGGCTGCGCACCTCCATCGGCACGGCGTTGCTCTGGAAGGCCACCTCGCCCGCCTGGCGCTCGAGCGCCGCGAGCCAGCCGGGATGGCCGTAGCCGAGCGCGGCCACCGCGTGGCCGCCGTAGAGGTCGAGGATGCGCCGGCCGTCGGGCGTGTGCAGCCAGACGTCGCGCGCGCCGCTGACCTCGATCGGGTACTGCGCGAACACCTTCGCGAGGCAGTCGCGCGCCTGCGGTTCGGTGGACTGCCCGGCGGCTTGGGTCGGCATGCGCGGCTCCTTCAGGTCCAGCCGGGCGCCGGGGCGGCCAGTCCCGCCGCCTCGTCGAAGCCGAGCAGGCGGTTCATCCACTGCAGCGCGCCGCCGGCCGCGCCCTTGACCAGGTTGTCCAGCACCGACATCACGGCGACGCTCCTGCCGTCGCAGGCCGCCGAGAGCTGGGCATGGTTGCTGGTCACCACGTCCTTCAGGCGCGGCGGCGCGTCCACGACCCGGACGAAAGGCGAATGCGCGTAGAAGCCGGCGAGCGCCGCGCGCACATCCTCCCCCGACATCGGCGTGGCGAGTCGCGCCTGCACCGTGGCGTGGATGCCGCGCGCGAAGGAGCCCGAATGCGGCACGAAGGCGACGTGCGCGTCGACGCCGGAGGCGGCGCGCGCCAGCGCCTGGATCTCCGGCGCGTGGCGATGCGCCAGCGCGCCGTAGGCGTAGAGGTCCGATTGCCGCTGCGGGTGGTGCGTGCCGGCGGTCGGCGTGCGGCCCGAGCCGGTGCTGCCGGTGATCGCCGCGACGAACACCTCCGGCTCGATCAGTCCCAGCTTCAGGAGCGGCACCACCGCGAGCAGCGTGGCGGTGCTGAAGCAGCCCGGGTGGGCGACGTGCGGCGTCGGTGACGCGGCAAGGTGCTCCGGCACCGCGCAGGTGAACTCGGCCGCGCGCCGCGGCGCGCCGTGCGGATGCTTGTAGACGCGCGCGTAGGCGTCGAGGTCGGCGAAGCGGTAGTCCGCCGAGATGTCCACCACCACCGGGCGCGCGCCGGCGGCCTCGGCGTGGGCGAGCAGCGCGTCGATCAGCTGCGCGGAGACGCCGTGCGGCGCGGCGGCGAGCACCGCGGTCTGCGGCGCGGCGGCGACGGTCGCCTGCACCTGCTCCTGCGAGCAGAAGCGCAGGTCGCCGAGCACCGGGCCGAGGTGCGGGAAGGCGGCCGCGACTGGCGCGCCCGGCTGGCTGTCGGAGGCCACGGCGGCGATCGAGAGCCGCGGGTGGCCGGCCAGCAGGCGCAGCAGCTCGCCGGCGACGTAGCCGGTGCCGCCGAGCACGACGGCCGGGATGCGCCCGCTCACGACGCCGGCTCCACGCTGCGCGCGGCGGCCTCGAGCCCGGTCGCGGCGATCAGGCAGTCGCCGAGGTCGGCGCCCGAGGTCATCGCGTTGAAGGCCGGCACGCCCATCTGGTCGCGAATGATCTCGACGCCGACCGCGTTGTCGGTGGCCGGGCCCGTCACCACCGCCGGCTCGATCCCGAAGCGCTCGCGCAGCAGCTTGACGCCGCCCCAGGCCGCGACCGGATCGTTGGCGGAGAGCACGACCGCGGTGAGCGACTTGCGGATGTCCTCGGCGGCCAGGATCGACTCGACCCCGTAGGCGCCGAGGATGCCGTCGCCGAGCTCGAAGACGATGACGTCGGGCTTGCCGGCGGCCATCTCGGTGAGCATGGTCCGGGTCAGCGCCGGGCCCGAGGCGGCGGTGGTGGTGACGATGCCGAGGTCGGTGAAGATCATCGAGCGGCGCGCCCCGGAGTCCTCCATGGCGAGGATGTCGCGGCGCAGCGAGACGCCGGTCGCCTTGAAGACGTCCACCGTCAGGCCGCGGTGGCGCATGCGGGCGACGATGGCGCAGGCGGCCGCGGTCTTGCCGGCCTCCATGCAGGTTCCGGCGAGCGCCACCACCGGCACGCTGCGGGTGTCGAGCGGCGCGTCCTGCTCGAGCTTGCGCAGTCCCACCCGCGCGGGCACGCCGATGCGCTCGCCCAGGAACGGGAAGCGCAGCACCACGCCGAGCACCTTGCAGTCGAAGGGCCGGCCCTTCTCCGGGTTGGCCGAGTCGCAGATGCCGAGCACGCCGCCGATGTTGAGCATCTGGATGACGTCGCCCGGCTTGAGCGCGGCCGGCAGGTGGCCCGAGTAACCGAACAGCGCGCGGCGGTGGCCGAGCGCGCCGACCACGATGTCGCCGCGGGCGACCTTGGCCATGCGCCCGCTGGACAGCTCGAGGGTGTTGTAGGTGGACTTGTTGGTCAGGATCTCGACCGCGAGCACCACGCCCTCGTCGCAGGGGATGTCGGTGGAGACCCTGAGCTCGTGCGACAGCCCGCAGGACTGCGCCACCGAGGCGATCTTGTCGACGATGATCGTGCGCATCATGAGCCACCTCCTCCGCCGGCGCGCGCCCAGAACATGCAGGGCAGCGCGACCATCCTCGAGAAACCGAGCGCGTCCTGCGGCGTCCACTCGCCGGCCGCCTCGCCGTACACGCCCTTCGAGGCCTTCATCAGCGAGTGCGGCGAGTCCACGCCCTCGACGAACACGCTGCCCGGGCGCAGCAGCACGTCGACCGTGCCGGTGACCCGCGCCTGCGAGGAGGCGAACAGCGCCTCGATGTCGCGGCAGACCGGGTCGAGGTTCTGGCCCTCGTGCACCAGGTCGCCGTAGGGCCCGGCGAGCGTCTCCTTGATCCGCTGCTGGCGCGCGGTGAGCGTGAGCTTCTCGAGCTCGCGGTGCGCGGACAGCAGGATCTCGGCGGCCGGCGCCTCGAAGGCGACCCGTCCCTTGGTGCCGATGATGGTGTCGCCGAGGTGGATGCCGCGGCCGATGCCGAAGGGCGCGCCGAGCGCCTCGAGCCGCTCGATCACCGCGACCGGGTCGAGGCGCTCGCCGTCCACCGCCGAGGGCACGCCGCGCTCGAAGCCGACGCTGTGCCGTTCGGGCGCCCGCGGCCGGGTGAAGGCCTCGGCCGACAGCACCCAGGCGTGTTCCGGGATGCTGCCCGTCGAGGTCAGCGTCTCGGTGCCGCCGATGGTCACGCCCCACAGCCCGCGGTTCACGGAGTAGGCCGCGCCGAAAGGCGGCACGGGCAGGCCGCGGTCCTGCAGGAACTTCAGCTGCTCCGGCCGCTTGAAAGCCTGGTCGCGGACCGGCGCGAGGGACTCGAGCCCGGGCGCCAGCGTGCGCAAGGCGACCTCGAAGCGGACCTGGTCGTTGCCGGCGGCCGTGCAGCCGTGCGCCACGGTGCCGGTGCCGAGGCGCTTCGCCTCGCTGGCCAGGGTCTGTGCCTGGATGGCGCGCTCGGCGCCGACGCACAGCGGGTAGAGCTGGCCGCGGCGCACGTTGCCCATGACCAGGTACTTGAGCACCTGCTGGAAGTAGGTCGCGCGCGCGTCGACCAGCACGTGGCCGGCGGCGCCGAGCGCGGCCGAGCGCTGCTCGAGCGTCTGCGCGGCCGCCGCGTCGATGCCGCCGGTGTCGACGGTCAGCGTCACGACCGGCCGGCCGTAGGTCTCCTTGAGCCAGGGCACCAGGAAGGAGGTGTCGAGGCCGCCGGAAAAAGCGAGGAGGATGGGCGAGGCCGCCCCTGCCGGGTGGGTCATCGGGAGGTTCTCAGGCTCGGAAGTGTTCGCGCAGGCGGGACAGCACGGCGCGCTGCGCGGCCGCGCCGTCGGTGGCGACGAAGATGGTGTCGTCGCCGGAGATCGTGCCGACCACCTCGGGCCAGCCGGCGCGGTCGAGGACGATCGCCACGCTCTGCGCCGCACCCGCCGAGGTGCGCACGACCGTGAGACAGTCGCCGGCGGTGCGGATGCCGCGGACGAAGCCGGCGACCGCGGCGAAGCCGGCGGACGCCGGCGCCGGGTCGTCCGGCAGCAGGTAGCGGTCGCCGCGCTTGGCGACGCCCAGCTCGCGCAGGTCGCGGCTGACGCTCGACTGCGTGGCCGCGTGTCCCGCCCGCTCGAGCAGGCGCACGAGGTCGGCCTGCCGGCGCACGGCGTCGCGGCGCAGGATCTGCACCAGCGCTTCGCGGCGGGCGGCGGTCTCGGTGTGCTCGTGTCCGGTGGTCATGGGCGTGTCTGCATAAATTCCCGGCATGATTGCATAAATATGCAATCGAGCGCAAGCCCCCGCCGGGCCCGGCCAGGCGCTCAGCGGTCGATGGTGAACTCGATGTCCGCCGAGGACTCGCGGCCGGACTCGCCGCGGATCACCCAGCGGTCCCCTATGGTGTAGCGGATCTTGAAGGTGTTGATCGCGTCGGTCAGCGAGATGCCGTAGCCGACGTACAGGCGCGGCGAGAGGAACTTGCCGAACACCAGCGAGGCGTCGCGGTCCACGCCGGACTCGAGGCCGACGTCGTCGAGGCCGAGGTAGCGGCCGAGCTGGCCGGCGAGCAGCGCGCCGCCCTGGGCGGCGAGGTCGGTCGAGCTGCCAATGGCCTCGCGGTCGCCGCTTTGCAGGCTGTCGAGCGTCCGGCCGACCAGCAGCAGCGAGGCCACCTGCGACTGAGGCAGCGACGGATCGGAGTAGAGGGTGAGCTCCGGCTTGCGCAGCCGGCCGCGCACCAGCACGCCGACCTCGTAGCCCGGCAGCTTCTGGCCGGCGCGCAGGTCGACGCCCGGGTCCTCGACCGGCCCGCCCGCGAACAGCAGGCGCCCGCGCTCGACGTCGAGCTCCTTGCCGTAGGCGCGGTACTTGGCGTCGCGGACCTCGAGCTCGCCGGAAGCGAGCGGCACCTCGTCGGGCCGGACCGTCAGCAGCACCTCGCCCTGCAGCCGCCCCTCGAGCCCGAAGGCGTCGAGGCGCACGTCCCGGCCGAGCGACAGGCGCAGGTCGGTGGACAGCCGGTAGCCGTCGTCGACGCGCTCCTGCTCCTCGCCGACGATGACCTCGTCGGCGCTCGCCGTGACCGCCCCGGTCAGCTGGCGCGGCTCAATCCTCGCCGAGGGGATGGCGATCGTGCCGCTCACCGCGACGTCCCGCCCGTCGAGCTCGAACACGAGCGCGGGCGAGGCCTCGACGCGCAGCTCCGGAAGGTTCGCCACGAGCAGCCGCGAGCCGCTGAAGTTGAGCCGTCCGGCCAGCTCGCGGCCCTGCCAGCCGAGCATGCCGTCCACCCCGAAGCCGCCCTCGCCGGCGTTGCCGCGCGCGTTGACGCGAACGAGGTTGTCGACGAACTCGAGGCGCGCCGCGAGCTCCCGCAGCCGCAGGTTGGTCTGGTAGAAGTCGAGCGCGCCGTCCTCGAGCGTCACGGTGCCGGACAGCGCCGGCGCCGCCGCCACGCCACCGAGCGACAGCTCGGCGCTCAGCAGGCCGTCGGCGCGGTCGATGTCCGCCACGAGCAGCGGCAGCAGGCCGAGCTGGCGGGTCGAGAGGCTGAGCCGTCCCGTGAGCGGTGACTGCCCGAGCTGCAGGTCGTTCCGGCGCTCGAGGCTCGCCTCGCCGTCGAGGCGCAGCACGTCGGTGTCGCGCAGCGTCAGGCTGATGCGGTGCGCGCCCGGCTCGCTGGCCACCGCGATCTCGGTGGCCCCGAGCGGCAGCCGCTCCTGCCGGCCGCTGGGGGCGACGTAAGACAGCTCCGCATCGCGCAGGCGCAGCTCGGCGCTGCCGGTCCAGGGCTGGTCCGGCCGTCCCTCGAAGCGTGCCTCGAGGTCGAGCAGCCCTTCGTAGCCGGGGCGGCCGGGCAGGGTGACGTCGAGCGCCTGCAGCGGGAAAGACTCGGTGCTGAGCGAGCCCGACCAACGCTCGCCGCGCCGCCAGTCAGCCTCGAAGCACACCCGCCGGGCTTCGCGAACGAGGCAGGTCTCCTGCACCGTCGCCGCCGTCGCCGAGGCGCGCGCGACCATCGGGGCCTCGAGCGACCAGGCCTCGACGCCGGGACCGGCTGAGCTGATGGCCGAGGCGGTGATGCCGTAGACGCCGTTGATGAGCGAGCCCTCGCCCTCGAGGTCCACGGCCCGCTCGCCGGCGCCGACCTGGAACTCGAAGCGGTGGGCCCGCGCGTAGCCGTCGAGCGAGACGCGGATGCTGCCGACCGACTGCCCGCCGAGCGTGAGCCCGGCGGCGCGCAGCCGCGCCCAGGAGCTGTCGAGGTCGCCCAGGTCGATCACCGCGTCCGCGGACAGCACCGCGGCCCGCTCGTTGCCAAAGGCGAGGCCGCGGCCGCGCAAGGCCACGTCGAGCAGCAGGTCGCGTCGCCCGCTCGTCGCGACCCGCGGCGAGCGGGCCTCGAGCCGTGCCTCGACGCTGCCGCCGTATTGCGGACCGAAGTCGGCCAGCTCGGCGATCCGCAGGTCCGCGGTCAGCTGCGTGTCCTCGCCCGTCCAGCCGTCGGCACGCAGCCGCATCGGGCCGAGGTCGACGGCGACGTCGGCGAACTCCAGCCGGCCAGGCCGGTAGCGCAAGAGCCCCGCGCCCTGCGCCCGCTGCCCGCGCAGGTTGCCGCGGATGCCGCTCACCGCGCCGGCGAAGGCGAGCCCGCCGTCCACGCTGGCGCCGGAGCCGCCGAACTCGAAGGCAAGCCGGCTGTCGAGCCCCGGCCGCAGCTGGCCGAGGTCGAGCGCGCTCACGGCGGCCTCGGCCTGCCAGGCGCGCGCCTCGCCGAAACCGAGATAGCCGGAGCCGCGCAGCTGGCCGAGCGGCCCCGCCGCTTCGGCGGCCGCGAGCGTGAGGCCGGCCGGGTCGAGCGCGCCCTGCGCCGAGACGCGCATCCGCGGCAGCTCGCGAGGCTTCGCCTCGCCGTCGAGCGCGTAGGCGAGCTGGCGCCAGCCGGCGATCCCGAGTCGTCCGTTGGGGCTCTCCACCGCGGCCTCGCCGTCGAACGGCCAGCGCAGGCTGCGCCAGGTGGCGTCGAAGGCGAGGTGCGGCGCCTCGCCGAAGTCGAGCCGGCCGCTCGCGTCGAGCGCGACGTCGCTGCCAGGCACGGTGACGCCGAGCCGCTCGACGGCGATCCGCAGGCCGTCGATGCCGAGTTCGGCGCCGAGGTCCACGCCTGCCGCTGGCAGGCCGTCGCCGTCGAGGTGGCCGTCGACCGCTGCGGTTGCGACCGAGCCCGAGCCCGTGAGGCGGCCCGCGAACGGACCAAAAGGCGCCGAGAGGCCGAGGTCCTCGAGCGCGAAACGCGCGACGTCTGCCTGCGCCTGCCATGCGAGGTCGGGACCGATCGCGGTGATCGTGCCCTTCAGCGTCGCGGTGAGCGGCGCGCTGACCTCGGCCTCGACGCCGAGGCGGTCGAGGTCGCCGCGCGCCGTCAGGCTGCCGGCGAGCTCGCGGCCCGGGCCGAGCGTGAAGGCGACGTCGCCGCTCAACGCGAGCGGCTCCCGCGCGGCAAGCTGCGCCTGGCCGTTCACGGTGAAGATCCCCGCGTCGATGCGCGCTTGCTCGAGCAGGATGCGCGCATGCGTGATCTTCGCGCGCGCGCGCAGGTCGCGCGCCGCGAGTCGCAGCTGCCCGCCCTGGTGCAGCTCGGCGCGCGCGACGTCGAGCGCACCGACGTCGACGGCCAACCAGCGCGGCAGGAACCGCGGCCGCTGCCGCGGGCGGTCGGGATCCTCCGGGCCGATCTCGACCCGCACTGCCGCTGCGGTGACGCTCGCGAGCCGCAGCCGGCCGAACAGCAGCCCGCCGAGGCCGTATTCGGCGCGGACGTCCTCCGCCACGATCGCCACGCGGCTCGCCTCCACCTGCAGCCGGCCGACCGACAGCGGCCCCGCGAGCCTCCCCTCGGCGCCGTCGATGCGGATCGAGACGGCCTCGAGCGACTGCAGCAAGGCGATCGATCGGTCGAGGCCCTGCTGCGTGGTCAGGAGCCAGGCGGCGGTCCCGCCGGCGAGCGCCAGCGCCGCCGCGAGGGCGACGGCGACGACGAGGGCGATGCGGCGGGCGCGGGTCACAGGATCGGCGTGAAGTTGAGGTGCAGGCGCGGCGAGCGGCCGGGCTCGGACAGCGACTGCGCCACGTCGAAGCCGACGCTGACGAAGGGCAGGCGGTAGCGCAGCCCCAGCCCCGCGGAGTACTGCAGGTCGTCGCCGAAGCGGTTGAAGGCGTTGCCGCCGTCGACGAACGCGGCGATCGCGAAGTTGCGCGGCAGCGCGCGCTCGACCTCGAGGCTGCCGACGAGCAGGTGCCGGCCGCCGATCCGGTTGCCGTCGGCGTCGCTCGGCGACAGCTCCTCGTAGCCGTAGCCGCGCACGCTGCGGTCGCCGCCGGCGAAGAACCGGTACTTCGCCGGCAGTTCCTGGAAGTCGCCGACGGCGCTGGTGCCGATCTCGCCGCGCAGGATCAGGCTCCACGGCCCGCCGAGCGCGAGCCGGCGCTCGTCGCGCACCAGCAGGCGCAGGAAGTCGGCGTCCGAACCGAGCGCGCCGGTGGAGCCGATCAGTTCGGCGTAGAGGCCGCGGCCGGCGAGGTCGCTGCGGATGAAGCCGGGCGGCAGCAGGCCGTAGGAGATGCCGGGCGCCACCAGCAGGCTGCGCTGCTTGCGGGCCGCCGCGTCGATGGTCGTCTGCGCCGGGAAACGGTCGTCGGTGTAGTCGAGGTTGGTGAACAGCACCCGCTGCCAGCGGCCCTGCACCTGGGTGAGGCCGGCGAAGAATGAGTAGCCGCGGGTCTCGACGTCGCCGCGGTCCTGGCGGCCGGTCTGGAGGGTGAACGCCAGCTTCTCGAGGGCGGGATCCTCCCAGGGAATGGTGTAGCCGAGCTCGATGCCCTGCTCGATGCTGGCGTAGGTCGCCCCGGCCGAGAGCCGGTGGCCGCGGCGGTTGAGGCGCCGGTTGGTCCAGCCGAGGGTCACGCGCGTCTCGGTGTCAGTGGCGTAGCCGACGCCCGCCCGGTAGCGGTGCCGGCTGTTCTCCTGAGCGTCGATCCGCACGGCGACGACCCGCGATGCCCGGTCGCGCGGCTGCGGCAGCACCTCCACGACCGAGAAGTACTCGGAGTCGTCGAGCGCGAACTGCGTCCGCAGCAGCAGCGTCGCGTCGTACCAGTCGCCCTCCCGGTAGCGCAGGTAGCGCTGCACGAGGTCGGGGTCGAGGAAGTCCTGCTCGAAGGTGGTCGGCCCGAAGCGGTAGCGCTCGCCGGTGTCGAGCACCAGCGTCGCGCGGGCCTCGAGGCGGGACGGATCCACCGCCAGCTCGGCCTCGCGCCAGGCGGCGTCGAGGTAGCCGTGCACGGCCGCGGCGCGCTGCAACTCGCCCTTCGTCTGCTCGTAGTCGGAGTGGCTGAGCCGGCGCCCGGCCGTGAGGGGAGGCTTGCCGAGCACCTCCCTGAAGAAACGCTCCTCGCGGCCGGGACCCACGACCTGCACGTCGGCAGCGACCAGCACGACGGGCTCGCCCGGCTCGATGACGACCGTCGCCTTCCAGCCGCCGCCGAAGGGCTCCGTGCCGACGCTGACTTGCGGCGCGTAGTAGCCGAAGGGTCGCAGGGCCTGCGCGGCCTCGCGCTCGGCGCGCCGGGCGAGGCGGTCCACCATGTCCTGGTCGAGGTCGGCCGCGCCCGAGAAGCGCTTGAGGCTCAGGTAGGCGAGGACGTTGTCGCGCAGCGCGTCGTCGACGCCGCTGACCTCGACGCTGATCTCGGCCGCCGCCGCGAGGCGCGAGGCGAGCAGCGCGGCGAGGAGCAGCGGCCAGGCGCGGGTGGCGCGCATCACGCCGCAGGCTCCGCCAGGAACCCGAAGGCGCTGCGCCCTTCGGGCTCGCCGTCGCGGCCGTAACGGCACTCCTCGACCAGGACGCCGCCGTCGCGGTCGACCAGCACGACCGTGGTGCAGCGCGTGCCGTAGCGCTCGCTCACGATGAACGGCGCCGAGAGCAGCCGCTCGCGCTCGAGCCCGAGGCCGGTGTCCGGCAGCGTCTCGTCCGGCGCGGGCCGGCGGTCGCGCAAGAGCCGCGACAGGCGCTCGGGCGCCAGGCGTTCTGCGGCGATCGCGGCAGCGAACCGCTCGCGCGTCAGCGCGAGCTTCGGCCAGGGCGTGTCGAGGGCGTGGTTGCTCAGGCCGTAGATGCCCGGCGCGAGCGTCCGCGCCCCGGGCGCAGGCTGGTTGGCTGCATAGGCGAGGCTGCCGCCGTCGTACAGCAGCAGGCTGAAGCCCGAGAGCTTCGCGCCGGCCACCTCGGCGGCGTAATCCGCGGCGGCCGCCTCGCCCGCGAGGAAGCGCGGGATGAGCGTGCCTCGCGAGGGCGCCTCGGGGCGCATCGCCGCGGCGTCGCGGAAATTGGTGACCACCGCGACCCGGCCGCGCCGGTCGACGCCGAGCCAGGTGCCGCCGGCGGCGAGGTCTCGGCCGGCGAGCAGGCCCGGCGCGTCGTGCCACCAGCCGAGCGGCCGGGCGGGGCGGTCGTGGAACTCGTCGCGGTTGGCGGCGAGCACGAGCCGGTAGCGCGGATGCGCGTCGAAGGCGACCACCACGAGGCACATCAGGCCGGCCTCCGGCGACGCAGCAGGCGCCGCAAGGCGAGGACGACGAGCGCGATCACGGCGAGCAGCGCCACGATCGGCAGCAGCAGGCCGAGCAGCGCCAGCCCGAGCGCGCCGGCGAACTCGCCTGTGGCCACCACCGGGTTGCCGAGGCCGCCGGTGGCGGCGCCACTCTTCGCGCGCAGCAGCGAAGACAGCGAGTAGGTCGCGGCGGTGGCGCCGCCGCCGGCGACCACGGCCGCGAGCCAGCGCAGCCACGTCGGCACGTCCGTCATCACGCTCGCCGCCACGACGATGCCCGCCGCGAGCGCGAGCGGCGCGGCCAGCGCGTCGAGCAGGTGGTCGACGCCCGGCGCATAGTAGGCGGCGACCTCGAGCGCGGTGGCGACGCCGAGCGCGGCCAGCGCCCAAGGCTCGCCGAGCCACTCGAAGCCCGCGGCGGGCGCGACGCCGGCGAAGCGGATCGCGAGACCGGTCACGAGCAGCGGCAGGAAGACGCGCAGGCCCACCGCCGCGGCCAGCGCGATGCCGGTGGCGATCGAGAGCGCGACTTCGAGGCTGTCCATGCCTGCGCCCCTCAGCGCCGCCCGGCCCAGAGCCGCACGCCCGGCTCCTCGGCCAGCGGCCGCGACGCCTCGCGGTCGTACCAGTGCTCGATCAGCCGGAAGGACACCGACTGCGCGGGCGGCAGGCCGATCCTGCCTTCGGCGATGTCCTCGCGGCCGAACCAGCGCGCGTCGGCGAGCTCCTGGTCGCCGAGGTGGATGTCGGTCGTCTCGGCGAAGGCGTGGAAGCCGAGCATGATGGAGGAGGGGAAGGGCCAGGGTTGCGAGGAGTGGTAGGCCATGGCGCCGACGCGCACGCCGGTTTCCTCGAGCACCTCGCGCCGCACCGTGTCCTCGAGGCTCTCGCCGGGCTCGACGAAGCCGGCGAGCGTCGAGTAGCGGCCTTCCGGCCAGGCCGCCTGGCGGCCGAGCAGCGCGCGGCCGCCGTGCTCGACCAGCACGATCACCGCCGGGTCGAGGCGCGGGAAGCACTGCGTGTTGCAGCCCTCGCGCGGGCAGCGCATCTGGTGGCCGGCGCGCTCGGCGACGAGCGGGCCGCCGCAGGCGCCGCAGTAGCGGTGCTGGGCGCGCCAGGTGACCATCGCCCGCGCGTAGCCGAGCAGTCCCGCCTCGCGCGGCTCGAGCAGCCCGGCGGCGAGGCGCAGGTCGACGAATTCTGCGCCCGGCACGAGCGCGGGCGGCTCGGGCGTCGTCAGCTCCGCCGCGAAGGTGATGGCGCCCGCGAACTCGCCGAGCAGGATGGGCTCGGCCGAGGCGAGCAGCGCGCGCAGCTCCGCGGACAGCGGCAGCAGCACGGCCGCCGGCGAGGGCTCGCGCAGCAGCAGGCTGCGGCTGCGCCAGACGGGCACGAGCCGCGCCCGCTCGCTCGCCAGCGCCGCCGCCACCGCGGCCGGGTCGGTGCGCGGCAGCGCGAGCCGGTCGACGTGGGGTGCGGCGAAGACGTTGGGCCGCTCGGGAGGCAGTGCCATGCGACCGCCTTGGTCGGATAAAGCGTCATTTTAGCAGCCCACCCCGTCGCGCCTCAGGCGGCCTGCCGTGGCGCAGGCAGCTGGCCGTCCCCGCAGAACACGCAGGACTCCGGCCTCGCCGCGAATGCGGAGACGACCACGAGCGCGCCGCAGTTCTGGCACTCGTCGAGCGCGAGCTCGGCCTGGCGCTCGAGCGCGCGATGCAGGAAGCAGGCGTGCTCGAAGCCGAGCCGCGGCTGCGCGAATTCCGAGAGATAGGCCTCGTAGGCCTCGCAGAAGCGCTCGCCCCAGCGCAGCTGCAGCAGCGCGCCGGGCTCGGCCTGCGGTTCCGGCGCGAACAGGCCGAGGCTGCACATGAGCGTCGCGAGCGTGCCGCTCTGCAGGCGCAGCTCGGGGTTTCTCAGGAAGTACGCCGCCTGCCGCGGCGCCTTGCCGCGGTGGCGGCGCACGGCGTCGCGGCCGACGTGCTCGACGTAGCTCTTGTAGAGCTTGCGGATCCGGTCGTCGGTGAGCCCGGTCCAGCAGCGGATGGTGCAGGTCCGGGCCTCGTGGCGGATCAGCCGAAGCGCCAGGTCGAGGCGCAGTCGGTCGCGGGTGTAGCGGTCGTCGGTGATGCGCATGGCGGAGCCTGTTGACGGGTTGGAGAAGTTACTGGTATTTTTTTACCAGTCCTTGGACCGGGGAGCCAAGGGCCGCTGTCCTGCAAATGGCACGAGAAGAAGGAGATAAGCCATGTCGCACCAGCAGCCGCTGGCGCTTCCCCCGCCCGTGGGCCCGGCCGCCTGGGCCGAGGACCTGCTGCTCGACCCGCGCACCCTGCGCGGGCTCGCGAGCCTCAATGAAGCCTTCCTGCGTCTTGTCTTCGATTCCCAGCTGCGGCTGCCCGGCCAGCCGGTCTACGGGCTCGAACCCGCGCTCCTGCCGCCGCCGACGCCCGCCCCGGGCGTGGCCACGGCGCTGAGCGGGCTGCCCTGCGCCCTGTTCGACCTCCGCTTTCGCGACGTGCGGCTGTGGCAGGCGGTCGCGGCGCGCGGCGGAGCGGTGGCCGACGGGCACCGCCCGGTGGCGGTCGAGCCGGCGGCCGTCGCCTTCGTGCGCCCGCTGCTCGCCTTCGTCTGGCACCTGGCGATCGCGCGCGACCGACCGGCGCGGCTGCTGCTCGGCATCGAGCCAGCCACCGCGCAGGCAATCGGCGAGCTGCCCATCGGCGCGCTCGACGCGGTCTCGCAGCTCCTGGCGCCCAGGCTCGAGGCCCGCTTCCGCGGCCGGCAGCAGTTCTGGGGCGCGCTGCGCGACTGCCTGAGGATTCCCTCCGACGCGGGCCGTCGCGCCAGGCTGCGGCGCTTCGCGCTGCAGCTGCAGGGCGCGGACAGCGCCCGCGGACTGCCCCTTCAGCGCCGCCTGCGCCGGGAGACCCAGGCGTAGATCGCGACGTTCGCCGCGAGCGCGAGGCCGCCGAGGACCCACTGGACTTCCCGCGTGAGGCCCTCCGGGTAGAGCAGGGCGAACAGGTACTGGCCGAGGAAGTCGCCGGGGTAGGTCGCCTCGCCGGCGGCGGCGCGCAGCCGGTTCTCGAGCGGCGTCAGCGGGCAGATCCCGCCGGACCACTCGATCCAGACGCCCCAGCCGGCGGCCGGCAGGTGCACCAGCGGCATCCTGCGCCACCTGAGCGCCAGCAGCCCGCCCGCGACCACGAAGAGCACGAAGGCGAAGTGCAGCGCCACCACCGCGTCGGCCGCGAGCGCGTAGCTGGCCAAGGACGCCTCCCGGTTGCCCCACCTGGCAGGCGAGTTTACGCTTCGCGCCTCTCCTGTCCGGGGCAAGGACTCCCGACCGCCATGCAGGCGCTCTCCATCCGCGGGCTGGCCAAGACGTACGGCAACGGCGTCGAGGCCCTGAAAGGCATCGACCTCGAGGTGGCCGAGGGCGAGTTCTGCGCGCTGCTCGGCCCGAACGGCGCCGGCAAGACGACCGCGATCGGCATCATCAGCTCGCTGGTGACCAAGACGGCCGGCAGCGTGGCCGTCTTCGGCCGCGACATCGACCGCGAGCTCGAGCGCGCCAAGTCCTGCATCGGCCTGGTGCCGCAGGAAATCAACTTCAACATGTTCGAGAAGGTGTTCACGATCGTCGTGAACCAGGCGGGCTTCTACGGCATCCCGCGCCGCCGCGCGCTCGAGCGCGCCGAGCTCTGCCTGCGCCAGCTGCAGCTGTGGGAGAAGCGCGACGTGATCGCGCGCACGCTCTCCGGCGGCATGAAGCGCCGCCTGATGATCGCCCGCGCGCTGGTGCACGAGCCGCGGCTCCTGATCCTCGACGAGCCGACCGCGGGGGTGGACATCGAGATCCGCCGCTCGATGTGGTCCTTCCTGCGCGAGACCAACGCGCGCGGCACCACCATCATCCTGACCACGCACTACCTCGAGGAGGCCGAGAGCCTCTGCCGGCACGTCGCCATCATCGACCGCGGCCGGATCATCGAGAACGACCGGATGGCGAACGTCATCCGCAAGCTGAACCAGGAGACATTCGTGCTGAACCTGCGCTCGGCGGTGACCACGGCGCCTGACCTGCCCGGCTTCGCTGCGCGGCTCGTCGACGACCACACCCTCGAGGTCGAGGTCTCGAAGGACCAGAGCCTGAACGACATCTTCTCGCGCCTCTCGACGCAGGGCGTCGAGGTACTCAGCATGCGCAACAAGGTCAACCGCCTCGAGGAGCTGTTCATGCGCCTCGTCGAGGCGCCCGCGCCGGCCGCCGGCGGGAAGGCCTGAGGTGCCCGCCGTGCCTTCGCAGCGGCTCGAGGACACGCCCCCCTCGCGCATCCGCTGGGTGGGGTTCCTCACCATCCTGCGCCGCGAGTGGGGCCGGATCATCCGCATCTGGGGCCAGACCATCGTCCCGCCGGCGGTGACCGCGACCCTCTACTTCATCATCTTCGGCAGCCTGATCGGCCGGCGCATCGGCGAGATGGGCGGCTTCGACTACGTGCAGTACATCGCGCCGGGGCTGATCATGATGTCGGTGATCACCAACTCCTTCGGCAACGTGGTGTCGAGCTTCTTCGGCGCGAAGTTCGGCAAGCACGTCGAGGAGCTCCTCGTCGCGCCGTTGCCGAACTGGCTGATCGTCTGCGGCTACGTTTCCGGCGGCGTGATCCGCGGCCTGATCGTGGGGCTCGTGGTCACGGCGGTGGCGCTCTTCTTCACCCACCTGCCGGTGGCGCACCCCTTCGTCATCGTCGGCTCGGTGCTGCTGACCTCGATCGTGTTCTCGCTCGGCGGCTTCTTCAACGCGATCTTCGCGAAGAACTTCGAGCAGATCTCCTGGTTCCCGACCTTCGTGCTGACGCCGCTCACCTACCTCGGCGGCGTGTTCTACTCGGTGAGCCTGCTGCCGGGCTGGGCCGAGCGGCTGTCGCACCTGAACCCGATCCTTTACATGGTCAACGCCTTCCGCTACGGCTTCCTCGGCACCAGCGACGTGCACCTCGGCGTCGCCTTCGGCATCACGCTCGCCGCCGCGGTGATCATGTTCGCGATCGTGGTGACGCTGATGAACCGCGGCACCGGGATCCGCGAGTAGACGGCCCGGAGCCGGCAGCCATGTGCGGCCGCTACGCCTTCTTCGCTCCCGCCGATGCGGTCCGGCGCTGGTTCGGCGTGCCGTTCGTGCCCGAGTTCGCCGCGCGATGGAATATCGCGCCGACCCAGGACGTGCCCGCCGTGCGAGAGACCGAGCCCGGCAGCCGCGAGGCGGCGCTGCTGCGCTGGGGGCTGGTTCCCTCCTGGGCGAAGGAGCCCTCGATCGGCCAGCGCATGATCAACGCGCGCGCCGAGACGCTCGGCGAGCGGCCGGCCTATCGCAACGCCTTCCGCCGGCGCCGCTGCGTGGTGCCGGCGAACGGCTGGTACGAGTGGCAGAAGACGGCCTCGGGCAAGCAGCCCTATTTCCTAACCCGGCGCGACGGCGAGCTCATCGCCTTCGCGGGGCTGTGGGAGCGCTGGGTGGACCGCGGCAGCGGCGAGACGATCGAGTCCTGCACGATCGTCACGACCGCCGCGCCCCCCGCGCTCGCGGCCATCCACGACCGGATGCCCGCGATCCTCTCGCAGGAGGCGATGGCGCAGTGGCTCGACCCGCGGGTGACGGAAGATGCCCGACTCGCGCCGCTCCTGGGCGCATCGGAGGCCGACGCGATCGAGGCGCGGCCGGTCAGCCGCGAAGTGAACGACGCCCGGCACGACGGCCCGCAGCTCGTCGAGCCGCTCGCCGCCGCCGGGCGCTGAGAACGGCCGCTTCTACTTCTGCTTCCAGCCGCCGGCGGCGTCGCGGTGCCACCAGCCGCTGCGCGCCTTGGCGACCCAGCGCTGGGCGAAGGTGCTGCGGATGTCCGACTCCCACTCCGGCTTGCCGTTGGCCGCGGCGATCTCGCGGTAGAGCGAGTTGCGGTCCGCGTTCTCGTCGGCGACCAGCTTGCGTGCCGCGTTGCGCTCGGCGAGCGGCACCGCGTTCGGGTCGCGCAGCTCCACGAGCCCGTCGGCCGTGAGGCCGATTGCGCCCGAGGCGTAGTAGGGCTCGAGCTGGCCGTGGCGCGCCTCCATCGAGGCGACCAGCCGGCGGATCGCCGGCGAGGAGACGTCGAGGTCCGCCTGCGCCTGCGCCGCGGGAATCACGAAGTCGAGCGTGCCGCGAAGCGCCGCGAGCATGACGTCGCCCGCGCTGCCGCGCGGCAGCGAGGACTGTTCGTCGCCCTTCGGCTTGCCCTCGGGACCCCAGACGTCCTCGATGATGCGATCGGCCGCCTTCTCGGCGGCGGCCGCCGGGAAGTAGACGTTGATGGTCACGCAGGCCGCGAGCGTCAGGGCCGCGAGTGCGAAACCGGGAACGATGATGCGACGCATGCTCGGAACCTCCTCCGTTGCGGCCATGGTCTGCGGGGCCGCCTGAACCGGGCGTGAACAGTGTAGCGGATGGTGATCGGTGACCGGTGACCGGTGATCGGTGATCGGCCGGAACATTCCGCGCCGGCGGGCGGGATCCGGCCTGGACCACCACTTCGCTCGCTCGGGAAGGACTTACTCGCTCGCTCCGGGTGGTCCGGGCCACCTCGCCCGCCGGCGCGAACGGTCGGAGACGATTCCGGCCGGTCACCGATCACCGATCACCGGTCACCCTGCCCGCCTCATTCCACCACCGGCCCCGACGATTCCGTCATCGCCGCGAGCTGGCGCACGAGCCGCGTCCAGGCGACGCGGCGCTGGTTGCCGATGACGTCGATGCGCGGCAGGCCGGCGCCGCGCACGATGTAGTAGCCAGTATCCGCGGGCGCGACGCCGTCCATGCGGCAGACGTCGTTGGCGAGCCGGCAGGAGAGGCCGAGCTCGGCGTAGCGGAAGGTCTTGAAGAAGCGCAGGAAGCCGCTCTGGAACGCGGCGGTCACCGAGCCGCCGCTGCCGCCGCCGATGCTCGACAGGTTCGCGACCGCGCGCTGGCTGATGCGCCGCGGCGTGCGATCGCCCGGCGTCGAGTAGAAACGCGCGTCGAAGCGCACGGGCGTCCAGTCGAAGAGCTCGAGGTACTCGACGCGGCCGGAGAGCTTGCCGGTGATCAGGCCGAACTCGAAGGTGCCGGTCACCTGCTCGAGGTCGAGCCGCTCGACGTCGATCGAGGCGGACATCTGCGGGAACTGGCCGAGCGGGTCGCGAAGCTTCAGGTCGCGCACGGTAACGGTGCCGTCGAAGACGGTGGCCTCGAGGTTGCCGCCGAGCGTGACGGCGCCATCGGCCAGCTCGAGCCTCGGGATGCGCCCGGCGAGCGTTCCGCCGAACTCGGGCCAGCCGAGCGCGCGGCCGATGCGCGCCACGCTGATCGGGCGGATCTCGGCGTCGAAGCGGACGTACATGTCGGGCCGGCCGGCGTGGCGGATGCGCAGGTTGTCGAGCGCGATGCCGCCGTCGAAGACCGGGATGAACACGGGGTCGAGCATCCGGAAGTGCCGGCCGGTGGTGGTGAAGGGAAACTCGGCGCCGCCGATCTCGAGCCCCCACAGCCGCGCGGCGCGCCAGCCGACGAGCGACTTGAACACGGCGCTGTCCACTTGCGGCCCGAGCCGGTTGCGGGTGGCCTCGTCGTGCCAGTTCATCGTGCCTTCGAGCCCCTCGACGGCGAGGCCGCCGCCCGTGCTCTCGATCGAGACCTCCGCAAGCTCGGCCAGGAGCCGCGTGGGCTGGTTGGCGGCGATCTCGAGCTCGCCGCGTACCGTGCCTGCGCCGCCCACGTCCCGGTACGCGGTCGACACCAGCGGCGGCTGCACGTAGAGCGGGATCGCCGCGGCGAGGTCCACGCCGTCGCTCGAGAGCCTCAGCGCGGCGATCAGCGGCCGGTCGCCGAACTCGAGGCGGCCGCCGCCCTCGGCGCTGCCCACGCCGCCCTGCGAGACCCGCAGCCGCGACAGGGTCATCGAGGCGCCGTCGTCGGCGAGCCGGCCGGCGGCCTCGGCCGTGAGCGGGTGCGTGCCGAGGTCCACGAACCAGGGCTCGACGTAGGCCTGCCCGCCGGCGGATTTCACGCGCGCCTCGAAGTCGTAGCCGCCGCGGGTCGCCACGACGCTGCCTGCGAGGTCGAGGCCGAGCGCGTCGCTCGCGAGCGTGCCGTCGGCGCTCGCCACTGCGAGTTCTCGCAATTCCAGCGCGCCCGTGGCGGCGGTGAGCGCCGCGCCGCGCCCGCGCGCCTCGAGCGAGCCGGAAAGCGACCCCGCGAGCGCGAAGTCCTCGGGCAGCGGCGCCTGCTGGCCGGCGAGCTTGCGTGCCTCCTCCAGCGACAAGCCTGTGAACGTCGCCTGCGCCGTCCAGGCTTCGCCCTGCAGGCGCAGCTCGGCCTTGGCGGCGCCACCGGCGAGTGCCAGCCGCGCAAGGCTCACGCGGGCGCGGTCCACGGCGCTCGCCTCGAGCACGAAGTCGGTGTCCTGCGCGCCGGCGCGGCCTAGCGTCCCCGAGAGATGGCCCTCGCAGCGCACCGCGCCGTCGCGCGCGGTGAGCTGCCTGCAGTCCAGAGACACGCCGACGAGCCGGCCGAGTTCGGCGAGGCCCTCGACGCTGCCGGCACGCGCCTGCAGCGTCGCGGCGGCTTGGCCGGCCGCAAGGCGCAGCTCGACGTCGCGGGCCACCAGACCTGCCGACTCGACCGACTCGGCGCTCACGGTGACCTGCGCGCCGCCGGCGGAGCCGGCCACGAGCAGCCCGGCCGCCAGGATCCCGGCGGCGGACTTCGGCAGGCGGCGGCGCGAGGTGGCGCGTTCCCGGGTCATGCCGTGATTAGCCCCGCGGGGCGCTTGCGCGTCAAGGGCCGGGTTCGCAGCGCGGCCGGTCGCGCGTGAGTCCGGTGCGGTACACTCGGGCCGCGCGTCCAGGGGGAGTACATGACGGCCAAGCGTGCGCTCGTGGTGGACGACTCGAAGTCCGCGAGAGTCGTGCTGAGCAGGATGCTCGAGAAGTACGGGATCGAGGTCGACACCGCCGAATCCGCCGAGCGGGCCCTCGAGTACCTGCAGTCCGAGCGCCCCGACGCGATCTTCATGGACCACCTGATGCCGGGCATGGACGGGCTCGAGGCGGTCAAGCAGATCAAGGCCAACCCGGCGACCGCGACCATCCCGGTCGTGATGTACACCTCGCAGGAAGGCGAGCTGTACGTCGGCCAGGCGCGCGCCCTCGGCGCGATGGGCGTGCTGCCGAAGTCGGTGCGCCCGATCGACGTCACCAAGGTGCTCTACCAGCTGAGGCTGCTGCCCGACCGGCGCGACTTCTCGGTCTCGCCCCTGCAGCCGGTGGACGTCGCGGGCGGCGCGGTCGAGGCGGCGCCGCCCGAGTCGGCCGGCGAGACGGCTTCGCTCGATCCCAAGGTCCGTGGCGTGATCGAGGCGCTGCTCAAGGAGCAGAGCCTCGAACTGCGCCGCTTCGTGGTGGCCTCGCTCGACAGCCATGCGCAGCGGCTCGTCGCGGAGCTGCGCCCGCGCGAGCCGGCCGAGCCCCGGACGCCGGAGCCGGCCGCGGCCGAGGCGGAGCCGGCGGCACGGCCCTGGGGCTGGGTCGCGGCGGCGGTGCTGCTGCTCGGCCTCGGCGTGGTCGGGCTGCTCTACTGGCAATCGCTCGACACGGCCAGACGCGTTGACGAGGCGCGGGCGCGGCTCGAGGCCGAGTCGGCCGACCTGCGCGCCGCGCTCGAGCGGGTGCGGGCCGCCGCCGAGGCGGCGGCGAGCGGTCCGCCGGTCGCGCCGGCTGGCTCGCCGCTGCAGCGGGTGCTGCCCGTGCCCTACGGCGAGGCGCCGCTGGGCCCGGCGCGGCTCGAGGCGCTGCGCGCGCTGGTCGCGGGGCTCGAGCGCGACGGGTTCAAGGGCGTCGTGCGCGTCGAGACCGTGCCGGGCGTGTTCTGCCTCGCAGGAGACGCCGATGCCGGCTATGCGCTGGCCGAGCCCGCGCTCCCGGCGGGCCAGTGCGACCTGCGCGGCAACCCCTACGACGAGTCGCTCACCGGCGCCTCGCGCCAGCCGGTCGCCTTCGCCAACCTCGCAGCCTCGCTGCGCCGGCGCACCGAGGGCGGCATGGAACTCGTGATCGTGCAGGGACCGGCCGACCACCTGATCGCGCCCTACCCGGAGGCCGAAGGCACGACGGCCGGCGACTGGAACCGCGTGGCGGCAGCCAACAGCCGCCTCGAGGTGACGGCGGTGCCGCGCTGAACGCGGCACGGGGAGCGATCCCCGGTCGTGGCACGACCGAGCTTCCAGGCATGGAGCCCGTCACCGACGACTTCGCGCCGCCACGCTGGCTGCGCCCGGCCCACCTGCAGTCCGTGCTGCCGAGCCTGCCGCTGCGCCGGCCGCTGGTGACGCGCCGCGCGCGCGGCTTGCTGGCCGCGAGCCGCGAGTGGCTCGTCGACTGCGGCGAGGGCACGCGGCTGCTGGCGCTGGTCGCGCGCCGCGAGGCGGCGGGCTTCGGCCCGCCGCGCGGGCAGGTGGTGCTGCACCACGGCTGGGAGGGCAGCGCCGAGTCGCTCTACCTCCTCTCCATCGGGCAGGCGCTGTTCGACGCGGGCTTCGACGTGATCCGCCTCAACCTGCGCGACCACGGCCCGACGCACCACCTGAACGAGGGGCTGTTCCACTCGAACCGGCTCCCCGAGGTGCTCGGCGCCGTCGCGGCGATCCAGGCGCGCGCGCCCGCGCTGCCGCTGTCGCTGGCCGGCTTCTCGCTCGGCGGCAATTTCGCGCTGCGCGTCGGCGCGCACGCGCGCGAATCGGGCCTCCGCATCGAGCGTATCGTGGCCGTCTGCCCGGTGCTCGACCCGGCCGTCACGCTCGAGGCGCTCGAGCGCGGGCCTGCGCTCTATCGCGAGTACTTCCTGCTCAAGTGGCGCCGCTCGCTCAGGCGCAAGCAGGCGGCCTGGCCGGGGCGCTACGACTTCGCGTCGCTGATCCGCGAGCGCTCGCTCACGCGCATGACCGCGCGGATGGTCGAGGAATACACCGGGTATCCCGATCTCGACGCCTACCTGGCGGGCTACGCGATCGTAGGCGAGGCGCTCGCCACGCTCGAGACGCCGAGCCGGCTGATCCTCTCGGCCGACGACCCGATGATCCCCGCCGCGGACCTGGCGCGACTGGCGCGGGTGCCGGCGCTGTCGGTGACCTTCACCCGTCACGGTGGCCACTGTGGCTTCATAGACCGCCTCGGCGGCGGCACCTGGATCGACCGGCGGATCCTCGAAGAGCTCGGCGCCTGAGCGAGCTGCAGCCCCAGCGACGAGGGGAACCCGCCGGCATGCGGCGCGGTCCACTGGCGACGACGTGCGCGACCCGCGCGGCGGGCAGGACTCTTCAACCTTTCTTCGCAGGGAGCAGACCTTGATCGACCCGAACAAGCTCGTGAACCAGCTCATGGGCGGCGGCGGTGCTGGCGCCGGCGGACTGGTGGAAGGCCTCATGAAGAGCGGCGTCGGCGGCGGGCTCGCGGGGGGGCTGCTCTCCGGCGCCCTCGCCGGCGCGCTCGCCGGCGGCAAGGGCGGCAAGCTGGGCAAGAAGGCCCTCAAGTACGGCGGCATGGCGTTGGTCGCCGGCATCGCCTGGAAGGCCTACCAGCAGCACCAGCGGAACAAGGCCGGCGCAGCCGCCGCCGCGGCGCCGGCTGCCTGGCCCGAGGCGCTGCCCGCGCCGGTCGAGCAGGCGGCCGCGGACCCGGGCCACGGTCTCGCGGTGCTGCGCGCCATGATCGCGGCGGCCAAGGCCGACGGCGCGATCGACGCGGCGGAGCAGCAGAAGATCTTCGGCCAGCTGGGGCAGGCGACGCTGTCGGCCGAGGAGAAGTCGTTCCTGCTCGACGAGCTCGCGCGCCCGCTGGACATCGACGCGGTGGTCGCCGCCGCTCGCGACCCGGCGGTCGCGGCCGAGGTCTACGCGGCCTCCCGGCTCGTCATCGCCGAGGCCTCGCAGGCCGAGCGCGGCTACCTGTCGCTGCTCGCCGCGCGGCTCGGGCTCGAGCCTGGCCTCGTGGCCGAGCTCGACCGCACGGCCGGCGAGGCGGCGAAAGCCTGATGCGACTCGCGGCGGCAGCCGGGTGAGCCGTCGACTCGCGGCCCTGGCGTTGATCGCCGCCAGCCTTGCGGCGGGCTGCAGCCGGCAGGACGCCGCCTGGCGGCAGGCCGAGGCGGAGGGCACCGAGGCTGCCTACGCGGCCTACCTCGAGGCCTACCCGGACGGCGTCAAGGCCGGGCACGCGCAGGCGAGGCTCGTCGAGATCCGCGAGGCGCGCGAATGGTCGCGGGCCGAGCGGCTCGGCACGCCGGAGTCCTACCAGCGTTTCCTCGCGCGCCACCCCGAGGGCGCGCGGGCGGCTGTCGCGCGCGAACGGCTCGCGGCGTTCCTCGAGCCGCCGCCGGCACCCGTCCCGGTCCTGCAACGACCGGCCGCGCCGCCGCCGCCGGGCGCGGCGGCGGCTGAAGTCGAGGCCCTGCCCGGCCACTGGCTGCAGCTCGGCGCGTTCGTCGGCGGCGAGAGCGCCGCGGCAGCGGCATGGCGTCGCCTCGCCGATGAGCGGGGCGAGGCGATCGCCGGGCTCACGCCGCGCATCGTGGTCGCCCGCCTGCCCGGTGGCGACCTGTGGCGTCTGTTCGCCGGGCCGGTGGATGCCGCGACCGGCGAATCCCGCTGCGCGGCGCTCCGGCAGGCTGGCGAGAGCTGCCTGCTGAGGCAGGCGCCTGAGGACATGATCCGCGTCACAAACTGACGCCTCGCGTCACCGCGCCAAGGACGGTCTTTGCAAGCCGCTGATTTTCTTGCGCCGATTGGGCTGGCACGCGGCTTGCTTCGTTCCAGCCATGACCCTCAGGACCGGAGTGACGGACATGGACGACAACGAGGTCATCGCGGTGCTGCTCACGGGCTACGACGACCAGGGAAGGGCGCGCGCGACCGTGTTGCTGCGCGACTCGGACGGCCAGGTCAGCCTCAAGCAGATGAGCGCGCCCGAGGCGCGCTCGCAGCCGGGCGGCGCGAGCCGGCTCTACAAGCCGGGCCGACCGATCCTCGACCCCGCCACCCGCGAGGTGATGGGCTACGAGCTGGAGTGCGTCCGCGCGACACACTGACCGGCGTCTTCCTGCGGCCGCGGGCGGACAGGGACGTCGACCGCGGCAAGCTCCCCCTCAGCCCGTCATTCGCCGCCAGAGGGCCCGGCCCACGAGCCGGGCCTTGGTGCCGAGGTCGAAGCGCCCGAGGTTGGTCTTGATGGTCCCGGTCGTGAAGCGCGTACGCTTCGAGTAGTCGATCCTGACGTCCACCAACACCGCGCGGCCCTCGGCCGCGGCGGCGAGCGCACGTTCGATGCAGCCGTCGATCGCCGCGTCCTCGTCCATCCGCAGGTACTGCACGTGGCTCGCGCGCGCCAGCGCCTCGAGGTCGAGCTCCGGCAGCACCGTGCAGGTCTTGCGGTTGTAGGGAGTGGCCTGGGCCTGCGCGATCTGCGCGAGCTCGCCGTCGGCGAACACGAACCAGACGACGCCGAGCCCCTGCGCGACGGCAGTCGCCATCTCGAGGCCGGTCATGCGTGCGGCGCCGTCGCCGACGATGCCGACCACCGTGCGCTCGGGGCGCGCGAGCCTGGCGCCGATCACCGCGGGCACGCAGTAGCCCATCGAGTTGAAGTCCGACGGCGAGAAGTAGCTGCGCGGCGCGCGGAACTCCATCAGCTCGGCGACCAGGAAGGTGTGGTTGCCGTCGTCGGCCACGACGATGCCGTCGTCCGGCAGCCGCGCGCGCAGCGACTGGAAGAAGCGCGCCGGGTTGACCCGCCCCCTGGAATCGTGCGCCAGCCACTCCTCGAGGTAGGCGCGCTTGTCGGCGGCGATGCGCTGGCCGACCTTCGCGGCGCGCGCCGCGCCGCCTTCGACGTCGCCGAGGCAGGCGAGCAGGGCGTCGAGGGTCGCCGCGGCGTCGCCCGCGAGCGCGACCGCCGCCGGGTAGTTCGCGCCGAAGACCTTCGGGTTGATGTCCACGTGGATCAGGTTCCCGGGCGGCTGGTAGCCGTAGCTGCCGGTCGGGATCTCGGCGAAGCGCGTGCCGACCGCGAGCAGGCAGTCGCAGCCCTTGAAGGCGTTCTCGGAGGCGGGCACCGAGGAGGGGCCGAGCGCGAAGCCGGCGTGCAGCGGGTGGCTGCCGCGAAACGAGGACAGCCCCTGCAGCGTGGTCGCGACCGGCGCGCCGAGCCGCTCGGCGAGCTGCTCGAGCTGGCGCATGGCGTCCGCTGCGCCCCAGCCGCAGAAGATGCCGGGCCGCTCGGCGTGGCGCAGCACGGCCGCGGCCCGCTCCAGCTCGGCCGTGCTGGAGCGGCAGGCGGCGGCCGCAGGCGGGGCCCACTCCGGCGGTTCCTCGCAGTCGCCCGGAATCAGCTGCAGCTCTACCGGGATCTCGACGAACACCGGGCCAGGCTCGCCGGAGAGCGCGAGCCGTGCGGCTTCGTGGATCACCGGCACCACGTCGGCGTGGCGCTCGACGCGCCAGGTGCCCTTGGTGATGGGCTTGAGCAGCGCGTGCTGGTCCATGTCGTGCAGCTGGTAGGCGCGGCCGGTGTCGCGGCGCACGCCGCCGGCGATGACGAGCATGGGGATGCCGTCGAGAAAGGCCTCGCCGATGCCGCTCGCCGCGTGCGTGACGCCGGCGGCCGGAACGATGACGAGGGTGCCGAGCTCCGCCCCCGTCCGGCTCGCGGCGTCGGCCATGAAGGCGCCGCCGCACTCGTGCGCGACCAGCACCGGCGTGATGGACTCCGACGCGGCCAGCTGGTCGTAGAGCTCGGTGTTGTGGACGCCGGGGATGCCGAAGGTGTGGCGCACCCCGATCTGCTCCAGCGCGCGGCGCGCGAGCCATGCGGCTGTCTTCTGCATCGGGCGCGTCTCCTGCCGACGCTGGCGCCGGCGCTTCGGTCCCCGGCGGATGCTAACCCGCCGCGCAGGCCCCCATAAAGAACGGGGCGGGTCCCCGGAGGGACCCGCCCCGCTGCATTCGACGCAGGTGGCCGCTTACCAGCGGGCGCCGCCGCCGTTGCTGCGGCGCGGCGCATCGCCGCGCGCCTGGGCCTCGTTCACCTTGAGCGCGCGTCCGCCCATCTGGTGCCCGTTGAGCTGCTCGATCGCGCGGCTCGCCTCGGCGTTCGACATCTCGATGAAGCCGAAGCCGCGGGGACGCCCGGTCTCGCGATCGTTGATCAGCGCCAGGGACTCGACCTTGCCGTGCTGCTCGAACAGCGAACGGATCTCGGTCTCGGAAGCGGTGAAGGGAAGGTTGCCCACGAAGATCTTGGTCATTTGCGAATACACTCACTACATGAAGGAACATCATCAGCCGCTGCCCCGGCTCGCCGCCGCGCAGACGCGCGAACGACGAGACACGCGGCACGGCTGCCACGTGGATCGGAAACTGAGCGGTGGGGCGTAGCGGCCGGAGGGCGCAGATGAGCGCAGGGGCCGGGAACGGACAGCGGACAGGTTTCGAGCCGGGGCCCATGATACGCGATGCCGCGCCCGCGCGCCGGACTTTCGCGCCATGACCGAGTCCGCGCCCGCCGCGACCCACGCCGGCGTGTATGCGCGCCTCGCCGCGGTGCCGGTGATCTGGGGCGGCACTTTCGTCGCCGGCAAGCTGCTCGCCGCCGAGCTGCCGCCCTCGGTCGGCGCGCTGCTGCGCTTCGTGGTCGCGAGCGGCGCGCTGCTTGCCGCCTGCCTGCTCGTCGAGAAGCGGCTGCCGCGGCTGACGCGGCGCCAGCTCGTCGCCACGCTCGGTCTCGGCGCGACCGGCGTGTTCGCCTACAACCTGCTCTTCCTCGGCGCGCTCGTCCACCTGCCGGCGAGCCGCACCTCGCTCATCGTCGCGCTCAACCCGGCGATCACCATCGCCGCCGCGGCGCTCATCTTCGGCGAGACCCTCGGCGCGCGCCGCTGGGCGGGCGTGGCCGTCGCGCTCGCCGGCGTTACCATCGTCGTCTCGCGCGGCGAGCTGGCGGGCCTCTTCGGCGGCGCGGTCGGCCGCGGCGAGCTGATGATGTTCGCGGCGATCTGCGCCTGGGCTGCCTACACGCTGATCGGCCGCGGCATGCTCGAGGGGCTCACGCCGCTCGCCGCCACCACCTGGGCGACGCTGCTCGGGACCGCGATGCTCGCCGCGGTGGCGGCCCCGGGGCTCGCCGACGTGGATTGGGCGGCGCTGTCGGCCGCGGCCGCGCTCTCGATCCTCTACCTCGGCCTGCTCGGCACGGCCGTCGCCTTCGTCTGGTACCTGCGGGCGGTGCAGGTCCTCGGGCCCTCGCGTACCGTGATCTTCAACAACCTCGTGCCCGTGTTCGGCGCCGCCTTCGGCGTCCTGCTTCTCGGTGAGCCGCTGACCGCGAGCATGCTGGTCGGCGGCGCGGTGGCGGTGGCTGGGGTGATGCTGGTGACGCGCTGACGGCGCTCGGCTCGGCGCGCCCGGAGGGCGGGCCGTCGCGACCCGGCTGGCGGTCAGGCTTGGAAGGCCCCGATACTGCGCGGACCCGCCCCGTGCCGCCGAGGAGCAACCATGGGCATTTCCGTCCGGCAGCCGCCGGTCATCGCCGGCCGGGCCGGCGCGCTCGCACTGTTCGCCCTGCTGCCGCTCGGCGCGGCCGCCGAGGAGGCGCCTAGCCGCGTCCACACGGCCGCGCCGGGCTCGGAGCTCGCCTACCACCAGATCCACTACTCGCCCGCGGTGCGCGTGGGCGACCTCGTGATCCTCTCGGGCATCCCGGCCGAGGGCGGCCGCACCTACGAGGACAAGGTGCGCTGGATGTTCCGCGAGATGCAGCGGCAGCTGGAACTCGCCGGCGCGACCCTGGCGGATGTCGTCGAGCTCACCAGCTTCCATGCCGAAGCGCGCGATACCGCCGCCTTCCAGGCGGAGATCGAGCGGCTGCTGCCCATCCACGCAGAGTTCTTCCCGGACCATTACCCCGCCTGGACCGCGGTCGGAACGACTGCGCTGCTCGCGCCCGGCGCGCCTGTCGAGATGCGCGCCATGGCGGTGATCGGCTCGGGCCTCAAGCCGCGCGCCGAGATTCCTGTCCCGGCTCCCGGCGCGCCGCGGTCCGCCGCGGATCCGGCCGGGCCTGCGCCGTGAAGACGCGGCTCGACGCGCGCGGCGAACGGCGCCGCCGGCTGCTGGCCGCGGCCGCCGCGGCTCCGTGGCTGGGGCTCGCGAGAGCGGCCGCGGACGACATGTACGCCGTGGTCGTACGCGAGTTCGGCGGTCCCTCGTCGCTCGTCCTCGAACGACGTGCGCGCCCCGTTCCTGGACCCGGCGAGCTGCTGGTGCGCCTGGGCGCGGCCGGTGTCAACCCGGTGGACGCGGCGGTCAGGAGCGGCCGGCTGGCCGGGACGCTCGGCGTGTCGCTGCCCTGGGTGCCGGGCGTCGACCTGAGCGGGGTCGTCGTCGGGGCAGGGGGCGACTCGGACTTCGGCGTCGGCGACGAGGTTTTCGCCATGGTCGACCTGCGCCGCGGCGGCGCCTACGCGGACTATGCCATCGTCAGGGAAGAGGAAGCTGCGCGCCGTCCGCGAGGGCTGCGGGATGTCGAGGCAGCGTCGCTGCCGCTCGTGGCGCTGACCGCATGGAAGGCGCTGTTCGAAGCCGGCGGGCTCGACCGTGGCCAGCGCGTGCTGATCCACGGTGGGGCCGGCGGCGTCGGCACCGCCGCGATCCAGCTGGCGAAGTGGCGCGGGGCCACCGTCTGGACGACGGCCTCCGCGGGCAATCACGACTTGCTCCGCGACCTCGGGGCCGACGAGGTGATCGACTATCGCAGCGAGCGCTTCGAGGAACGCGTCGCTGGCCTCGACCTCGTGGTGGACTCCATCGGCGGCGACACGCAGCGGCGTTCGCTCGGCGTGCTGCGCGACGGCGGCGCGCTCGTTTCGCTCGTGGGTCTGGTGCCGGAGGCCCGGGAGCCGGGGCGCGGCCTGCGCACGCAGTCGATACTGGTGCGGGCCGACGGGCGGCGCCTTGCGGAGGTCGCCGCGCTTGTCGAGGCCGGCGTCCTGAAGCCGGTGGTCTCGCGGGAGTTCGCGCTGGCCGACGCGGCGCTTGCACACGAGCAGATCGAGACCGGGCGAACCCGCGGCAAGATCGTCCTGACGACGGCTCGGTCGGACTGAAGTCGGCCGCCGCCGCGGAGCTTCGGTTCAGCGCTGGCCGAAGGTTGGCGCGTCACCGGCCAGCCAGCGCGCCTCCTCGGCCGTGTCCTTCCGGCGGAGCGCGCGGTTGCGGTGCGGGAAGCGGCCGAAGCGCGCGACGATGTCCCGGTGCGCCCGCGCATAGCGGGTGAAGCCGGCGAAGGCCTTCTCGAATCCCGGCGGCGCCTCGCGTTCGAGCGCCTCGAACAGCGCCACGCAGCGCTCCTGGTCGGCCAGCGACTCCGAGTGCTCGAGCGGCAGGAAGAGGAACAGCCGCTCGAGCGGGTGCAGCGCGCGGTCGTGGCCGAGGTCGAGGCCCTCGACCGTGAGCCGGCGCGCCGCGGCATCGCATTCGAAAGCTCGCGCGGTCCCGCGGTGCAGGTTGCGTGGCAGCTGGTCGAGCAGCAGCACCAGCGCGAGGCGGCCGCGCGGGGTCGCGGCCCACTCGTCGAGCTCGCCGGCCGCCGCGGCCTGCGCCATCCCGCCGAAGCGCCGGGCGAGCTCGGCGTCGCGGCGGGCGGCGTCTTCGGGGCCGTCGGCATCGCTGCCGAACCACAGCCCCATCTGCGCGTCGAGTCCAGCCGGGGACTCGACGGCGCGGCCGAACCAGTGGTCGAGCAGGTCGTCGGGGGTCATCGAGGCATCGTAGCGGGTCGGGCGTCGCGCCCGCCGACCGAGTAGAATGCTGCGTCGCAGCATCATTGCTGCGACGCAGCATTGACTCGTCGAAGCGCGGCGCTATGCTGCGGAGGCTTTTTCGGAGCGACCCCCCTATGAGCCAGTCCCGTGAAGGACGCGATACCGGCCTGTATCGCGACGAATACGAGCGCGACAGCTGCGGCTTCGGGCTCATCGCGCAGATGGACGACCAGCCGAGCCACTGGCTGGTCGGCACCGCCATCACCGCGCTTTCGCGGCTCACCCATCGCGGCGCGATCGCCGCCGACGGCAAGACCGGCGACGGCTGCGGGCTGCTGCTGAAGAAGCCGACCGGCTTCCTCAGGGCGGTCGCGGCCGAGGCGGGCATCGAACTCACCGAGCGCTTCGCCGCGGGCATCGTGTTCCTGTCGCGCTTCGAGGACGAGGCCGACCGGGCGCGCGGGCTGCTCTCTGGCCACCTCGCCGGCGAGGGCCTGGTGGTCGCCGGCTGGCGCGCGCTGCCGACGCGCCCGGAAGCCTGCGGCGAGCAGGCGCTCAAGACGCTGCCGCACATGGAGATGGTGTTCGTGAACTGCCTCGAGGAGGTGGACGAGGCCGGCTTCAACCGCCGCCTGTTCATGGCGCGGCGGCGCACCGAGAAGGCGCTCGAGGGCAAGGACCCGTTCTTCTACGTGCCGTCGCTGTCGGCCTCGACGCTGGTCTACAAGGGCATGGTGATGCCGGCGCACCTCGCCGAGTTCTACCCGGACCTCGCCGACCCGCGTCTCGAGACCTCGGTGGCGGTGTTCCACCAGCGCTTCTCCACCAACACGCTGCCGCAGTGGCGGCTCGCGCACCCCTACCGCTACCTCGCTCACAACGGCGAGATCAACACCATCCAGGGCAACCGCAGCTGGGCGGTGGCGCGCGGCCCGCTGTTCCGTTCGCCGCTGCTGCCGGAGCTGCAGGAAGTGCTGCCGCTCGTCAGCCTGTCGGGCTCGGATTCGCAGAGCCTCGACAACATGCTCGAGGTGCTGCTGATGGGCGGGCTCGACGTGATGCAGGCGATGCGCCTGCTGGTGCCGCCGGCCTGGCAGAACGTCGACAACATCGAACCGGACCTGCGCGCCTTCTACGAGTTCTGGGCCGCGCACGTCGAGCCCTGGGACGGGCCGGCCGGCATCGTCATGACCGACGGCCGCTATGCGGCCTGCACGCTCGACCGCAACGGATTGCGCCCGGCGCGCTGGGTGATCACCCGCGACCGGCACCTGACCATCGCCTCCGAATCGGGCGTGTGGGACTACGAGCCCGCGGACGTGGTCCGGAAGGGCCGGATGAGCCCGGGCGAGATGCTGGCGCTCGACCTGCAGACCGGCGAGCTGCTCGACGCGCGGCGCATCGACGACCTGCTGAAGAGCCGCCACCCCTACAAGACCTGGCTCAAGAAGGGCGTGCGCTACCTCGACACGGACCTCATCGACCCGCGCCTCGCGGCCGAGCCGATGGACAAGGACACCCTCGAGCTCTACCAGAAGATGTTCAACATCACGGCCGAGGAGCGCGACGAGTTCATCCGCGTGCTGGCCGAGGACGAGAGCGAGGCGGTCGGCTCGATGGGCGACGACACGCCGATGCCGGTGCTCTCGCACAAGGTCCGCTCGCTGTACGACTACTTCCGCCAGCAGTTCGCGCAGGTGACCAACCCGCCGATCGACCCGCTGCGCGAGTCGATCGTGATGTCGCTGCAGACCATGGTCGCGCCGGAGAGCAACGTGTTCGTGCCGACGCCCGATCACGCGCGGCACATAGTGCTCAATTCCCCGATCCTGTCGCAGCGCAAGCTGCGCCAGCTGCTCGGCATGCGCGACGCGGGCGTCAACCACGAGCACATCGACCTGCAGTACGACCCGGCCGAGGGCCTGCAGGCCGCGGTCGAGCGCATCTGCGACCACGCCGAGCAGGCGGTGCGCTCGGGCAAGAGCCTGCTGCTGCTGTCGGACCGCTATCTCGTGCGCGGGCGGATCCCGGTCCACGCGCTGCTCGCGACCGGCGCCGTGCACCACCGCCTGGTCACGACCGGCCTGCGCTGCAAGTGCAACCTGATCGTCGAGACAGGCACGGCGCGCGACGCGCACCACTTCGCCTGCCTGATCGGCTACGGCGCGACCGCCGTGTACCCGTACATGGCCTACCAGACCCTGTTCGACATGATGAAGAAGGGCGCCGTGAAGATGGACGCCCAGGCCCGGCTCGAGCTCGGCCGCAGCTACCGCCGCGGCATCCGCAAGGGACTGTTCAAGATCATGTCGAAGATGGGCATCTCGACGATCATGAGCTACCGGGGCGCGCAGCTGTTCGAGATCGTCGGGCTCGCCGACGGGATCGTGGACCTGTGCTTCCGCGGCACGGTGAGCCGCGTGCAGGGCGCGGGCTTCGAGGACCTCGAGCGCGACCAGCTCGAGCTCGCTGGGCGCGCCTTCAATCCGCGCGCCACGCTCGAGCAGGGCGGCCTGCACAAGTACGTGCACGGCGGCGAGTACCACATGTACAACCCGGACGTGGTCGCCACCCTGCAGTCGGCGGTCATCACCGGCGACTACGACCGTTACCGGTTGTTCGCCCAGCTCGTCAACGACCGGCCGGTGTCCTGCCTGCGCGACCTGTTCCGCCTGCGCGGCGACGTGACGCCGGTGCCGCTGGAGGAGGTCGAGTCCGTCGAGGACATCCTCAGGCGCTTCGACAGCGCCGGCATGTCGCTCGGCGCGCTGTCGCCGGAGGCGCACGAGGCGCTGGCGATCGCCATGAACCGACTCGGCGCGCGCTCGAATTCCGGCGAGGGCGGCGAGGACCCGGCCCGCTACGGCAACGAGCGCAACTCCAAGATCAAGCAGGTCGCCTCCGGCCGCTTCGGCGTCACGCCCGAGTACCTGGTCAGCGCCGAGGTGCTGCAGATCAAGGTCGCGCAGGGCGCCAAGCCCGGCGAGGGCGGCCAGCTGCCCGGCCACAAGGTCAACGAGATGATCGCCAGGCTGCGCTACGCGCGGCCGGGCGTCGGCCTGATCTCGCCGCCGCCGCACCACGACATCTACTCGATCGAGGACCTGGCGCAGCTGATCTTCGACCTCAAGCAGGTCAACCCCGAGGCGCTGGTGTCGGTGAAGCTCGTCGCCGAGCCCGGCGTCGGCACGGTGGCGGCCGGCGTGGCCAAGGCCTACGCCGACCTGATCACCATCTCCGGCCACGACGGCGGCACCGGCGCCTCGCCGATCAGCTCGATCCGCTACGCCGGCACGCCCTGGGAGCTGGGCCTCGCCGAGACGCACCAGACGCTGCGCATCAACGACATGCGCCACCGGGTGCGGCTGCAGACCGACGGCGGGCTCAAGACCGGGCTCGACGTGATCAAGGCCGCGATCATCGGCGCAGAGAGCTTCGGCTTCGGCACCGCGCCGATGGTCGCGCTCGGCTGCAAGTACCTGCGCATCTGCCACCTGAACAACTGCGCCACCGGCGTGGCCACGCAGCACAAGGTGCTGCGCAGCAAGTACTTTGTCGGGCTGCCCGAGATGGTGATGAACTACTTCAGGTTCGTCGCGATGGAGTGCCGCGAGATCATGGCGGCGCTCGGCGTGCGCAGCATCGCCGAGCTGATCGGGCGCACCGAGCTGCTCTACATCGCCGAGGGCGAGACCGAGAAGCAGCGCAAGCTCGACCTGAGCCCTATCCTGTCGACCGCGGGGCTCGCCGACGACAAGCCGCAGTTCTGCCTCGACCCGCGCAACGAGCCTTTCGACAAGGGCGAGCTCGCCGAGCAGATGGTGCGCGACATGCTGCCGGCCATCGAGTCGCGTTCCGGCGGCAGCTTCGAGTACGAGGTCAAGAACTGGCACCGCTCGATCGGGGCGCGGGTCTCGGGAGAGATCGCGCGCCGCCACGGCAACTACGGCATGTCGGAGGCGCCGCTGACCGTGCGCCTGACCGGCAGCGCCGGGCAGAGCCTCGGCGTGTGGAACGCCGGCGGCCTGCACTTGCACCTCGAGGGCGACGCCAACGATTACGTCGGCAAGGGCATGGCGGCGGGGCGCATCGTGCTCTCGCCGCCGCGCGGCTCGGGCTTCGTCGCGCGCGAGACCCCGATCATGGGCAACACCTGCCTGTACGGCGCGACCGGCGGCGAGCTGTTCGCGGCCGGCACGGCGGGCGAGCGCTTCGCCGTGCGCAACTCCGGCGCGGTGGCGGTGGTGGAGGGCGCGGGCGACCACTGCTGCGAATACATGACCGGCGGCGTGGTGGTCGTCCTCGGCCGCACCGGCGTCAACTTCGGCGCCGGCTTCACCGGCGGCTTCGCCTACGTGCTCGACCTCGACCGCGACTTCGTCGACCGCTACAACCACGAGCTCGTCGACATCCACCGCATCCAGTCGGAGGGCATGGAGGCGCACTACCAGCACCTGCGCAGCCTGGTCGAGACGCAGCACAAGCTGACGGGCAGCGTCTGGGCGCGGGAGATCCTGAACGACTTCCGCAGCTTCGCGCCGAAGTTCTGGCTGGTGAAGCCGAAGGCGGCCGACGTCGACTCGTTGATCGAAAACCTCCGCCGCGCCGCCTGAGGACCGCAAGATGGCCACCCGCACCCTCCAGTTCCTCGAGATCCCCCGCCGCGACCCGGAGAAGCTGCCGGTCGGCGAGCGACTGGCCGGATTCCGCGAGATCTACGCGCAGTTCGACGCGCAGGGCGCCGCCGAGCAGGCAGGACGCTGCCTGTCCTGCGGCAACCCGTTCTGCGAGTGGAAGTGCCCGGTGCACAACTACATCCCGAACTGGCTGAACCTGATCGCCGAGGGCAAGCTGTTCGAGGCCGCGGAGCTCTCGCACAAGACCAACTCGCTGCCGGAGATCTGCGGGCGGATCTGTCCGCAGGACCGGCTCTGCGAGGGCGCCTGCACGCTGAACGACGGCCTCGGCGCGGTGACCATCGGCTCGGTCGAGAAGTACATCACCGACGAGGCGCTGAAGCAGGGCTGGCGGCCGGACCTGTCCGCAGTGAAGCAGACCGGCAAGCGGGTCGCCATCGTCGGCGCCGGCCCGGCCGGGCTCGCCTGCGCCGACATCCTCGCGCGCAACGGCGTGGCGCCGGTGGTCTACGACCGCTACGAGCGCATCGGCGGCTTGCTGACCTTCGGCATCCCGCCGTTCAAGCTCGAGAAGCAGGTCGTGGAGATGCGCCGCGAGATCCTCGAGGGCATGGGCGTTCAGTTCCGCCTCGGCGTCGAGATCGGCCGCGACCTGCCCTTCGCGCAGCTCGTGGAGGAGCACGACGCGGTGTTCCTCGGCATGGGCACGTACAAGTACGTGAAGGGCGACTTCCCGGGCGAGGACCTGCCGGGCGTGCACGAGGCGCTGCCGTACCTCGTGTCGAACATCAACCGGGAGCTCGGCCTCGAGAAGGACCCCGCGGAGTTCCTGAGCCTCGCCGGCAAGCGCGTGGTGGTGCTCGGCGGCGGCGACACCAGCATGGACTGCATCCGCACCGCGCTGCGCCAGGGCGCTGCGAGCGTCACCTGCACCTACCGCCGCGACGAGCAGAACATGCCGGGCTCGCGCCGCGACTACAAGAACAGCCGCGAGGAAGGCTGCACCTTCCTGTTCAACCGCCAGCCGGTGGAGATCGTCGGCAAGGACCGTGTCGAGGGCGTGCGCGTGGTCGAGACGCGCCTCGGGCCGCCCGGCGCGCGCGGCCGGCGGCTGCCGGAGGCGGTGCCCGGCACCGAGCAGGTGCTGCCAGCGGACGCCGTCATCGTCGCCTTCGGCTTCCTGCCCGACCCGCCGGCCTGGTTCGACGAGTCGGGAATCCGCGTGCACGACAGCGGCCGCGTGCGCGTCTCGGCGGATCCGCGCCGGCCGTTCCAGACGACCCACGAGAAGGTCTTCGCCGGCGGCGACATGGTCCGCGGCTCGGACCTGGTGGTCACCGCCGTGTTCGAGGGCCGCGAGGCCGCGCGCGGGATCCTCGACTACCTCGACGTCTGAGGCGAAGAAGGGGACATTCCCTTCCAGCTTGAAACCGAAACTCGAGGGGACATTCGCTTCTAGTTTGTCCGCTCGCCGGCCACGTCTCTATCTGGGCGCCGGAAAGGAAGAAGAAAATGCCCCCGTTCCAGGACCTGAGCGTCGCGGTCTACGCAATCTACGTCCTGCTGGTCGCGGTGCCGCTCGTGGTGATGCCGGTGCTCTGGCTCAGGGAGCGGCGCCGCCGCAAGTAGGTCGCGGCGGCGCCGGCCGGCGTCAGCGGTCGACCAGCCGCCACTCGCCTTCGCGGACCCGGCAGGCGGCCGCGGGCTCGCTCATCCTGCGGCCGCGATAGTCGCGCTCGAACTCGAAATTGCGGCAGGTGTAGCCGTCGCGCTTGAAGCCGTCGCGCAGCGTCACGGCGTAGCCCAGGTCCGGCTGGGAGCCGTCCCAGTACACCCGCTGGCCCATCTGGCCGATTTCCAGTGCATGGCCGAGGCAGGCGCGATCCGAGTCGTTCATCTCGCGGCCGATCTGCCGGCCGATGAGGGCGCCGACGGTCGCGCCCACGAGGATGGCGACGAGGTCGTTGCCGCCATCGTGGACCGCGGCGCCGATCGCGCCGCCGACCACCGCGCCGACGACCGTGCCGACCTGGTCGCGGTTGCAGCGGCCGCCCGTGATGCCGTAGTCGCGGTCCCAGCGGTGCCCGGTGTAGCCGGTGTAGCGCGCGGCTTCCTTGGCGCGGTAGCCGTGCGCGGGCGCCCACGGCGGCGGCGCGGCGAGCGCCGGCGCGGCGGCGAACAGCAGGCCGAACGCCGTCGCGGCGAGGCCGCGGCTCAGGAGTCGGGACGTCGTCATCGAAGTCACCTCTCGTGCCGGGCGGAAGCCCCCGGTCTCGGAGTCAAGGATTGCGCAGAACCCCTGAACCGTGCCTGAAGGCCTGTCGCGATCTGCGGACGGCATCACGAAACCCCCAAAACCCAGGGGACATTCCCTTCTAGTTTGCTGCCGCCGGGCCAACACCCGGACTGGGACAGGCAAACAAGAAGGGAATGTCCCCTTGGGTTCCAAACAAGAAGGGAATGTCCCCTGGGCTTTCTGGGTTTTGGGGGTTTCCGTCAGCGGCTGAGTTCGACCAGCTCGTAGTGGGTCTGCATGTAGCCGGCGACGCCGCCCTTGAGGAACAGGAACTCGCCGTCGGCGGTGCACCAGACGTCATAAGGCGGGTGCTCCTGCGGCAGCCCGGGCGCCGACACGAACTGGAAGTGCAGCGCGTCGAAGCGACCGGCGCCGACCTCGACGCGTTCCTCGCCGACGAACTTCACGTGCACGCCGATGGAGAACAGCATCGGGCCGGTGGCGCCGCGGTGGTCCGGCGAGGACAGCAGCATCTGGTCGAGGCTCTGCACCTCGCCGGGCCGGCGCTGGTCGAACAGCCGCAGGTGCCAGGCGTCGCAGGCGATCGAGTGGTTCTGGAAGGTCCGCAGCGGCCGGGCGAGATCCATGCGCTGCGAGACCCGGCCTTCGAGCGCGGTCCAGGTCTCGCACTCCGCATACTGGGGGTGGAAGCGGAACCAGCCGGAGCCCATGAAGCGATCGCCGACCGAGAGCCTCACGTAGCAGTCGGTCGGCCGCCACTCGGCGTCCAGCGAGTACACGATGTCGCGCATCACGGCCGGGCGGTCGTCGATCTCGCAGTGCGCGCTGCAGCTGCGGCTGCCGTCGGCGTGGACGCTGATGATGAAGTATTCGCGGCCGCGTTCCTGGCCCATCCGCTCGGGCTTGCGGCTCGTGTAGAGGATCTTCCCGCGGATGTTCTGGTGGTCGAGCTGCAGCAGGCTGGACGACATGGCTTGCACCTCCGGTCAGGCCGAAGCTTAGCGGATCGACTACGCCGGGGCACCCGCGGCGCTGCTATCCTTGTCGCCTGGCAATGCCTCGCGGGAGACGCAAGCGATGACCAACGGCGCGAACCTGCAAGAAGCCCGGGCCCCGGTGGACCCGAGCCTCGTCACCTACACCCACGTCATCTACGCCCTGCACGCGCTGTCGGCGGCGATCGGCATCCTCGGCGCGGCGAGCATCGTCGGCTCCTTCGTCTTCGGCGTGCCGTCCATCGTCGCCGTCATCATGAACTACGCGCGTCGCTCGGCCGTGCGCGGCACCTGGCTCGACTCGCACTTCGGCTGGCAGATCCGCACCTTCTGGTACGCGCTGCTGCTGACGGTCATCGTCCTGGTCCTGTCGGGACCGCTGATGCTGATCGTCATCGGCTTCGTGACGGCCGCGATGGGCATCTTCCTCATCGGCCTTTGGATCGTCTACCGCGTCGCGCGCGGCTGGCTCGCGCTCCGGGACGGCCGCACCGTCGGCAGCTGAGCCGGCGCCCGCGCCTCAGGCCGCTGCGAAGCGGCCGCGGCGCATCTCGCGCCCGAGCAGCCAGGCCTGCGCGAGCCCGCGCGCGGCGAAGAACAGCAGGAACGCGAGCCACAGCCCGTGGTTGCCGAGGGGCCTGAGCAGCCACCAGGCCGGCAGGTAGACGCCGAGCGCGGCCAGCAGCATGGTGTCGCGCATCTGCCGGGTGAGCGTCGCGCCGACGAACACGCCGTCGAACAGGAATGCCCAGCAGCCCACGAGCGGCACGGCGACCAGCCAGGGCAGGTATTCGCGCGCCAGCGCCCGCAGATCCGGCTGCGTGGTCATGAGGTCGACCAGCAGCGGCCCGCCGGCCCAGAACGCGAGCGAGAGCACGAGCGCGACCGCGAGCGACCATTGCGCCGCGAGCGACACCGACCGGCGGAACATCGCCCGGTCGCCCGCGCCGATGGCGCGCCCCACCAGCGACTCGGCGGCGTTGGCGAAGCCGTCGAGCGCGAAGGCGGCGAGGTAGAGGAAGTTGAGCAGCAGCGCGTTCGCTGCGAGCACCGCGCTGCCGAAGCGCGCGCCCATGGCGGTGAGGAAGGCGAAGCAGAGCATCAGCGCGGCGGTGCGAACGAGCAGCGGCAGGTTCACGTCGACGTAGCGCCGCCACGGTGGCGCGGCGGCCGCGGCGCTGCCGGCAGCGCGGCGGGCACGCAGGGCGAGCGCGAGGCCCAGCGCGATGCCCGCGTATTCCGCGATGACCGTCGCCAGCGCCACCCCGCGCGCGGCGAGGCCGAAGCCCAGCACGAAGGCGAAGTCGAGCACGACGTTCAGGACGTTGACCAGCAGGACGATCGCAAGCGGCGAGCGACCGTCGCCGCGGCCGATGAACCAGCCGGTCAGCACGAACAGCGCCAGGGTTGCCGGCGCGCCGGCGAGGCGCACGGCGAAGTAGCCCGAGGCCTCTGCGAGCACCGCCGGCTCGGGGTCGATGAGCGCGAAAGCCAGCGCACGGAGCGGCACCGACAGCGCGACCAGCGCCAGCGCGAGGCCGAGGGCGACGGCGAGGCCCTGGCGCAGCACCGCGAAGGTCGCCGCGGCGTCGCCGGCCCCGTGCGCCTGCGCGGCGAGGCCGGTGGTGCCCATGCGCAGGAAGTTGAGCGCGGTGAACAGCACGCTGAAGACCGTGGCGCCGACCGCGACCCCGGCGAGGCTCGACGGGTCGTCCAGCCGGCCCACCGCGGCGGCGTCGGCGATGCCGACGAGCGGCACCGTGACGTTGGCGAGGATCATCGGCAGCGCGACGTCGAGGACGTCGCGATGGCGTGGCGGTGGCGGACGCATGCCCGACTATGGCCGATCGGCCGGGGCGACGCGAGGGCCCTCGCGGGGCAGCCGGGCCTCGACATCGACGCCGGTGCCGCGCATCCTTCTGTCCCGAGCCGAAGCCGCCATGCCCACGAACTCCCACCCGCCCGATCCCCCGCCCGCCGCGCCGGTCGCCTCGGAGGCGGTGCACTGGGACCCGGATATCAGCTACACGAGCTACCTCCAGCTCGACCGGCTGCTCGACTGCCAGAAGCCCCGCTCGGCGGAGCACGATGAGATGCTCTTCATCGTGATCCACCAGGCCTCAGAGCTGTGGATCAAGCTCTGCATCTTCGAGATCGAGGCGGCCATGCGGCGCATCGACGCGGGAGACATCGGCCCGGCGCTCAAGATGCTCGCGCGCGTGGCGCGCATCCAGGACCAGCTGACCCAGTCCTGGGCGGTGCTGTCCACGCTGACCCCGGCCGACTACAGCCGCTTCCGGGACGCGCTCGGCCAGAGCTCCGGCTTCCAGTCCTGGCAGTACCGGCAGCTCGAGTTCCGGCTCGGCAACAAGCACGAGGCGATGATCCGGGCCCATCGCAGCAACCCAGCGGCGCACGCCCTCCTCGAGCGGGTCCTGCGCGAGCCGGGCCTGTACGACGTGGTGCTGCGGCAGCTCTCGCGGCGCGGCTTCGACGTGCCCGCGGCGGCCGTCGACCGGGACTGGTCGCTGCCCTACGAGCCGCACGCGGGCGTGGAGGCCTGCTGGGCGCAGGTCTACGCGGCGACCGAGCGGCACTGGGAGCTGTACGACCTCGCCGAGAAGCTCGTCGACCTCGACCACCAGTTCCAGCGCTGGCGCTTCGAGCACATGAAGACGGTGGAACGCATCATCGGCTACCGGCGCGGCACCGGCGGCACCTCGGGCGTCGCCTACCTGGTGAAGGCGATGGAGCGGCGGCTGTTCCCGGAGCTGTGGAACCTGCGGACCGGACTGTGACGACGCCGACCGGCGCCGCGGGCCGCGACGACTGCGAGGCGCTCGATCTCGCCGACGCGCTGGCCGCCCGCCGCGGGCTGTTCCTGCTCGAGGACGGGCGCGTCTATCTCGACGGCAACTCGCTCGGCCCGCTGACGCGCGCGGCGCGTCGGCGCGTGCAGGAGGTGCTGGACGCCGAGTGGGGGCGCGACCTGATCGGCGGCTGGAACGAGCACGGCTGGGTGGATCTGCCGGTGCGCCTCGGCGCGCGCATCGCGCCGCTGCTTGGCGCCGCGCCGCGCGACCTGCTGGTGGCCGACTCGACCACCGTCAACCTGTTCAGCCTCTCGGCCTCGTTCCTGCGCGAGGCCGGCGCGCGGACCCGCGTGGTGACCGAGCTCGGCAACTTCCCGACCGATCTCTACGTGCTGCAGGGCCTCGCGGACCTCATGCCCGGGCGCGTCGAGCTGCTGGCCGTGCCGCGCGAGGACCTGCTGGCCGCGATCGACGGGCGCACCGCGCTGGTGGTGCTGACGCACGTGCATTACCGCAGCGCCGAGATGTGGGACCTGCCCGCCGTCACCGCCGCCGCGCAGGCGCGGGGCGCCGCGGTGCTGTGGGACCTTTCGCACAGCGTCGGCGCGGTGCCGCTCGACCTGGCGGGCGCCGGTGCCGACCTCGCGGTCGGCTGCACCTACAAGTACCTGAACGGCGGCCCGGGGGCGCCGGCCTTCCTGTACGTCCGGCCGGAGCTGCAGTCGCGGCTCGAGCCGGTGATCTCGGGCTGGTTCGGCCACGCCTCGCCGTTCGCCTTCGAAGACCAGTACCGGCCCGCTGCCGGCATCGCCCGCTTCCGCGCCGGCACGCCGGGGATCCTCGGCATGGCCGCGCTCGACGGCGCCCTCGACGCCTTCGACGGCCTCGACATGCAGGTCCTGCGCGCCAAGTCGCTCGCGCTCACCGACCTGTTCATAGCGCTCGTCGAGTCGCGCTGCGCGGGTCACGGGCTCGCGCTCGCCACGCCGCGCGAACACGCCCGGCGCGGCAGCCACGTGTCGTTCGCGCACCCGGAAGGCTACGGCATCGTGCAGGCGCTGATCGCGCGCGGCGTCACCGGCGATTTCCGCGCGCCCGACGTGCTGCGCTTCGGCTTCACGCCGCTCTACACCCGTTTCGTGGACGTGTGGGACGCCGTCGAGGCGCTCCTGCAGGTGCTGGTCGGCCGCGAGTGGGAGCGCCCGGAGCACCGCCGGCGTCGGGCGGTCACCTGAGGGTCAGGACCGGCGCCGAGGTGGCGCGTTCGCTTGGGGGCCGGAGCCGGCGGTAGTAGGATCGCGGGAGGCAGACGAGGGGATCGGGATGGTCGCAGCGCTGGTGATGATCAAGGCCGAAACGGACCGTGTGACGGCGCTCGCGGAGGCGCTGACCGAGACCGAGGGCGTCAGCGAGGTGTTCTCGGTGGCGGGCCGCTGGGATCTCGTCGCAGTGGTCCGCACGCGCGACAACGACACGCTTGCGAACGTGGTGACCGACCGCATCCGCAAGCTCCCGGGCATCGCCGCGTCCGAGACCCTGATCGCGTTCCGCAGCTATTCGCGCCGCGAGCTCGAGGCGGGCTTCGCGCTCGGCGTGGACGACTAGAACGCGTTGATGCCGGTCAGCTCGCGGCCGACCGTGAGCTGGTGGATGGTCTCGGTGCCCTCGTAGGTGATGACGCTCTCGAGGTTGAGGGCGTGGCGGATGGGCACGTACTCGGCGCTGATGCCGGCGCCGCCGAGGATGTCGCGCGCGTCGCGTGCGACGTCGAGCGCCATGCGGCAGTTGTTCCACTTGGCGAGCGACACCTGCGTGGGGACCATCATTCCCTGGTCCTTGAGCCGGCCGAGCTGCAGCGACAGCAGCTGCGCGGTGGTGATGCGCCGCGCCATGTCGGCGAGGCGGATCTGGATGGCCTGGGTGGCGGCGAGCGGCCGGCCGAACAGGACCCGGTCCTGCGCGTAGTCGAGCACCTGGCGCAGGCAGGCCTGGGCGGCGCCGATGACGCCCCAGGTGATGCCGTAGCGGGCCTGCGTCAGGCAGGACAGCGGTCCCTTCAGGCCCACGACGCCCGGCAGGACGTTCTCCGCGGGAACGACCACGTCCTCCAGGAAGATCGAACCGGTGCAGGAGGCCCTGAGCGAGAACTTCCGCTCGATCTCCGGCGTCACGAAGCCCTTCGTGCCGCGCTCGACGATGAAGCCGCGGATGCCGTCCTCGGCCTTCGCCCACACGACCGCGAGGTCGGCGATCGGGGAGTTGGTGATCCACATCTTGGCGCCGTTCAGCACCCAGTCGCCGCCGCGGCGCTTCGCGTGGGTCTTCATGTTGGCCGGGTCCGAGCCGCCGTGCGGCTCGGTGAGGCCGAAGCAGCCGATCAGCTCGCCGGTCGCCATGCGCGGCAGGTACTGCTGCTTCTGCGCCTCGCTGCCGAAGGCGTGGATCGGGTACATGCACAGCGAGGACTGCACCGACACGAAGCTGCGGATGCCCGAGTCGCCGCGCTCGAGCTCCTGGCAGATGAGCCCGTAGGCGACCGCGTTCAGCCCGGCGCAGCCGTAGCCCTCGAGCGAGGAGCCGAGCAGCCCGAGCGAGGCGAGCTCGGCGACCAGTTCGCGCGGGAACGTGTGCTCCTCGAAGTGCTTCTGGATGACCGGCAGCACCTGCTCGTCGACGAGCCGCGCCACCGACGCCTGCACCATCCGCTCCTCCTCCGTGAGCAGGTCGCGGACGCCGTAGAGATCGAGCGGGTCGAGCATGGACCCGGCCGGCCTGGGTGCGTCGTGCATTGCGGTGACCATCGCTGCCTGCCTGTGCCGCGGCGGATCAGCCGGCCGCGCCGTCCCCGCCCGGCGCGGCAGCTGCGAGGCCGATCGCCTGGCCGATCTCCCGCGCCAGGCGTTCGATCTCCAGGCCGCGCGCCGCGGCGCCCTCGACGTTGCCGGCCTCGAAGGCCGCCACCGCCTGCGACCAGCCGTTCTTCGCGATCTCGAAGTCGCGCTTCGCCCGCTCGACCGCGTCGGCGTCGAGCCCCGCCGGCAGCCGCCGCAGCCTGCCGAGCTCCTCGAGCCGGGCGCCGATGCCGTCGAGCGCGCCTGGCAGGGCGCCGGTGAGGCGATCCCAGTCGGCCTTGACCTCCTCCGCGAGGGCCGCGCGGGCAGCGGCGGCTTCTTCGCCGAGCGCGCGCGCCTTGGCCGGGATATCGCCGACACCGTCGAGCGCCTCGGCGTACTTCTCCGCGCCGAGCGCGGCGCGGGCGGCGTCGAGCTCGGCCTTGACCTCCGCGTAGCGCTGCGGGATGTACTTTTGTGCCTCGTCCGCGACGGCCGCAAGCGCGTCCTCGGCGGCGGCGACGGCGCGGGTCGCGGGCTCCTCCTGCGAGCATCCCGCGAGCGCGAGCGCGGCGGCGAGCGCCGAGGCGGCGAGCGCCCTCACGAGGCGGCCTTCTGCAGGCCCAGCGCCTCCATCGTGGCCTCGACCGTGCGCTTGACGCCGACCGACTTGCCGACCGCCTCCTCGTAGTTGCCGGCGTTGCCGGCCTCGGCCGCGGCCGTCCACTCCGCCTTCGCTGCATCGAAGCGCGCGGTCAGCTCCTTGAACGCGTCGCGGGTCATGCCCTTCGGCAGACCGCCGCCCGAGGTGTGGCGCAGGATGCGCTCGTCGATCTTCGCGATCGCCTGCGGCAGGGTGCTCGCATACTCCGTCCAGGCCTGGGTCATCTGCTGCGTGAAGTTGGCCTTGGCGATCGCGGCGTCGGCCACGAGCTTGCGCAGGTCGGCGGACACCGCCGGCGCCTGCGCCACCACGGCCTTGTAGTCCTGCTTCTCGAGGAGCGCCTTGACCTCGTCGACCTTCGCGCGCACCGCGGCGACCTCGTCCGGAACGTACTTCTCGGCCTGCTGTGCGGCGGCCTCGAGCGACTTCTCGAGATTGGCGACGGCCTGCTCGGCCGGCTCCTTCTGGCTCTGGCAGCCCGTCGCGGCGAGCGCGACGAGGGTGACGGCGAAGGCCCTGGCAAGACCGGAGGTGCGGATCATCTGAGAGTCCCCTTGTTTGCTGGCCGGATTGCGCGAGGGCGCCGCCGGACCCTTGCGGAGGGCCTCAAGGGTAGCGCGAAGGCCGTCGCTTGGCACCTACGGACTGGCCGCAGGCGGCGGGTGGCTCAGCCGCGGGGCGTCTCGCCGTTCCAGGACCGCGCCGCCGCCACGCTGGCCCGGAAATGAGGCCGGACCCAAAGCAGCACCGCCACCGCCGCCAGGCCGGCCGCGGTCGCGACGATCGCCAGGGAATGGCGCAGCCGGGCCTCGTCCCGGAACCACAGGTCGGTGAGGAGCGCCACCGAGGTGGGGCCGACGCCGAGCCCGACCATGCTGACCACGAAGTAGTAGAGCGCCGAGACCTTGGCACGCATCTCGTTGGGGGAGATCTGCATCAGCGAGGCGGCTGCCACGGTCGTCGGGATGGCGCCGCCGATGGTGGCCGGGACCAGCAGCAGCAACGACAGCCAGGGCGAGGGCATGAGCGCGAACAGCGAGTAGCCCGGCACCAGCAACGCGAGCCCGACGAGGGCCGAGCGCAGGTAGCCATCGTCGTCGCGGCGATAGAAGCGGTCGGCCATCCAGCCGCCGGCGATCGCGCCGATCGGCCCGAACACGAGCAGGATCAGTCCGTAGCCGAGGCTGATCTCGCCGATGCCCCAGCCGTAGCTGCGCCGGAAGTGCTCGGGAATCCAGCCGGCCACGCCGTAGGCCATGATCGTGAGTACCGACATGCCGAGATAGATGCCCGCGTAGCTGCGCCAGTGGGTCGCGAACTGCGCCCGGGCGAGGGCCATGGCGGCCGCGTCGTCGCCGGCGGCCGTCACCCGGCCGCGGCGCACAGGCTCGCGCACGGTGAGCATCAGCAGGGCGAGCGGCAGGCCTGGCAGGGCGACGATGACGAACGCCGCCTGCCAGGGCCTCAGTTCGCCCACCAGCGGCAGCGTCACGGTCGCCGCGCTGCTCACCATCTCGATGATCGTGCCGCCGACCAGCAGCGCGAGCCCGCTTCCCACCGCGATGCCCATCGAGTACACGCTGATCGCCCGCGCCAGCTTCTCGCGCGGGAAGTAGTCGCTGATCATGGACAGCGCCGAGGGCGACAGCGCGCCTTCGCCGAAGCCGACGCCCATGCGCGCCAGGAACAGCTGGCCGTAGCCCTTGGCGAGGCCGCAGAACGCCGTCATCACGCTCCACACGACGATGCCGGCGGTGATGATGTTGCGGCGGTTGAAGCGGTCGGCGGCGAGCGCGATGACGAAGCCGAACACGGTGTAGAACAGCGCGAAGGACAGGCCGATGAGGTAGCTCATCTGCGTGTCGCTGAGCCCCAGGTCCTGCTTGATGGGGCCGACCATCAGCGTGATGATCTGCCGGTCGATGAACGACAGGACGTAGGCGAGCGTCAGGACGCCGACGACGTACCAGGAGTAAGCGGTCGAATGGGCTGCCGGCTCGCGCCCGGCGCTCAAGGCGCGGCCCCGAAGGCGTGCTGCTCGGCGAGGCTCGTCGCAAGGTCGTCGAACAGGATCAGCCGCGCGTGCGGCTCGGTCTTGAGCGCGGCGCCCGCCTCGCGGTCCACCAGCACGTTGACGACGCAGGGCTTCGCCATGGCGAATGCCTCGTCTAGCGCGGGGCCGAGCTTGGCCAGGCGCTCGACGCGGATCCCGGCCCCGCCGAAGGCGATGCCGGCGTGCTCGTAGGGCAGCGCGCCGAGCTCGGTGTTGACGACCCGGCCGATCGCCGCGCGCTGGCCGTGGTACTCCGTGCCCCAGGCGCCATCGTTGCAGACGACGACGACCAGCGGCAGCCCGGCATGCGCCGCCGCATGCAGCTCGGCCGGGTAGAAGCCGAAGGAGCCGTCGCCGGTGACGAGCACCACGCGCCGCGCTGCGCCGCCGCCGGCCAGCTCGCGCGCCGCGGCCGCTGCGCCGACCGCGAGCGGCGTGCCGATGCCCATGCCGCCGAGCGGGTAGTGGTCGAGGAAGCCCGGCGCGCGGCGGATGCGCAGCGCGCCGTACATCCAGTTCTGCACGTCGGCGCCGTCGCCGACCACGATCGCATCCTCGGGCAGCCGGCGCATCAGCTCCGTGCCGAGCCGCAGCGGATGGATGGGGTTCGTGTCGGCCGCGGCCCGCGCCTCGAGCCAGGTGATCCGCTCGGCGAGCGTCTCGCGCAGCCAGGCGGGCCGCGGCGCACCCTCGAAACCCGCGCGCTCCAGCGCCTCGACCAGCCGCGCGCAAAAGCGGCCCGCGTCGGCCACGACCGGCACGTCGACGCGCCGGTTGCGCGACAGCTCCTCGGCCTCGACGTCGACCTGGATGAAGCGCGCGCCGGGCGAAAATCGCGGCGGCAGGCCGTAGCCGAGCCGCTGCTTGAGCCGCGCGCCGACCACGAGCACCACGTCGGCGTGCTTCGCCGCGGACTGCGCAAGCGGCCAGTTGAAGCTTTGCTGCCAGTCCTCCGGCACCAGGCCACGGCCGAGCCCGTTGCCGGCGACCGGCAGGCCGAAGCGCCCGCACAGCGCGCGAAGCGCCTCGCCGGCGCCGCCGCGCGTGGCCCCTGCGCCGCACACGACCAGCGGCCGCTCCGCGCCGCCCAGGAGCCTTGCGGCCGCGTCGACCGCGGCCGGATCAGGCTCGGCGGCGGCGATCGCCGGGGGCGCGGACGCGAGCAGCCCAATCTCCCGCACGGTGGCGGCGAGGAACTCCTGCGGCACCTGCAGCAGCACCGGGCCCGGGCGCCCGGCCAGCGCGCGCTTGCAGGCAGCGTCCACGTACTCGGCGAGCCGCTCCGCCGACGGCACCGACCGCGCCCACTTGACGATCGGCGCGACCAGCGCGTGCTTCTGGTTGTCGTACTCGGATTCCGCCTCGGTCCATGAATCCGGCAGGCGCGCGACGAGCACCAGCACCGGTGAGGCGGCGTGGAAGGCGGTGGCGATGCCCATGATCGCGTTGGGCAGCCCCTGGTCGGCGATCACGAGCGCCACGCCGACGCGACCGGTGACGCGCGCGTAGCCGTCCGCGGCGCCGACCGCGCCGGTCTCGTGGCGGCTGCTCACGATCGTGAAGCCGTCGCGGTCGAGGGCAGCGAGCAGGTGGCTGTGCGAGGCGCCAGCGAGGGAGAAGACCGTGCGCACGCCATGGCGGGCGAGCGCCCGGCTGATTACCATACCGCCGGTCAGCGCTCCCGCCTGCATGTCCACGTCCCCCGCGCGACTTGTCGCGGCAAGTTACTGGAACCGATGCGCGTAAGCTACCACCCCGACTACTACGTCGAGCTGCCGCCGACGCACCCGTTCCCGATGTCGAAGTATCCGCGGATCTTCGAGCGGCTGCGGGCGGCCGGCCTGGTCGCGGACGACGAGGTGATGCAGCCCGAGGAGGCGCCGCTCGCGGCGCTCGCGCGGGTCCACACCGCCGAGTATCTTGCCAAGCTCGAAGCCGGCGCGTTGTCCGCGCAGGAGGTGCGCAGGCTCGGCGTGCCGTGGTCGCCGCGGCTATGGCGCCGCTCGCGGCTCGCCGCCGCGGGCACGCTGCTCGCCGCCCGCGCGGCGCTCGAGGACGGGCTCGCCGGCAACCTCGCCGGCGGCACCCACCACGCCTTCGCAGATCGCGGCGAGGGCTTCTGCGTGCTGAACGACGTCGCCGTCGCGATACGCGCGCTGCAGGAGGCGGGCGAGATCCGCCGCGCGCTGGTCGTGGATCTCGACGTACACCAGGGCAACGGCACCGCCGCGATCTTCGCGGGCGACCCGGACGTCTTCACGCTGTCGTTGCACGGCGAGCGCAACTACCCGACCCGCAAGGAACGCTCCACGCTCGACGTGGGCCTGCCGGACGGCATCGGCGACGACGATTACCTCGCCGCACTCGACGAGGCGCTCGCCGCGGCGCTCGGGCGCTTCGAGCCGGACATCGTCTTCTATCTCGCCGGCGTGGATCCCGCGGCCGGCGACCGCTACGGTCGGCTCGCGCTCACCGACCACGGGCTGCGCCGCCGCGACCGGCGCGTGGTCTCGGGACTGCACGGCCGGGGGCTGCCGTTGGTGCTGCTGCTGGCCGGCGGCTACGCGGCCACCGCGGAGCGCACCGCCGAGCTGCACGCCAACACTTTCGTCGAGGCCGCCGCCGCCGTGGCCTCCGTCGCCGCGCGGCGCCGCGAGCGAGCCCGCGCCTGAGGGAGCAAGGATGAAGATACCCGAGATACTGATGGTCGAGACCGTGCACCAGCCGGGCAGCCTCGCGCGCGTGCTCGGGGTCATCGCCGAGGCTGGCCTGATCATCGACCACCTCAACGCCGTGCGCCGCGAGCAGGGCCGGACGCTGTGGGAAATCACCCTCGAGATGGACGAGGACACCGACCGCGGCCTGTATGCCCGGATCGACGCCCTCCCCAACGCGCGCTTCGTCGGCAAGTCGGACCGGGTCTTCGACCGCCACCGCGGCGGCAAGCTGCGCCTGCGGCCGTCGATCCCCATCAACACCCAACAGGTGCTGCGCGACATCTACACGCCGGGCGTGGCGCGCGTGTGCCTCGCGATCCGCGACAACCCGGACCTCGCCTGGCAATACACGAGCCTCGACCGCACGGTCGCGGTGGTGACGAACGGCACCGCGGTGCTCGGCCTCGGTGACATCGGCCCGCTCGCCGGCCTGCCGGTCATGGAGGGCAAGGCGGCGCTGTTCGCGGGGCTCGTGGACATCAACGCGGTGCCGATCCTGGTCGCGGAGAAGGACCCGGTGCGCTGCGTGGACCTGATCGCGGCGATCGCCGGCTCCTTCGGCGCGATCCAGCTCGAGGACTTCGCCGCGCCCGCCTGCTTCGAGATCGAGGCCGGGCTGCGCCAGCGGCTCGACCGGCCGGTGCTGCACGACGACCAGCACGGCACCGCGGTGGTCGTGCTCGCGGCCCTGCACAACGCGATGCGCCGCGCAGGCCGGCGGCTGGAGGACTGCGTGATCGGCCAGATCGGTCTCGGCGCGGCCGGGCTCGGCATCGTCCGGCTGCTGAAGTGCCACGGCAGCGTGAACGTGAGGGGCGCCGACCTCGACCCGGCGGCGCTCGGGCGCCTGCGCGCGATGGGCGGCGAGCCCTCGACGCTCGCCGACATCATGGCCGGCTGCGACGTGGTGATCGCGACGACGGGCGTGAAGGGCCTGATCAAGCCGGAGATGGTGCGGCCGGGCCAGGTGATCCTGGCGCTGTCGAACCCGGATGCCGAGATCGACCCGGTGAAGGCCCTCGAGCGCGGCGCGGCCTTCGCGGCGGACGGCAAGGGCATCAACAACGTGCTGGGCTTCCCGGGGCTGTTCAAGGGCGCGCTCGAGGCCCGGGCGCCCCGATTCACCGACGGCATGCTGCTCGCGGCGGCGCACCGCATCGCTGAGCTCGCCCAGGGCGACGACTTGGTGCCGGACCCGCTCGATCGCAACGTCCACGCGGCCGTCGCGGCGGCCGTGCGGGAGGTCGCGCAGGCCGAGCGCAGCAAGGAAGCGCTGGGCCCGCTGCAGTAGGGGACGGCCCGCGGCGATTTGACACTACGATTATGTGACGCGGACCGCAGTTTGTTCGAGGAACCGTGACGGCCGTCGCAGCGCTGCGTGCGGGCTTCCTGAGGTGCAATGGCGCCACTTGAACGACGGAAGGCCCGCATGAACTCCCTCTTCCCGCCCCTTGGTCGCGCCGGCGCCTTCATGGCCGCGCTCGCCGCCATCACCGCCGGCGCCTCGTTGCACGGCAATCCCTGGGACCGGCCGCGCTTGGACTTGCTGTCGCCGATCGGCCCGGCGGTCGCTTCGGAATCGGCCCAGCCGGCCCGCTACATCGTGCAGGCCGACTCGCTGGCGTCCGCCCGTGCCCTCGCCGCGTCGGTGGATGCGGCCGTGCTCGAGGAATTCGGCATCATCGATGCCGTGGTTGCCGAGCTGTCGGCCGGGCAGGCCGCGGCCCTTCGCGAGGCCGGCGTGAATGTCTTCGCCGACCGCGGGCTCAAGACGATGGGCGGCACGGTCCCGAATCAGTATGCCCGCCAGATGCTCGGCGTCGACGCGCTGGCATCGCAAGGCATCAACGGCGCCGGAGTGACGGTGGCCATCGTCGACACAGGGATTTGGTACAGCCGAAACGAAGTCAAGAATGACCTGAACGGCAAGAACAAGATCCTCGCGATGTACGACGCCGTCGCCAACAAGCTGCAGAACACGCCCGACCGAAGCGGCCACGGCTCGCACGTGGCGAGCCTCGTCGGCAGCCCGCAGCTCACGCAGAACGGCCAGCCGCTCGGCATCGCGCCGATGGCCCGCCTGGTCGCGGTCAAGGCATTCAACGACGACGGCAGCGGCACCTACTCGGACGTGATCCGCGGCCTGGACTGGATCCTCACCAATCGAAGCAGGCACTCGATCCGCGTGGTCAACCTGTCCTTCGGCGCCACCCCGCAGTCGTTCTACTGGAACGACCCGCTGGCCAAGGCCGTCATGAAGCTCTGGCAGGCCGGCATCGTCGTCGTGGCCTCGGCCGGCAACTGGGGCCCTTACGCTCAGTCGATCACCGTGCCGGGCAACGTTCCGTACGTCATCACCGTCGGAGCCATGACCGACAACTACACCCCGGCCAACTTTGCCGATGATCGACTCGCCTCGTTCTCCTCGACCGGCCCGACCTACGAGGGCTTCGTGAAGCCCGAGCTGGTCGCCCCGGGCGGGCACATGCCCGGCAAGGCCGACGACGGCACGATGGCGATCCCGCAGGCCCACCCGGAGTACGCGACCTCGAACGACATGACCTTCACCATGTCGGGCACCTCGCAGTCCGCCGCCGTGGTCTCAGGCGTGGTCGCGCTGATGCTGCAGGCCAACCCGACCCTGACCCCCAACCAGGTCAAGTGCAAACTGATGAGCGCCTCGCGCCCCGCCGTCGACGGCTCCGGCAAGCTCGCCTACAGCGTCTTCCAGCAGGGCGCCGGCCTGATCAACGCCGCCGCCGCCGTAGCCAACCCGAACCTGGCCTGCGCCAACGTCGGCCTCGACATCGCCGCCGACCTGGCCGGCACCAAGCGCTACGGCGGCCCGGCGCGCCAGAAGGCCGACGGCACGTTCTACGTCGTCGACGCGACCGGCAAGGAAATCGTCCAGCAGGGTTACCTGTGGAACAACGGCTACCTCTGGAACCAGGGCTACCTGTGGTCGAACGGATACCTCTGGAACAACGGCTACCTGTGGTCGAACGGATACCTCTGGAACAACGGCTACCTGTGGAACAACGGCTACCTCTGGAACAACAGCTTCGTTCCCTCCACGAGTTCGGTGTCCGCCATCAACCACTGGGTCGAGCAGGAGTAAGGCGGCATGTCGCCGTCCGGCCGCCGGGGCTTCGCAGGGAGCCCCGGCGGCGGTTCGTTCAGGCGAGCGGGAGCGGTCTCAGGGCCTGCGCCGGAGCCGCTCAGTCCATCAGCGCGCGCAGCTTCCTGAGCGCGTTGGCCTCGATCTGGCGGATGCGCTCTGCAGAGACGCCGAACTCGGCGGCCAGGTCGTGCAGCGTGAGCTTGTCGTCGGCGAGCCAACGCGCCTCGATGATGCGGCGGCTGCGCGCGTCGAGCGTCCCGATCGCCCCGGCGAGAGAGGCGGAACTCGTCTCGTCCCACTCCGCGCGCTCGACCGCCACGGCCGGGTCGGCGTCCGGTGCCGGCAAGTAGGCCGCCGGCGACCACTGGCCCTCCTCGTCGTCGGCATCGGGCGCGGGGTCGAAGGCGAGGTCGCGGCCGGACAGCCGCATCTCCATCTCGCGCACCTCGCGCGGCTCGACGCCGAGGTCGCGCGCGACGGCGTTCGTCTCGGCCTCGCTGAGCCAGGCCAGGTTCTTCTTCATGCGACGCAGGTTGAAGAACAGCTTGCGCTGCGCCTTGGTGGTGGCGACACGCACCAGCCGCCAGTTGCGCAGCACGTACTCGTGGATCTCGGCGCGGATCCAGTGCACCGCGAAGCTGACCAGGCGCACGCCGACGGCCGGGTCGAAGCGCTTGACCGCCTTCATCAGGCCGATGTTGCCTTCCTGCACGAGGTCGCCGACCGGCAGGCCGTAGCCGGCGTAGCCCCGGGCGATGTGCACCACGAAGCGCAGGTGCGAGAGCACCAGCATGCGCGCCGCCTCGAGGTCGCCGTCCTGGCGGAAGCGCTCGGCGAGCTCGAACTCCTCCTCCCGGCTCAGCATGGGGAGGCTCGAGACGCGCTCGATGTAAGCCTCCAGGCTGCCGACCGGGCCGGCGAGGACGTGCTGCGACTGCTTCAGGGCGAGGGCGGTGGCGCTCATCGGGTCCGGGACTCCTCCTGCGTGGGTGCGCCCCTCGGGGCGCGCCGGTACTTTAGCACTCCAGCCATTCGAGTGCTAAGTCCGGCCCGAGTTCCCGCCACTTTTGTGAACTAGAACAACATGTTAGGCGCGTGGCTCGATCCGGCGCAGGTGGTAGCTCGCGGTCACCCAGGAGCCTAGCCAGCCGAGCAGGGCCCCGCCGCCGACCAGCAGGCCGACGCTCCGGGCGTCCAGTCCGGTCAGCCGGAAGCCCGAGCTGTACAGGGCGGCGACGGTCTCCACGGCGGGCGTCAGAAGCGCCACGACCGCGGCGACCAGCGCCCAGGCGGTGAGGCCCCCGGCGAGGCCGTACCAGGCGCCGCCGTACAGGAACGGCCGGCGCACGAAGGCGTTGCTGCCGCCGACCAGCTTGGTGACCTCGATCTCCTCGCGCCGGCTGTTGATGTCGAGCCGGATGGTGTTGCCGACGATGGCGAGCACGCCGAGCGCCAGCAGCGCGGCGGCCACGACGACGACGCGGCGCAGCGCCTCGAGGATCGCCTCGAGGCGGCGCACCCACTCGGTGTCGACCTGCACGAGATCGACGTCCGGCAGGCTGGTGAGTTCCTGCACGAGCGTCTCCACCGCGGCCGGCGAGTCGAACTGCGGCGCCGGCCGGACCATGATCGCCCAGGGCAGAGGGTTGTCCTCGAGGGCCTTGAGCGCGTCGCCGAAGCCGGCGCGCGCCTCGAGTTCCTTCAGGCCCTCGTCGGGCGACACCAGCGTCGTCTCCAGCACGTCGTTGCGCGCCGCGATGCCCCGCTCGGCCCGCCGCGCCTGTTCGGCGGGCAGACCGGGCTTCAGGTACACCGACACCTGCACCGTGTTCTCGAGGCCCGCGGTCACCGCGCGCGCATTGGCCACGACGAGATGAAGGCAGGCCGGCAGCGCGAGTCCGAGCCCGATCACGCCCACGGTGAGCAGCGTGGCAAAGGGCGCGCGCGCGAGCCTGCCGACCGAGGCCAGCAGCGTCTGGACGTGCCGCTCCACCCAGCTTCCCAGCCGGGCGCCGATGGAGCGCGGCGGGCCGAGGCGCGGGCCGCGCAGCTCGTCAGGCAGCGGCATCGGGAACCTCGTGAACAAGAGTGCCGTTCTCGATGTGCAGCCGGCGCACGCCGAACTGGCCGATCAGGTGCACGTCGTGGGTCGCGATCAGCACCGTGACGCCCACCTCGTTGAAGCGCCGGAACAGGTTCATCACCTCGCGGGCCAGGTCCGGATCGAGGTTGCCGGTCGGCTCGTCGGCGATCAGCACCGGCGGCTTGCTGACCACCGCGCGCGCGATGCCGACGCGCTGCTGCTCGCCCGCGGAAAGCTCGAGCGGGAAGCTGGTCTCCTTGCCGAGCAGACCCACCTGGTCGAGCGCGGCGCGCACCCGCTTGTCCATGTCGCGGCGCGGCACGCCGGCGATGGCGAGCGGCAGGGCGACGTTGTCGAACACCGGCCGGTCCGCCAGCAGCTTGTGGTCCTGGAAGACCACGCCGACCTGACGCCGGAAGGCCGGGATGCGCCGGCCGGTGACCGCGGCGGTGTTGAGTCCGTTGACGCGGACCTGGCCGCGGGTCGGGCGCTCGAGCAGCGCGATCAGCTTGAGCACCGTGCTCTTGCCGGCGCCGGAGTGGCCGGTGAGGAAGGCCATCTCGCCCGGTGCGAGCTCGAAGCTGAACTCGGCGAGCGCCTCCCGGCCGTTCGGGTAGCGCTTGAAGACGCGCTCGAAGGCGATCACGGCGCCGGCCCCGGGCGCAGCAAGCCGTCCACGAAGGCGCCCGCGTCGAAGATGCCGAAGTCCTCGGCCTGCTCGCCGACGCCGACGAAGCGGATCGGCAGGCCGAAGCGCCGGGCGATGGCGACCACGACGCCGCCCTTGGCGGTGCCGTCGAGCTTGGTCAGCACGAGGCCCGTGACGCCGACCGCCTCCTGGAACTGCTCGGCCTGCCTGAGCGCGTTCTGGCCGAGGCTCGCGTCGAGCACCAGCAGGACCTCGTGGGGCGCGTCGGGATCCACGCGCTTCACGACCCGCGTGACCTTCCTCAGCTCGTCCATCAGGTGCGACTGGGTGTGCAGGCGACCCGCCGTGTCGGCGATGAGCACGTCCGCGCCGCGCGCCTTGGCCGACTGCAGCGCGTCGAAGATGACCGCTGCCGGGTCCGCGCCCGCGCCCTGCGCGACGACCGGCACGTCGTTGCGCTCGGCCCAGACCGCGAGCTGCTCGACCGCGGCGGCGCGGAAGGTGTCGCCTGCGGCGAGCATCACCTTCAGGCCCTCGCCCTTGAGCCGGCGCGCCAGCTTGCCGATGGTCGTGGTCTTGCCCGAGCCGTTCACGCCGACGACCAGGATGACGTAGGGCTTGCGCCCGCGATCCACCGCGAGCGGCCGGGCGACCGGCGCGAGCGCCTCGACCAGCTGCTCGCGCAGTGCGCGCGAGAGCGCGGCCACGTCGGCCAGCTCCCTGCGCGCCACCTTGCGGTGCAGGTCGGCGAGGATCGCCTGCGAGGCCTCGACGCCGACGTCCGCGGCGAGCAGGCGCGTCTCGAGCTCCTCGAGCAGTTCGTCGTCGATCTGGCGCCCGGGCAGCAGGTCCGCGAGCCAGGAGGTGCCGCGGTTGACCTTCGCGCGCAGCCGCGCGAGGAAGCCGCCGTCGGCGGGCGCATCGTCCTTGCTGGCGCGGGATCCGAACATCCGCGGAATTGTAGCGGATGGGCGGAGCGGGACATTCCCCAAACGACAGGGGCCGCTCGCGCGGCCCCTGTCATCCTTCAGGTCGTCGTCCGATCAGGGCTCGAGCAGCCCCGAGTTCGCGATCACGAAGGCCGCGCCGCCCGAGGCGGCGAGCGAGGCCGCGTGGGTCTGCATCTCCTGCGTCACCGCGAGGCTCGCCGTCGGGTCGAGCAGCGAGCTGTGGCTGCCGGAGGTGAAGGTCACGAAGCGCGGCGAGCCGGCGGCGATCGCCTGCGGCCCGGCCGTGGACGCCCTGGTGGCGCCGGCCGCGACGATCAGGTTGTCGTTGGTCGCGTTCGGGACGACTGTGTCGCCGATCACCTTGGTGAACAGGACCGGCCTGTCGGCAGCCAGCTGGCGCACGTAGTTCAGCGGGTCGCCGGCGTCGAACGCGGCCTGCGCCTCGCGGAAATACTGCGCGTACAGCGTGTTGCCGGGCTGCAGCAGCGGGTTGGCCGCCGCGAGCGCCGCGTTGACGCCTGCCGAGAACGACGGCGAGGTGCGCAGGATGGTCGGCAGCGGGCCGCCCGGCACGTTCAGGTAGAAGCTCCTGACCTCGCTGCAGACGCAGGCCGGGCCCACGATGCCGCCGAGCGAGATGCCGCCGTAGTGGATCCGCGAGGTGTCGATGTCGCCGCCCGCGACCAGGTCCAGGTTCAGGTCGCCGAGCGACTTGACCAGCGTGATCAGGTCGGAGCCGGTCTGGCGCCAGCCGTCGCGGCCGACGAGCGGCGCGCTCAGCGCGATGGTGATGACGTTGCGGCCCGAGCCGTCCACCTGGCCGTCGGGGCCCGGCGCGCCGGTCGCGTTGTTCTGGTAGTCGACATTGAACGTGCGCTCGGAGGTGCCGGCGCCGTAGAGCGCGTTGTACAGCGGGTTCGCGGGGCCGGCGAACAGCGGGTTCTGCGGGTTGGTGATGCCATGCAGCACCTGGTCGATCGCCACGACGACGAAGCCCTGCGCGGCGTAGGTGTCGGCGATCGGCACCGCGTTCGTGCGGTCGCCCCCGAGACCGTGCATGAAGATGACGACCGGCCAGCCGTTCGGCGGCTTGACGCCACCGCCCGGCGCGCCGCCGTTCGGCTTGAAGACCAGCATCGGGATCTTGAGCGTCGCCTTGACCTCGGGCACGAGGTTGAAGCGGGTGATCTCGCGGCTCGTGGCCGCGATGCCGGGCACTGCCGACGGGCCAGCCGCGACCCAGGGCCGGGTCAGCGGCCCGGTCGGGTCCTGCGCGCTCGGCGGGGTCAGGAAGTAGGGAACCGTCAACGTGCCTGCGAACACGTCGGCGATGCCGGGCAGCTGCGGCAGCAAGCCCGCGGTCGTGAGCCCGGTGGGCACGGCCACGATCGGCTGCGCGGTCCGGCTCTGCGACATGGCCACCAGCGCGTCGCGCGTCGACTGCGTGGTGAAGCTGTAGGAGAGGATCACGTTCGCCGGATTGACCGCCGCCGGGCCGAGCGCCGGGTTCGAGCCGAGCGCGAAGTGCGCGTAGGTCAGCTGGCAGATGGACTTCAGCGTCGCGTTGCTGATGCCCGGGCAGGTCGGCACGAAGGCGGCCGGGTTGCCGCTCGCCGCCGCGCGGCCGAGCTCGGCGATGGCTTCGTTCTTGATGACGAGGAAGTCGGCGTCCGGCGTGGCCGGCGCGTTCGCCGTGTTCTGCAGGCCGTTGGTGACCAGCACGACGTAGCCGTTGCCGAGGCCCTGGCCGGTGCTTGCGGCGAGCGGCCTGAGCCACACGATCTCGACGATCGCGCCGAGCGCGTCGGCCTCGGGCGCGATGCGCACGGTGTAGTCCACGCCCGGCTGCAGGACGCCCGTCACGCCGACCGGGGCGTACACGCCGGACGACTGCCTGAGCATCGGGGCGCGGATGATGCGCACGTTCGAGGCCAGCATCACCGGGTCGTTGCGCACGGCCTGGCTCATGCGGAAGTAGCTGCTCGCGCTGGTCGAGAAGCCGTCCAGCTGGTTCATCACCACGCGCTGCGGGAACAGGGCGCTGGCGGAAATGTTGAGCGTGCCGTCGGTGCTGCCGTTGAAGTACAGGTCGGTCGGATAGGGCAGCACGCCGGTCGCGGCGACGAACAGGGCCTTGAACGAGCCGACGCCGGCGGGCGGCGCCGGCGGCGCGCCGTTGCCGCTCGTCGGATCGGTCGGGCCGACGCCCTGCGACCCGTTGCTGGCGGAGTCGGAGCAGCCTCCGACGAGCATGACCGCGGCGAGCATGGCGGCGATGTTGCGAATCCTCATGGCGCTTGACTCCGGCTTGTTGGTCGTATCGCGCGGGCGCGTATGATCGCGCTCGAGTCGTGGTGGCGAAGCCTACGCTCGCCTTCTCGGACCCCGCAAGTTTACGGGAAGAGCCGCGTCCAATGCCTCGTAATCACCGCAGCGACCGCGACAATGCACTGCAAAACAAAACCGCGGGATCGCCGTCTCGGGGCCGCAACGAGCTGCGCATCATCGGCGGCCGCTGGCGGGGCCGGAAGCTAAGGTTCCCCGCCACGACGGGCCTAAGGCCGACGCCCGACCGTGTGCGCGAGACGCTGTTCAACTGGCTGGCGCCCGCCATCCACGGCGCGCGCTGCCTCGACCTGTTCGCCGGCAGCGGCGCGCTCGGCCTCGAGGCCCTGTCGCGCGGAGCCGCGCAGGCGACTTTCGTCGAGCGCGACCCCGTCGCCGCGCGCAGCCTGCGCGAGACCCTCGCCGCGCTCGAGGCCGGCGGCGGCACCGTCGCCCGGGCCGACGCCGGCGCCTATCTCGCCGGTGAGGCGAGTCCCTTCGACGTCGTGTTCCTCGACCCGCCCTTCGCCGAGGACCTCGTGCAGGCCTGCCTCGCGCGGCTGGTCGCCGGCGGCTGGCTCGCGCCCGGCGCGCGCGTCTACGTCGAGCAGCCCGCGGCGCGCGGCCGGCCGGCCTGGCCCGCCCCGCTCGCCGCGCACAGGAGCGGCCGCGCCGGCGAGGTCGGCTATCATCTCGCGGTCTTGCCAGCGGGGAGCGGGACGTGACCTCCAACCACAAGCGCAGAGCCGTCTATCCGGGGACTTTCGATCCGATCACCAACGGGCACAACGACCTGGTGCGGCGCGCCGCCAGCATCTTCGACCGCGTCGTCATCGGCATCGCGGCGAATCCGAGCAAGGCGCCGCTGTTCTCCCTCGAGCGGCGCGTCGAGCTCGCGCGCAAGGTCCTCGCCGACCTCGACAACGTCGAGGTGATGGGCTACTCGGGCCTGACCGTGGACTTCGCCCGCGAGCAGAATTGCGGGGTCGTCGTGCGCGGGCTGCGGGCGGTCTCCGACTTCGAGTTCGAGTTCCAGCTCGCCAACATGAGCCGCCACCTGTCCCGCGAGGTGGACTACGTCTTCCTCACGCCGCAGGAGCAGTTCACCTTCATCTCGTCGACGCTCGTTCGCGAGATCGCGATGCTCGGCGGCAACGTCTCGGAGTTCGTGCACCCGGTGGTGGAGGAGGCGCTCAAGCTGCGCGCCTCGTTCGCGGCCGCCACCGGCCAGCGCAGCGGCTGAGCATCATGGCCGCTGGCAGACGGGGCACCAGTAGGTCGAGCGCTGCCCCAGCACGCGGTGGCGGATAGGCGCCTTGCAGCGACGGCAGGACTCGCCCGCCCGCTCGTAGACGAACAGGCGCTGGCGGAAATAGCCCGGCATGCCGTCCGGGTCGACGTAGTCGCGCAGGGTCGTGCCGCCGACGCGGATCGCCTCGCCGAGCACGTCGCGGATCGCTTCGGCGAGCCGCGCCATCCGCGCGAGGCTGACGCGCCCGGCCGGCGTCGCGGGCCGGATCCCGGCCCGGAACAGCGCCTCGCTGGCGTAGATGTTGCCGACGCCGACGACCACCCGGGCATCCATGATCAGGAGCTTGATGGCGACGCGCCGTCCCCGCGCGAGGCGCCACAGGTGCCGGCCGTCGAAGTCCGGCCCGAGCGGCTCCGGTCCGAGCCCGGCGAGCAGCGGGTGCGCGGCGGGGTCGCCCTCGACCCAGTGCAGGCTGCCGAACCGGCGCGGATCGTTGAAGCGAAGGATGCGTCCGGAGTCGAGCACCACGTCGACGTGGTCGTGCGGCCGCGACGGCAACGGCGCCGCGAGCACCCGCAGGCTGCCGGACATGCCGAGGTGTGCGATCAGCGTGCCGCCGTCCGTGCGGACGAGAAGGTACTTGGCGCGACGCTCGACCGCCACGACCCGACGGCCTTCGAGGGCCTGCTCGAAACCGGCCGGGACGGGCCAGCGCAGCCGCCGCTCGCGCAGCACGACCCGCTCGATGCGCCGCCCCTCGAGGGAGGGCGCGATGCCGCGGCGGGTGGTCTCGACTTCGGGAAGCTCGGGCATTCCTGGGTCCCGGACGCGCGAAGGCCCGTCCGGGGACGGGCCTTCGGGAGCGGGCGTCGCGGCGCGCGGCCCTACTTGATCTTGCCTTCCTTGTAGGTCACGTGCTTGCGGACGACCGGGTCGAACTTCAGGACTTCCATCTTCTCGGGATGGAGGCGCTTGTTCTTGGTGGTCGTGTAGAAGTGGCCGGTGCCGGCGCTCGAGACGAGCTTGATCTTGTCACGCATGGCTCATCGCTCCTTCAGACGTGCTGGCCGGCCGCGCGCAGCTCGGCGAGGACGGCCTCGATGCCCTTCTTCTCGATGGTGCGCATGGCGGCCGAGGACACGCGCAGCGTGACCCAGCGCTTCTCGCCCTCGACCCAGAACCGCTGGTCGTGCAGGTTCGGCAGGAAGCGGCGGCGCTTCTTGATGTTCGAGTGCGACACCTTGTTGCCGGTGATCGGGCGCTTTCCCGTGACCTGGCAGACTCGAGACATGACGATCACTCCGTTGCCGGCCGGCAGGGCTGACCCTGGCCGGCGCCGTGAAAGAGCCGCGTATTAGACCAGCCCGGGCCGGCGGAGGCAAGGCCGGACGGCCCGCGCCGGGCGGCCCCCGCGGCCTCGGCCGGCCGGGCCGTTCCGGCCGGCCGCCGCTTTGCGCACACTACGGGGCCCCCGCGTCCGGCCCGACCATGCAGCTTCCCCGACCCGGCACCTTTGCGCTCGTCCTCGGCTTCGTCGGGAGCTACGTCCTGCTCGACTGGGTGAGCTACGTGCAGCCCGTGCTCAAGCTCGGCATCACGCCCTGGAACCCGCAGGCAGGACTCGCGCTTGCCCTGCTGCTGGTCCGCGGCGCCGCATGGGTCCCGGTGGTCGCGGTCGCGGCCCTGCTGTCCGAACTGGTGGCGCGGGACAATCCGGCCGGGCTGGCCGTGCTCGCCGCTTCCTCGGCCGTCATCGCGGCAGGCTACGGCGCGGCCGCCGCCTTCCTCCGGCCCAAGCTCTCCGGCCCCGTGGCGGACCCGGTCCGCGCCGCCTGGCTGATCGGCAGCGCGATGGCGGCGACGCTCGCGGTCGCCGCCGGATATGCGCTGGTCTACCTCGCCGCGGGACTGCTGCCCGTGCAGGCCGTCGTGCCCGGCATCGCCCGCTACTGGGTGGGCGACCTGAACGGCGTGATCACGGTCGTGCCGCTCGCGCTGCTCCTGCCGCGCTGGCGGGCGGCGCTGGCCGCGACCCGCGGCCGGGCGCTCGAGGTCGCCGGCCAGGCGCTGCTGACGCTCGGCATCCTCTGGCTGGTCGTGGCCTTTCCCGAGGCCGAGGAGGTGCGGTTCTTCTACCCGCTGTTCGTGCCGGTGATCTGGATCGCGCTGCGCTGGGGCGTGCCCGGCGCGGCGCTCGCCACGCTCGGCATCCAGGCGGGGCTCGTCGTCGCGGTCAAGGACCGCCTCGACTTCCTGCCGCTCGTCGACATCCAGTTCCTGATGGTGACGCTCGGCATCACCACGCTGATGCTCGGCGCGGTGGTCTCCGAGCGGCGCCGGGCACTCGAGCGCGTCGCGGCGCAGGAGGCGGAGCAGCGGGCGCTGCTCGCGACCGCGCCCGACGCGGTGCTGTCGCTCGACGGCGGCGGGCGGGTGGTCTCGGCGAACCCGGCGGCGCGGCGGATGTTCGCGGCGAGCGATGCCGACCTCGGCGCCGTGCCGGTCGGCCGGCTGCTGCCCGGCCTCGCGCTGGCCACCCGCGAGGGTCGCGGCAGCCTGCGTGCGCGGCGGCTCGACGGCGCGTCCTTCCCGGCCGACATCGCCTGGGCCGCGCTCGACTCGCCGGCCGAGGCGCGCCACATCGTGATCGTGCGCGACGCCACCGACCGCCACGCCGCCGAGGCGCAGCTGCGCGAGCGCGACACCGCGCTCGCGCGCTCGATGCGCTTCGCGGTGGCGGGCGAACTTGCCTCGGCGCTGACCCACGAGCTGAACCAGCCGATCAGTGCGCTCGTCTCCTACCTGCAGGCCGCGCAGATCCTCGCGCGGCCCATCGGGACGGCCGACGAACGCCTGCCGGGCACGCTTGACAAGGCGGCGCGCGAGGCGATGCGGGCCTCCGACGTGATGCGGCGCCTGCGCGACTTCTACCGCGGCGGCACGCCGCAGGCCGGTCCGGTGGACGTCGCCGAGGTCGTCGAGGCGGTGCGCCCGCCTTTCTCCGAGCGCCTGCGCCGCGACGGGGTCGACCTCGACCTCGAGCTGCCGGAGGCCTTGCCTCCGGCCCGCTGCGACCGAATCCAGCTGGAGATGGTCCTGCACAACCTGCTGGCCAATGCGCTCGACGCCGCCGCGGCGCGGCCGCCCGGGCGGCGACAGGTGCGGCTCTCCGCGGCCGCGGCCGACGGCGGGGTGCGGGTCGAGGTCGACGACTCCGGCGACGGCATCGCGGAGGAGGTCCGGCCGCGGCTGTTCGAGCCCTTCGTCACCACCAAGCCCGACGGCATGGGCCTCGGCCTCGCGATCAGCCGCTCGCTGCTGCGGGCGCAGGCCGGGGACCTGCGGCTGGCGGCCAGCCGTCTCGGCGGTGCATGCTTCGCCGTGCAGCTGCCGCGCGAGCCTGGCTGAAGGAGCGACGTTGGACGACGCGACCGTGTTCCTGGTGGACGACGACCCCTCCGTGCGCGACTCGCTGAGCCTGCTGCTGTCGCTCAAGGGGCTGCGCACGCGGGTCTATTCGAGCGCCGAGTCGCTGCTCGCCACCTACGAGGCCGGCTGGCGCGGCTGCGTGCTGACGGACCTCAAGATGCCGGGCCTGACGGGGATCGAGCTGCAGCAGGCGCTCGCCGAGCGCGGCTCGCCGCTGCCGGTCGTCGTGCTCACGGCGCACGGCGACGTGGCGACGACCCGCCAGGCGCTGAAGGCCGGCGCCTTCGACTTCCTCGAGAAGCCGGTCGACGACGACGTGCTGCTCGACGTCCTGCACAACGCCATCCGCCGCGACCACGAGCGCCGCGCCGAGCAGGCGGAGCGTAGCGAGGTCGAGGACCGCGTCGCACGGCTCACGCCCCGCGAGCGCGACGTGTTGCTGCTGATCGCGGAGGGCCTGCAGAACCGCGAGATCGGCGAGCGGCTCGGCATCAGCCCGCGCACGGTCGAGGTCTACAAGGCGCGCATGATGGAGAAGCTGCAGTGCCGCAGCCTCGCCGACGCGGTCCGCATCAGCCTCGAGTGGGTGCGCAGCGCCCAGTGAACCGACAGGCGGCGCCCTTACGGGCCGCCACGTATTTCCGAAACCGGCCCCTGGCGCTAGCCTCGATTCCGCCGACCCCCGCTCGCGCTTCGCGTTCGCGCCAGCCGGGGCCCGGCAGGAGCACGCCGCAACCCGGCGGCCGGAGAGGGACCGGCCGCCGGGGGACCGGCCAGGGCTCACACCAGCCCGCGTTCCGCGAGCGAGGCGCAGGTCCCGTCGCCCACGATCAGGTGGTCGAGCAGGCGGATGTCGACCAGCGCCAGCGCGTCCCGAAGCCGCGTCGTGATGATCTCGTCCGCCTGGCTGGGCTCGGCCACGCCGGAGGGGTGGTTGTGGGCGAGGATCACGGCCGCCGCGTTGCGCGCGAGCGCCGTCTTGACGACCTCGCGGGGGTGGACGCTCGCGCCGTCGAGCGTGCCGCGGAACAGCTCGTCGAAGCCGAGCAGCCGGTGGCGCGTGTCGAGGAACAGGCAGCAGAACACCTCGTGGTCGCGGTCGCGCAGCCGGGCGACCAGGAAGTCGCGCGCGGCGCGCGGGCTGGTCAGCGCGGGCCCGTGGCGCAGCCGCTCGAGGTGGTGGCGTCGCACCAGCTCGAGCGCGGCCTGCAGTCCCGCCCAGCGCGCCGCGCCCATGCCCGGGTGGCGACAGACTGCCTCGCGCGGCGCCGACAGCAGGCCGCGCAGCGAGCCGAAACCCGCCAGCAGGGAGCGGGCGAGGTCGAGGGCGCTCAAGCCGCGGTGACCCGTGCCGAGCAGCAAGGCGAGCAGCTCCGCCTCGGTGAGCGAACCCGGGCCGAGCTCGAGCATCTTCTCCCGCGGCCTTTCGGCCGGCGGCCATTCGGTCAGTCGCATGCGGCCTCCCGCGGCCGATTGTGCGGGTCGCCCTGGCCGCCAGGTCTCCGCTAAAGGCCCGCGAACGCGCACAAACGGGCCCGGGACCGCTCCTCGGGCACGGCCGGACATGAACTCAGAACCGCGCGGCATGGCGGATTGGAGTTCCCGACGGGCGGGCGCAATAATCGCCGCATGAGCGAACGACGCGCTCCGCGGATCCTGCTCGGCGTCACCGGCGGCATCGCGGCCTACAAGACCCCCGACCTCGTCCGCCGCCTGCGCGAGCGCGGCGCCGAGGTGCAGGTCGTCCTGACGGCCAGCGCCAAGCAGTTCGTCACGCCGATGGCGCTGCAGGCCGTGTCGGGACGGGAGGTGCGCGAGTCGCTGTGGGATCCGTCGGCCGAGGCGGCGATGGGCCACATCGAGCTGGCCCGATGGGCCGACCTCGTGCTGGTGGCGCCGGCGACGGCCGAGTTCATGGCGCGCCTCGTGCACGGCCGCGCCGACGACCTGCTCGCCACGCTCTGCCTCGCGACCGCCGCGCCGCTGCACCTCGCGCCGGCCATGAACCGGCTGATGTGGTCGAACCCGGCCACGCAGGCGAACGTGGCCTCCCTCAAGGCACGCGGCGTCACGCTGCACGGCCCGGCCTCCGGGGAGCAGGCCTGCGGCGAGACCGGCGAGGGCCGGATGCTCGAGCCGCTGGAGATCGCGGAGGCGCTGTTCGCCCTGTCCGTGGCGGCCCGGCCGCTCGCCGGGCGCAAGGTCGTGGTGAGCGCGGGCCCGACCCGCGAGCCGATCGACCCGGTGCGCTTCCTCACCAACCGCAGCTCCGGGAAGATGGGCTACGCCGTGGCCCAGGCCGCGCGCGAGGCGGGCGCCGAGGTCGTGCTGGTGAGCGGGCCGGTGTCCCTGCCGACGCCGCCGGGTGTGGTGCGCGTCGACGTCGAGACCGCGCGGCAGATGTACGAAGCCGTGCATGCCGCGATGCGCGGCGCGGACCTGTACGTCGGCGCGGCGGCGGTGGCCGACTACGAGCCGGCGAGCGCCGCGCCCGAAAAAATCAAGAAGAACGCGCCGACCCTGACCCTGGAGCTGGTCAAGGCGCCGGACATCCTCGCCTCGGTCGCGCAGCTCGAGCCGCGCCCGTTCGTGGTCGGCTTCGCGGCGGAGACGCAGAACGTGGAGGCGAACGCGCGGGGCAAGCTCGAGCGCAAGCGCCTCGACATGATCGCGGCCAACCGGGTCGGCGAAGGGCTGGCCTTCGACCGCGACGACAACGCGCTGGTCGTGCTCTGGCCCGGCGGGCGCGAGGAGCTCGAGACCTGCGGCAAGCTGGAGCTGGCTCGCCGCCTGGTCGCGACGATCGCCGCGCGGATGGCCGCGGCGTCGCGCCCGGCGGGCAACGTCATCCACGTGCGGCGCTGATGCACCGCCTGAAGGTCCGGATCCTCGACCCGAGGGTCGGCGCTTCGATCCCGCTGCCGCACTACGCCACCGGCGGTTCGGCCGGCCTCGACCTGCGGGCCTGCCTCGACGCGCCGCTGGTCCTGGAGCCCGGCCAGACCCACCTGGTCCCGACCGGAATCGCGATCCATCTCGACGACCCCGGCCTCGCCGCGGTGCTGCTGCCCCGCTCGGGGCTCGGCCACAAGCACGGCATCGTGCTCGGCAACCTGGTCGGGCTCATCGACTCGGACTACCAGGGGCAGGTGATGGTCTCGGTATGGAACCGCGGCAGCCACCCGTTCACGGTCGAGCCCGGGGAGCGGATCGCCCAGATGGTCGTCGTGCCGGTCGTGCAGGTCGCGCTCGAGGTCGTCGCCAGCTTCGAGGAATCCACCCGCGGCGCGGGCGGCTTCGGCAGCTCCGGCCGCACCTGAGAAAACCCAGGGGACATTCGCTTCGAGTTTGTCGCCGTCCGGCCCCGGGGCGCCTGGGTTGCCCGCCCGCCCAACACAAACTCGAAGCGAATGTCCCCTGCATTCAATCGATGCGGCGCAGCTCCTTGAATCGCTTGAGGTCTTCCTCGAACCTGCGGTTCACGGCGACCCGCTCCTCGCGAAGCTTCTTCAGGTTCGCCTCCTGCACGCTGATGTCCGAGGCCGAGCGCTCGATGTCGGCGGCGAGTCCCTCGGGCAGCGGCGGCGCGCCGGGCTTGCTGCTGTGGGGGGCGTAGCGCGAGGCCTGCCTGACCTGGTCGTCGCGGCGGCGCTTGAGGTTCGTGAGCGACTGCTGCTGGATGGTGATCTGCGCGTCGATCTGGTCGAGCCGGCGCACGCGCAGCAGCTCGATCTCCCGCGGATTCTGGTAAGTCTGCAGCAGCATGCGGTCGCGGCGGGCCTGCTCCACGGCGGCGGCCTTGCGCCGTGCCTCGGCTTCCCGCGCCCGCGCCTCCTCGGCCGTCACGAGGCCCTGCTCGTGCCCGACCTTCATGCCCGACTTGTCGAGCACGTCACGGTCCTGCTCGGCGTATTCGGGCGGGACCTTGTCCCCGTAGTGGACCTGGCCGTTCCTGTCGACCCACCTGTAGACCTTCTGCGCGCTGGCGGGCCCGGCGGCGACCGCCAGGGCCACCGTCGTCAGCGTCACCACCAGCCAGCTTCTGTTCATCGTTCGAGCCTCGGTCAGCAATGCTCGGCCGGGGAGGCGCGGGCCGCCAGCCGACTGTGTCACGGATTGTCCCCGACGCCCCACTGGTTGCGATAGCCGCGCAGCGCCGCCAGTTCCGCCTGTCGGCCGCCGGCCTCCAGGTGCTCGATCAGGTCACGCAACGCGATGATGTGTATCACCGGGATGCTGAAGGCCTGCTGAACCTCCTGCACCGCGGACAGCGCGGAGTCCTGGCCCTGCTCCTGCCGGTCGAGCGCCACCACCACGCCCGCCGGGCTCGCGCCGGCCGCCCGGATGACGTCGATCGACTCGCGGACGGCGGTCCCCGCCGAGATGACGTCGTCGATCACCAGCACCCGGCCGGCGAGCGGCGCGCCGACGGTCGTGCCTCCCTCGCCGTGCAGCTTGGCCTCCTTGCGGTTGTAGGCGAAGGGCAGGCTGCGGCCGTGCCGGTCGGCGAGCGCCGTGGCGGTCGCCGTGACCAGCGGGATGCCCTTGTAGGCGGGCCCGAACAGCATGTCGAAGGGCGGCGCGGCCTCGGCGATCGCCCTCGCGTAGCAGCGTCCGAGCGTGGCCATCGCGCCGCCGGTGTTGAACAGCCCGGCATTGAAGAAGTACGGGCTCATGCGGCCGCTCTTCAGGCGGAACTCGCCGAAGCGCAGGACGTCCTGGGCCAGGGCGAGCTCGATGAACTCCTGCTGGTACGGCTGCATGCGTTCTCCCGCGCGGCGGACGCGTATGATTGCGCCTTCGCCCCGGGCCCGCAAATGCGCATCGTCACCCTCAACTGCAACGGCATCCGATCCGCGGCTCGCAAGGGGTTGTTCACGTGGCTGCCGCGCCAGCGCGCGGACGTGGTCTGCCTGCAGGAGACCAAGGCGCAGGAGCACCAGCTCGACCCCGCCAGCTTCAGGCCGAAGGGCTGGCACTGCCACTACTACGACGCGAGGAAGAAGGGCTACGCGGGCGTGGCGATGTTCTCGCGCATCGAGCCGGACGACGTCCTGCGCGGCTTCGCCGTCGACGAGTTCGACGGCGAGGGTCGCTACCTCGAGGCGCGCTTCGGGCGCCTGTCGGTGGTGTCGGTCTACTTTCCCTCCGGCTCGGCCGGGCCGCACCGCCAGGCCTCGAAGTTCCGCTTCCTAGAGGCCTTCCTGCCGTGGCTCGCGAGCCGTCCGCGGGAGCGCGACTACGTGCTCTGCGGCGACTTCAACATCGCCCACAAGCCCATCGACCTGGAGAACTGGCGCTCGAACCAGAAGAACTCCGGTTTCCTGCCCGAGGAGCGCGCCTGGCTGGACCGGCTGTTCGGCGGCCTCGGCTGGGTGGACGCCTTCCGCGAGGTGGACCCGCGGCCGCGCCAGTACACCTGGTGGTCCAATCGCGGCCAGGCCTGGGCGAAGAACGTCGGCTGGCGCCTCGACTACCAGGTCGTCTCGCCGGGCCTCGCGGGCAAGGCGCGGGCGGCGCGGATCTACAAGGACCGGCGCTTCTCCGACCACGCGCCGCTCGTGATGGACTACGACCTTTGAGCCGCGCCGCGCCGGCCGGCGGGCCGCTCGCAGCGCTGCGGCCCTACCTCGAGAAGGAGTCGCTGGCCGCCTTCTTCGTCGGCGTGTCCTCGGGCTTTCCCTACGCGATGATCGGCGCCACGCTCACCACGCGGCTCGCCCAGGACGGCATCGACAAGCGCACCGTCACCGCCTTCACGCTGGCCTTCCTCGTCTACAACCTCAAGGTCTTCTGGGCCTGGATCGTGGACGGGGTGCGCATCCCGCTGCTCGGCCGCCTCGGCCAGCGCGTGTCCTGGCTGCTGGTCGCGGGCACCGCGGTGATCGCGGCGGTCGTCAACCTTGCGCTCGTCGATCCCGCCGCCAGCATCCAGGCCACCGTCGTGGCCGCCGTGCTGGTCGGCATCGCCGGCGCGACCTACGACATCGTGATCGACGCCTACCGCATCGAGACGCTGAAGCCCTACCAGCTCGGCGTCGGCTCGGGCATGTCGCAGTACGGCTGGCGGATCGGCTCGGCGGCCGCCGGCGCGCTCGCGCTCGTGGTGGCCGGGCGGATGGGCTGGGCCGCGGCCTACATCGCCTGCGCGGCCTTCGCGCTCCCGGCGATGCTCACCGGCCTGATCGTGGGCGAACCGGCCCGTCACGTGGTCGTGATCGAGAAGCGCGGCTTCGCCGCCGTGTGGAACTCGATCGTCGGCCCCTTCGTCGAGTTCATGCGCCGCAGCGGCGCCGCGCTCGTGCTCCTGTTCATCCTCGTGCACAAGATCGGCGACACGCTCGCCAACCTCACCTTCCGGCTGCTCTTCAACGACCTCGGCTACAGCAACGACGAGATCGCCGTCTACGACGTGGCCTTCGGCTTCTGGGCCTACCTCGCCGGCATCTTCGTCGGCGGCATCCTCTACACGCGCCTCGGCCTGAAGCGCTCCGTGCTGCTGGCGCTGGTGCTGATGTGCGTGTCGAACCTGAGCTTCGCGCTGCTCGCCGCGGCCGGCCACAGCAACCTCGGCCTCGCCGCGGCGATCGGCTTCGAGAACTTCGCGAGCGGCTACGGCGGCGTGGTGGTCGTCGCCTACTTCTCGGCGCTGTGCAACCTGCAGTTCACCGCGGTGCAGTACGCGCTGATCTCGGCGGCCGCGAGCGTGCTCGGCCGCGTGCTCACCGGCACGACCGCCGGCGGGCTGATCGAGACGATGGGCTACGTCAACTTCTACCTGCTGACGACCGTGCTGGCCGTCCCCGGCATCCTGCTATTCTGGTTCATGATGAGGACGGGACTCGTGGACCAGGCGCTCGGCACGGCCGGCCGCAACGGCGCCGGCAGGCCCGTCGCGTGAGCCTGGCGCTCGACACGGAGCGGGTGATCTGCTCGCTCGACGAGCTCGGCGCGAAGCCCTGCAGGGCGTTCAGGCTCGGCGGCGGGCCGTGGCCGCTGTCCGGCTTCGTGGTCCGCAGGGGCGACCGGGTCCATGCCTACCGCAACCGCTGCCCGCATGCCGGCCATCCGCTGAACCTCCGGCCGCACGACTTCCTGACGCCCGACGGCTCGATGATCGTCTGCTGCTCGCATGGAGCGCTGTTCGAGATCGCGACCGGCTACTGCGTGGACGGCCCCTGCGCCGGCCAGTCGCTCGAGCCGCTGCCCGTGGAGCTGCTCGCCGGCCACGTGCTGCTGTCGGCAGGGGTGGAGCTGGCGGACTCCGAATGATCGACGAGCTGGTCAAGTTCTTCGTGCTGCTGTTCGTCGTGGTCGAGCCGGTCACGCTGGTGCCGGTGTTCGCGACGCTCACGCAGGGCGCGGGCGACGCCTACAAGCGCAGGATGTCCTTCAAGGCGGTCGCCGTCTCCGGCGTCGTGCTCGCGCTGTTCGCGCTCGGCGGCGCGGCGTTCATCCGCATGATGGGCATCAGCATCGACGCCTTCCGCATCGCCGGCGGCGTGATGCTCTTCCTGATCGCGCTGGAGATGGTGTTCGCGCGCGAGTCCGGCACGAAGACGACGTCCCAGGAGAAGGTCGAGGTCGTGCAGCGCACCGACATCTCGGTCTTCCCGCTGGCCTTCCCCTTCATCGCAGGCCCGGGCGCGCTGGCCACCGTGCTCCTGACCTTCGGCACCGCCCGCGACGACCTGCTGCTGACCGCCGGCCTGCTGGCGGTGATCGCCGCCGTGCTCGCCATCACGCTCGCGCTGCTGCTCACCGCGCCCTGGGTCAACCGGGTGATGGGCGTGACCGGCGCGCACGTCGTCAGCCGGCTCGCCGGCGTGGTGCTCGCGGCGCTCGCGGTCCAGTTCATGATCGACGGCCTGCGCGGCGCCTTCGGCTGAACCGCGCGGCTCCGACCGGGCCGCGGCCGCGAACGGTCGCGTGATGATCGCCGTCGTCTGGTTCAAGCGCGACCTAAGGGTCCACGACCATGCGCCGCTCGCCGCTGCAGCGGCGACGGGCCGCCCGGTCCTGCCCCTCTACATCCTCGAGCCGGGCCTGTGGCGCCAGCCGGAGATGGCCGGCCGCCACTTCGACTTCCTGCGGGAGTGCCTCGCGGACCTCGACGCGGCGCTGGGCCGGCGCGGCGCCCGGCTGGTGGTCCGGATCGGCGAGGCGGTGGACGTGCTGGCCGCGCTGCACGCGCGCCACGGTATCGCCTCGCTGCACGCCCACGAAGAGACCGGCCTGCTGTGGACCTACGAGCGTGACCGGGCCGTGCGGCGCTGGGCGCGCTCGGCGGGCGTGCCGGTCCGCGAGGTCGCGCAGCACGGCGTCATCCGCCGCCTCGCCACCCGCGACGGCTGGGCCCGCGCCTGGGATGCTTCGATGTCGGCGCCGCGCGTCGCGGCTCCCGCGGCGATCCGCTGCGCCGGGCCGCCGTCCGACGAGCTGCCCGACGCCGCGGCGCTCGGCCTCGCCGAGGATCCCTGCCCCGGGCGGCAGCGCGGCGGGCGCGCGGCGGCCCTCGAGCGCCTGAGGTCCTTCCTCGAATGCCGCGGTCGCGACTACCGGCGCGCGATGTCGAGCCCGGCGGAGGCCTCGGAGGCGTGCTCGCGCATCTCCGCCGACCTCGCGCTCGGCACGCTGTCCATGCGCGAGTCCTTCCAGGCCGCGACCCGCGCGCTCGGCCGGCACCGCGACGCGGGCGACGCCGGCTACGCGGCCTCGATCCGCTCCTTCGTCAGCCGCCTGCACTGGCACTGCCACTTCATCCAGAAGCTCGAGGACGAGCCCGGCATCGAGCGGCGCAACATGCATCCCGCGTACGACGGCCTGCGCGCCGAGCCGGCCGACCCGGCCTTGGTCGCCGCGTGGATCGAGGGCCGGACGGGGTTCCCCTTCGTGGACGCCTGCATGCGCTCGCTGGCCGCGACCGGCTGGCTCAACTTCCGGATGCGCGCCATGGTGATGTCGTTCTCGAGCTATCACCTCTGGCAGCACTGGCGCGAGCCCGCCGTGGCGCTGGCGCGGCGGTTCACCGACTTCGAGCCGGGGATCCACTTCCCGCAGGCGCAGATGCAGTCCGGGACCACCGGCGTCAACACCGCGCGGATCTACAACCCGGTCAAGCAGTCGCGCGACCAGGACCCCGAGGGCGCGTTCATCCGACGCTGGCTGCCGGAACTCGCCGCGTTGCCGGGCGGCTGGATCCACGAGCCCTGGGCGGCGCCGGCGGGGCTGCTCGCCGCGCAGGGCCTGCGGCTCGGGGAAAACTACCCGCGGCCGATCGTCGACCATGCGCAGGCCGCGCGCGAGGCGCGCGAGCGCATCCACGCCGTCCGGCGGACGGCGGCGCATCGCCTGACCGCCGACGAGGTCCAGGACCGGCACGGCAGCCGCCGCGCGGGCCTGCCGGCGACCGGGCGCCGGCCGCGACGGCGCCCGCGCGGCGACGGCGGGCAGGGCACGCTGGGCTTCGACTAGAATCACGCTCGAAGCGGAAGAAGGAGTGAAGCGCCATGAAGTCCACGGCACCGAGCCTCGACATCGGCATCCCGGAAGCGCAGCGCCAGGCCATCGCGGACGGGCTCGCCCGCCTGCTCGCCGACAGCTACACGCTGTACCTCAAGACCCACGCCTTCCACTGGAACGTCGAAGGCCCGATGTTCAATACGCTGCACGAGATGTTCATGGTGCAGTACACGGAGCTGTGGAACGCGCTCGACCAGATCGCGGAGCGGATCCGCTCTCTCGGTTTCTACGCGCCGGGCACCTACGCGGACTTCGGCCGGCTGGCCAGCGTGAAGGAGACCGAGGGCGTGCCCGCCGCGCTCGAGATGGTGGCGCTGCTCGTCGCCGGGCACGAGGCGGTGGCCCGTACCGCGCGCGGCGTGTTCGAGGCGGCCGAGAAGGGCGGCGACGAGGCGACCGCGGACCTGCTGACCCAGCGCCTGTCCGTCCACGAGAAGACCGCGTGGATGCTCAGGAGCCTGCTGCGCGGCTGAGTCAGTCGACCCGGTTCCTGCGCTCGCCCCTCAGGAAGGCCGCGACGTTCGCGGCGAGTTCGTCGAGGCAGCGCTGGCGCGACTCGCGCGCGGCCCAGGCCGTGTGCGGGGTCACGATCAGGTTCGGGATGCCCGGCTCGAGCAGCGGGTTGCCGTCCACCGGCGGTTCCTGCTCGAGCACGTCGATGGCCGCACCGCCGAGGCGCCCTGCGCGCAGCGCGGCCGCGAGCGCGGCGGCGTCCACCAGCGCGCCGCGCGCGGTGTTGATCAGCACGGCGTCCGGCTTCATCCGCGCGAGGCGCGACGCGCCGATCAGCCCGCGGGTCGCCGGCGTGAGCGGGCAGTGCAGCGACAGCGCGTCCACCGTGGGCAGCAGCGCGTCGAGGTCCACGCGGCCCGCGGCCGGCTCGCCGCCTGGCCTGTTCGCCACGACGACGTCCATGCCGAAGGCCTCCGCGACGCGGGCCACGCCGCGGCCGAGCGCCCCGTAGCCGACGATGCCGAGCCTGCGCCCCGCGAGCTCGCGGATCGGGTAGGGGAAGACCGAGAACTGCGCGGCCCGGGCCCAATGGCCGCCCTTGGTGAAGGCGTCGTAGTCGGCGAGCCGGTGGGTCAGCGCGAGCAGGGTGGCGAACACGTGCTGCACGACCGAGGGGGTGCAGTAGTCGCGCAGGTTGCACACCGCGACGCCGCGCTCGCGGGCGGCCGCGACGTCCACGTTGTCCACGCCCGTGGCGGTGAGGCCGATCAGCGCGAGCTGCGGATTGGCCTCGATCATGGCGCGCGTGATGCGGCACTTGTTCAGGAGCACGATCCTGCAGCCCGTGATCCGCGACTCCACCTCGGCCTGGGGCGTCTCGCGGTGCAGCGCGATGCCCGGCAGCGCCGCTTCCAGCGCGCCCGTGTCGAGATCGCCGGCGTCGACGGTGCCGAGGTCGAGGAAGACGGCGCGCATGCAGGGGCTCCGGCGGAAAGGCGAATAGAATAACCGCATGACAGTGGCTGGGAACCGCCGCCGGCGCGGCGCGACGGCGCTGGCGGCGCTGCTCGCCGAGGTGCGTGCCTGCCGGATCTGCGAGCCGCAGCTGCCGCTGGGTCCCCGCCCGATCCTGCGCGCCGCCCCGGGCGCGCGGCTCCTGATCGTCGGCCAGGCGCCCGGCACGCGCGTCCACGAGACCGGCATCCCCTGGAACGATCCCAGCGGCGACCGGCTGCGCGCCTGGCTCGAGGTGGACCGGGAGACCTTCTACGACGAGTCGCGCATCGCGATCATCCCGACCGGGCTGTGCTACCCCGGGCGCAAGGGCGGCGGCGACGCCCCGCCGCGGCCTGAGTGCGCGCCTACCTGGCATCCGCCGCTGCTCGCGCTGCTGCCCGACGTCGAGTTGATCCTGCTGGTGGGACAGTATGCGCAGGCGCACTACCTTGGCGCGCGGCGCCGGCCCACGCTCGCCGGCACGGTGCAGGCCTTCGCGGAGTACGGGCCGCGCTACCTGCCGCTCCCGCACCCCTCGCCGCGCAACCAGCGGTGGCTCAAGCGCCACCCCTGGTTCGAGCGCGAGGTCGTTCCGGAACTGCGGAACCGTGTGCACTCCCTGGTGTAGGCGGAGAACCCGAAACTTCAGGGGACATTCGCTTGCAGTTTGCGGCGGAAATGGCCGGCAAACTGCAGGCGAATGTCCCCTATAGGCAATCTCCCCATTTCCGGGGCCGGCGGGAGCCGGCCAAAGTTCGGGGGCGTCTGCCCGACCGGCGGGGTCCTCTTGCACACCGCGCCCGCACACCTGCCCGAATCCGCGCCCGCGCGCTGGCCGGCGCGTCTCGACCTCGCGCAGAGCGTCTCCGGCCTGCTGCTCGCCCTGTTCATGTGGGGCCACATGCTGTTCGTGTCCTCGATCCTGCTCGGCAAGGACGCGATGTGGGCCGTGACGAAGTTCTTCGAGGGTTACTTCTTCCTCGGCGAGGCCCATCCCTGGATCGTCTCGGTCGTCGTGGCCGTCGTGTTCGTCCTGTTCGTCGCGCACGCGGCGCTGGCGCTGCGCAAGTTCCCGGCGGACTACCGCCAGCACGCCGCCTTCCGCCGGCATATGCGCGCCATGCGCCACGGCGACACGACCCTGTGGTACTGGCAGGTGGTGACCGGTTTCGCGCTGTTCTTCCTCGCTTCGGCCCACCTCTGGCAGATGCTGATGCATCCCGCGGACATCGGCCCCTTCGGCTCCGCGTACCGGGTCTGGTCGCAGGGGCTGTGGCCCTTCTACCTCGTCATGCTGTTCGCCGTCGAGATCCACGGCGGCGTCGGCCTGTACCGTCTGGCGGTGAAGTGGGGCGTGTTCGACGGCCCGGACGCGGCGCGCAGCCGCCGCCGCCTGCGCCAGGCCAAGTGGGCGATCACGGCCTTCCTCGTGGCGCTGGGCCTTGCCTCGCTCGCGGCCTACGTCCGCATCGCCCGGGAGTACTCGCCCGCCTACGGCGAGCGCTACGTCCCGGCCTGGGTGCAGGAAGGCGCCGCGCCGTGAGGATCGTCTACACGGATGCCCTCGTGATCGGCGGCGGCCTCGCCGGCCTGCGGGTCGCCATCGGCGTGCGCCGGCGCGGCTTCGACGCGCTGATCCTCTCGCTCGTGCCGCCGAAGCGCTCGCACTCCGTCGCGGCCCAGGGCGGCATGCAGGCGAGCCTCGGCAACGTCGCGAAGGGGGAGGGCGACAACGAGGACGTGCACTTCGAGGACACCGTCCGCGGCAGCGACTGGGGCGCGGACCAGCAGGTCGTGCGCATGTTCGTCAACACCGCGCCCAAGGCGGTCCGCGAGCTCGCCGCCTGGGGCGTGCCCTGGAGCCGCGTGCGCCGGGGCGACCGCGAGGTCGTGATCAACGGCCAGCGCGTGACGCTCACCGAGCGCGACGAGGCCCACGGCCTGATCGCGCAGCGCGACTTCGGTGGCACCAAGAAGTGGCGGACCTGCTACGCCTCGGACGGCACCGGCCACGCGATGCTCTTCGCGGTGGGCGACCGGGCGATCGCCGAGGGCATCCCGGTGCTCGAGCGCACCGAGGCGCTCGCGCTCGTCCACGACGGTCGCTGCTGCCACGGCGCCGTCGTGCGCGACCTGATCACCGGCGAGCTGTTCGCCGTGGTCGCACGCGCCACGGTGATCGCGACCGGCGGCGCCGGGCGCCTCTACCGCGTGACCACCAACGCGGTCATCAACGAGGGCATCGGCCACGCGCTGGCGCTCGACACCGGCGTCGCAGCGCTCGGCAACATGGAGGCGGTGCAGTTCCACCCGACCGGCATCTTTCCCGCCGGCATCCTCGTGACCGAAGGCTGCCGCGGCGACGGCGGGCTGCTGCGCGACGCCGCGGGCCACCGATTCATGCCGGACTACGAGCCGGAGAAAAAGGAACTCGCGTCCCGCGACGTCGTCTCGCGGCGCATGGAGGAGCACATCCGCAAGGGCCAGGGCGTGAAGGGCCGCTTCGGCGAGCACCTGTGGCTCGACATCACCCTGCTCGGCCGCGCGCACATCGAGCGCAACCTGCGCGAGGTCAAGGACATCTGCCGGTACTTCCTCGGGCTGGACCCGGCCGAGAAATGGATTCCGGTGCGGCCGGCCCAGCACTACACGATGGGCGGCGTGCGCACGCGTCACACCGGCGAGAACCCGGCGCTCGCGGGCCTGTTCGCGGCCGGCGAGGCCGCCTGCTGGGACATGCACGGCTTCAACCGGCTCGGCGGCAATTCCGTCGCGGAGACCGTGGTGGCCGGGATGATCGTCGGCGAGTTCGTCGCCGATCACTGCGCGGGCCACGACCTCGAGGTCTCGACCGCGCTGGTCGGCGAGTTCATGCGGGCCACGCGGGCGGAACTCGACGGCCTGTGCGCGGGCGGCGGCGAGGACCCGATGGCACTGCGCGTGGCCATGCAGGAGATCATGACTTCGAAGGTGGGCATCTTCCGCGACGGGCCCGACCTCGCCTCGGCCGTCGAGTCGCTGCGCGAGCTCGGCGACCGGGGCCGGCGCATCGGCGTCGGCGGACGCGCGCCGGGCCCGCACCCGGCGCTGGTCACGGCGTACCGCACGCGCAGGATGCTCCGGCTGGCGCTGACCGTCGCCTGCGGCGCGCTCGCGCGCACCGAGAGCCGCGGCGCGCACTCGCGGGCCGACTATCCGCAGCGCAACGACCGCGACTGGCTGAAGCGAACCCTCGCCACCTGGCCGGATCCCGCGGCCGACCTGCCGGCGCTGTCCTACGAGCCGCTCGACGTGGCGACGATGGAGCTGCCGCCCGGCTGGCGCGGCTACGGCGCGCGCGACTTCATCGACCACCCGGCGACGGGCGCGCGCCAGGCCGAGGTGGAGGCGACGCGAGACCGCCTCGCCGGCGAGGGGCGCTTCGCCGTGCAGCGCGCGCTGATGCCCTGGGAACACCTCCTGCCCGAGCCGCTGCGCGGCCGGAACGAGAGGCTCGGGGAGCCGCTGCCATGACGACCACGCCAAGGCCGCGCCGCCTGCGCGTGCACGTCCTGCGCTGCAATCCGGCCGATCCGTCCTCGAAGTCCCGGATCCAGACCTACGAGGTCGACGAGGCCGAGGGCATGACGCTCTTCATCCTGCTCTCGGAACTGCGGGAGAGGCAGGACCCGTCGCTGCAGTTCGACTTCGTCTGCCGCGCCGGCGTCTGCGGCAGCTGCGGCATGGTGGTGAACGGCCGTCCGGGCCTGGCCTGCCGCACGCTCACCGCCGAGCTGCCCGCCGACATCACGCTTGCCCCGCTGCCCACCTTCGAGCTGATCGGCGACCTGTCGGTCAACACCGGCAAGTGGATGCGGCAGATGACCGAGCGGCTCGAGGCCTGGGTGCACGCGAAGCAGGCGGAGGTGGACCTGCGCCGCCACGAGGAGCGCATGGATCCGGACCTGGCCGACGCGGTCTACGAGCTCGATCGCTGCATCGAGTGCGGCTGCTGCGTCGCGGCCTGCGGCACGGCGCACATGCGCCCCGGTTTCGTCGGCGCGGTCGGGCTCAACAAGGTCGCGCGCATGCGCCTCGACCCGCGCGACGGCCGCGAAGACGCCGAGTTCTACGAGCTGGTCGGCACCGACGAGGGCGTGTTCGGCTGCATGTCGCTGCTCGGCTGCAACGACCTGTGCCCGAAGGAGCTGCCGCTGCAGGCGCAGATCGCGTACCTGAGGCGGAGGATGGTGAAGGCGGGGAGGAAGTGACCTGTGACCGGTGACCGGTGACCGGCCAGAACTTTCGATCAGGGCTAAGCCCGGTTCGGCCGATCACCGATCACCGATCACCGATCACCGATCACCGATCACCGATCACCGGTCACCGATCACCGGTCACTTGTCACTCCCTGAAATTCTTGAACTGCACCGGCACCTCCAGCCCGGCGCCGCGGATCAGCGCGATCGCGGCCTGCAGGTCGTCGCGCTGCTTGCCGGTCACCCGGACCTGCTCGCCCTGGATGGCGGCCTGCACCTTGAGCTTCGAGTCCTTCAGCAGGCGCTGGATCTTCTTGCCGGTCTCGGTGTCGATGCCGTGGCGCAGGACGACCGGCTGTCGGGCGGCGTTCAGCGTCACCTGCGGGTCGCCGGGCTTCGCGCAGGCGACGTCGATGCCGCGCTTGGCGAGGCGCGGCAGCAGGATGTCGAGCATCTGCTTCAGCTGGAAATCCACCTGCGCGTGCAGGGTCACGGTGAACTCCGCGAGCTCGTACTTCGCGCCGGTGTCCTTGAAGTCGAAGCGCTGGGAGATCTCGCGATTGGCCTGGTCGACCGCGTTGCGGACTTCCTGGGCATCGAGCTCGGAGACGACGTCGAACGATGGCATGGTCGATCCTCGCAGTCAGTCGGAGCGGAACGAGCGCACCCGCACGCCGTCGTCGATCGCCTCGCCCGGGTGGACGATGACGGTCTCGCCGGCCTCGAGCCCCTCGATCACCTCGGCCAGCAGGCCGTTGTCCCGGCCTACCGCGACCGGCCGCAGGCGCGCGCGGCCGCCCTCGACCACGAACACGGCCCGGCCTCCGTCGCGGCGGAACAGGGCGCTCGACGGAACGGTGAGGGCGTCGGGACGTTCCCACAGGACGAATCTTGCCTCGACGCGATAGCCGTCGCCCAGCCGCGTCCATTCCCCAGGCGGCGAGACGATGTCCGCGATCACCCGCACCCGCTGCTCCTCGACGCCGAGCGCGCTGATCTTCGTGAAGCCGGTCGGCTCGACGGTGTGCACGACGCCCTCGAGCGCGCCGTCGCCGCCCCAGCGCTCGAGCAGCACCTTGCCGCCCGGCTCGACGCGCACCGCGTCCTTCGAGAGCAGCTCCACCACCACCTCGAGCCGGCGCGTGTCGCCGACGTCGACGAGCGGCTGGCCGGCGGCCACCCTACCGGCGCTCTCCTGGTGCACCGCGAGCACGCGGCCCGCGACCGGCGAGCGCAACTCGACGGTCCCGACCGGGCGGCCGGCCCCCGCGGCGGCCGTGTAGCGCAGCGCTGCCTTCGCCGCCTCCAGGTCGTAGCGCCCCACCTGCACCGCGGAGTCCGCCGCGCGGCGCGCGGCCTCGCGCGCCCGCAGGTTGGCCTGCGCCGCGTCGAACTCCCGCCGCGACACGAGCCCGCGCTCCTGCAGGTCCTGGATGCGTTCGAAGTCCGCGGCGGCGAGTCCGGCCTCGGCCTCGGCCTGCCGGGCCCCCGCCTCGCGCCGCTCGAGCTCGGCGCGCGCCGCCGCGACGCGCGCCTCGGCCTCTGCGCGGCTGCGCGGGTCCAGCACCGCCGGTGGCGCGGGGTCGAGCGAGGCGAGCACGTCGCCGGCGGCGGCCGCGTCGCCGACTTCGAGGACGACGCGGCGCAGCATCCCGTCCACCGGGGCGTGGATCACGTAGCGCTCCTTGACCCGCGTGCGCCCTTCCTCCTCGACGGTCACCGCGAGCGCGCGCCCGGCGGCCGCGGAGGTCTCTACCGGCTCGGCCTCAGGCCAGAAGCCGAGCGCCAGCGCCGCGAGGACCGCGGCGGCCCCGATGATCATTCCCTTCAAGCGCTTGCCGGGCACGGTCTACTCCCTTGTCTTGAGCACCTCGACCAGGTCGAGGCGGCCGATCCTCAGCCAGATGAGCACTGCGCTGGCCGCGAACGACCCGATCACGACGCTCGCCGCCAGCGCGTAGGTCGCAGGCTCGACCACGAGCGCCACGCGGTACAGCTCCGAGGCGAAAGCCGCGGCGAGGTAGGCGGACAGCGCGTAGCCGAAGGCGAAGCCGATGGGCAGGGCGGCCAGCGTCAGCAGGGCGATCTCGCCGAGCAGGATGTAGCCCGCCTCGGCATGCGTGAACCCCAGCACGCGCAGCGAGGCCAGCTCCCGTCCCCGCTCCGACAGCGCGATCCGCGCGGAATTGTAGACGACCCCGAAGGCGATGAAGGCGCCGAGCAGCGCGGTGATGAACGAGAAGAACAGGATGGTCTGCTCCATCATCTCGTTGAACTGCCTGATCGAGTTCTCGCGCACCACGGTGCCGGCCACGCGCGGCATCCCGCGCAGCTCGCGGTACAGGTCCGCGGTCCGCTCCGGGTCCACGGCCAGCCGCGCGCCGGAGATCGCCGGCCCCTCGCGCATGAGCCGGTTCAGGGCCTCGCGGTCCATGTAGGCGTTGACGCCGAGGTACTGGCGGGTGGTGGCGGCGACGGGGACCTCGAAGACCGGGCGTCGTCCCTCGAGCACCTCGACGACGAGGACCTGCCCCGGCGCGACGCCGAGGATCTCGCGCGCGAGATAGTCGGTGAGCACCAGGCCCTCGCGCGGGACCTGCACGGGCTCGAGCGAGGCGTCCAGAGGCCGCTGCAGCTCGGCGCCGGGCTCGATGCCCTCGAGCGCTGCCCGGTAGCTGCGATGTCCGAACACCAGCCGCGCCGGCACGCTGCGGAAGCCCTCGGCGCGCCCGACGCCGTCGAGTCCCTCGAGGCTGTAGAGCGCGCGCCGGGGCGTCGGCTCCGTGAACATCACGGTCATGTCCTCGCGGCTCGCCAGCACGTACTGCACCTCGACCATCCAGCCGATCGCGTCGCGCTGGAAGTTCGTGATCATCAGGATGCCGGCCGCGGCGGCGATGCCGAGCACGGTCATCGCCGACCTCAGCGGCCGCCGCGCGATGTGCCGCAGGATCATGCGGGTCGGCTCGGCGAGGCGCCGCGCGAGTCCGGCCCGCTCGAGCAGCGTCGACCGGTACATCGGCGGCGGTTCGGGGCGCATGGCCACGGCCGGGGGCAGCGCGGCGGCGCGGCGCACGGCGAGCACGGTCCCGCCGAGGGCGGCCGCCGCGGTCACCAGGATCGCCTCGAGGAACACCGCGGGGTCGAGCACGGCCCGCAGGTAGGGAAAGCTGTAGAAGTCCTGGTAGATGCGCGCCATCCCGCGCGCGAACCACAGGCCCACGCCGATGCCCGCCGCGATGCCGAGCGTGACCATCGCGGCGACGAGCCCGAGGTAGTGGGCGACGATCCGGCCCGTGCCGTAGCCGAAGGCCTTGAGCGTGCCGATCTGCTCGCGCTCGAGGCTCACGAGCCGCGTGACCACCACGTTGAGGAGGAACGCCGCGACGCCGAGGAAGATGACCGGGAACACGGTGGCCATGGTCTCCAGCCCGCGCAGCTCCTCGGTAATGAAGCGGTGGCTGAACTGGTCCTTGCGCTCGTAGGCACCGAGCCCGCCGTAGCGTGCAAGCAGCGCGTCGGCCGCGTCGATGACCTCGCCCGGGCTGGCGCCCCGCTGCAACGAGAACGCGACGTCGTTGAAGGCGCCCTCCATCTCGAAGGCGGTGGCGAGCGCGCGCCGGTTCATCCACAGGATTCCGTAGCGCGCGTAGTCGGGGAAGACCGCCCCCGGCGGGATCGCGTACATGTATTCCGGCGACAGCGCGAGCCCGACGATGGTCAGCGGCTTGCGGCGGCCCTTGATGATCGCCGTGATCCGGTCGCCCGGGCCGAGCCCCTGCGCCTCGGCGAAGTCCTCGCTGACGGTGACCTCGGCGTCGGCGTGGGGCGCGGGCAGACGGCCGATCCGCAGCCAGGGAACGTTGAGCCGTGGCTCGCCCTGCGGGGGCAGCGAGACGATCCTGCCGGTGACCGGGTCGCCATAGCCCTCGACCTCGAGGGTGACGTCCGCCACGACGCGGGTCTCCGCCCGCTCGACGCCCGGGAGGGCGGCGAGCCGCCCGGCCAGCGCCTCCGGCGCGCGCGCGAGCCCGGCGAACACGTCGGCGAAGCGCTGCTGGGCGTAGTAGTGCCCGAGCGTCGCGGCCAGCGACTCGTAGGTCACCCGGGACATCACGTAGGTGGAGACGCCGCCGAGGATCACCAGCGAGATCGCGCCGACCATGCCGCGCAGGTGCCACAGGTCGCGCAGCAGCTTGCGCTCGAGCGCGCGGATCACCACGACAGCTCCCCCGGCGGGCGGCGCGCCGCGTTCCGCTCGCTGCCCGCGATGCGCCCGTCCGCCATCCGCACCACGCGGTCCGCCATCTCGGCGATCACGGCGTTGTGCGTGATGACCACGGTCAGCGTGCCGAGCGTCCGGTTGGCCCGCTCCAGCGCCTCGAGCACCACCACCCCGGTCGCGGAATCGAGCGCGCCGGTCGGCTCGTCGCAGAGCAGCACCGCCGGGTTCTTGGCGATCGCGCGCGCGATCGCGACGCGCTGCTGCTCGCCGCCGGACAGCTGCGCCGGGAAGTGGTCGAGCCGCCGGCCCATGCCGACGATCGCCAGGGCCTCCTCGGGCCGCATCGGCGATGCGGCGATCTCGGTGACGGCGGCGACGTTCTCGCGGGCGGTGAGGCTCGGGATCAGGTTGTAGAACTGGAACACGAAGCCGACGTGGTCGCGCCGGAAGGCGGTGAGCTCGCGCTCGCTCGCCTGCGCGAGGTCGTGGCCCGCGTAGGAGACGTCGCCGGCGGTGGCGCTGTCGAGCCCGCCGAGGATGTTGAGCAGCGTCGACTTGCCGCTCCCGGAAGGGCCGAGCAGCACCACGAACTCGGACGCGTAGAGGTCCAGGTCCACGCCCCGCAGCGCGGGCACCTCGACCTCGCCCATGCGATAGACCTTGGTCAGGCCGCGGGCGCGAAACACGGGCTCGGCGCTCATGGGCCGAGCATAGGCCGGCGACGCTGTCGCGCGCGATCGGGGTTTACGCGCCGTGGCCGCCCGCGGGCGGGTCAGCCGGGGGCGCCGAGCATGCCGTCCACGAGCGCGGTGAACTCCGCGACGAAGCGCTCGTAGTGCTCGCCGGTCGCCGGGCCGCTGAAGCCGGTGTGGACGTGGCGGATCACGCCGTCGCGATCGAGGACGAGCATGGTCGGGTAGGCGTAGAAGGTCTCGAGCTGGGGCAGCTTCTCGGGAACCTCGCCGGTCGTGCCGGCGATCAGCACCGGGTAGTCGATGTCGAACTTCCGGACGAAGTCGCGGGCGGCGGCGGCCGAGGCCGCGAAGTCCTCGGTGTACTCGAACATCAGCTGCACGACCTCGAGGCCGCGCTCGCGGCGCCCGGCGAGGAACCCGCGCAGGAAGGCCGCCTCGTCGTGGCAGTTCGGGCACCAGCTGCCGCCGATGGTGACGATCACCACCTTGCCGTCGAAGCGTGGGTCGGACAGCGAGACCGGCCGGCCGTCGAGGTCCGGAAACGTGAATGCGAGCGGCTCGTCCTGCGCCTTGAGGCGGGTGCGTCCGGCCGTGTCGGGCAGCTCGGCGCGGGCGTCGCGGCGGCCGCGCACCGTCTCGTAGGCGCCGGTCGCGCTGCGGAACTCGCCCTCGAGGCTTCCGTCGGGCAGCAGCCGCGCGCGATACAGGTAGGCGCTGCCGCCGTCGAAGCGCGACAGGAACACCGCGTCGCCGCGCGCCTCGCCGGCGATGTAGCGGTCGTCGCCGGTGTCGCGCAGCACGGTGCCCGTCACCTCGTGGCCACGCTGGGCCAGCTCGGCGATCGCGAAGCGCTCCACGCCGGTGTCGGGCCGGGTGAAGGTCAGCGCCCAGCGCCCGGAGAAGTCGGACTGCGTGGAGTCGGGGGCGGGGAAGAACCGCCAGGCCTGGCCGCGCGCCGCGACGAAACGCGCGGCGCGGGTCTCGCCCTTCGGGCGCAGGAAGGTGACCTTGCCCTCGAGGCGCCCGTCCACGAGGCGCGCCTCCAGCCGGTGCGGGTAGCCGGGCATCTTCATCGAGATGCGGTCGCCCTCGATCGTCACCGCGTCGACCCGGGCGCGCTCGGGGCCGTTGACGAGCCAGGCGACGTACGCGTCGCCTTCGCGCCCGATCTCGAGACCGAACGGCAGGTCGCCGCCCGCGACCGGGAAGACCGCGCGCCAGCTGCCCTGGAAGTCCGGCGCCCCGGCGCGCTCGCCGCCCCCACAGGCGGCGAGCAGCCCGGCGAGCGCGACGGCGGCGAGCCGCGACGGGCCGCGCCCGCTCATGCCGGCTGCCAGGCCGGCGCCGGCAGGCCGTCGGCGGCGGTGCGCCAGGGCTCCCAGGCCAGCACGACGCGCCCGACCGAGAGGTCGGACTTGCGCGGCGGAACGCGGATCCGATCGAGCTCCACGCCCGACGCGTCGAGGCTCTGCGCCAGCGCCGCGGCCTCGGCCTCGATCGCCGCGAGCTGCTCGTCGCGCCGCTGCCGCAGCACGTCGAGGTTCTCGTCGGCGCGGGCCACGTCGCCGCGCTCGCTGAACACGCGGCCGGCCGAGCGCGCGGCGGTTCCGGCACGCGAGGCCGCCGAGCGCCTGCCGCCGAAGACGGCGCCCAGCACCGACGCGCCGATCGCGACCACCGAGTCGAGCTTGCGCTGCGAGTACTGCGCGCGCTCCCGCTCGACGCGTTCCTCGGCGCGGCGGATCCGGTCCTCGAGCGTCTGCAGCTTCGAGGCGTGCTTGTCGCGCAGCTTCGCGACTTCCTCGTCGCGTTTCTCGTGAAGCGCGTGCGCGAGCCGGGCGCGGAAGTCGCCCTCGCTCTCGCCGGGCGCGGAGGCGAGCTTGAGCGGCGCGCAGCGCAGGAGCTCGACGGCCCCGTGCTCGAGCAGGTGCGCCGCGAGGTCCTTGCCCGAGGCAGCGTAGCCGGCCGCCCGCAGGAGCGGCGCGGGCACTTCGCCGAAGGCCGCGTCGTCGACAGGCGCGCCGCCGCTGCCGAGTGCGGCGAGTTCGACCGCCTCGTCCCAGGCCGGGCGCCCGTCGTTCCCGATCGGCGCGAGCAAGGCCACGGTCCGCCAGGCGTCGACCCCGGACTTCGCGTCCACGTAGCGCAGGCGCGCCTCGGCGGCGATCCGCGGCCGGTAGGTGACCGCGCCGTTGCCCGGCCGGGCCGGCAGGAACAGCTCCTCCACGCCGGCGGGAAGGACCGGCCGGGCGGCGCCCGCGACCGGCGCCGCGACGGCTGCGGCCGCCGGCGCGGCCGCGCCGAGCGCCGCCTTGCGCGGGGCCATGAGCGTCGAGATCTCCGGCAGGGTCAGCGGGCCGCGCAGGTAGGAGAGCACGAATCGCGTCCGGAACAGCACCGGCTGGTCGTCGTGCACGTTGCGCATCAGGAACACGCGCTGGCCGAGGCCGGACATCAGCCGCTCGAGCGCCGGCCGGTCGAGGCCGCCGCCCGGCAGCGCGCCCTGCAGTCCCTCGATCACCCGCTCCTTGTCGCGCTCGGTCTGCAGCCGACCTATGAACCAGGTGCCGGCGTTCGAGAGGCCCTTGTAGTCGAGGTCGACCGGGTTCTGGGTCGCGAGCATCAGCCCGATCCCGTAGGCGCGGGCCTGCTTGAGCAGCGTCAGCATCGGCAGCTTCGAAGGCGGCATGGCCGTCGGCGGGAAGTAGCCGAAGATCTCGTCCATGTAGAACAGCGCGCGCAGCGACGAGGTGCCCGACTGGCCGCGCATCCACGCGACCAGCTCGTTCAGCACCAGCGTCACGACGAACATGCGCTCGGCGTCGGTCAGGTGCGCAATGGAGATGATCGAGATGCGCGGCTTGCCCGCGGCCGTGAAGAGCAGCCGCTGCACGTCGAGCGGCTCGCCCTCGAGCCAGGCGCCGAAGCCGGGCGAGGCGAGCAGGTTGTTGACCGCCATCGCCAGCCCGAGCCGGTCCTTGGCCGGGAAGAAGGTCTCGAGGTCGAATACGCCGACCTTGTCGAAGGGCGGCTTCTGGATGGCGCCGATCAGACCCGCGAGGTCGAGCGCGCGGCCTTCGTTCCAGGTGGTCTCGAGGATCGAGGCGAGCAGGATGTGCTCGCGGCTCTTGATCGGGTCGGCCGCGATGCCGACCAGCCCGAGCAGGCCGGAGACCACGCCGCCCACGCGCTCGCGCAGGGCCGCGGGATCGACGGCCCCCTCGGGCGCGGCCAGCGAGCGCAACACGGACAGCTGCAGGCCGGCGTCGCTGCCGGGCGTGTAGACGGCCACCTCCGCCGCGTCGCGGAAGCGGCGGATGCGCTCGCCGTCCTGCCCGGACTCGGCGAGGCCCTTGCGCCAGGTCTCGGCGACCCGCGCCGGCCACTCGGCGGCGGCCACGCCCTTGCGGGCCGCCTCGGCCGGGTCCACCCAGGGCGCGAAGTCCTCGGCGCGAAGCCCGGGGAAGGCCAGCAGCAGGTTGGCGATGTCGCCCTTGGGGTCGATCACCAGCGCCGGGATGCCGTCGATGGCCGCTTCCTCGAGCACGGACAGGCAAAGGCCGGTCTTGCCGGAGCCGGTCATGCCGACGCAGACGGCGTGGGTCGTGAGGTCCTTCGAGTCGTAGAGCAAGGGGCCCGGCGGCGGCGCGTCCGCGGCCGCGGCCGGATCGAACTCGCGGCCCAGGTAGAAGACGCCGAGTTTCTCGAAGTCCTGCATGTCTCGCCCCCTGTTCAGTAGCGCGGCAGCTTGACGGCCTCGAACGCCGCGGCCGACTCCTCGGGCGTCGCCGCGCGCAGCGCCTGGTCCACCAGCCGGCGGGCCAGGTGCGGCGCGAACAGCCGCATGAAGTCGTACATGTAGCCCCGCAGCAGCCTGCCGCGCCGCACGCCGAGCCAGGTCACGTGCTCGGGGAACAGGTGCGAGCCGTCGATGGCGGCCAGGTCCGGATCCTCCTCCTCGGAGACGGCCATGCAGGCGACGATGCCGACGCCCAGGCCGAGCCGCACGTAGGTCTTGATCACGTCGGCGTCGCGCGCCGTGAGCGCGACGTCGAGCGGCAGGCCGGCGCGCTCGAACAGCGCCGGCAGCGAGGAACGGCCGGAGAAGCTGAACACGTAGGTCACCACCGGGTGCCGGCTGACGTCCTTGAGCGTCGGCCGCTCGATCTTCGCGAGCGCGTGGCCGCGCGGCACCACGAGGTCGCGGTGCCAGCGGTAGCAGGGCATGAGCACCAGGCCGGGGAACAGCTCCTGTGACCCGGTGGCGATGGCGAAGTCCACCCGGTCCTCGGCGGCGAGGGCCGAGATCTGCTCGGAGGTGCCCTGGTGCAGGTGCAGCTTCACCTCCGGGTACTGCTCGCGGAAGCGCTTCACGATGCCGGGCAGCACGTAGCGGGCCTGGGTGTGCGTGGTCGCGATCGACAGCGAGCCCTTCTTCTCGTCGCGCGCCTCCTCGGACAGGCGGCGGATGTTGCGCGCCTCCTCCAGGATCCTCTGCGCGCGTGCCACGACCTGCTCGCCCGCGGGCGTCAGGCGGCGCAGCGTGCGGCCCTGGCGCTCGAAGACCTCGAAGCCGAGCTCGTCCTCGAGCAGCCGGATCTGCTTGCTCACGCCGGGCTGCGAGGTGTGCAGCGCCCGCGCCGCCGCGGTGATGTTCAGGCCGTTGTCGACGATCGCTGCGAGATAGCGCAGCTGGTGCATCTTCATGGCTGGAGTATAGGCAAGGCCGCGCCGGCTGGCTGGGCCCGCGGCGCGGGCCGCCGGGCCGGACGCCGATCAGCCGCCCGGCTCGTGGTAGCCGGGCCCGAGCGTCGTCACCTCGACCAGCACGCCGTCCTCGAACCGGAGCTCCCGCATGAGCTTCTGCGGCCCGAGGTTGTAGGTCCACACCTCGATCGGGATCTCGACGAGGTCGTCGGAGAGGTGGTAGGGGCGCCCGCGGATCCAGACCACCGGCCGGCGCAGCACGGCGCTGCGCCGGACCTCGGTCGGCTCGCCGCACAGCGCGAGCACCTTGGCGGCCGGGTCGCCGTCCGTGACGAGCCGGTGGCCGCAGCGGAAGGCGTCCACGGCGGCGGCCTGCCCGGCGAACAGGGCGAGCGAGGCGGCGGCGATGCGCAGGGCGCGGTTCATGCCCGCATTGTGCACGCTCCGCCGCTGAACGCTCACTGAAGCGGGCCGGTGGCGCCGTCTCGACGGCGGGCGGCCGGCACGCGCACAATGTCGGCCCTTCGCAGTCCCGGAAACGCCATGGCGACGATCCGCATCGCAGCTGCAGCGACCTGCGCGCTCGCTTTCGCCGCCTGCGTCCAGGAAGGGCCGGGCCAGGACGCGCCTTCCCGGATGCGCAGCCAGTACCACCTCTACGGGTTCGAGCAGGACTTCGGCTACGCGCAGGCGGTGAAGATCGGCCGGACGCTGCACGTATCGGCGGCGGTGGCCGTGGACCCGGAGGGCCGGCTGGTCGGGGCAGGCGACATGGCCGCGCAGGTCGAGGCCGCCTACGCCAACCTGGCCCGCACGCTCGAGACGAACGGCTTCGGCTTCGAGCACGTGGTCCGCGAGACGATCTACACCACCGACATGGACGCGCTGCTCGCCGTTTCCGGGTTGCGCTTCGCGCGCTACGACCGTACCGCGCTGCCGGCGGTGACCTGGGTCGAGGTCGGGCGGCTGGTCGACCCGGGCTTCATGGTCGCCATCGAAGCCACCGCGGAGCTGCCGTGACCGCGCGCGGAGTCGACCGCGTCTTCGAGCGCCGGCTCGCGGCCGTCGTCAACTCGGGCGAGCGCGCTGCGCTCGTCGGCGGGCGCAAGGGCATCGAGAAGGAGTCGCTGCGCGTCACGCCGGAGGGGCGCATCGCGACGACGCCGCACCCGGTGGCGCTCGGCTCTGCGCTCGCCAGCGGGCACGTCACGACCGACTACTCCGAGGCGCTGCTCGAGCTGATCACGCCGCCGTTCACGGAGACCTGGCAGCTGCTGCAGTACCTCGTGGACCAGCACGAGTTCGTCTACAAGCACATCGGCGACGAGCTGCTGTGGGCGACCAGCATGCCCTGCGCGCTCGACGGCGACGCCAGCGTGCCCATCGCCGAGTACGGCACCTCCAACATCGGCCGCATGAAGCACGTCTACCGGCGCGGGCTCGGCCTGCGCTACGGGCGCGTCATGCAGGCGATCTCCGGGGTGCACTTCAACTACTCGTTCCCGGAGCGTTTCTGGCCGGTGCTGCACGCGGCCTGGCAGGCGCGCTCGGCCGGGCAGGCGTTCGTCGACGAGGCGTACTTCGCGCTGCTTCGGAACTACCGCCGCCACGGCTGGCTGGTGCTGTACCTGTTCGGCGCCTCGCCCGCGGTCTGCCGCTCGTTCTTCAAGGGCCGGCCGGCGGCCAAGGGCCTCGAGGAGCTCGACCCCCACACGCTGTACGCGCCGTACGCGACCACCCTGCGCATGAGCGACCTCGGCTACCGCAACAGCGCGCAGGCCAGCTTCTCGGTCTCGGTCAACTCGCTCGAGGACTACGTCCGCGACCTCGAGGCGCTGGTCTACACGCGAAGCCCCGAGTATGCGCGCCTCGGCGTCGTGGTGGACGGCGAGTGGCGGCAGCTGAGCGACAGCGTGCTGCAGATCGAGAACGAGTACTACAGCTTCATCCGGCCGAAGCGCACCGCGCGCTCGGGCGAGCGGCCGACGCGTGCGCTGCGCCGCGCCGGCGTCGAGTACGTGGAGATGCGCTCGCTCGACGTGAGCGCCTTCGACCCGGTCGGCGTCAACCAGAACAAGATGCGTTTCCTGGAGGCCTTCGCGGCGCTGTGCGTGCTGAAGGACAGCCCGCCGATCCAGCGTGCAGAGGAGCAGGCGCTCGACGGCAACCACGTGACCGTCGCCCGCGAGGGTCGCCGGCCGGGGCTCGCGCTGGATCTCGACGGCCGGCCGCGCCCGCTGGCCGCCTGGGCCGCGCAGCTGCTCGACGAGATGCGCGGGCTGTGCGAGATCCTCGACGAGGGCGACCCGGCGCGGCCCTACTCGGCGGCGCTCGAGGTCCAGCGGCGCAAGCTCGACGACGTCGAGGCGACCGCCTCGGCGCGGATGCTGCGGGAGCTGCGCGAGAGCGGCGAGCCGTTCTTCCGTTTCGCGCTGCGTACCTCGGCGGCGCACCGCCAGTACTTCCTCGACCTGCACCCGCCGAACCCGCAGACCATGGCGGCTTTCTCGGCCGAGGCGGAGGAGTCGCACGAGGCGCAGCGGCGCCTCGAGGCGGCCGACCGGCTGGACTTCGGCGAATTCGTCGCCCAGTGGTTCGCGCGCTGATTTCTTTACATATTCCAAGAGCTTGCAAACTAAGGATTTTCCCTAGTCTAGGATTGCGAGCGCGCCTATACTGACCGTAGGGCCCCGCGGTTCCCTCTCTACCGCGGCGCTCCCGGGAGGCCATGAAGATTCCCAAGGACGGCAAGTCCGACCCCAGCGAGCAGGTCGGCGCCAAGGCGCCGGCGGCGAATGACGATACGATCGACGGCGGGGGTCGGCCCGGCGGGTGGGACCCGTTCGAGGTCTGGCGTACCCGCGTCCGCGATGCCCGGCCTCGCGGCGCGGACCCCTCGGACCCGGCTCCGGAGTCCTGAGCGGAACCGCAGGGGCGCATGCCACGGCCTGAACCGGACGAGACCCGCCGCTCCCCGGCCGCCGAGCAGCTCGAGCGCGGCTTTCCATGGCTCCGGTTCGGGCACGGCCTCGAGTCCGAGTTCTGGCGCGAGCAGTTCGAGCAGGGGCGTGGGCACCTGCGCACCGGCTTCCTGCTCGCGCTGCTGCTGGCCGGCGCCTTCATCGCCATGCACGAGCGGCTGCTGCCGCCGGCGGACGCGGCGACGCTCGCGCTGCGCTACGGTCTCGTGTTCCCGCTGTTGCTCGCCGGCCTTGCGGCCACGTTCGTGCCCGGCTCGGCGCGTTTCCTCCGGGTCCTGGTCGCCATCGTCGCGCCGAGCATCCTGCTCGCGGTGACCGGCATCGTCCTGCTCGCCGATGGCCGCGGCGGCGAGTCGGTCTTCCCGGTGCTGGTCATCGCGACGATGTTCGTCTACTTCCTGCTCGGCCAGTCGTTCTACAGCGCGCTCGCCACGGGCGCGGCCGGGCTGGTCGCGTTCGGGGCGGGCGCGCTGTGGGTCGGCATGCCCGAATCGCGCTTCGCCTACCAGGGACTGCTGCTGGTGGTCGCGAACCTGGTCGGCGCGACCGTCACCTACACCCTGGAGGCTGCGCGCCGCACCGGCTGGCTGGAGGCGCGCCTGCTCGCCGACATGGCCGACCGGGACGGGCTCACCGGGATCCACAACCGCCGCCGCCTGGACGCCCAGCTGCAGGCGGCCTGGCAGCAGGGTCTGCGCGAGCGCCGGCCGCTCGCCCTGCTGATGGTCGACATCGACTGCTTCAAGGCCTACAACGATCGCTACGGCCACCAGGCCGGCGACGAGGTGCTGAAGGACGTCGCGCGCGTACTCGACGGCAGCGTGCGCCGGCCGCTCGACCTCGTCGCGCGCTACGGTGGCGAGGAGTTCGTGGTCATGCTCTTCGACACGACCCGGGAGCACGCCGAGGCGCTCGCGCTGCGCATCACCGAGGAGGTGCGCGGGCTCGCCATCGCGAACGCCGGCTCGAGCTGCGCGCCGGTCGTCACCGTGTCGGTCGGCGTCGCCTTCGTGCAGCCCGCGGCCGGGCGCAGCTGCGAGGGCCTGCTGCAACTGGCCGACGAGGCGCTCTACGCGGCCAAGAACGCCGGACGCGACCGGGTGCAGGTCATGGACGAGGAGTACGCGCTGCTGCGCACGGGCTACTTCGAGGTCCCGCGTCGCCTGAGCGCCTGAGCCGCGCCTCGCTTCAGGCGCCGACGAACACCCGCCGCCCCTGCCAGTCGACCTCCGCGACCGGGCTGCCGTAGAGCGCGCCGAGCGACCCGGCCGTCAGCACGTCGCGGCAAGCACCGAACTCCCAGCGTCCGTCGCCGAAGAGCAGCAGGGCCTCGTCGGCGTAGCGGGCCGCGAGCGTCGCGTCGTGCAGGCTCGCGATCACCGTGCCGCCGGCGTCGGCGCGCTCCCGGAACAGCTGCAGCACTGCCAGCTGGTGCGGCGGGTCGAGGTGGTTGGTCGGTTCGTCCAGCAGGCAGATCGCCGGATCCTGGGCGAGCAGGGTGGCGATCGCCAGCCGGCGCCGCTCGCCGCCCGAGAGCGTGTCGAGCTCGCGGGCCTCGAAGCCCGCGAGGTCGGCCGACGCGAGCGCCCGGCGTGCCGCCTCGACCTCGGCCGGGCCCTCCCACTGCCAGAACCCGAGGTGCGGGTGGCGCCCGATCAGGGCCGTCTCCAGGACCGTGGTCGGGAAGGGGTCCTCGACCGACTGCGGCAGCAGCGACAGGCGCCGCGCCAGCGCGCGGCGCGGCCAGTCGGCGACCGCGCGCCCGTCGAGCGTCACCGCGCCGCCGCTCGGCGCGCGCAGCCCGGCCAGCGTGTGCAGGGTCAGCGTCTTGCCGACGCCGTTGCGGCCGAGCACGGCGACGAGGCGCCCGGGCGCGAAGCGCCCGCAGAGGGCGCGGACCAGCGGCCGGCCGGCAACGTGGACGTCGAGGCCTTCGCAGGCGAGCATGGCGTTTTCCGGGGGCGCGAAGCCGGTCGAGTCGAGCCGACCGGGCTCAGGGCTGCAGCCGGCCGTGGTGCCACGCGCCCGCCTGGAAGCCGCCGCCGGACGGCGTGAGCACGCGCGTCCAGCGGGCCCGGTCGTGCAGGCGGTGCTCGCCCTCGACCCACAGCTCGACCGCGTCGGCCCACAGCCGCAGGCCGCCCCAGTGCGGCGGTCGCGGCAGGTGGAATCCCGGCTCGACGTCGTCGGCGGGCGCCTCGACGGGATCCGGCGCGCCGAAGCGCGCCGCCGTCTCGCGCAGTTGCGCGACGAGGGCCTGGCGCGAGCCGATGGGCTCGGTCTGGCGGCTGGCCCAGGCGCCGAGCCGCGACCGCCACGAGCGCGAGGCGAAGTAGTCGTCGCTCTCCGCCGCGGGGCTCCTGACGACCACGCCCTCGACACGCAGCTGCCGGTGCAGGTCGTCCCAGTGGAAGACCGCGGCGGCGCGCGGGTTGGCCTCCAGCTCGCGGCCCTTGCGGGACTCGTAGTTCGTGTAGAAGACCAGGTAGCCCGGGTCGACCACGATGTCCTTGCACAGCACCACGCGCGCGGCGAGCCTGCCGTCGCCGCTGCCGGTGGCGAGGACCATCGCGTTGGGGTTGGGCTGCACCTGCTCGTCCCAGGCCTGCTGCAGCCAGGTGGCGGCCAGCGGCATCGGGTCGAGGGGCAGCGGGTCGGGCAGGTTCTGGATCGGCGGTCGCATGCGCGCATGGTAGCGCGGTCGCGGCGCGGCGCAGCCTGCGACTTGCGCGGCGGCGCCGCGCTTGCCCTGCGGCGGTGCGCCGGATAAAACCTGAGGGGCCCAGCCTCGCATCGGAGCCCCATGGACCTCACCGCCCTGCGCGAGCGCCTGACCGCCCTCGACGCCGAACTGATCCGCCTGGTCGCCGAGCGACAGCGCCTCTCCCAGGACATCGCGCGGGTCAAGCGGGCCAGCGGCTCCCCGACCCGGGACTTCCGCCGCGAGCGGGACGTGCTGATGAACGCCCGGGCGCGCGCCGAGAGCCTCGGCGTGCCGCCGGGCGTGGCCGAGGCGATCCTGCGGCTGCTGATCCGCTCCTCGCTCGCGACCCAGGAGCAGGCCAGGGTCGCGGCCGAGGGCCACGGCTCCGGCAAGCGCGCGCTGGTCGTCGGCGGGCTCGGCAAGATGGGCCGCTGGTACGCCGACTTCCTAGGCTCGCAGGGATTCGAGGTGGAGGTCGCCGACCCGGCGCGCGGTGCCTGTCCGTACCGCCTGCGGCCCGACTGGCGCGAAGGCGCGCTCGACCACGACCTGATCGTCGTCGCCACTCCGCTCGGCACGACGGCGGCGGTGCTGGCGGAACTCGCGGCGCGGCGCCCGCCCGGGCTCGTGTTCGACATCGGCTCGCTCAAGACCCCGCTGCGCGCCGGGCTCGAGGCGCTGGTGCGGGCCGGCGTGCGGGTCGCCTCCATGCACCCGATGTTCGGGCCCGACACGGAACTGCTCTCCGGCCGGCACGTGCTGCACGTCGATCTCGGCGATGCCGAGTCGCTCAGGGCGGGGCAGGAGCTGTTCGCGCCGACCATGGCCGAGCAGGTCGTGATGAGCCTCGACGACCACGACCGGCTGATCGCCTACGTCCTCGGCCTGTCGCACGCGCTGAACATCGCCTTCTTCACGGCGCTGGCCGACAGCGGCGAGGCCGCGCCGCGGCTCGCGCGGCTGTCCAGCACGACCTTCGACGCGCAGCTCGAGATCGCCTCGCGGGTCGCGGCCGAGAGCCCCGCGCTGTACTTCGAGATACAGTCTCTCAACGACTACGGCCGCGAGTCGCTCGACGCGCTGGGGGCCGCGGTCGAGCGCCTGCGCGGCGTCGTCGCGCGCGGCGACGCGCGCGGCTTCGAGGAGCTGATGTCGAAGGGGCGGGCCTACGTCGAGGGCCGCGCCGCCGCGAGGCCCGCATGAGCGACCCGGCGGACGCGGCGATCCTGCGCGAGCAGCTGCGCGAGTTTCGCGCACGGGCGCTCGAGAACCAGGCCGCTTTCGAGCGCCTCAAGCAGCGGGAGCTTGAGCTGCTCGGCGCGCAGACGCTGCCGGAGCTGTTCGACGCGCTGGTGCGCCGCATGCCGCGCGACGACGGCCTCGACGCGGCCACGCTGCTGCTCGACGATCCGCAGCACGAGCTGCGCCACCTGCTGCTCGGCGAGGGCGTCGCGCCCGGCCGGATCGAAGGCGTGCTGTTCACCGACAGCGTGCTCGCCCTCGCCCCGCAGGCGCACGCCCTCGGGCGTCCCTGGCTCGGCCCCTGGGCGGCCGCCGACCACCAGCTGATCTTTCCCGGCGAGCGGCAGCTCGGCAGCGTGGCGCTGCTGCCGCTCGTGCGCGGCGACCGCCTCGTCGGGCTGCTCTGCCTGGGCAGCCGCGACCCGTCGCGATTCACGCGCGAGCTCGCGACGGACTTCCTCGCCCACCTCGCGGCGATCGTCGGCTTCTGCATCGACAGCGCCGCGAACCGCGCTCGGCTCGTGCGCGCGGGGCTCACCGACTACCTCACCGGCTGGCACAACCGCCGCTACCTGCACACGCGCCTGCGCGAGGAGATCGCCCGTGCCCAGCGGCGCGGCGCGGCGCTGTCGCTGCTGATGCTCGACCTCGACCACTTCAAGCAGATCAACGACGGCTGCGGGCATCTCGGCGGCGACGAGGCGCTGCGCGAGGTGGCCGCGCGCATCGAGTCGCAGGTGCGCGCGAGCGACACCGCGGCGCGTTTCGGCGGCGACGAGTTCGCGGTGCTGATGCCCGGGGCCGGGCCGGCCGAGGCGCACCGGCTGGCGGAACGGATCCGCGCCGCGGTCTCGCACAGCCCGGTCGAGGCGGGCCCCGGCGTCAGCCTGCGGATCTCCGTTTCCGTCGGCCTCGCGAGCCTCCTGCCGCCGCCGGGGCGGACGGACCTCAAGGCGCTCGCCGAGCGGCTGCTCGCCGAGGCGGACGCCGCCCTGTACCGCGCCAAGGCGGCCGGACGGGACCGGATCGAGGGCTCCGGCGAGGTGTGAGGAAGGGTCGTGCCAAGGGCGGCCCGTCTGCGATAAGATAACGAGACTGATTCTCATTAAGGTTTGGACCATGCCCGCACGTCTCACTGCCGGCAGGCGGCTCGCCCTCGCCGCCGCCCTGATCGCCCTGGCCCTCGCCGCCACCGCGCTGCTCGCGCCCCGGGCGGGGGCGGCCGACGGCGAACTCGTCGTGTACTCCGCCCGCAAGTACCAGCTGGTCGAGGAGCTCTTCAGGGAGTACGGCCAGCAGCGCGGCATCGAGGTCAAGTTCATCACCGACGACGGCGCGCCGCTCGTGGCGCGGCTGAAGGCCGAGGGCCGCAATTCTCCGGCCGACGTCCTGATGACCGTCGACGCGGGCGACCTGTGGCGGGCGCAGGCGGCGGGCCTGCTGCAGCCGGTCGCCTCGCCGGTGCTCGAGGCCAACATCCCGGCCCACCTGCGCGACCCGAAGAATCACTGGTACGGGCTCGCGATCCGCGCGCGGACCGTCGCCTATGCGACCGCGCGGGTGAAGCCCGCGGAGCTGGGCGGCTACGCCGCGCTCGGGGACCCGCGGTGGAAGGGGCGGCTGTGCCTGCGCAGCGGCAAGCACGTCTACAACCAGTCGCTGGTCGCCATCCTGATCGCGGAGTACGGCGAGGCGCAGGCCGAGCGCATCGTCCGGGCCTGGGTCGACAACCTCGCGACCGCGCCGTTCTCCAACGACACGCTGCTGCTCGAGGCGATCGCCGCGGGGCAGTGCGACGTCGGCGTGGTCAACAGCTACTACCTCGGCCGCCTGCAGGCGGCGCGGCCCGACTTCCCGGTCGCGCTGCACTGGGCCGACCAGGCCGGTGCCGGCGTGCACGTCAACATCTCCGGCGCCGGCGTCGCGCGCCACGCGGGCAACGTCGCCGAGGCTCGCCGCTTCCTCGAGTGGCTGTCGACGCCCGCCGTGCAGGCGCGTTTCGCCGGCGCGAACTACGAGTACCCGGCGAATCCCGCGGTCGATCCGCCGCCGGTGGTCGCGGCCTGGGGCCCCTTCAAGCAGAACCTCGTCAACGTCGGCCGCGCGGGCGAGCTGCAGCCGGCGGCAGTGCGGCTCATGGACCGCGCGGGCTGGAAGTAGGCGCGGACCGCGGCGCCGGGTCGCGCCCGTGACGCCCGCCGGCCGGCTCCTGCCCGGTACGGCCGCGACCCTGGTCGCGTTGCCGATGCTCGCGGTGCTGGCCGCGGTGCTGTACGGCGCCGCCGGGGCGGATCCTGCGCTGTGGGAGCACCTCCGGCAGTTCGTGCTGCCCGGTGTCGCGCGCAACACGCTGGTGCTGGTCGCGGGCGTGGTGGCCCTCGCCCTGGCGCTCGGCGTCGGACTCGCCTGGCTCACCGCCGCCTGCGATTTCCCGGGCCGCGGCTTCTTCGCCTGGGCGTTGCTGCTGCCGCTCGCGCTGCCGGCCTACGTGCTCGCCTTCGTGGCGGTCGCCACGCTCGATTTCGCAGGGCCGGTGCCGAGCCAGCTGCGCGCCTGGTTCGGGCCCGGCGCCAGCCTGCCGCCGATCCGCTCGACCGGCGGCGTGATCGCGGTGCTCGCCTTCGCCTTCTATCCGTACGTCTACCTGCTGGCGCGCGGCGCCTTCCTCACCCACGGCACCCGCGCGCTCGAGGCGGGCCGCTCGCTCGGGCTCGGCCCCTGGGCCGCATTCTTCCGCGTAGCCCTGCCGCTCGCGCGCCCCTGGGTCGCGGCCGGCGGGGCCCTGGTCGCGATGGAGACGCTGGCCGATTTCGGCGCGGTGGCGGTGTTCAACTACGACACGTTCACGACCGCGATCTACAAGAGCTGGTTCGGGCTGTTCTCGCTCGAGACCGCGCTTCAGCTCGCCCTCGTGCTGCTCGCGCTGGTGACCGCGGCCGTGGCGCTCGAACAGCTCGCGCGCGGGCGCGCGCGCTACGCGCCCAGCGGCGCCGGCGGCGGGCCGC
>CAYORU010000005.1:0-176391 GCA_964406445.1 uncultured Steroidobacteraceae bacterium
CGGCAACAACCCGCTCACGCTCGTAGATCCGAGCGGGCTGTCGAGCAAGGAGACCAAGCTGCCGAAGCACGATGCCGGGACCGCGCTGGTGGAGGCGACGGTGCTTCCGGGAATCACAGTCACGGTGCTGCGTGAGTGGTTGCCGCTCGGCGGCACGCTGGCTTGGGCCGTCGTGACGCCCGGATCGCTCGCGTCCGCCTATGCGTTCATGCCGAATTTCGGGGGTGGCGGCGGGGCTGGCGGTGCGGGTGGCGGCCGTGGCGGCGGCGGAGGGTCCAACGGCGGGGGTGGTGGAGACGACCCGAACGGTAGGGAACAGCCAAGAAGCGAGAAGGAAGGAGACAGGGAGCAGGTGAAAGACAAGCCCGAGTGTCAATTCGACGAAAGCCGAGCGGCCCGCACACGGACCAGTCCAGGGAATTCGCGCAACCTCGCACCGGGGACATATCCATCGCGAACCCGCGGCGCTTCGGGAGGTGCGTGGATCGGAGCCGCGATCGAAAAGAGATTCCTAGCGGATTTTTCTACGCGAACGGTACACCGACTATCAAGTGGCAGTGGTCATCTCGGAGGGGAAGTCGGCGTGAGCATTCACGGCAGCGGCGGATCCGGCAATCGCAATTTCACGACCATTTCGAGCGGTGCGGCTTCCGGATGGGGTTGGAACGTCAGTATCGCAGCAGTGGTAGGAATCGGTTTTTTCGCATCTTGGGACGGCTCTTCGATGACGACTTCTACGGCGATGGGCTTTGAGTTAGGTCCATCTGTTGGAGCCAGTTATCGTAGCTACGAAGTAGCCATCCCGTATGAGAGCCTGACGGCCGACATGCGCAAGTTCTACGATGAAGTTTGGGCTAGAAGCTGTGGGTCACAGTAGATACTGCCGAAACATGGAGTAGCGACCGTGCTAGCAGCCGGCGTAAATGTCCTCGGGATTGCACTCTTCGCGTGCACGATTGCGTTCGTTGTGAGCGTAATTGCATTGAAAAGAAAGGATGTATCTTGGCGCGAGCTGCTTGCGGCCGGGCCGCTGGCCGTCATTCTTCGACCGCGGGAATACTTCATCGAAGGCAGGCATAAAATTCCTACGAGGCTGTATTGGACTGCAATGCTCTTTGGCGTCGCATTGTTCGCGGTCGGTTGGCTCGCCGCCAATACGAATTAGCGCAGTCCAGCTGTACTGCCTACATGTCTCGTATTCCCCCGACACCCGGATCGCCGGGATGACGTTCAAGCGTTCGTTGTTCCCGCCTCGGTCAGCGTTCCACAGAGCGCTGGTCCAACTTCGGCCGAAATTGCTGGCCGACCACGGGGTAGTTCGAACCAGTTCGCCCGGCCCGACAGCACGGTCGGATCGGCGGGCGTCAACGGTTCAGTCACTAAGTCCTGGACGACCACCTGGCGGCACCGGATCGAGGGTCCGGGCGGATTACTGGCGATCGTCAATTGCAGCGGCTCGAGCTGCGATCCGACCACGACCACGAACTACCTCCACCGCGACACGCTCGGCAGTCCGGAGCTTGTGACCTGCTCCCTGATTTCACTGCCAGCCGCGGTTTTTCCGTTCGGGAGTAGGTCCGATCAGCAGGTCGCCATGACGGACTTCTCCATGCGCCGCTGTCGACGCTGTCCGCTCGAGCCCGGCCTCTGGCGGCGCGGGAGCACTGGCCGGCTGGCGATCGAGGACGGTAGAGCTATTCGGACTCCGTGCTAGGCTAGGGCCTCGTTCAGTCTGGCCGGCCGGAGAAGCTGCCATGCACGTCTTCGATCGCATTACCCACGAGCCTGGCGTAATGGGCGGGAAGCCCTGTGTACGCGGCATGCGGGTGACGGTCGGCATGATCGTCGGCCAGATCGCGGCGGGCCGGACAGTTGACGAACTGCTGGCGGACTATCCGTACCTCGAGCGCGAGGACGTGCTGCAGGCATTGCGCTACGCGGCTTGGCGGGCCGAGGAGCGCGAGGTGACGCTCGAACGCGCGTGAAGCTTGTCGTCGACATGAACCTGTCGCCGGGCTGGGTCAGCCTGCTGGAGTCCGCTGGGCACTCGGCTGTGCACTGGTCAGCGGTCGGAGCACCTGCCGCAACGGATGTCGAGATCATGAGGTGGGCGGCCGAGCACGATTGCGTGGTTCTCATCCACGACCTCGACTTCAGCGCGATCCTGGCGGCCACCGCCGGCCACAAGCCAAGCGTAGTGCAGATCCGCGCAGACAACCTGACGGTGACAGCCATCGGGTCCGTGGTCCTGGCGGCACTTGCGCGCATGTCGGATGAGCTGGCTGCTGGAGCTCTGGTCACCGTACAACCGCATCGCACGCGCGTGACGGTCCTGCCGCTGACCTGACGCCGTCTTCATCGTCTTCGGTTTCGTCCTGATCCACGCGAGTGCGCAGTGGGACCTGAACTACAACCTGAGCCAGCGCCAGGACTTGAAGCAGAGCGCGACGGAGACGTTCGTCTACGATGGTCTCAACCGGCTCGACTACTCGACGCTGACCACTCCCGGGACGGGCACGATCACGAACCAGGACCTCAGCTACAACGCGATCGGCAACATCCTGTGGAAGCAGGACGTGGGCAACTACAGCTACCATGCCAGCAAGAAGCGGGCGGTGATCCAGGCCGGCACCACCAGCTACGGGTATGACGCGAACGGCAACATGACGAGCCGGGGCGGCAGCACGATTGGGTACACGAGCTACAACCTGCCGGGGGTGATCTATGCCGGCTCGAACTCGAGCACGCTGTCCTACGGGGCGTATCGCAACCGCTACAAGCAGGTGGCGGTGACGGCGGGGATCTCGGAGACGACGATCTATGTGGGCGGGATACTCGAGAAGGTGACCAAGTCCGGCACGATCACCTGGCGGCACCGGATCGAGGGTCCGGGCGGGCTGCTGGCGATCGTCAACTGCACAGGCTCATCCTGCGATCCGACCACGACCACGCACTACCTCCACCGCGACACGCTCGGCAGTCCGGAGCTGATCACGAACTCCGCCGGGACCGAGCTGGTGAAACTCTCTTTCGGGGCGTTCGGCGAGCGGCGTGACCGGGACTGGCACGGGGCGGTATCGTCTGCCGACATGGCGGCCATCGGCAACAGCACCCGGCGCGGGTTCACCGAGCACGAGCATCTGGATGCCGTGGGCCTGATCCACATGAACGGGCGGGTGTATGACCCAGTACTGGGGAGGTTTCTGGCGAGCGATCCGGTGGCCGACGGTCTTGGCCGGGCCGGCGGGTTCAACCGCTACGCGTACGTGCAGAACAACCCGCTCACGCTCATAGATCCGAGCGGGCTGTCGAGCAAGGAGACCAAGCTGCCCAAGCACGATGCCGGGACCGCGCTGGTGGAGGCGACGGTGCTTCCGGGAATCATAGTCACGGTACTGCGTGAGTGGTTGCCGCTCGGCGGCACGCTGGCTTGGGCCGTCGTGACGCCCGGATCGCTCGCGTCCGCCTATGCGTTCATGCCGAATTTCGGGGGTGGCGGCGGGGCTGGCGGTGCGGGTGGCGGCCGTGGCGGCGGCGGAGGATCCGACGGCGGAGGCGGTGGCGACCCGAACGGTCGCGAACCGCCGAAGTCCGATCCAAAGGAGGGAGCGGAGAAGCAACCATCATTGAGCGCGTGCACCTTCAGCGCCTCAACGCAGAATCGGCGGGACCTCGCATCAGCGCGCAAAGCTCTTGCGAATTCCGCGGCGCTAGGCTCGGATGCTGCAAGAGAGATCTACATCAGTTCACGGGTCATCGATGGGACCATTTCCTACCGGGGATCCGACGGAATCATCAGGACTCGGGCCGTGGACACAGCATCTCAGCGGCAGGCCATCGGCGGTAGCGGGCTCGCCGGCGTCGCTGGCCGCGCCACACTCGCCTACGGCGCTTGGACCGCTGGCAACGCGCTGTACAGTGGCATGGAGTACGGAAATCGCGAGGATGTAGCTGTCGGCGGTCTCGGTCTCGCGACTCTCGCGGTAGGGGCGTCCAACCCCGCGCTTGCCATCGGCATCGGACTCGGAATCCTGATCGGTGAACTCTCTTACGCGCCGGATCACGGCAGCGGGTCTGTCACCGACGCGCTGCGCAACCCCTGCGGTCCCGCACTCGGACCGGCTCAATGATCAGGACGATAGTGCTTGCAGCCACGGAGTACTACGCGCGCCGGGGCAATTCCTGGCGATATTCGCGGCTGAGCGCGGCTATTGCCATCGCCATATACGCGTTCTCGAACTACTTGACGCTTGTGTGCCTTTACTACGCTGCCACGGGCCGATTGCCAAGGCTTCTGATTGGAATGGGCCCGGTCTTGAACGGTCTGTTTATCCTGCTGGTCGTTCTTGTCGTGTGGCTCGTCAGCGGATCGATCAGATCCGGGACTGCGGTGGGAATATCAGAAGCCGGCCCGGCGCGGAGCCGCATATGGAGGCGCTACTACCTCGGGTCAGTACTGGCGCTTCTGCTGGCCTGCGCATTGGTTCTCGTCCGCATGGGATAGCCAACCACCCGCGCGAACCACAGCTATTCGTCCACGACCGGCCTGCCGACCAGCCTGGTGTACCCGACGAGCGTGGGCAGCCGCCGGCTGACGCTCGGGTTCGACGACGATGTGTGGGCACGAAACTGCGGTTCAAGGTAGGCACAAGATTCCGACGAGGCTCTGCTGGACCGCAATGCTCTTTGGCGCTTCGTTGTTTGCGGTTGGCTGGCTCGCTGCCAACGCCAATTAGGGCAGTCAAGTCTTGGCGCGTTATCCGAGTCGCCGTATCTCGCCGAGTTTCCCTGCGGCATCGACCTGAAGCTATACCGCGAGGCCCTCGGCGAGCGGCGTGACCGGGACTGGCACGGGGCGGTATCGTCGGCGGACATGACCGCCATCGGCAACAGCACCCGGCGCGGGTTCACCGAGCACGAGCATCTCGACAGCGTCGGGCTCTTAGCTATGCCCCAGGCGCGGACTACTTCGGCAGCGCGTAGGCAATCACCTCGTCGCCCGCCGGTGAGCCGAACCACATGTGGTGGCCCGTGATCATCACCACGAACTGCCGCCCACCGGCTTCGTAGGTCATCGGCGTCGCCTGCCCGCCTGCGGGCAGGTCGTCGCGCCAGAGCATCTCGCCCGTCTCCACGTCGAAGGCGCGGATCACGTTGTCCATGGTTGCCGCGATGAACACGAGCCCGCCCTTCGTCACCACCGGCCCGCCGAGGTTCGGCGTGCCGAGGTTCCACTCGAACTTGAAAGGAAGCTGCCGCTCGATCGAGCCGAGCGGCACGCGCCAGCGCAGGTCGCCGCTCGCCATGTCGACCGCCACCAGCTCGCCCCAGGGCGGCTTCACGCAGGGCGCGCCCCAGGGCGAGAGCAGCCAGTAGCGGTGCACGCCGTAGGGCGTGCCCTCCTGCGCGGCGACGTCGCGCCCCCCCTCGAGCGTGATGCCGGTAACGCCGGGGATCTCCGCGCGCGGGATCAGCTGCACCACCTGCGGCACGCGGTTGGTGTTGACGATCATCCACTGCCGCGCCGGGTCATAGGCCGGCCCGCCCCAGTTCATGCCGCCGGCGTTGCCGGGCGAGAGGATGGTGCCCGCGCCGGTCGAGGCCGGGGTGAAGATCCCTTCGGAGCGCAGGCCCTCGATCTGCTTGCGGCACTTCCATCGGTCCCAGGGCGTGAAGCCCCAGGCGTCGTCCGGCGTGACCTTGGTCGGCACCAGCGGCTCGGGCTTCACCGGCCAGGGCTGCGTCGGGGAGAGCCACTCGCCCGGCAGCGCGCCCTGCGGCGCGGGCTTCTCGACGACGCCGAACACCGGCTTGCCGGTCGCGCGCTCGAGCACGAACGAGAAGCCCTGCTTGGTGTTCTGCACCACGGCGGGGATCACCCGGCCGTCCTTGCGGATGTCCACCAGCATCGGCGGCGAGGAGGCGTCGTAGTCCCACACGTCGTGGCGCACCAGCTGGAAGTGCCAGCGGCGCTCGCCGGTCGCCGCGTCGATGGCCACCAGCGAGCTGGAGTACAGGTTGTCGCCCTTGCGCTCGCCGCCCCAGAAGTCGGGCGAGGCCGAGCCGACCGGCGCGAAGATGAGGTTGAGCTTCGGGTCCGCGACCATGGTCGACCAGACGTTGGCCGCGCCGCTGCGCTCGGCGCTGCCCTCGAGCCACGTCGCGTAGCCCGGGTCCGCGGGATCCCTCGGGATGGTGTGGAACTGCCATTTCGGCGCACCGGTGCGCGCGTCGAAGGCGTATACGGTGCCGGAGGGCGCATCGGTGCGCAGGTTGTCCATCACGAAGGCGCCGGTCGCGATCACGCCGTTGACGATCACCGGCGCCGAGGCGATCTTGGCCTCGCCCTTCCAGCGCGAGGGGCGGTCCCAGGCGACCTGCACGCTGCCGCCCTCGCCGAAGCCCTCGCAGGGCTTGCCCGTCTTCGCGTCGAGGGCGTAGATCCGCCCGTCGTTCGCGCCCATCACGACACGCTCGGCGCAGGCCGCGCCGGCCGGCGCCTCGGGATCCGCCCAGGGCGTCACGCCGCGGCAGTTGTACTGGAAGGGCAGCGGGTGATCGAGCGGGATCTTCGGGTCGAACACCCAGCGTTCGCGCCCCGTCGCCGGGTCGAGCGCGACCACGCGGTTGAAGGGCGTGCAGAAGACCAACGACCCCGCGGCAATGATCGCGGTGGTCTGGGTGGAGCTGTTGGCGATGAGCTCCGGGCCGCGGCGCTTCAGCTCGCCGGTCGAATAGCGCCAGGCGACGGCGAGTTTCCCGACGTTGTCGCGGTTGATCTGCTCGAGCGCGGAGTAACGCGTGCCCGCAGCATCGCCGCCGTAATGGGTCCAGGAGCGATGCCCGGACGCCGCCTCCTGCGCGAGGCCGGCTGGCGCCGCCAGGTACGCGGCTACCGCGAGCCACGCCAGCGCCCTCACGGCGCGGCCACCGGCTTCAGGAACTCGATGTGCGGCTCGCCGTCGAGGCAGGCCCAGCCGTGCGGCGCCATCTCGAGATGATATGGCGCATTCGCGTAGCGCTTGTAGGTCGCCTCGTCGGGAAAGCCCTGCATCAGCACGAACTCCAGCGGATCGGCCGTCGCCAGCACCTCGTAGAAGCAGGTCTCGGGGAACTCGCGACGGGTGTCGGCCCGAAGCTTCGTGATCAGGCCGATGAACTCCGCGCGCTTCTCGGGCTTGAGCCGCAGGCGCAGGTAGCAGGCATAGCCAGTGTCTTGCATCGATCCTCCGTCAGGCGGGCAGCGCCGCGCTCAGTCCCTGGTCGGCCAACAGCACGGCGCCGTGCAGCGATGTGCTCGCCTCCGAGGCGAGGAACAGCGCGAGGTGGGCGATCTCCTCGGGGTCCATGAAGAAGCGCCGCGTCGGGCTCGGGTGCTTGGCCATCATGGCGCGGATCGCGGCGTCTCCTTCAGGGGTCTGCAGCGGCGCCGTGAGGGGGGTGGCCACCGCGCCGGGCGCGATCGCGTTGACGCGGATGCCGCGCGGACCGAGCCGCGCGGCGAGCGTCCTGGCCAGCATCGCGATGCCGGCCTTGGTGGCCGAGTAGCCGGCCGAGTTTGGATCCCCCGCAATGCCGCTCACGGAGCCCACGAAGATCAGGTTGCCGGCGCCGCGGGCCAGCATGGCCGGCAGGAAGAAGTGGGTGACGTAGAACGGCCCGCGCAGGTTGACGTCGACCATGCGATCGAACTCGTCGAGCGGGCTGACGCCCGGGTCGGTCATGGACCAGACGCCGGCGTTGTTGACGAGGACGTCCACCTCGCCGAGATCTTCGGCGACCGATTGCGCGAATGCCCCGACCGCCGCGCGATCCGAGACGTCCGCCTCGTAGCCGACCGCCCGCACCCGGTGCGCCGCAGCCAGTTCCTCCGCTAGCGCGCGCTGCCGCTCGAGCGGCGTGATCGCCAGCAGCGCCAGGTCGTAGCCCGCCGCCGCGAAGGCGCGCGCGATCGCAAGCCCGATGCCCGAGGACGCCCCCGTGACGACGGCGAGGCGCGCCATCCGCGGGCCCGCGCCTCAGCCGGCCGCCGCGATGCGGCCGGCGCCGCCTGTCGCAAGCGTCGAGCGGATCGCCTGCTCGATGCGCTCGAGGCTCGGCACGTAGAAGGCCTCGAGGTCGGGCGTGGCCGGCACCGGCGTGTGCGGCGGCGTCACCTTGACCGGCGCGGCCTTGAGCGCATCGAGCGCCTCGCAGGCGGCGAGGCTCGTGATCTCCGAGGCCACGCTGCAGATCGGCGTGCACTCGTCCACCACGACCAGTCGGCCGGTCTTCTTCACGCTCGCGAGGATCGTCGCCGTGTCGAGTGGTGAAATGGTGCGCGGGTCGATGACCTCGACCGAGACGCCGTCCTTCGCGAGCTTGTCGGCCACCTTGTTGGCGAAGGTCACCATGCGCGAGATGCCGACAACCGTGACGTCGCTACCCTTGCGCGTGATCGCCGCCTGGCCGAAGGGAATCGCGTAGGACTCGTCCGGCACCTCGCAGGCATCGAGGTACATCGCCTTGTGCTCGCAGAAGATCACCGGGTCGTCGTCGCGGATCGCGGTGGTCAAGAGCCCCTTGGCGTCGTAGGCGTTCGTCGGCAGCACCACCTTGATGCCGGGCACGGCGGCGAGCATGTTGTAGAGCGCCTGCGAGTGCTGCGGGCCGGTGCCGAGGCCGGCGCCGATGAGCGTGCGGATCACCACCGGCACCTTCGCCTTGCCGCCGAACATGTAGCGGAACTTGGCGATCTGGTTGAGGATCTGGTCGAAGCACACGCCGATGAAGTCGATGAACATGAGCTCGGCGACGGGCCTCAAGCCCGTCAGCGCGGCGCCGCCGGCCATGCCGATGATCGCGGACTCGGTGATCGGCGTGTCGATCACGCGCCGGCGGCCGAACTCGGCGGCGAGCCCGGCGGTGACGCCGAAGGTGCCGCCGGCCGCCTCGGCCACGCCGCTCGAGCCGCCGAGGCCGCCCACCACGTCCTCGCCGATCACCACGACCGTCGGGTCGCGGCGCATTTCGAGCTTGAGGGTCTCGTTGATCGCATCACGGATGTTTTTCTGTGGCATGTCAGTAGCTCGCGTAGACGTCGGTGTAGAGGGCCTCGCGCGGCGGCTTGGGCGCCGCCTTCGCGACCGCGACGGACTCGTCGATGATTTCCCGAAGCTCCTCGTCGATCTCGCGGAGCTCCTCGGCGTCGATGCCGAACTCGCCGGTGGCGCGCGCCTCGAACTTGGCCAGCGGGTCGCTCGTGGCGCGCAGCTCGTCGACCTCGCCGCTCTTGCGGTAGGTCTGCATGTCGCCCTCGAAGTGGCCGTACCAGCGCATGGCGACCGCCTCGATGGAGCTCGGGCCCTCGCCCTTGCGCGCCCGCTCGACGGCCGCGCCCATCGCGTCGTAGACGGCGAAGAAGTCGGTGCCGTCCACCTTGACCGAAGGCATGCCGAAGCCCCCCGCCCGGCGCGCGATGTCGCCGCCGCCGAGGTGCCATGAGGCGCCCGAGTACTCGGCGTAGCCGTTGTTCTCGTACATGAAGATCATCGGCAGCTTGTGCACCGAGGCCATGTTCATGGACTCGAACACGGTGCCCTGGTTCGAGGCGCCGTCGCCGATGAAGGCGAGCGCCACGCCGCGGTTGCCGAGGACCTGCGCGGTCAGCGCCGCGCCGATGGCGATCGGCGGCGCGCCACCGACGATGGCGTTGGCGCCGAGCATGCCCTTGTCCAGGTCGGCCATGTGCATGGAGCCGCCCTTGCCGTTGCACAGTCCGCCCTGCTTGCAGTAGATCTCGAGCAGCAGCCCCTCGAGGTCGCAGCCCTTGGCGATGCAGTGGCCGTGGCCGCGGTGCGTGCTGCCGATGTAGTCGGCATCGTTCAGGTGCATGCAGGCGCCCACCGCGATGGCTTCCTGGCCGCAGTAGAGGTGCACGAAGCCGGGCACGGTGCCGGCCTGCACCTCGCGGCGCATGCGTTCCTCGAACTCGCGGATGGCGCGCATCCGGCGGTAGGCGTCGAGCAGCATGATCGGGTCGTAGCTCACTTCCTTCCTCCTTCGCCGGCGCCGCGTGGCGGGCCGGCCGTAGCAAACCCTCAGCGCGGCCCGAGCAGCTCGAGCGGCGTTTCGTAAATGGGCTCGAGGCCGTCGCGGTTGACGATGAACACGTTCTCCATGTGGCAGGGGCCCAGTTTCGCGCCGAAGAACAGGCAGTCGACCGAGACCACCATGTCCTCCTCGAGCGCGAAGCCGCGCGCACCCGCGGTGCCCATCGAGGGCCCCGCGACCGGCGACTCGATCGGCATCTGGCCGATGCCGTGCGCCAGCAGCAGCAGCTTCTCCGGGACAGGCACGCCGCGCTCGCGCAGGTAGTCGTGGCCCAGCTTGCCGAGCGCGCCGGTGTGGAAGCCGGGCTTCATGCGCTCGAGCTGGGTCAGGTAGCAATCGCGGATCGTGTCGTGCAGCGCCTGGTACTCGGGCGTGGGCTGGCCGAGCACGGCGGTGCGGTTGATGTCGATCCAGAAGCCCTCGGTCTTGCCGAGCGTCTCGAGGATCACGACCTGACCCGCGGCGAGCGGCCGGTCGTGGCGCGTGCGGAAGAGCTCGGGGATGAACTCGCCGTCGAAGGAGCCGCCGAAGAGCATCGTGCCCTCGTCCACCGGCGTGATGCCCTGCGAGGCCATGAAGCCGGCGACCGAAAGCTGCAGCTCGGTCCAGTTCGTGCCGGGCGCGAGCTGCGAGGCGGCGAACTGGATGGCCGCATCGGCCTTGGGCCCGGTGCGGCGCACGGCTTCCAGCTCGACCGGCGTCTTGACCGCCCGCGCGCGAACCATGGCGTCCACCGCATCGAGCGGCTCGAAGGACGCGAAGCGCGGATCGCGGCGCACCCAGGACCAGACGCGCAGGTCGTCGAAGGCGACCTTCTTGCCTTGCAGTCCGTGGTCGGCGAGCGCATCCGTGATGGCCTCGACGACGTTGTCGCGGCGCTTGCCGCGCACGCGCGAAGCGAAGATCTCGCCTGCCGCGGCGCCGATGGAGGACGGCCGGGCGTCGGGATCGGCACTGCGCGCCATCTCGCAGAAAGTGAGCAACTCGGTGAGGCGCAGCTCCTCCGCACGGTCCGGCTGGCCGGAGTTCGCGGACACCGCGAGCAGCGCGAGGTTGGCCTCGGGAAGCACCAGCACCACGGGGATGGACGGATCGCGCGCGACGATCGCGGCGCAGATCGGCTCCTGCAGGGTCCAGTACTCCATGATGGAGCTGTAGCCCGTGGCATAGACGACGTCGTGCGTGTTGGTCAGCACGGCGGCGTCGAAGCCCTCGCGCGCCAGCTCCGCGCGGATGCGCTGGATGCGCCGGTCGGTCATGAGGCCCCCTCAGGCCGCGCCCGGGCCGGGCGCCGCCCCGACTATAGGTCAGGGGCGTCAGTAAAAACAATCATGACTGTTTTTTTATTGCACCGCACGAGGAGAAGACCTCGGCCCAGACGGTCGCGACGGCCTCGAAGAGCTGGCGTGCCGGTCGAAGGCGCTCGGGCGTGATGGCCCCGTTCTGCCCGTAGGCCGCGAGCAGCTCCGCGGCCTGGTCCTCGTCGAGCTGCTGGTAGGACACATAGCCGGCGAGGTCCATCAACGGGTCGCCGAGGCCCGCATATTCCCAGTCCACCCAGCGGATCTCCGCGCCGCTGTCGACCACGTTGCTGTGGTGCAGGTCGTGGTGGCACAGCGCGAGCCGCGGCGGCTCGCCGAGCGCGGCGCGCCAGTCCTGGGCCGCCTCGAGCAGGCCGCGCGGCACCCGCGCCGCCTCCAGCCGGCCGCAGTAGAAGAGCAGCGTCTCGAGGTAGTCGACCCGGCGCAATCCCGCCGGCGGGGGCGTCGCGTGCAGCGCCCGCAGCCACGCCGCGACGCGCTCGATCGCCTGTGGCGTACCGGCCTCCTCGCGCGACCAGGACCGGCCCGGCAGCCATTCGCTCGCGACGATGCCCTCCGCGAGGCTCGACCACAACAACCTCGGGGCCAGCCCGCGGGCGGCGGCGGCGCGCTGCGCGGCGACCTCCGACTCGCGGTCCACCGCGAGGTCGGCATCCCCCGCCCCCGCGATCCGCACGACGACGGAGCGCGGCGGTACGCCCAGGCGATACACGTGGTTGCGCGTGCCTCCGGCGAGCGCCTCGATCGCACGGCCGTCCACCCCGAGGCGCCGGGCCGCCCGCTCGAGCGCAATCAGCGGCGCGGGCGGCATGCTCAGGCCGAGACGCTGCGCGCGTCGACGGCGGCCAGCGCGCGACGCCAGCTGGCATAGCCGGCGATCGCCATGACGGCGAAGCCCGCGTACAGGAGCGCGGTGAACACGAGCCCCTGCGAAGCGAACAGCGCCGCGAGCCCGACGTCGATCACGATCCACCACAGCCAGTGCCCGGCGATGCGCTGCGCCATCATCCAGGTGGCGGCCACGCTCGCCGAAGTGCCGAGCGCGTCGGCCCAGGGCGCAGCCGAATCCGTGAAGTGCGAGAGCAGTGGCGCAGCGGCGAGGGTGGCCACGGCGACGGCGACGAGCGCCTGCACGTGGCGCCGCAGCGGCCATTGCCGCGGCGTTGCCGCCTCCGCGCCCGCCGCCGCGGACCATGCGCGCCAGCCGTACACCGACAGCGCCACGTAGCCGACCTGCAGCGCGGACTGCAGGTACAGCGCCGTTTCGAGGAACACGAAGGCGTAGATCGCCGTACTCAACCCACCCGCGATCCAGCAGGCGCGGCGGCGGCGGATCGCGAGGACGATGTAGGCGACGCCGAGGACGACCGCCGCGAGCTCGAGCGGCGAGGTTGCGAGCAGCTGCGCGCGCAGATCGCCGAGCACGTCAGGGGCCGCCGCCGAGCACCTTCATCGCGAACACCGCGCGGTCCGGACCCTCGAACGTCACCGCCATCTCCTCGGTGAGCGCGCGCATCACGACTTCGTACTCGCCGCTCACCTGCGTGCTCATGGAGTTGGTGGCGACCCTGAGCCCGGAGCGGGCGGTCAAGCGGTCGATGAAGCCCTGGATGGGCGGGATGAACTCGCCGGTCAACGGATACAGGCTCAGTTCTACAGCGACGTGCATGGGGGTGTCCTCAGAAGTTGATGCTGGCGGTGAGCCCGGCCTGGCGCGGGTCGCCGAGGCGCAGGTAGACCCTGGCCGGGAAGTCCGGCGGCTCGTTGCCGAAGAAGAAGCCGCGCACCGGATAGCGCTCGTCGAAGGCGTTCCTCACCCAGGCGTGGACCGACCAGCGCTCGGCCTCGTAGCCGGCGCGCAGGTTGACGAGCGTGTAGGCGCCGGCGCGCTCGTCGTGGCTGGTGTCGTAGTAGAAGCCGTCGTGGCCTGCGACGTCGGCGCGCCCCATCCAGCCTGCAGGATGCCGCCAGGTGGCGGCGAGCGAATAGCGCCAGCCAGGCGCGTGCGCCCAGTCGCGACCGTCGAGGTCGCGGTCGCCGAAGCGGTAGCCGAGGTACTCCGACTCCATGAGCGTGAGCGAGCCTGCGAGCAGCCACCGCGGCGTCGCCTGCCAGGCGAGGCTGCCCTCGAGGCCGGTGGCTCGGCCGCGCGCGGCGTTGTCGTTGTAGAAGACGAAGGTCAGCGGATCCTGCGGGTCCAGCTGGAAGGAGGTCGCGACCTGCTGGTCCTCGCGGCGCAGGTGATAGACCGAGACGTCCGCCGACAGGCCGAGTGCGTCCCAGCGTCCCTTGACGCCACCCTCCAGGCTGATCGCGTACTCCGGGTCGAACTGCAGGCGCTCGTCGGGGATCGCCGCGCCGATGTTGAAGCCGCCCGCCTTGAAGCCGCGCGAGACGGACACCCAGGCCTGCGCGGACCCACCGAGCGCGCGGGAAAACGAAAGCTCGCCGCCCCACATGCGATCGCGCGGCGTGAACGCGGCGCCGTCACTGTCGCGGTAGCGCGCCTCGCGCTGCTCGAGCCTCAGGCCCGCCGTGAGCGTCGTCGCCTCCGTGAGCGCCCGCTCGGCCTGGCCGTAGAGCGCGAGGCTGGTGGCGCGGTAGCGGCTGTCGAGGCTGCGCTCGAAGAGGTCGCCGAGATAGTTCCCGTCGTCGTCCTGCGCGTTGTCCTCCTCGAGCCGCAGGCCATAGGCGCCGACGATGAAGCCCGTCTCGCCGGCGCGGCCGTCGAGGCGCAGGTCCTGCGACAACGTGGTGCGTTCGCGCAGCGTCCGCGAGAAAAAGTCGTACGGCCCCGCGTCGCCCCAGTCGCCGTCGTTGCCCCAGTCGCCGTCGAAGCTCGCCTCGAGGCGCGTGTCGGCCCAGGCGGTGACGCTCTGCAGGCCCGGGCCCGTCGCAGGATCGCGGCGCAGGTCGAGAGACAGGCCTGTAGACCGTTGCGCGTCGCGTCCGGGGCGATCGGATAGCGTGCGGAAAGAGTTGTCGATGGCGAAGGCGTCGTAGCCGTTGTCGAGGTCCGCGAAGAGCAGCGTCAGGTCCGCGCGCCAGTCCTCCGCGGGCACGAGTCGAAGCCGTGCGCGCGCCGTCAGCTCGTCGCGACCGTTGGTGTCGTCGCGATCGAGGAAGGCGTTGCGGCGGAACCCGTCGCTCTCCGAGCGCTGCACGGCGAGTCGCCACGCGCCCTCCTCGCCCGCGGCTTGCGGCAGCGCCCCGCCGGCGACCACGCCCGCGCTCCAGAGGCCATCCTCGCCGATGCCGGTCTCGACGCCGAGCTCCCGCTCGGGCCGCGGCGCGCGGGTCACCACCTTGATGAGCCCTGCGAGCGCATTGGCGCCCAAGCGCGTACCCTGCGGACCGCGCAGCACCTCGACCTGCTCGACGTCGAACAGCGTCGCGACCATGCCGAGGCCGCTGAAGTCGATGTCGTCAACCAGGAAGCCGACCGACGGATTCGGGGCGCCCTGGTACTGCTCGAGCTCGCCGACGCCGCGCAGCTGGAAGTAGCGCGGTCGCGAGCTGGCGCCCGCCCAGGTGAGCGAGGGCACCAGCGGCAGCAGTTCCTCGAGATGCTGGACGGCGGCGTCGGCGACGGTGCGTGAATCCAGCACCGTGGCGCTCACCGGCAGCTCGACCAGCGGCACCTCGCGCAGCGACGCGGTGACGATGATCTCCTCCAGCCGCGACGGCTCGGCCGCGACGGCGAGGGCGGGTGCGGCGGCGAGCGCCGCCGTCAGGAAGGCGCGACGCACGGCGGCCTCAGCGGCCGACCGCGGCGCGGCGAAACGGGACTTCGAGATGCTTCTTGCGGCTCACGCCTGCTCCCTACGCCGGTCCTAACCGGATCAGGTTCAACGGGTTTGCCGCAAGGCTCGCGGGAGCTGGCGGCATCTCAGGCCCCTTCGGGCCACCCCAAGGCGGAAAAGAGGGTAACGGTTAAGGAAGGGCGGTGCAAGAAGTGACCGGTGATCGGTGACCAGTGACCGGCCAGACCGGGTAGTGCCGCTGGAGAGTGTTTCCGGCCGATCACCGATCACTGGTCACTGGTCACCGGTCACTGCTCCTCCCCCACCACCCGATTCCTGCCGCCGCGCTTGGCGGCGTAGAGGCAGGCGTCGGCGCGCTCGAGCAGGGCGTTCACCGAGGTATCGCGGCGTCGCGACGCGACGCCGACGCTCAGCGTCACGGCGAGGCCCGGCGCGAGCGCGCTCCAGTCCTCGGACTCGACCGCCCGGCGCAGCTCTTCGCAGCGGTCGCGCGCGGCCGCGAAACCCGTCGCGGGAAAACAGAACAGGAACTCCTCGCCACCGTAACGCGCCACCAGGGTGGTCACGTCGAGACGCGTCTCGAACAGGCGCGCGACGCGCTCGAGCACGCGGTCGCCGATGCCGTGCGAGTGACGGTCGTTGATCTGCTTGAAGTGGTCGATGTCGGCGAGCGCGAGGCTCAACTCGCCGCCCTCGCGCAGCACCCGCGCGAGCTCCGCCTCGAGGCGAGCGTCGGCGGAGCGGCGGTTGTGAAGTCCCGTCAGCGTATCCCGCGCGGCGAGGCGCTCGAGCTCGAGGGTCTTGCCCTCGAGCGCGGCGGTGCGCTCGGCCACCAGCCGTTCGAGCTCGAGGCGCATCTCGGCGAAGCGCTTGAGCGCCAGCATCCCGGCGGCCAGCACCGCGAGCAGCAGGGCGAGCACCGAGGTTTCCATGCGCGTCCAGGTGATCGCCACCACGATCGCGGCGACCCCGGCGGCGAGCTCCATCGCGGTGTCGAACAGGCTGAAGGCCTCGCGCGGCGAGAGGCCCCGCAGGCGATAGAGCGTCATCATCGCTGCCTCGTTGATGACCTGCATCACCACGAGCAGAAGCAGGATGGCAACGAAGGCCGAGGCATCGAGCACGGCGAGCGGCGCGGCGCCGCCGGCGGCGAGGTACACGTGGCCGGCCGCGAGGATCATCAGCGCCATCAGCCCGGCGTTGTTCAGCGACGCGAAGGCCACCGCGCGCAGCGGCACGCCCTTCCGCAGCCGGTGCCAGGGATAGAGCAGCGAGGCCAGCCCGTTGATCCAGGCCGCGTCCACCGGCCCCAGCACCAGGAGGCTCGACACCTGCGCGATGCGGTCGAAGGAGACGTAGCCGAAAGCCGAGTGGTCGTATCCGATCGCGATCGTGAACAGGCCGAAGGCCAGGAAGAACAGCACGGTCGGCCAGTCTGCCGCGCCGAGCAAGCTTCCCGGCAGCGTCCAGCCGACGGCGAGAAGCGCAGAGGCGAAGAGCGCGATCGCGAAGGCGCATTCGGCGGGTCGCGACCAGGCGGGGCGTATGTCCATGAAACCGTCGCGAGCGTGGAACGAACCGGACCGGGCGCGCGCGGGCGTCGGACCCCTCAGCGTCCCTGCACGCGGAAGTAATCCGGGATGCCCGCCGGCCAGTCCTCGCCCCACTGCTGCCGGCCGCCGTCCACGGCCAGCAGCTCCCCGGTGATGAACTTGCCCGTGTCCTCGGCCGCAAGATACACGACGGCGTTGCCGATGTCGTAGGCGTCGCCCAGCGTCAGCATCGGGTTCGACACGCGAAAGGCCTCGGCCGCGGCGCGCGGGTAGACATTCAGGCCGTCGGTCGCGATCGACCCCGGCGCCACGCAGTTGACGCGGATCCTGAGCGGTGCCCACTCGGTGGCCACCGACTTGCTCAGGTAGATGACGCCGGCGCGCGCCGCGCAGGTGTGCGCCACCTGCGGCATGCCGCGGGCGACCACCGCGACGATGTTGACGATCGAGCCCGGGTGGCCGCGGTCGCGCCATTGCCGCGCGGCGGCCTGCATCATCCACCAGGTCCCGTTGAGGTTGGTGTCGATGACGGCGTTCCAGCCCTTCACCGAGAAGTCGATCGCGGCCTGCGGGAACTGCCCGCCGCCGTTGTTGACCAGCACGTCGAGCCGGCCGAAGCGATCCCAGGTCTCGGCGACCAGCGCCTCGACCTGCGCGGGATCGCGGATGGTCATGGCGCGCGTGGCGATCCTGCGCCCGAGCAGGCGCGAGATGCCCTCTGCCGTCTCCGCGAGCTTCTCCTCGCGCCGTCCGCAGATCATGACCTCGGCGCCGAGGCGGACCATCTGGTAGGCCATCGCGCGGCCGAGCCCGCTGCCGCCGCCGGAGATGAGGAAGGACTTGCCCGCGAAGAGGTCCGCGCGGTACGGAATGGGATGTGTCGCGAGCTGCTCGTCCGTCAGCCCCCACTGCCGGGGCGGCTCGAGCGGCGCCCGCGCAGTCGTCTGCTCCGCTGTCATGCCGCCTCCCGCGCGAATCCCACATCCAGTATAGAAGCGCGCTGCGGGAAAAAGAAACAGTCTTGACTGTTTATTTTCAGCGCAGGCGCGTGTACCTTGGCGGCATCGGCCAGCACCGGCGCTGGCAAGGGGGATCCATGGCAGCACGCAAGCGGGCAGGCAAGGCCCGGGCGGCGCAGTCGCCGACCGTGCCGTTCGAGTCGTACGCGGGCGAGGACCTCGCGCGGCTTCGGATCTCGGTGACCACCATGGGCGACCTGCTGCTCACGGCCGCCGACCGCGATCCCGACAAGCTCGCGCTCGTATTTCCGGAGACCCGCTACACCTATCGCGAGCTGGCGGACGCGGCGCTGCGCCGCGCCCGCAGCCTGCAGGCGCTCGGCGTCAAGCCGCGCGACCACGTCGGCATCCTGATGCACACCTGCCCCGAGTTCGTCGAGCTGTACTTCGCAATCGCGTTCTGCGGCGCGGTGATCGTGCCGGTGAACGCGCGCTACAAGTCCGCCGAGATCGGCTACGTGGTCGAGAACGCCGACCTGGTGACGCTCATCACCACCGAGTCGATCGCCGAGCAGGTCAACTTCGTCGAGCGCCTCGAGCAGGCGCTGCCCGACCTGCCGCAGCAGTCCGCTCGGCACGAGCTCAGGCTCGTCAGCGCGCCGAAGCTGCGCAACGTCGTGCTGTTCGGCAAGGGCCAACGCCCGGGCTTCGTCAGCGAGGCGGAATTCACGGCCGCGGGCGAGGCGGTGCCCGAGGCGCGGGTCCACGAGACGCGCCTCAGGGTCCGCGTGCGCGACGTGGCGCTCATGCTCTACACCTCGGGCACCACCGCGAACCCGAAGGGCTGCCTGATCACCCACGAGGCACAGGTCAGGAACTCCATCGCGCTCGGCCGCCACCGCTACCGGCTCACACACCGCGACTCGCTGTGGTCGCCGCTGCCGATGTTCCACATCGCCGCGGTGCTGCCGATGCTCGCCATCTTCGACGTCGGCGGCACCTATCTCACCATGGGCTACTTCGACCCCGGCGTGGCGCTCGAGATGCTCGAGAAGTACGAGGTGACGGCCACCTACCCCAGCTTCGTCACCGTCATGCAGGGGCTCATCTACCACCCGGACTTCCCGAAGCGCGATCTCTCGCGGATCCGGCTGATGAACTCGAACTTCGCCGTGCAGCCGCCGGGCGTCGCCGAGCCGATCATGAAGTCCATGCCCGAGGCCGTGCAGGTCGGCAGCTTCGGCATGACCGAGGCCTCCGGCACCGTCTCGACCGGCTCGCCGGACGAGCCCGAGAGCCAGCGGATCACGCGCCTCGGCCGCCCGCTGCCGGGCCTCGAGGTGCGGGTCGTCGACCCGATCACGCACCACGAAGTGCCGGTGGGGGCGCGCGGCGAGGTGCTGGTGCGCGGCTACAGCCTGTTCGAGGGCTACTACCGCGACGCGGAGAAGACCGCGCAGGCGCTCGATCCCGAGGGCTGGTTCCACACCGGCGACATCGGCTCGCTGGACGCCAACGGCACGATCATGTTCCACGGCCGCTTCAAGGACATGCTGAAGGTCGGCGGTGAAAACGTCGCGGCGGCCGAGATCGAGGCGCACCTGCAGCGCCACCCGGCCGTGAAGCTCGCGCAGGTGGTCGGCATCCCCGACGCCAAGTACGTCGAGGTCCCCGCCGCCTTCGTCGAGCTGAGGCCTGGCCAGCAGGCCAGCGAGGACGAGCTCATCGGGTTCTGCCGCAGGGACATCGCGAGCTTCAAGGTGCCGCGGCTGGTGCGCTTCGTCAGCGAGTGGCCGATGTCCTCGAGCAAGATCCAGAAATTCCGGCTGCGCGAGGCGCTCGTGGCCGAACTCAAGCTCGGCTGAAGGAGACCGACCATGACCGTGTTCTTCGCGCTGCTCAAGGTCAAGCCCGCCAAGGCGCAGGAGTTCGAGCGGCTGCAGCGGGAGCTGTCGAAGCTCACCCACGACGAGGAGCCCGACACGATCGTCTACGACGTGATCCGCCACCGCGAGAAGCCGGGGATCTACGCGGTGTACGCCCGCTTCAAGGACGAGGCCGCGTTCCAGTACCACCAGGCGACGCCGTTCCACGACCGCCTCGTGCCGCCGATCGTCGACTGCCTCGAGGGCGGCGCCGAGGGCATGACGCTCGACTTCTACGACTGGGTGGGTTGAGGCCGTGACGCTGTTCGGCCCGGTCATGCAGCTCGGCTTCGTGGTGCCGGACCTGGAGGCGGCCGCCTCGCACTGGGCGCGACTCGGCGTCGGCCCCTTCTTCCTGCTCGAGCACATCCGCTTCGCCGAGTGCCGCTACCAGGGCGCGCCGGTCGACTTCGACATGTCCGTCGCGGTCGGCCAGTGGGGCCCGGTGCAGGTCGAGCTGATCCGCCAGCACGACGCGACGCCGAGCATCTACACCGACTTCGACGGCTCGCGGTCCGGTGGGCTGCAGCACGTCGGCGTCATGACGGAATCGGTCGAGGCGCATCTCGAGCGACTCGCGCCGCACGGCATCCTGCCGGTGCAGCAGGGCGCCACCGCAAACGGCATCCGCTTCGCCTACGTGAATACGGACCGGCTGCCCGGCGCGCAGCCCGGCGGCATGATCGAGCTGATCGAGCACGGGCCGGCGATCGACGGCTTCTTCGCGATGGTGCGCGAGGCGGCGGGCACGTGGGACGGCAGCCGGCCGCTGCGTCGGCTCTGACGGCCGGGCGACATGCTCGCCGCCTTCCGAGTGGACGGTTCGTCGTGACGCCCGGCATCCCCGGGCTGCCGCCGCTCAGGCCCGTGCAGGTCGCCTACCACGTGCCCGATCCCGCCGCGGCCGCCCGGCGCTATGCGCGCGAGTTCGGCTGGGGCCCGTTCTTCCTCATGGAGCACATCCCGCTCGAACGGGCCACCTGGCGCGGCCAGCCCGCCGAGTTCGACCATAGTTCGGCCTACGGGCAGGCCGGCGGGATCATGGTGGAACTCATCACGCAGCACAACGACGGGCCCTCGGCGCTCCGCGACCTGTACGCGCCCGGCGAGTCGGGCCTGCACCATGTCGCCTGCTTCGTGCCTGACCTGCCGGCCGCGCTCGAGGCCTTCACCGCGCGCGGCAACGCGCTGGCGCTCGAGGCGCGCACAGCGACCGGCGTCGAGTTCGCCATGGTGGACCTGGCGGCCGAGCTCGGGCACATGCTGGAGCTCTACGAGGCGAGCGAACCGCTCGCGAAGTTCTACGAATACGTCCGGCGCAAATCCCTCGACTGGGACGGCCGCGAGCCGCTGCGCCGGCTGGGCTGAGGCGGCGCAAGGGTCGCCGCGGGAGGAACGAGATGGGCCGACTCGAAGGAAAGGTGGCGGTGGTGCTCGGCGCCGCCGGGCGCGACAACATGGGACAGGTCGTGGCGCGCAGGTTCGCGGCCGAGGGAGCGCGGGTGGTCGTCGCCGGCCGCAGCGAGGCGCCGCTCGCCGAGCTGGCCGCCGAGCTCGGCGGCGCCCATGCGCTCTGCGACATCACGAGGAAGGCGGAAGTCGAGGCGCTCGCCGACTTCGCGCAGTCGAAGTACGGAAAGGTCGACGTCGCGATGAACTGCGTCGGCTGGGCGCCGCTCGTCAAGCTCCTCGAGACCTCCGAGGAGACCATGGACAAGCTCGCCGCCGTGCAGTTCAAGGGGCCGCACTTCTTTTTCCAGGCCTTCTGCGCGCGCATGGCGAAGACCGGCGGCGGCTCGCTGATCACCGTGTCCTCGGCCTCGGTGTATGCCCTGCTCTACCACCACGCCGCCTACATCGCGACCAAGGCGGCGTCCGACGCGCTGGTGCGCTGCTTCGCCAACGAGTTCGGCGCCAAGGGCATCAAGGTCAACTCCATCGCCCCGGGCCTCACCGAGTCGCCGATGACCGAGCGCGACATGAACACGCCGGGCCTGCTCGACCTGTTCCGCAAGGAGTACCCGCTCGGCCGCATCGGCACCAGCGAGGACATCGCGAACGCCGCGCTTTGGCTCGCGGGCGAGGAGAGCTTCGTCACCGGCCAGGTGCTGCAGGTCAACGGCGGACTGACCCTGCGCCGCAACCCGAACCCCTGGGAGATCTCGGCGGCCATGAAGGCGGCGCAGGCGAAGTAGCCGCGTGCCGCTCGACCCGGCGCGACTGCTCGGCCGTCGGCACGGGCCGGTCCCGATCCGCTGGAGCGCCGACGACACGCTGCGATACGCCGAGGCCGTCGGCTGTACCGACGGGATCCGGGCCGCGCCGAATGCGCCGCCGGCCTTCGCCGCCACTCTCACGCGCCACGCGCGGCCGCCGTTCGCTCCGCTCGGCGTGGATCCGCGCCGAGTGCTGCACCTCTCGCAGTCCATCGACCTGCCAGCCCCGCTGCCGGTCGCCGCGGCGGCGCTCGGCACGAGCGAGGTGGCCGCCGTAAGCGACGCCGGACGGCGCGGGGCCGTGCTCGAGATACGCAGCGAGCTGCACGACGCCAGGGCCGGGCATCTTCTGGCCGCGGGTATCGCCCGCTATCTCGCCCGCGGCGCCGGTGGTTTCGACGCTGGCCCCGTCGCGCGGCCGGCGGCGGTCGTACTGCCGTCCGGCGAAGCGGATCTGGAGCTGCAGATCCACACGACGCCCGATCAGGCGGTCCGCTACGCGCGGCTCGGCGACGACAACCCGATCCACCTCGATGCCGCCGCCGCGCGCGAGGCCGGCTTCGAGCGGCCCATCCTGCACGGACTGTGCAGCTTCGGCCTCGTTGGCTGCGTGCTCGTCACGCGCGGCGCGATGCCGGGCCTCTCCGGCCTCGAGCTCGACTTCCGCGCGCCGGTCTTTCCGGGCGAGCTGCTGAAGCTCGAGGCGTGGCGACAGGGCGACGGCGCTTTGCTGCGCCTCACGGCCCCGTCGCGGGACGGCGCGATCCTCAGCCTCGGGCGCTGCTTCGCCCGAGGCGCCGCGCGATCCAGTGGTCGAGGCTGACCCAGCGTCCGCCGCCGAGGAAGAAGAGCGCCAAGAGCATCACGAAGTAGGTCGCGGCCCATTCGATGCCGCTGTTCGACACCACGAAGCTGCCCTGCTCCGTCAGCCAGTCGTAGTTGCCGTGCTCGCGCAGGATGGACTTTGCGCGCGACAGCCGCTCCCCGGCCGACGCCGCGTCCGCCGCCTCGATGCCGAGCACGTATTCGCTCGCATACGGACTCTGCGGATCATGCACGGCCTGCCAGCCATTGTCCCAGTGCACCGTGACCGCGGCGACGATCATCGTCGCCATCAGCGGCACGGCGATCAGGCGGGTGCCGAGCCCCAGCAGCAGCAGTACCGCGCCGCCGGCTTCGGCCGCCGTGGCGAGCGCGGCCATGAGCCAGGGCAGCGGCAGGCCCAGTCCCCACTCGGCGTTGCCGAACCACTCGACCACGTCGCCGAAGCCGGCGACCTTGTTCATGCCGGCCACCCAGAACACCGGCGCGAGATAGAGGCGCAGCGCAAGCGGCGCAAGGAAGTCCACGCCGCGCGTGGCCTCCAGCCACGCCGACAGCCGCTCGACGATTCCGCTCATGCCTGGTCTCCTGCAAGCGCGGCGCATGATCGCCGCGACGATGCACAGGAGACCTGCGAAGCCCGCGGCTTATTTCACCGGCGGCTCACAGGACGGCAAGCGCCTGCCTGAAGTCCGCGATCAGGTCGTCCGGGTGCTCGATGCCGACCGAGACGCGGATCAGGCTGTCGGTGATGCCGAGCTCGGCGCGCCGCGCGGGCTCCACGTCGCTGTGGGTCATCGCCGCCGGATGCGAGGCGAGGCTCTCGGTGCTGCCGAGGCTCACCGCGAGCTTGACCAGCTTGAGCTCGTCGAGGACGCGAAAGGCCTCGCGCTCGCCGCCCTTCACGGAGAACGAGAAGGTCGCGCCCGGCGCGAGGCACTGCCTCGCGTAGAGCCGGCCCTGCTCGCTCGCCGGGTCGAGGAACCCGAGCCAGCTCACGCCCGCGACCTTCGGGTGATCGCGCAGGAAGCCCGCGACGCGGCTCGCGTTCTCGACCGACCTTGCGCAGCGCAGCTCGAGCGTCTCGAGGCTTCGCATCAGCAGCCACGCGGTGTGCGGGTCGGTCATCGTGCCGAGGATGGTGCGCATCACGTGCACGGGCTCGAGCACCGCGCGCGAGCCCACGCAGGCGCCGGCGACGACGTCGCTGTGGCCGCCGACGTACTTGGTCAGCGAGTACACCGCGATGTCGCAGCCGTGCGCGAGCGGCTTCTGCCACAGCGGGCCGAGGAAGGTGTTGTCGACCACGACCGGCGGCCGGGAACCCTGGGCCTCCTCGAGTCCGCGGGCGGCGGCGGCGCAGGCGGCGAGGTCGACGAGGCCATTGGTCGGGTTCGCCGGCGTCTCGACGAAGATCGCCGACACGCGTCCGTGGCGGCGCGCTTCCGCGATGGCGGCGTCGAGCCCCGCGTTGCCCGCGCCGGCGACGAAGCTCACGGTGCGGATCCCGAAGGCCGGCAGCACCTTCTCGAACAGGTAGTCGGAGCCGCCGTACACCGGCGTGCTGTGCACGACGACGTCGCCGGGCCGGCAATGCGCGAACAGGCAGGTCGAGATGGCCGCCATGCCGCTCGAGAACGCGAGCGCGCGCTCGGCGCCGTCCCAGATCGCGAGCCGGCCCTCGAGGATCTCGAGGTTGGGATTGTTGAGCCTCGAGTAGATCAGCCCTGGCGCCTCCTGCGGCCCGGCCTCGCGCAGGCCGTAGGCGAGCTCGAAGAAGCGCTTGCCCTCCTCCGCCGAACGGAACACGAAGGTGGAGGTCTGGAAGATCGGGCACTTGACGGCGCCCTCGGACAGGCCGGGAAAATACCCGAAGCCCATCATGAGCGTCTCCGGGTGCAGCCGCTGCCCGTCGATCTCGGTGATGTCGCGGTTGAGCCAGGTCATCGGGGAGTCCTGCAATGGAATGGCGGCATTATGGACCGCCGCGACGGCGGCGGTAGGATGGGGCCCCCGACAGGACCCGTCCGCATGCGCGCACTCCTCGTCACGGCCGCCCTTCTCGTGTCGCCGCCGGGCGCCGGCGAAGCCTTCCGGGACTGCGCCGACTGCCCGCTCATGCTGCGGATCCCGGCCGGCAACTACGTCATGGGTGCGCCGGAGTCGGAGAGCCGGGGGCGCAGCTTCGGCTGGGGCGGGCCGCCGGTCGAGGTGGCGGTGCCCGCCTTCGCGATCGGCGTCACGGAGGTCATACGCGGGCAGCGGGCGGCGGACTGCTGGGTCGAGGACCACGCACGCAGTCCGCGCGACGGAACCCCGGTCTTCGCCGCCCACGGCGGCGATTGCGCGCGCCGCAGGATGCGCGGCGCGGGCTTCCCATCCGGCGAGTGGTACCTGAGATTCACGAGCCGCGGCGGCGACCCGGCAGACACGCGCTATCCGGTCATCGGTTTTCGCGTCGCCGCCGGACCCTGGCGCCTCAGCGGGCTCGCGATCAGCCCGGGACCAGCCCGCCTGAGACGCGCGGCGCCTCCGCCGCGGGCGGCGCCGGCTGGGCTTCCTGCGGCGGCGCCGGCCGGCGTTCCTCCCGGTCGGCGATCGCGCAGCCGAGGAGCGCCTCGGCGCCGAGCTCGCGGCCGAGCGGCGCAGTCGTGGTCCCTACCGTGCAGCCGATCCGCGGCGCGCGAGTCGTCAGCCAATCGCCGAGCACGGTCTGGTGGCGCTCGGCGAGCATGCGCGACGTTGCCGCGCCGGTCCCCGGCAGCAGCATGGCGAATTCCGCCCGCCCGATCCGCGCCACCGCGTCGGTGCGGCGCGCGACGACCCGGAGCGCCTCGCTGAAGCCGCCCAGCAGCCGCTGCGCCCCCTCGTCACCGTGTTCCTCCTCGAGCCGCTCCAGGCCGTCGATGGAGATCGCAAGCAGGCTCACGTCCCCGCCGCCGCGTTCCGTGCGCAGCAGCTCCTCGCCGACCCGGGCGAGGAATCCCGACCGGTTGAGCAGCCCGCTCTCGGCGTCGGTGATCATCACCATCGCGAGCCGGCGCGCGCTGCGGCCGAGTTCCGCGGCGAGCCACGCGGGCATCCCGTAGACGCAGGCGTTCGCGACCAGGGCCCAACCGAGGGCAATTGCTCCCGGCCCCGGCTCGAAAGCCAGGTCCACGGCGGTGACACAGAGGGTGGCGAGCGCCGCGAGCCACAGGCCCGCGGTCCGACCGTAGTACCAGGCAAGCACCGCCAAGACCGGAAGGTACGCGGGCTCGGCGCGCCAGCTGCCGGCCGCCGACCAGTCGACGACGGCGAACGCACAGATCCACGCGACGGCGAGCGCCAGCGGGTAGCGCGGCCGCTCGGGGGCCAGGCTCGAGGCTTCCTGTTCGTACATCGGGCGCTCCTTGCTTCCCGGAATCGCCGTCCCCGCCACTATGTCAGCACGCGCCGTCGGAGGATGTCGACCGCTCCACAGTCGGACCGCCGGCATGGCGGATTCTGTCAAGCCGGCCGGCCGTTCCCGTCAGATCTCGAGCTGCTCGCCCACCTCGACCACCCGCCTGGCGGGCAGTCCGAAGTGCTCGGCCGCAAAGGTCTCGTTGCGCGACATGAAGGCGAACAGCCGTTTCCGCCAACGGTCCATCCCGCCCGGGCGCGTGACGACGATGTGGTCGAACCCGAGGAAGTAGGTAGTGTCGGCGGGATCGAAGGGCAGCCCCGCCTGCGCGGCTTCGCGCAGCAGGCCGGGAACGTTGGGCGATTCCATGAAGCCACAGCGCGCCACGACCCGATACAGGCCCGGCGCCAGTTCGGTCGCGACCACGCGCCGGCCCTTCTGCGTGCGTGGCTCGTCGGTGACCTCGACCGCCAGCACGATCACCCGTTCGTGGAGCGTGCCCTGCGTCTGCGCGAGGCGCTGCAGGGCGCGCGGTACGCCGCCGAGCCCGTCGTCCATGAAGACCGCGGTGCCGGGCACGCGGTGCAGCCGGCCGGAGGTCAGCAGACGCAGGAACGCATGCAGGGTCATCTGGCGCCGGACGGCCCGGTCGGCCGCGAGCAGCCGGCCCTGCTGCCAGGTCAGCATGACGCCGAGGACGATCGCGCTCGCGAGCAGCGGCAGCCAGCCGCCGTGCGGGATCTTGAGGCTGTTGGCGGCGAGGAAGGCGACGTCGAGAATGGCGGCCAACCCGACCACGGGCATCAGGGCGCGGCTGCCGCGATCGGGCTGCTGCGACAGCCACGCCAGCACGAGCGCCGCGTCGATGGTCATCGCCAGCGAAATCGCTATGCCGTAGGCCGCGGCCAGGTTCTCGGACGAGCCGAAGGCGAGCACCAGCCCGACCGCCGCGAGGAGCATCAGCCAGTTCGCCGACGGGACGTAGACCTGGCCGGCGGACTCGTCCGAGGAGTGGATCACCCGGAAACGCGGCAGGAAGCCCAGCTGCAGGGCCTGGCGGGCGACCGAGAAGACGCCGGAGATCACGGCCTGCGAGGCGATGACCGTGGCGGCGGTGGCGAGCAGCACCAGCAGGCCGAGGCCCCAGGACGGCGCGAGCAGGTAGAAGGGGCTCGCCACCGCGTCCGGGCGCGACAGGACGAGCGCGCCCTGGCCGAAGTAGTTGAGCACGAGGGCCGGCAGCACCAGTCCGAACCAGGCCAGCTGGATCGGCTTCCTGCCGAAGTGCCCCATGTCCGCGTACAGCGCCTCGCCCCCGGTCACGGCGAGGAAGACCGCGGCGAGCACGATCAGCGCCTCGCTGCGATGAGCCACGAGGAAGGCGGCGGCATACGCGGGGTTCAACGCGGCGAGCACGGCCGGCTCGCGCAGGATCCACGAGAGGCCGAGCAGGCCGAGCGTGGCGAACCAGACCAGCATGACGGGGCCGAACAGCGAGCCGATGGCCCCGGTGCCGCGGCGCTGCACCGCGAACAGGACCACGAGTATCGCCACGACCAGCGGCACCACGATCGCGCCGAGCTCGTCGTTCGCGACCTCGATGCCCTCCACCGCCGACAGCACCGAGATGGCCGGCGTGATCGCGCCGTCGGCGAAGAACAGCGTCGCGCCGAGCACGCCGGCCACCATCACGAGGTGCCGCGGCAGGCGGGTCCGGCTCGCGTTGACCAGCGCGAAGAGCGCCAGCGCCCCGCCCTCGCCGCGGTTGTCGGCGCGCAGCATGACCCCGACGTACTTCACCGAGATGACGATCGTCAGCGCCCAGAAGATGAGCGACAGCAGCCCCAGCACGTTGTCCGGCGTCGGCGCCGCGCCGTGCAGGTCGTCGAAGCAGGTGCGGAAGGCGTACAGCGGGCTCGTGCCGATGTCGCCATAGACGACGCCGAGCGCCCCGAGCGCGAGCGCGCGGGTGGACGAGCCGTTGCTGGCGGGGGAATTCAGGGGCGCCGGGTCCTGGCGGGGGGCGGCGCGAGTATACGCTTCCGGCCGGCGGGTCGCTTAGGCGGTCAGGGCGCCTCGAAGGGGTCGAGGTACTCGCGGACGTACGGCCCGTCCAGGCAGTCGATGATCCCGGGGCCGTGCTCGGCGAGCGCGGGCGAGTTCATGTGGGCCGCCTCGGCGGCCTCGCTCTCGAAGGACTCGACCACCGCGTAGCGCCGCGGCTCGCGCAGCCTGAAGAACTCGTACCACAGGGTGCCTGGCTCCGTCTTGCGGACGATCCCGGTGAGCGCCGTGCAGCGGCGCACGAACTCCTGCTCGCGGCCGGGCTTGACGGTCATGCGGGAGACGAACGTGACCCTCGGCATGGTGGTTTCCTCGTGCTGGGCTGCACCGGAATGCTAGCGGCCGGCGCGCAGAAATGAAATCGCCCGGCCTGTATCTTCAGGGCCCGCTCCGCTAAAGTTCCGGGCCGATTTCACCAGAGCGGATCCCGACCATGAGCGAGACCTGGCACCGCGTCGCCGCCGCCGCCGACATTGCCGAGGGCCGGATGCACGCCTGCGAGATCGAGGGCCGGGACGTGGTCGTCTGCCACAGCCGGGAGGGCTGGTTCGCCCTCGACAACGTCTGCTCGCACGCCTACGCGCGCATGCACGAGGGCCGCCTGCGCGGCTGCCGGCTCATCTGCCCCCTGCACGGCGCCTCCTTCGACGTCCGCGACGGCTCGGTGCTCGGCGCGCCGGCCACCGCGCCGCTCGCGACCCACAGGCTCCGGATCGTGGACGGGCAGGTCGAGGTCGCCCTCGGCGGCTGACGCCCCGCCTCAGCGGCGCTGGTCGAAGCGCCGCCCGACCATCGCGGCGGCGATGTTCACCTTCTGGATGTCGATGGCGCCGCCGGCGATGCCCCAGCCCCAGGCGTCCCGCAGGCGCCGCTCCATCGGGTACTCGCGCGAGTAGCCGTAGCCGCCCATCAGCTGCACCGCGTGGCCGCAGACCTCGCGGGAGATCTCGTTGGCGAAGCACTTGGCCATAGACGACTCGAGGATCGACGGCAGGCCCTTCTCTGCGTTGGCCGCAGCCCGGTGGATGAGCAGCCGCGCAGCATCCACCCGCATGCGCATCTCGGCCAGGCGGATCTGCACCGCCTGGAACTCGACGATCGGCTTGCCGAACTGCTTGCGCTCCTGCACGTAGGCGATCACGTCGTCGAGCGCGCCCGAGGCCTGGGCCAGCGCCATGGTGGCGTTGCCGCAGCGCTCGAGGTCGAAGGCCTCCATGAGCTTCTTGAAGCCGCCGGCCGGGACCACCACGTTGTCCTCGGGCACGGCGCAATTGTCGAAGTAGATGTCCGAGGACGGCACGCCCCGGAAGCCCATCAGATGCTCGCGGGCGCCGAAGCTCATGCCCTTGGCGCCCTTCTCCACGTAGACGGCGCCGATGCCCTTCGGGCCCGGGTCGTCGGAGAGCCGGCAGTAGACGACGTAGCCGTCCGCATGGCCGCCGCCCGAGCACCAGCGCTTGGTGCCGTTCAGCACCACCTCGCCGCCGCGGATCTCGCCGCGCGTCGTCAGGTCTGTGAGCGCCGAGCCGGCGTTGGGCTCCGACATGGACACCGCGACCATCTTCTCGCCGCGGCAGACGGCCGGGATGACGCGCTGGCGCAGCGACTCGCTCGCGAAGTGCTCGATCGCCCGCACCGGGCCGACGCAGGACTCGAACACCGGGAAGGCGACCGCGCCCGAAACCTTGGCCAGTTCCTCGATGACGATCAGCGCCTCGACGTTGCCGAGGCCGAGACCGCCGTACTTCTCGGCGACGTTGATGCCGAGGAAGCCCATGCCGGCGAACTCCCGCACCAGTTCCTGCGGCGGCGCCTCGTCCTCCTCCTCGCAGCGCGCGGCGAATTCCGGCAGCCGCTCCCGGGCATACTTGCGCGCCGTCTCCTGCAGCGCCTGCTGCTCTTCCGTCAGGCTGAAATCCATCGCATGCTCCCGTAGGCTCGCTGTTCCGCCACCGACCCGAAGGCCGCTCCATGTCCGAATCCCGTCCGATCCTCGCCGGCATCCGCGTGCTCGACTTCGGCCGCTACGTCGCCGGCCCCTACTGCGCGACGCTGCTCGGCTACCTCGGCGCCGAGGTGATCCGCGTCGAGAAGCGCGAGGGGAGCGAGGACCGCTTCATCGCGCCCGTCTGCGCAGGCGGCGAAGGCGGCGTCTTCTTCCAGACCGCCTGCAACAAGAAGTCCCTCACGCTCGACCCCGCCTCTCCCGCCGGCCGCGAAGTGACGCGCAGGCTGGTCGCCACCGCCGACGTGGTCGTCGCCAACCTGCCGCCGCCGGCGCTCGCCACCTTCGGCCTCGACTGGCCTACGCTGTCCGTCCTCAACCCCCGCATCGTCCTGGTCACCCAGACCGCCTTCGGCGACCGCGGGCCCTACGCGGCGCGCGGCGGCTTCGACGGCGTCGGCCAGGCGATGTCCGGCTCGATGTACATCACCGGCACCCCGGGCAGCCCGGTGAAGGCCGCGGCGCCCTACGTCGACTACTCCACCGCCGTGCTGTCGGCCTTCGGCACGCTGGCGGCGCTGATGGAGCGCGCGGTCTCCGGCCGCGGCCAGCACGTGCAGGCAGCGCTGCAGGCGACCGCGCTCGCCGTCTTCGGCTCGCACCTGGTCGAGCAGGGCGTCACCGGCATCGGCCGCGTCGGCACGGGAAACCGGGTGCAGACCTCGGCGCCCTCCGACGTGTTCGCGACCCGCGACGGCCACCTGCTGACCCACGTCGTCGGCAACGGCCTGTTCCGCCGCTGGGCGCGGCTCATGGGCGACGCGGAGCGCTGGATCGGCGACCCGCGCTTCCAGTCCGACCCGTCCCGCGGCGACCACAGCGAGGAGATCCTCGCCCGGATGCGCGCGTGGTGCGCCGAGCGCACGACCGCCGGCGCGCTCGCCGAACTGGAGGCTGCGGGAATCCCCGCCGGGCCCGTCTACACGCCGCAGCAGGCGCTCGACGATCCGCAGGCCGCCGCGATGGGTTTCTTCGCCAGCGTCGCGGACTATCCCGGCCTGCCGAAGCCCGCGCCGGTGCCCGACCTGCCGCTCGCCTTCTCGCGCTCGCCGGGCGGCGTCGAGACCCGCCCGCCGCTGCTCGGCGAGCACACCGAGGCGATCCTCGAGAGCCTCGGCTACGGCGCCGGCGAAATCGCCGCGCTGCGCGAGCAGGGCGTGGTCTGAAGGATCAGGCGACGGGATCGACACGGTACCCGAGCCTCGGGAAGTGCACGACCACGTCCCCGACCGCCTCGCCGCGCCGCCTCACCGCGATCTCCTCCGCGGTCGCGATCACTACCTCGCCGCGCACGGCGCCGCGGCGCGTGTCGTCGGGCGACACCTCGACCGTCTGGCCGGCGCGCAACCCCTGCGGATCATGTGCATCGACCTGCGCGATCGCCTCCGGCTTCGCCGCCCGCGCCTCGGCCAGCGCCTCCGCCGCCGCGACCGGCCGGCGGCGGCCTTCGCCGACCTCCCGCATGCGCGTTTCCCAGCCGGAGAGCCGCGCGAAGCCGCCCAGCAGCCCGCCCGCGAGGTCCGGGAACGAGCCGCGCGCCATCCACACGAACGGCCAGGCCTGGATATCCGCGAGGCCCGGGGCCTTGCCGCCGAGGTAGGCGCGGCCGTCGGCGAGCTGCGCCTCGAGCAGCGCCGCGTGCGCGCGGAACTGCGACTTCGCGTGCTCGAAGTCCTCCTGCACGCGGTCGAAGTCGACGTCCGGGAACAGGTACTCGCGGTCCTTGCGGAATTCGGCGGGCCACTGCGGCAACAGCAGCGCCAGCGCGAGCTTCAGGCCGCTGCGGAAGAACGCGTCGCTCCAGCGCACCAGCGCGAGCTCGAGGCCACCGCCCGCCGGGAACAGCGTCGGCTCGGGATGGCGCCGTTCGAGCTCGCGGGCGATCAGCTGCGAGTCGATGTAGACGTCGGCGCCAGCCTGCAGCACCGGCGTGCCGCGGTAACCCCCGGTCAGGGCGACCAGGTCGTCCTTGGGCGGCATCATCGGCGTCTCGACCCAGCGCCAGTCGAGGCCCTTGACGCCCAGCATGCCGAGCGCCTTCTGCGTGAACGGGGACGCGTCGTAGCTCCACAGGATCAGGTCCGTCACGGCGTCACCCCCTCTTCTGCCCGGCGCTCTGCTCGACCATCGCCGCGGTCTGCCCGTACAGGTGCCGATAGCCTTCCCGGTCCGCGTGGCGCTCGTTGCCGAGCGCGAGCGCGCGCCCCACGGCCGTGCGGCCCTTGATCGCCTCGAACCACCGCTTCACGTTCGGGAAGTCCTCGAGGCGCTGTCCCTGCCGCTCGTGCGGCTCGACCCACGGCCACGCGGCCATGTCGGCGATCGAGTAGTCGCCCGCGAGGTACTCCCGCTCACCGAGCGCGCGGTTCATCACGCCGTAGAGACGGTTCACCTCGTCCGTATAGCGCTTGATGCCGTAGGGGACCTGCTCGCTGGCGAAGGCGCGGAAGTGGTGCGCCTGGCCGGCCATGGGCCCGAGCCCGCCGACCTGCCAGAACAGCCACTTCATCGCCGCGTAGCGCCCGTGCACGTCGCGGGGCATGAACCGGCCTGTCTTTTCCGCGAGCCAGGTCAGGATCGCGCCCGACTCGAACAGCTCGAGCCGCCCGCCCGGCGCGTCGTGATCGACGAGCGCCGGAATCTTGTTGTTGGGCGAGATGGCCAGGAACGCGGGGTCGAACTGGCCGCCACGCGTGATGTCGACGAAGACGATGCGGTACTCGAGGCCGCACTCCTCGAGCATGATCGCGACCTTCATGCCGTTCGGCGACGGATAGAAGTGCAGGTCGATCATGCGCGCTCGACCCGGTAGCCGAGCCGCGGGAAGTGAACCACCACCGCGCCCGTCTCGGGCGACTCCCGGCGAAGGGCGACCTCGTCGACGCCGAGCGTGACCAGCGCGCCCTCGACCGGGATCCGCCCGTAGTCGTCCGGCGTCACCATGACGCGCTCTCCCGCGGCGAGGCCGAGCGGGTCTGACGGATCCACGCCGCCGCCGGGCGCCGGCTCTGCGGCGCGCGCGATCGCGAGCGCCTCGCGCCCGACGAGCTCGCCGCGATCGCCGTTGCCGATCGCGCCCATGCGCCGCTCCCACGCGCGCAGGGCCGGGAACGGCTCGAGCAGCGCGGCGGCGCTGCCGATGTTGTTTCGCGCCATCCACACGGGGAAGTACGCGCAGACATCGGCCCAGGACACCGCCGGGCCCAGCACGAACGAGCGGCCGTCGGCGAGCATGCGCTCCACGATGGCGAGGTTGGCGCGGAACTGCGTGAACAGCTGCGGCGTGTCGCTCTCGAGGCGGTCGAAGTCCATGAAGTTGAAGAAGCCCTTGCGGTCCTCGATCACCTCGCGCGGGATCATCGCGACGTTGAGGCCCATCGACAGGCCCGCGCCCGGATCGAAGAAGCTGCGGTCGCTCCAGGCCGCCAGCGCCGTCGCGAGGCCCTCGCTGCCGGAGGGAAAGACGCTCGGCTCGGGAAACCTGCGCTCGAGTTCGCGGACGATCAGGCGGGTGTCGCAGTACACGTCGGCGCCGACCTGCAGCACCGGGACCTTGCGATAGCCGCCGGTCAGGGGCATCAGGTCCGGACGCGGCATCACCATGGGGATCTGGACCGAGCGCCAGGACAGCCCCTTGATGCCGAACACCAGGCGGATCTTCTCGGCGAACGGCGACGGGTCGTGGTGATGCAGGATCAGCTCGGACACGGCCATGCCCCCGGGATCTCGGATCCCGGAACTCTACACGGCGGGCCTCAAAAAAAACAGTCATGCCTGTTTCTTTTGGGCCCGCGCGCTCTATAATCGCAGTGGACGTAGCGGCCACCTGGGAGCGATCGCGCGATGGATGCGGCCACCGTCGAAAGGCTCAAGAGCGGCATGCGCTACGAAACGGAGCGCACGGCGCCGCCCGAGGGGTTCCCGAAGCTGCCGGTCATCCCGGGCGGGCGATACACCGACCCGGCCTTCCTCGAACTCGAGCACGAGTTCATGTGGAAGCGCTCGTGGCTGTACGCCTGCCACGCCGACGAGATTCCCGAGCCCGGCTGCTTCTTCCTGTTCAAGCGCACCGGCTCGCCGATCCTGGTGATCCGCGGCAAGGACGGCGTGGTCCGCGCCTTCTACAACACCTGCCGGCACCGCGGCGCCCCGCTGGTGCAGGAGTGCAACGGCAAGGTGCCGGGCCTCGTGTGCCGCTACCACGGCTGGACCTACGGGCTCGACGGGCAGTTGCTGAACCTGCGCGACAAGCGCGACTTCGTCGGGCTCGACACTGCCGACTATCCGCTGGTGCCGGTGCGCTGCGAGAGCTTCGGCAACTGGATCTTCGTCAACGAGGATCCCGGCGCCCAGCCGCTGCTCGAGCATCTCGGCGTGATCCCGGACTACCTCGAGGAGATCCAGCCGCAGCAGGTGCGCTTCGTGGACCGCCGCTCCTACAAGGTGCAGTGCAACGTCAAGGTGCTGCTCGACGCCTTCCTCGAGGTCTATCACCTCAAGTCCATCCACCAGCAGACGGTGGACCGATTCCTCGACTACCGCGGGACTTCGATCACCCTCTGGCCGCGCGGCCATTCGCTGATGCTCACGCCGAACCGCCGGCCCGACTGGCGCGACCCGGGCACGCGCGGCATGCGCCGCATCGAGACGGCCAGCGAGATCACCGACTCGAACAACCCGTCCTTCATGTTCTACCCCAACCTCGTCACGCCGGTGGACGCGAGCGGCAACCCGTTCCTGCTGTTCTGGCCGACCGGGCCCCGCGACATGGAGATCGAGGTCTGCTGGTTCGCCCCGGACTGGGGCAGCGGTCCGCTCGATCCGCTGTGGCAGACCCGCATCACGAACTTCGAGCGCATCCTCGAGGAGGACACCCAGTTCGCGCCTCAGATCCAGGAGTCGGTGGAGTCGCAGGCGTTTCGCGGCATCCTGCTGAACTACCAGGAGCGGCGCATCTATCACTGGCACCAGGAGCTCGACCGGCGCATCGGCATCGAGCGCATCCCCGAGCAGTTGCGCGTGCAGCAGGTGCTCGGAGCGCCCTGGATCAGCGACTGACATGCCCGGCATCGCCGCCTACGGCGCCTGCATCCCGCGGCTGCGGCTGCCGCGCGGCACGATCGCGACGGCGATGGGCTGGGTGAACCCGGGCCTCGCCGCCGCGCACGGCGAGCGCTCGCTCTGCAACTGGGATGAGGACAGCCTGACGATGGCGGTCGAAGCGGCCCGCGACGCGCTGCCCCTGGCCGCGGACCGCGCGGCCCTCGGCGGCCTGACGCTCGCCTCGACCACCCTGCCCTTCGCCGACCGCAGCAACGCCACCGTGCTCGCCACCGCGCTCGGCCTGCCCGACGGCGTGCTTGCCTGCGATGCCGCGGGCTCGCAGCGCGCCGCCACCTCCGCGCTCGCGGCAGCGCTCGCCGCCGGCGCGGCGCCGGGCGCGAAGCCCGCGCTCGTCGTCGGTGCCGACCGGCGGCTCGCGAAACCCGGCAGCCCGCAGGAGACGGCCTACGGGCACGGCGCCGCGGCCGTGGTCGCGACGCCCGGCGAGGGTCTCGCAACGCTGCTCGCTTCCCGCCACGTCGCGGCCGACTTCGTCGACCACTACCGCGCCGCCGGCGAGACCTTCGACTACTCGCTGGAGGAGCGTTGGGCCCGGGAGGCCGGCTGGTTCAAGCTCGTGCCGGACGCGCTGCGCGCGCTGCTCGAGTCAGCCAAGGCCGCCCCCGCCGACGTCCGCCACGTCGTGATCGCCGCGCCGGCCGCGACCGGGAAACGCGTCGCCGCCCTCGCCGGCCTGCCGGAGGCCGCGCTGGCCGACACGCTGTACGACCGCTGCGGCGACACCGGCTGCGGCCACCCCCTGCTGATGCTCGCCGCGGTGCTCGAGCGCGCCGGCCCGGGCGAGTTGATCGTCGTGGTCGGCTTCGGCCAGGGCGTGGACGCGCTGCTGTTCCGCACGACGGAAGCGATCGCCGGCTTCCGGCCCGGCCGCGGCGCGGCGGCCCAGCTCGCGGACCGACGCGAGGAGACGAGCTACGCGCGATTCCTGTCGCACTGCGGCCTGCTCACGGTGGACTTCGGCATGCGCGCGGAGCGGGACAACCGCACTGCCATGACCGTCCTGTGGCGCAAGCACGAGGAGATCACCGCGTTCACCGGCGGCCGCTGCCGCGAGTGCAACACGCTGCAGTTCCCGCGCAGCCGCGTCTGCGTCAACCCGGACTGCCGGCGCACGGACACCCAGGACGCCGAGCGCCTCGCCGACGGCGCCGGGCGCATCAAGACCTTCACCGAGGACTGGCTCGCCTACAGCGCGCGTCCGCCGCTCGTGTACGGCAACGTCGGCTTCGAGGGCGGCGGCAACGCCTTCATCGAGTTCGCCGACTTCGAGCCCGGCGAGGCCAGGGTCGGCGCGCCGGTGCGCTTCGTCTTCAGGCTCAAGGACGTGGACCGGGTGCGCGGCTTCCGCCGCTATTTCTGGAAGGCGGCGCCGGCGGGGAGCGCGTGATGGCCGCCGGCATCCGCGACAAGGTGGCGATCATCGGCATGGGCTGCTCGCGCTTCGGCGAGCGCTGGGACTGCGGCGCCGACGACCTGATGCTCGAGGCCTTCGAGGAAGCCGTGGCCGACGCCGGCATCGAGCGCGACCGCCTCGACGCCGCCTGGCTCGGCGTGTTCTACGACGAGCAGAACGTCGCGAAGTCCGCGCTGCCGCTGTCGATGGCCCTGAGGCTGCCGCAGATTCCCGTGACCCGCGTCGAGAACCTCTGCGCCACCGGCACCGAGGCCCTGCGCGGCGCCGCCTACGCGGTGGCGGCCGGCGCCTGCGACTTCGCGCTCGCGATGGGCGTCGAGAAGCTGAAGGACACGGGCTTCGGCGGCCTGCCCGAGCGCACCAAGGGCACTTTCGAAGACCTCTGGCAGCCCGGCTTCACGCCGCCCGGCGCCTTCGCCCAGCTCGCGGCGGCCTACGCCGCCAAGCACGGCATCGCGATGGACGAGCTCAAGCGCGCGATGGCGCGCGTGTCGGTCAAGAGCCACGACAACGGCGCGCTGGCGCCCAAGGCGCATCTCAGGAAGCGCATCACCGAGGCGCAGGTGCTGGCCGCGCCGATGATCGCCTGGCCGCTCGGCGTCCTCGACTGCTGCGGCGTCTCCGACGGCGCCGCCTGCGCGATCGTCACCACGCCGGAGAAGGCGCGCGAGCTGGGCCGGCGCGACGTGGTGAGCATCCGCGCGATGCAGCTGGTGCCCTCGAACGGCTACGAGCTCTCCCACGCCGGCTGGGACGGCGCGCACACGCCGACGACGCGCGCGGCGGCGCGGCGCGCCTACGCGGAGGCCGGCGTGCGCGACCCGCGCAGCGAAGTGTCGGTGATGGAGGTGCACGACTGCTTCTCGATCACCGAGCTGGTGCTGATGGAGGACCTCGGCCTGTCGGACGAGGGCCGCGCGGCCTTCGACATCCTCGACGGCGCCTACGACCGGGACGGCCGGAATCCCTGCCAGACCGACGGCGGGCTGAAGTGCTTCGGCCACCCGGTCGGGGCCTCCGGCCTGCGCATGGCCTACGAGGTCTACAACCAGCTCCTCGGCCGCGCCGGCGAGCGCCAGCTCGCCGCGCCCACCCTCGGCCTGACCCACAACCTCGGCGGCATCCCCAATCGCAATGTCGCCAGCGTTTCCCTGTTCGGATTGAGCCGCCTGTGAGCGGCGCTGGAGATCCCGGCATGGCAGCGACCACTCCCCTCGACCCTGCCAATGACCTCGAGCGTCCACGCTGGGGCTTCACCGACGCGGAGCTCGCCGCGCAGCCGCACGCCTTCCGGGACGACCTTCTCGACGGCCAGGTGTGCCTCGTTTCCGGCGGCGGCAGCGGCCTCGGCCGCGCGATGGCATTCCTGTACGCGCGCCTCGGCGCGAGCGTGGTCATCTGCGGCCGGCGCGAAGAGAAGCTGCGCTCGACCGCAGACGCCATCGGGCGCCTCATCGGCCGCGAGGTCGGCATCAAGGCCATGACCATCCGCGATCCGGAGCAGGTTGCCACGCTGATGGCCGAGACCTTCGAGCGCCACGGGCGGCTCGACCTGCTGGTCAACAACGGCGGCGGACAGTTTCCGCAGGCCGCGATCGACTACTCGGTGAAGGGCTGGAACGCCGTCATCGACACCAACCTGAACGGCACCTGGTGGATGATGCAGGCCGCCGCGCGGCAGTGGCGCGACCGTGGCCAGCAGGGCTCCGTCGTCAACATCGTGGCCAACGTCTGGCGCGGCATGCCGCAGGTCGCGCACACCTGCGCGGCGCGGGCGGGCGTGATCTACCTGTCCAAGTCGGTGGCCGTGGAATGGGCGCCGCTCGGCATCCGCGTCAACTGCGTCTCCCCCGGTTCGATCGCGACCGAGGGACTCAACGTCTACCCGCCGGGCGCCGCCGAGCGCTTCGGCGACGCCAATCCCATGCGCCGCTACGGCGACGCCTTCGACATCGCCCAGGCGGTGCTCTACGTCGGCCTGCCGGTGACGGGCAAGTTCATCACCGGCGAGGTGCTGGTGGTCGACGGCGGCAACCAGATGTGGGGCGACGTGTGGCCGGGCGGCATCCCGGACTGGTTCCGCGTTTCGCAGCGATAGCACCGAGGGGGACCGCATGGCCGACACGCTCTTCACCCGCACGCCGCGGGACAGGCTCCCGGAGGACTTCAAGCCCGCCTGGGACATGCTCCACAAGCTGACCGGCGAGCCGACCTTCATCGAGGTGTTCGCGCAGGCGCCCGAGCTCATGAACCTCGTGATGAACGAGTTCTACGTCAAGGTGTTCTTCGGCGGGCGGGTCGCGCAGCGCTACAAGCAGCTGGCAAGGCTGCGCCTCTCGATCGTCCACGGCTGCCGCACCTGCAACAAGCAGAACGTGCCGGGCGCGCTCGAGGCCGGCGTCACGCAGGCGCAGGTGGACTCGATGATCGCGGGCACCCACGCCGACGGCCCGTTCACGGAGGCCGAGAAGGCGGTGCTCGCCTACGCCGACCAGATGGTGCTCACCAACATGAACGGCGACGTGTCGCCGGAGCTGTTCGCGCGGCTGCGCGCGCACTTCAGCGAGCCCGAGATCCTCGAGCTCGGCGTGGTCATGGCGATCGTCGCCGGCATGGCCAAGCTCTCCTTCCTGCTCGGCCTCGTGGAGAAGGAGCCCTACTGCCCGTTCGTGCCCTAGGGCCCGTATCCGTTTCCGTCCGTCGAGCGGTCCGCCGCCGGCCACGCCCGGCGGAAGTAGCGACCGTCCCTGCCACGCGAAGAAAAAGGGCCGGCTCGCGCCGGCCCTTTCCTTCGCAAGGCTCGCCCCCGGTCACTGTCCGAAGTTGAGCCCCACCTCGATGCCGAAGCTGCGCGGAGCACCCCACTGGGTGTGGGTCCACAGCGTCGCCACCGACTGCGAGGCGACCCGGTAGCGCTTGTCCGACAGGTTCTTGCCGTACACGCGCACGAAGTAGCGGTCGTCGTTGTCGCTGTAGGTCAGCGACGCGTTGAGCAGCGTCTTCGCGTTGAGGTAGGCGTCGTACTCGCGCCCGGCCGCCGAGATGTAGAAGAGGTTGGCGTCCTCGTAGTACACCTCGCCCGAGACGTCGAGCGTGCCGGCCGGCAGGCTGAACATGTAGGTCGCCTGGATCGAGCCCATCTTCTCCGGCGAGCGCGGCACGGGCAGGCCCGAGAAGTCCTCGTTGAAGGGCAGGATCTGCCCGCCGCTGACCGGGTCGACGAGGCCCGGCTGGTTGATCGCGAACGACTTGTACTTGGCGTCGAGATAGGACATCTGGGCGCGCACGCGAAGGTTGTCCGTGAGCAGCGCCTGGATCTCGAGCTCGGCACCCTTCGACTCGACCTCGGCCGCGTTGTAGAACACCGTCTCCTGGAACTGCGCGCCGTCCTTCACGGTGATGATGTTCACCGCGCGCTGGGCGTCCTCGTACTCGGTGTAGAAGATCGTCGGGTTGACGCGCAGCCGGCCGCCCGGCGACTGGTACTTCAGGCCGAGCTCGTAGTTGGTCGCGAACTCGGGATCGACGGGTCGCGTCAGCGTCGGGACCATCAGGCCGCTGGTGCCGGTCTGGTCGTTGTAGCCGCCCGCCTTGTAGCCGTAGGACACCGTCAGGTAGGAGAACAGGTCCTCGGTCGCCTGGTACGAACCGGTGACGCGCCAGCTCGGCTCGCTCCACGTCCGCTCCAGGTTCTCGAAGCCGGGCGTGGAGGAATCGACGATCACGCCGCCGGGGAAGCGGCTGAAGTTCGCCGCGTCGAGCGGCTTGCCGAGGTCGTCGATGGACAGGCTGCCGTTGAACTGGTTGTCGTCCAGCAGGTCGACGCCGACCTGTGTGCGGCCCTTCCAGGACCGCTCGTCGCGCGTGTAGCGGAAGCCGGCGCCGAGCTGGAACTTGTCGGTGACGTCGAAGGTGACGTCGAGGTAGCCGGCCAGCGAGTCGGAATCCTGCTGGTTGCAGAGGATCTGGGGCGAGTTGTTGAGGAACTGCGGCGGCAGGCCGCCGGCCGCCCAGTTGGTGATCAGGTCCACGAAGCCGAGCAACTGCACCACGCAGAACTTGGCGTCGTTCGTCTGCTGGAACGCGCCCACCACGTAGTTGAAGCGCCCGTCGAGCTGCGAGGCGAGGCGCAGCTCGAACTGCGTGGTCTCGCGGTCGGTGTCGCGGGTCGCGTCGAACAGCGACAGCGGCTCGCCGGTGATGGTGTTGAGCGCCGCCGCGCCGGTGTAGGTGTTCGGCAGGTGCTCGTACTGGTCGCGCTTGCCGGCGATGCCGAAGAGCTTGTGCGTGCCGAGGTCCCACTCGACGTTCAGGTAGTAGCCGTCGACGTCGATCTCCTGGCCCTGGTCCATGGCGAGCAGCGAGTCGCTGCGCTGGGTCGAGCCCATGTTGTCCAGCGGGTCGCCCGACGGCCGCGTGAAGCCGAGAGTGTTCCACAGGTAGGGACCGTCCGGCGGCGTGTCGTTGAAGGCCGGCACCGCGTCGGAGCGATCGCGCATGTACTCGTACTGCAGCAGGAAGGTGAGGTTCTCGGTCGCGTTCCACTGCGCCTTGATGCGACCGTTCTGCACGTCCTCGCCGCCCGAACGCTCGCCGGTGCCGGCGCCGCTCGCGCCCGTGATGCCCGGGATGTTGATCGGCCCGATCGGCCCGAAGGCCGGGTTGAAATTGAAGGTGTTGATCGGCCCGTAGGTCGCGCCGAGGCGGTAGTAGCCGTCGGACTCGGCGTAACCGCCGACCACGCGCACCGAGAGCACGTCCTCGACGATGGGGATGTCCACCGCGCCCTGCACGCGGACCGCGCCGAAGCTGCCGTAGCCGACCCGCAGGTCCGCGCCGAATTCAGCCATGTCCGGGCGCTTGGTGACGATCTGCACCGCGCCGCCGGTGGTGTTCTTGCCGAACAGCGTGCCCTGCGGGCCGCGCAGGACCTCGACGCGGGCGATGTCGAAGGTGTCGAGCAGCTGCGTCTGCACGCTCGGCATGACGAAGTCGTCCACCTGCACGCCGACCGGCGAGTCCTGGTAGACGATGATGTCGGTCACGCCCACGCCGCGCATCGCGAACGACGCGGCGTTGAAGGCCGTCACGCGCGCCGCCGAGAAGCCCGGCACGGAGCTCGCGATGCCCGAGATGTCCTTGGCGACCATCCGGTCGATGTCGTTCGAGGTCACGGCCGAGACGGACACCGGCGTACGCTGCAGCGCGGTCTCGCCCGCCCGCCGCGTCGCGGTGACCGTGACTTCCTCGAGCCTCACTTCCGCCGCCTGGGCCTGTGCGGCCTGCGGCAGCGCGGCGGCGGCGGCGCCGGCGACGAGCGCGGCGCGCAGGGCAACGGAAACCGCTCGTCTCAGTTCAATCGACATGGATGTTCCCCTCCGGATGTATGACTGGGCGGCCCCGAGTGGAGTCCCGCTGCGGGCCCACCGGGCCTGCCGCAACGCGTGACGCGATCGGGGCATTCGACGATCCCGCGCCAGTGTGGTGCGCGGACACAAAAAAATCAATCCGTCCTGTTTTTTCTGTCCGCAGCAGCGGCGAGCGGAGAAAACCCTCGGGATTCCGCTTTGATGCGTCGTGCGCCCAGCAGTCCAGGGCATGCTGTTGCGAAAAAGTCACGATCATTTCGTTTTGCGGCGCACCACGAGGGACGCCTTTCGCACCACGGTGGAGCCGCGTGCGGCCGGGGCATCAAACAAACAGTCACGACTGTTTATATTTTGTCCACGCGCGGTATAGTCGACGGAGGCGAGCCGCGATGGGCGGCGTCGCGCGGCCCATCGCCCCCGATTGCCGAGGTACGACATGAGCTTCGACTTCCGCGTGAACCCCGACGCGCCCGCAGGCTCCCTCGAGGCGAAGCAGCCTCCGGTGGACAACGGACTCGACGTGCCCGATCCGTCCCGCTACCACTCGGCGGACTTCATGCGCCGGGAGTGGGAGCGGCTGTGGCCCCGGGTCTGGCTGCTCGCCGGCATAACGTCCGACATCCCGGAGGAAGGCGACTACTTCACCTTCGAGGTCGGCCACGAGTCGATCCTGGTGGTGCGCCAGGCCGACGGCGGCGTCAAGGCCTTCTACAACGTCTGCCCGCACCGCGCGAACCGCATCGCGCTGAACGAGTTCGGCAGCGTCGCGCAGTTCACCTGCGCCTTCCACGGCTGGCAGTTCGAGTGCGACGGCAGGCTCAAGTGCATCACCGACGAGGAGACCTTCTCGCCGCAGCTCGTCGCGCACCGCCCGGGCATGACCGAGGTCCGCTGCGGCGTGCACGCCGGCCTCGTGTTCGTGAACATGGACGGCAAGGCCCCGCCGCTCGCCGACTGGATCGGCCTGCCGAAGGGCTACCTCGAGGCCTACCAGATCGACAGGATGCACGCGGTCCGCCACGTCCGCAGCACCTGGAACGCGAACTGGAAGGTGGGCGTCGACTCCTTCTACGAGACCTACCACCTGCCGCACATCCACCCGCAGACGCAGGGCGTGATGGAGGACTACAGCCAGTACGACCTCTATCCGAACGGCTTCAGCCGGATGATCGTGCCGATCTGCAACGCCTCGCACCGCGTCGGCGAGCAGAAGGCCATCAACCCGGGGCAGGCCTACATGATGCGCGAGGCCGGCATGAACCCGGACGAGTTCAAGGGCAGCCCGGCGGAGGTGCGCGCCGCGGTGCAGAAGGCGAAGCGCGCGCGCGCGAAGCGGCTCGGGCTCGACCACTACGACGCCTTCACCGACGGGCAGCTCACAGACAGCTGGGCCACGGGCCTGTTCCCGAACGTGCAGATCGGCTGCCACCCGGAAGGCGTGTTCATCATGCGCTTCCTGCCGCACCCGGACGACCCGCGGAAGTTCTACTACGACAACATCACGATGTTCCGCTACGTCGACGACCCGGACTACTTCGTGCCGGGCTGGATGGGCCTGCCCAAGGGCACCGACGTCACCGGCCGCACGCGGCCGAAGATCGAGCACGTGCCGGAGGGCGTGAACCCCGACCTCGGCGAGGTGCTCGACCAGGACGTCGAGCTCGTTGCCGCGGTCGGCGCCGGCAGCCGCTCACGCGGCTTCAAGGGCCCGCTGTGGAGCGAGCAGGAAGTGCGCATCCGCCACTTCCACCGCGAGCTCGACCGCTACATCAACGGCGAGAAGTAGCCGGCCAGGGCAGCACCCTGCCCTGCCCGCGCACCAGGTGCAGCCGCCGGTTGCAGGCCGGCGGAGCGTCGTCTTGGTGGTGCAGCGCCAGCACGAGGCGCGTGCCGCCGCGCGCCAGCGACGACAGCGCCGCGCGCAGCCGCGCGCGCCGCGCCGGATCGAGGCCGGTGAAGGGCTCGTCGAGCAGCAGCAGCTTCGGCTCGTGCACCCAGGCCCGCGCGATCAGCGCGAGCCGCAGCTCGCCGTAGGACAGCTCGCGCGGGCGCCGCCCGGCCAGGCGCCCGAGATCGAGCCGCTCGAGCGCGCGCCGGGCCGCGCGCAGTTCCGCCCGCGTCGCCGGCGCGTCGAGGCCGACCGAGCCGCGCAGGCCGCTGACCACGATTTCCTCGAGCGTCGCGCCGGCGTCGTAGTCGGCCTGCAGCTCCGGCGAAACGAGGCCGATGCCGGCGCGGATCTCCTCGAGCGGCGTGCCCGGCGGCTGGCCGCGCCGCAGCACGCGCCCGCCGAGCGCGACGGGGTGCGTGCCGTAGAGCGTGCCGAGGAAGGTGCTCTTGCCGCTGCCGTTGCGGCCGGTCACCACCCAGTGCTCGCCGTCCGCGAGACGCCAGTCGAGGCCGCGCAGCGCGGGCGTGTCCTCGCGGTAGACCCACGCCTCCTGGAGCGCGATCCAGGCCGCCCGTGACCCCTGCCCCGCCCGCGGCACGCGGGGCAGCGCGCGCCGCTCGCGCCGCTCGAGCCGCGCCGCGAGCCGGGCCGGCGCGATCCTCCGCAAGCGGCCGGCTTCGACCCAGGCCGCGTGGCCGATGCCCCGCGGCACGTCCTCCACGCGATGCGCCGTCGCGACGAGCGTCGTGGCTCCCCGCAGCAGTCCGGACAGCGCGCGGCCCAGCGCCCGGCGGTGGAGGTCGTCGAGGCCGTTGAAGGCCTCGTCGAGGAGCAGGAGCCGAGGCCGGCCGGCCAGCGCGCGCGCCACCAGCGCCAGCCGGCGCTGGCCATAGGACGCCTCGAGCATCCGCCGACCCGAAGCGTCCGCGAGTCCGAAACGCCGCAACAGCGCCGCGACCCGCCGGCGCTGGCCGGCGTCGGGCTCGTCGAGCGGGATGTCGGTGCCGAACAGGCCGGTGGCCACGACCTCGCCGAGCGTGTGGTTCCAGCCGTAGCGCGAGTACTTGTCCTGCGACTCGGCGCCGACGTAGGCGATGTGCTGGCGCGCCTCGACGAGCTCGAGCGGCCGGCCGCGCGCGTCCTCGTAGCGGCGCTGGCCGCGGCCGTCCGGCGTCGGCCAGCGCAGGCCGGCAAGAAGCTTCAGGAGCTGCGTCTTGCCGGCGCCGTTCGGGCCGGCCAGCAGCCACTTCTCGCCGGAGCGCAGCGCGAGGCTGACCTCGCGCAGCACCGCCCGGCCGCCGAGCCGCAGGCTGCAGCGCGACAGCGTCACGCCGATGCCGCTCATCCGGCCGCCGTGCGCCGCCAGCCCGGCCCCGCCTGTTCGGCCCTGCCGAGCCGCTCGAGGCGAATGAGATGGGCGAGCAGCGTGTTGCGCGCGAGCTCGTGCAACGACGCGTCGACGTCCGCGTACACGCCGGGCAGGAGATCGTCGAGGGCGGCCGGCTGCGCCGCGTCGAGCGCGGCGAGCACGCGCGCCTCGCGCCGCAGCCGGTGGGCGACCAGCGCATCGATCGCCCCGACGGGCGAGTCGATCACGGGGCCGTGGCCCGGCGCGATGCGCGAAAGCGGCAGCGCCCGCAGCCGCGCCAGTGAGTCGAGGTAGTCGCCCATGTCGCCGTCCGGCGGCAGGATCACCGGGCTCACGTCGCCGAGGATGTGGTCGCCGCTCATCAGCCAGCCGCTCTCCTCGACCAGCCAGCAGACGTGGTTCGAGGCATGGCCCGGCGTCGGCACGCAGCGCAGCGAAAAACCCTCGATTAGCACCCGCTCGCCGTCGCCGGGCTCCAGGTCCGGCGCGAATCGGCGGTCCTGGCGCCCGTCGCGCGGACCGCGTCGGCCGACCACGATGGCGCCGGTGCGCTCGCGCAGCAGCAGGCAGGCCGGCGAGTGGTCGCGATGGGTGTGGGTCGCGAGCACCCAGCCGATGCTGCCGCCGGCGGCAGCCACGATCGCCTCGACGTGCAGCGGGTCGGCCGGGCCGGGATCGACGACCGCGATCTCCTCCACGCCGACGAGATAGGTGTTGGTGCCCGGCCCCGTGAGCGGCCCGGGGTTGCGCGCGACCACGCGCCGGATTCCCGGCGCCAGCTCGACGGCGCGACCCGGCGTGAAGTCGCCACTCACCGCGCCATGCCGTCCAGCCAGCCGTCCCACAGCAGCGCGGCCTGCCGCTCGAGCGCGGGGCCGTGCCGGCGCGCCTGCTCGCGCAGGTCGGCGGGCGCGATCCCGGCGGCGGCGAGCTCCACCGCATGGCCGACCAGCCAGCGTTCGAGGCGCGCCGCCTCCGCCTCGGCATGGAACTGCAGCGCCAGGGCGCTACCGCCGACCGCGAACGCCTGGTGCGGGCAGTCCGGGGTCGATGCGAGCCAGTCCGCGCCGGGGGGCAGGTCGAAGGTATCGCCATGCCAGTGCAGCACCTGGGCAAGGCCGCCGTCGACATGGCGCAGCGGCGAGGCGCGCCCGGCGGCCGTCAGCTCCAGCGGGGCGTAGCCGACCTCGCGCCGGGACGCAGGGTAGACGCGGGCTCCGAGGGCGCGCGCCATGAGCTGCGCTCCCAGGCAGATGCCGAGCGTGGCGCGCCCTTCGGCGAGCCGCGCGGCCAGCAGCGCCGCCTCCTCTGCGAGGAACGGGTAGCTCGCATCGTCGTGGGCGCCGATCGGCCCGCCGAGCACCACGAGCAGCTGGGCGGCGCGAGCCTCCTCGAGCGGGTCCACGCCTGCGTCGGCGAGCTGGATCCGGTAGCCGTGGCGGCCGAGCGCAGGGCCGAGGCTGCCGAGGTCCTCGAAAGCGACGTGACGGATGACGAAGGCCCGGCGCACGGCTGCCAGCATAGCGGATCGGGCTCCTGCGACGGCGGGGTGCCCGCCGCCGCGGCGCTGCGCTAGACTGCGGGGCCCCTTGTCGAGGAGCCTGCATCCATGAGCCCCACCCTGCCGCGCGTCGCGCTGGCCGCGGTCCTGGCGCTCGCCGCCGCCGGCGCCGCCGCGCAGAACACCTGCATCTATCCGCGCCCCCCGGAGAGCCTGCCCGACGGCCGCACGGCGACCCGCGACCAGATGGTCGAGGCCTTTGCCGCGGTCAAGCAGTTCGACGCCGACATCGCCGCCTACAACACCTGCCTCGAGCTCGAGCTGCAGTCCGTCCTCGCCAACCCCGAGCTCGCCGAGCCTGACCGCCAGCGCCTGCGCGCCATGCAGGCGCAGAAGAACAACGCCGCGGTAGACCACGCGGAGCAGGTCGCCCAGAACTTCAACGAGCAGCTGCGCGCCTTCAACTCGCGGGACGAAGGCAAGAAGAAGTAGCGTCCCCGTGCTCACGCCGGCCGAGGCGTCGGCCGCGATCGCGGCGCGGGTCGCGCCGCTGCCCACCGAGCGGGTCGCGCTCGGCGCCTGCGGCGGCCGGGTGTTGCGCGCGCCGGTGCGGGCGGAACGCGACGCGCCCCCCTTCGACCGGGTGGCGATGGACGGTATCGCCCTCGACCACGCCGTGCTCGCCGCCGGCAGCCGGCGCTTCCGGGTGGAGGGCATCCAGGCCGCCGGCCAGCCGCCGCGCCGGCTCGCGGATCCACGCGCCTGCCTCGAGGTGATGACGGGCGCCGTGCTGCCACCCGGCTGCGACGCCGTCGTGCCCGTCGAGGACCTCGTCCGCGACGCGGACTGGGCGGAGGTCGGGCCTGGCGTTCGCGCACAGGCCTGGCAACACGTTCACCGGCAGGGCACGGACGCGCGCGCGGGCGACCTGCTGCTGGCGGAAGGCGCGCTGCTGCGCGCCCCGGAGGTCGCGATCGTGGCGTCGGCGGGACTCGCCACGGTCGAGGTGACGCGCGCGCCGCGCGTCGCGGTGATCTCCACCGGCGACGAGCTGGTCGAGCCCGGCGGTCCGGTCCTCGGCCACCAGGTGCGCCGCTCCAATCCCTACGCGCTGGCGTCGCTCTTCGCCGCGCGCGCCGGCGCGCAGGTCGAGGACGCCCATGCGCCCGACGACGAGGACGCGATCGCCGCGGCCATCGCCGGCGCCCTCGATCGCAACGACGCGCTGGTGCTCTCCGGCGGCGTGTCCATGGGACGTTTCGACCACGTGCCGCGGGTGCTCGCGCGCCTCGGCGTGCGCGAGGTTTTCCACCGCGTGGCGCAGCGCCCCGGCAAGCCGATGTGGTTCGGCATCGCCCCAGCCGGCCAGCCGGTCTTCGGGCTGCCGGGCAACCCGGTGTCGGTGCTCGTCTGCGCGGTGCGCTACGTGCTGCCGGCGCTCGGCCTCGCGCGCGGCCTGCCCGCGGCTGCGCCGCCTTGCGCCGCGCTCACGGACGAGGTCTCGTTCCGTCCAGCCCTCGCGTGGTTCCTGCCGGTCGAGCTGCTGCACGACCCTGAGGGTCGCGCCTGGGCCCGCCCGCGCCCGACCCAGGGCTCGGGCGACTTCAACGCGCTGGCCGGCACCAGCGGCTTCCTCGAACTCCCGCCTGGACCCGCGACCCATGCGCGGGGGACACTGGCTCCGTTCCACTCCTGGTGATCCCTTGGTCCGCGAGCAGCCCCTCAGATTCCAGCAAAGCGCGGGCGGCGGCCCGCTCGGCGACACGCTGGGCCGCCCGCTGCACGACCTGCGCATCTCGGTCATGGACCGCTGCAACTTCCGCTGTCCGTACTGCATGCCGCGGGAGACCTTCCACGAGAGCTACCGCTTCCTGCCGGCGGCGGCGCGCCTGTCCTTCGACGAGATCGTGCGCCTCGCGCGGCTGTTCACCCCGCTCGGCGTGCGCAAGCTGCGCCTGACCGGCGGCGAGCCGCTGCTGCGACAGGGAATCGCCGACCTCGTCGGCGAGCTGTCCGCGCTGCCTGACGTCGAGGACCTCGCGCTCACCACCAACGGCGTGCTGCTCGCCCAGCACGCCGCCGAGCTCAAGGCGAACGGCCTCAGGCGCGTGACCGTGAGCCTCGACAGCCTGGACCCGGCGACCTTCCGGCGCATGAGCGGCGGCTTCGACGGCCTCGAGCGCGTGCTCGACGGCATCGCCGCGGCGCGCGAGGCGGGGCTCGCGCCCGTCAAGGTCAACGCGGTCATCCAGCGCGGCGTGAACGAGGACAGCGCGCTCGGGCTGGTCGAGCGCTTCCGCGGCAGCGGCGTCGTCGTCCGCTTCATCGAGTACATGGACGTCGGCAACCGCAATCACTGGGAGCCGGCCCGCGTGGTGCCCTCGCGCGAGCTCAAGGCCGTGATCGAGGCGCGCTGGCCGCTGGTCCCGGTCGCGGGCAGCTACCGCGGCGAGGTGGCCGAGCGCTATCGCTTCGCCGACGGCGCCGGCGAGGTCGGCTTCGTGTCCTCGGTCTCTCAGCCGTTCTGCGGCGACTGCACGCGCGCCCGGCTGTCGTCGGAAGGCGTGCTGTACACCTGCCTGTTCGCGACCCGCGGAACCGACCTGCGCGCTCCGCTGCGCGCCGGCGCGGACGACGCGGCCCTGGCCGGGCTCATCGCCGGGGCCTGGCGCGGGAGGGTCGACCGCTACAGCGAGCTGCGCCAGGCCTTGCGCGACGGGCAGCCGGCCGAGAAGATCGAGATGTACTACATCGGCGGATGAAGGCGCCCATGAGCAGGCTGACCCACGTTGACGAGTCCGGCCGGCCCGCGATGGTGGACGTGAGCGGCAAGGCGGTCACGCTGCGCACGGCCACCGCCGCGGCGACCGTGCGGCTGCCGCCCGCGGTCGCTGTCGAGCTGCGGGCGGCGGGCTTCAGCACGCGCAAGGGCCCGGTGTTCCACACGGCCATCGTCGCCGGCACGCTGGCGGCCAAGCGCACCCACGAGCTGATCCCCTTCTGCCATCCGCTCGGCATCGAGAACTGCGCGGTCGAGCTCGGGATGGACCCGGCCGGCGACGTGCAGGTCCGCTGCACGGTGTCCGTCCACCACCGCACGGGCGTCGAGATGGAGGCGCTCACCGGCGCCTCGGTCGCCGCGCTCACGGTCTACGACATGTGCAAGGCGCTGTCGCACGACATCGTCGTCACTGACGTCCGGCTGCTGGCGAAGACCGGTGGCAAGCGCGACTTCGATGCCGCGGAGCCTGCGCCGTGAGCGCCGTGTTCGGGCTGGTGCTCGCCGGTGGCCGCTCGACCCGCATGGGCCGCGACAAGGCGGCGCTCGGCTGGCAGGGCCGCCCGGCCCTCGATCGCGCCTTCGAGCTGCTGGCGGCGGTCACGAAGCGGGCCTTCGTGTCGCTTCGTGCGGACCAGGCGGCCGATCCGCTGCGCGCGGGCCGGCCGCACATCCTGGACGGTGAGGCGGGCAGCGGCCCGGTCGCCGGGATCATGGCGGCGCAGGCCGCGCATCCGGAGGCGGCCTGGCTGGTGCTCGCCTGCGACCTGCCGTTCGCGGACCACGCCACGCTGGAGCACCTGCTCTCGCGTCGCGCGCCGGACCAGCTGGCGACGGCCTACCGCAGCGCGCACGACGGGCTGCCCGAGCCGCTGTGCGCGGTGTGGGAGCCGACGAGCCGCAAGCCGCTCGCGGAGTTCGTCGCCGCCGGCCGGCACTGCCCGCGCAAGTTCCTGATCCAGTCGGACGCGGCGCTGATCGACCTGCCGGACCCATGCGCGCTCGACAACGTGAACACGCCGGCAGAGCTGGCCGCCGCGCGAGCCGCGCTGGAGGCACGCTGATGGCCCGCGTGCGGCTGCAGTACTACGCGATCCTGCGCGAGCAGGCCGGTCGCGCCACCGAGGAAGTCGAAGCCGCCGGCGACCCGGCGGCGCTCTACGAGGTGCTCGCGGCCCGCCACGGCTTCACGCTGGCGCGCGAGCAGCTGAAGTTGGCCGTCAACGGCGAGTTCGCCGACTGGGCGCGGCCGCTCGCCGACGGCGACGAGATCGTGTTCATCCCGCCGGTGGCCGGCGGATGAGCGCCTTCGAGTTCAGCCGCGGGCCGCTCGAACCGGCGCGCTACGCCGAGGCGCTCGCCGACCCGGCCTGCGGCGGCTATGCCTCCTTCGAGGGCTGGGTGCGCAACGAGAACGAGGGCCGTCGCGTCGAGCGCCTGGATTACGAGGCTTTCGAGGCGCTGGCAGTCCGCGAGGGCGAGCGCATCGTCGCGGAGGCCGTAGACCGCTTCGGCGTGCGCCGCGCGCGCTGCGTGCACCGGATCGGCGAGCTCGGTCTCGGCGAGCTCGCGGTGTGGGTCGGCGTGGCGAGCGGCCACCGCGCCGAGGCCTTCGCCGCCTGCCGCTACATCATCGACGAGGTCAAGCACCGCGTCCCGATCTGGAAGAAGGAACACTACGCGGACGGCGACTCGGGCTGGGTCAACTGCGAGCGCTGCGCGGAGGCGGCGCAGCACGCGCACGACCACGACCACGGTCATACGCACGCGCATGCCGGAAGCCGTCCAGTGCGTCCGGACTATTCCCGTCAGGTCGCGCTCCCGGAAGTCGGCGAGGCGGGCCAGCGCCGCCTCGCCGCCGCCTCGGTCGTGGTCGTCGGCGCCGGTGGCCTGGGCTGCCCCGTGCTCGCCTATCTCGCCGCCGCCGGTGTCGGAACGCTGCACGTCGTCGACGGCGACAGGATCGAGGCCAGCAACCTGCACCGCCAGCCGCTCTACGGCCTCGGCGACGTCGGCCGGCGCAAGGCTGACGTGGCCGCCGAGCGTCTCGCGGCCGCCCATCCCGGGATCGACATTCGTGCGCATGCGGTGAAGCTCGACGCCGGCAACGCGGCGGCGCTGCTCGCGCTCGGCGAGCTGGTGGTGGAGTGCACCGACAACTTCCGCGCCAAGTTCCTGGTCAACGACGCGGCGGTGCTCGCCGGCAAGCCGGCGGTGCTCGCGAGCGTGCACCAGTACGAAGGGCAGCTGCAGGTGGCGCGCCCGGACCGTGGCGGCTCCTGCCTGCGCTGCGTCTGGCCGGAGGCGACCCGCGACGGCCTGGTCGGCAACTGCGCGGAAAGCGGCGTGCTCGGGCCGGTGCCTGCGGTGCTCGGCAGCCTGCAGGCCATGGAAGTGCTGAAGATCCTCCTCGACCTGCCGGGCCAGCTGCAGGACGAGCTGCTGCTGATCGACCTGCTGGGCCTCCGGCAGACGCGGCTCAAGGCGCCGCGCGCGCGCGAGTGCTCGGGCCCGCGCTGCGCGCGCATCCATGGCCTGCCCGAGTCCGCGCCCGCGGACCTCGAGATCGACCTGCCGCTCGCGGCAGCTGTCCGCCAGGGCTTCCGGGTCATCGACATCCGCGGCGCCGAGGAGATCGAGGCGACGCCGCTGCCGGTCGAGATCGTGCTCGCGTGTGCGGGCGACCGCCTCCTGGCCGAGGCCAACACGCTGCTCGAGCCGGCCGTGGACTACCTCGTTGTCTGCGCCCGCGGCGTGCGTAGCCTGGCCGTGGTCGAGCGCCTGCGCGCGGCGGGCCACGCCCGCGTGCACTCGCTTGCTCGGGGCGCCTCGGGCCAAGCCCAGGCGGCGCGCCCGTTCGCTTCGCCCGCCTGCTCGCTGCACGACGTCGACCCGGCGTACTGCGGGATCGACGTCACGCCGGAGGATCCTCCGGGCCGGCGCGGCTGAGCTCGGCCTCGCCGTGCCGCTCGTCACGCTCGCCGGGGCCGAGCTCGCCTTCGGGCTGCACCCGCTGCTCGACGCCGCCAGCCTCGCCGTCGAAGAGGGCGAGCGCATCGGCTTGATCGGCCGCAACGGCAGCGGCAAGTCGTCGCTGCTTGCGGTGATCGAGGGCAGCCTGCCGCTCGATGGCGGCGAGCTTCGCCGCCGCGACGGGCTGGCCATCCTGCGGGTCGAGCAGGAGCCCGACCTGCCTGCGGCGGCGACACTGCAGGACAGCCTCGCCCGGCGCGGCGACATCGACGCGGTCGCGGACGAGCGCGAGCGCTGGCGACGCATGACCCGCCTGGCCGAGTACCTGCATCGGTTCGGTGCCGACCCGACCGCTTCAGCCGCGACCCTTTCGGGCGGCGAGCGCAAGCGCGCCTCCCTCGCGCTGGCGCTCGCCCTCGAGCCGGAGCTGCTGCTGCTCGACGAGCCGACCAACCACCTCGACCTCGACGGCATCGCGCTGCTCGAGGACCTGCTGCTCAAGGGACCGACGACCATCGTCATCACCCACGACCGCGCGTTCCTCGACCGGGTGGCCACCCGGATCGTCGAACTCGACCGCGGCCTGCTGCGCTCCTACCCCGGCAACTTCGCTGCCTACGAGGGCCGCAAGGCAGAGGAGCTGGCCGCGGAGGCCACCGCGCGGCGCAAATTCGACAAGTACTGGGCGCAGGAGGAAGCCTGGATCCGCCAGGGCGTGGAGGCCCGCCGGACCCGCAACGAGGGCCGGGTCCGCCGGCTCGAGGAGTTGCGCCGCCAGCGCGCCGCGCGGCTCGAGCGCGCCGGAGACGTGAAGCTCTCGCTCGATACCGGCGAGCGCTCGGGCAAGCTGGTCGCGCAGCTCGAGAATGTGGGCAAGTCCTTCGGCGGCGAACCGGTGGTACGCGACCTCGACCTCACCGTCATGCGCGGCGACCGGCTCGGCGTGGTCGGCGCGAACGGCGCCGGCAAGACCACGCTGCTGCGGATGATCCTGGGCCAGCTCGCGCCGGACTCGGGCCGCGTGCGGCTCGGCACGGGACTGCAGGTCGCCTACTTCGACCAGCTGCGGGAAGCGCTGGACCCCAAGCAGACGCTGGCCGAGGCGATCAGCCCGGGCTCGGACTGGGTCGAGGCCGGCGGGCGCCGCCGCCACGTGGTGAGCTATCTCGGCGACTTCCTGTTTCCTGCGGCGCGCGCGCAGTCACCCGTCAGCATGCTCTCCGGCGGCGAGCGCAACCGCCTGCTGCTGGCGCGCCTGTTCGCGCGGCCCGCCAACCTGCTGGTGCTGGACGAGCCGACCAACGACCTCGACATCGAGTCGCTCGAACTGCTCGAGTCCACCCTGCAGGAGTATCCCGGGACGCTGCTCCTGGTGAGCCACGACCGGCGCTTCCTCGACAACGTCGTCACGCAGGTGATTGCGGCGGAGGGCGACGGCTGCTGGCGGGAGTACGTCGGCGGCTACAGCGACTGGATCCGGCAGCGCCCCGCACCACAGCGGCCGCCCGCATCGCAGTCGAAACCGCCGGCGACGGCGCTGCCCGCGGCAAAGCCGGCGATGCGCACGAAGCTGTCCTACAAGGAGAGCCGCGATCTCGCCGCCCTGCCGGGCGAGATCGAGCGCCTCGAGGCCGAGCAGCATGCGCTGACGGCGCGCATGGGCGCGCCAGACTACCACCAGCGGGGCGCGGCGCAGATCAAGGCCGACCGCGAACGGCTCGCGGCGATCGAGCGCGAGCTCGAGGAGAAGTTCGCGCGCTGGGCCGAGCTCGACGCACGCGGCAGCGGCCCGCCGCCGGCCTGAGACTTGGCGCGGGCGGGATCGGGCCGAATGCGCTGAAAATGTGCTGAATTGGTGGTGCCGGCGCCGCGGCCGGGATCCGGCGTTGACGTGGCATATGGCAGTGCCCGGCGCGCGGGCGGGATCCGGCGTAATTGGCTGAGTCGGTCGTGCCTGCGCCGCGGCCGGGATCCGGCTGGGGGGCACTCCTCGCCTCGCTGCTCCGCTCGCCCTGGCTCGCTCCGCTGATTCGCTCGGCTGCGGGGCCCCCCGCCACCTCGGCCGCGGCGCGAGCGGCTTCGCCCGATTCGGGAGGCGAAAAATCGGGCGTTACGTCACTGCGCGCGGGCGAGGTGGCCAGGGCCACCCGGAGCGAGCGAGTAAGTTCTTGCCGAGCGAGCGCAGTGGTGGCCCAGGCCGGATCCCGCCCGCGCGCAAGGCTCAGCCAGAACAACCGTAACCGCCGAATCCCGGCCGCGGTGCAGGCACTACCGAGTCAGGCACTACCGCCGGATCCCGCCCGCGCGCAAGGGTCAGCCCCAAGTCGACAGCCCCCTACGGGCGAACCTGGCCCGAGCCGCGGACGACGTACTTGTAGCTCACGAGCTGCTCGAGCCCCACCGGGCCGCGCGCATGGAAGCGGTCGGTCGAGATGCCGATCTCGGCGCCCATGCCGAACTCGCCGCCGTCGGCGTACTGGGTCGAGGCGTTGTGCAGCACGATCGCGCTGTCCACCTCGGCGAGGAACCGCTCCGCGGCGGCGGCGTCCTCGGTCACGATGGACTCGGTGTGCGCCGAGCCGTACTTGCCGATGTGCTCGATCGCCTCGCCCACACCGTCCACCACGCGCGCGGCGATCACCGCGTCCAGGTACTCCGTGTACCAGTCGTCCTCGGTGGCCGGCACGACGCGCGGGTCCACCGCCTGCACCGCCGCGTCGCCGCGGATTTCGCAGCCCGCGTCGAGCAGCGCGCGGACGAGCGGCGCGAGGTGGGTCACCACGCAGCCGTGGTCCACCAGCAGCGTCTCGGCGGCGCCGCAGACGCCGGTCCGGCGCAGCTTCGCGTTCAGCACGATGGCGCGCGCCATATTGAGGTCCGCCGCGCGGTCCACGTAGACGTGGCAGTTGCCCTCGAGGTGGCCGATCACCGGCACGCGCGCCTCCTGCTGCACGCGCGCGACCAGGCTCTTGCCGCCGCGCGGCACGACCACGTCGAGGTAGTCCGTCATGCCGGCGAGCATGTAGCCGACCGCGGCGCGATCCTGGGTCGGGACGAGCTGCACCGCGGTCGTCGGCAGGCCGGCCGACTCGAGGCCGGCGACCAGGCAGCCGTGGATGGCGCGGCTGGAGTGCTGGCTGTCCGTGCCGCCGCGCAGGATCACCGCGTTGCCGGACTTCAGGCACAGCGCGCCAGCGTCGGCGGTCACGTTCGGCCGGCTCTCGTAGATGATGCCGATCACGCCGAGCGGCACGGACACGCGCTGGATCACCAGCCCGTTCGGCCGCGTCCACTCGGCGAGCACCCGGCCCACCGGGTCGGGCAGCGCGGCGATCTGCTCGAGGCCCGCGGCCATGGCTTCGACCCGCGCCGGATCGAGCCGAAGCCGGTCGACCAGCGCGCCGCTCAAGCCGGCCGCGGCGGCCGCCTCGAGGTCGCGTGCGTTCGCGGCGAGGATCGAGTCGAGGCGGGCGCGCAGGCAGGCGGCCGCCGCGAGCAGCGCCGCATTGCGGCTGCCGCCGTCGGCGCGGGCCAGCAGGCGCGCCGCCGCCACGGCCTCGCGGCCGAGCCTGTCCATGATCGGGCCGACGTCGGCGGCGCTCATGCGGTCTCCTTGCGAGTGACCACCAGGTCGTCGCGGTGCACGATCTCGGCGCGGCCGCGGAATCCGAGGATGGACTCGATCTCGGCGCTCTTGCGGCCGCGGATCCGTTCCGCGTCGACGCTCGAGTAGGCGACCAGCCCGCGCGCGAGCTCGCGGCCCGCGGCGTCCAGCACGCGCACCGCGTCGCCGCGCTCGAAGCGGCCGCGCACGGCGGTCACGCCGGCCGGCAGCAGGCTCTTGCCGCGGGCGAGCGCGGCCGCGGCGCCCTCGTCGACGACGATGTCCCCCGCAGGCCGCAGGCTGCCGCCGATCCACTGCTTGCGCAGCGCGACCGGCGCGCCGTGCGCCCTGAACCAGGTGCAGCGCGCGCCGGACTCGATCGCGGCCAGCGGCGCGGCGACCCGCCCGCTCGCGATGCACAGGTGGCAGCCGGCCGCCACCGCGATCCGCGCCGCCTCCACCTTGGTCGCCATCCCGCCGGAACCGTAGGCGGAGCCCGGCCCCTCGGCCATCGCCAGCACCTCCGGCGTGACTTCCTCCACTTCCGGGATGAAGCGCGCCGCCGGGTCGCGTCCCGGCGGCGCGGTGTACAGGCCGTCCACGTCGGAGAGCAGCACGGTGCAGTCGGCCGCGAGCATCTGCGCGACGCGCGCGGCGAGGCGGTCGTTGTCGCCGTAGCGGATCTCCGCGGTAGCGACCGTGTCGTTCTCGTTGATGACGGGGACGGCGCCGAGCCCGAGCAGCGTGCGGAGCGTCGAGCGTGCATTCAGGTAGCGCCGCCGCTCCTCGGTATCGCCGAGCGTGAGCAGCACCTGCGCCACGGTCAGGTCGTGCGCCTCGAGCACCTCCTTCCAGGCGTGCGCGAGCCGGATCTGGCCGACGGCCGCGGCCGCCTGGCTCTCCTCGAGCTTCAGGCGGCCAGGCGCGAGACCCAGGTGGCGGCGCCCGAGCGCGATCGCGCCGGAGGAGACGATCACGACCTGCTGGCCGCGGCCGCGCAGCCGCGCGACGTCGGCGCCGAGCGACTCGAGCCAGCCGCGGTTCAGCCGGCCGCTGTCCGCGTCGACCAGCAGCGACGAGCCGATCTTCACCACGACGCAGCGCGCGCGCGTGAGCCGCGCAAGGCGGCTGCGGTGATCGGCCGTGCTCATGCGCTCAGCCGAAATGCTCGGCCGCAAGCGCCATCACAGCCTCCGCTCCCGCGTCGAGCGCGTCGAGGTGCGCGTCGGCGCGGGGCAGCACGCGGGTGAAGTAGAAGCGCGCCGTGGCGAGCTTCGACTCGTAGAAGCCGCGGTCCTGCGGCGCGTGCTTGAGGGCCGCGATGGAGACGGCCGCGACCTTCGCCCAGCACCAGGCGAGGCACAGGTAGCCGGTCAGCTGCAGGTAGTCCACCGCCGCCGCGCCGACTTCCTCGGGGTCGCGCGCGGCGCGCTGGGCCACGCGCTCGGTCGCCTCGCTCCAGGCCTTGAGCAGGCCGGCGAGCCGCGGCACCAGGTCGGCCATCTCCTCGTAGCCGGCGTGGTTCTGGCAGAACGAGCCGATCAACCCGCCGAGCAGGCGCGCCAGCTGCCCGCCCGAGCCGAGCACCTTGCGGCCGAGCAGGTCGAGCGCCTGCACGCCGTTGGTGCCCTCGTAGATGCAGGCGATGCGCGCGTCGCGCAGGAACTGCTCCACCCCGGTCTCGCGGATGTAGCCGTGGCCGCCGTGCACCTGGATGCCGAGGTTCGCCACCTCCACTCCCGCATCGGTCACGAAGGACTTCACGACCGGCGTCAGGATCGCCAGCAGGTCCGCGCCGCGGCGGCGTTCCTCCGGATCCGGATGGTACGCCGCCTTGTCCATCTGCATGCCCGCGAAGTAGGTGAGCACGCGCGCGCCCTCGACCAGCGCCTTCTGCGTCAGCAGCATGCGGCGCACGTCGGAATGCTGGATCAGCAGGTCGGCGGACGTGCCCGGCTCGCCGCCGCGCGCCGCCCTGCCCTGCCGGCGCTCGCGGGCGTAGGCCACCGAGGCCTGCAGCGCGCGCTCCGCCTGCGCGAGCCCCTGCAGCCCGACCCAGAGACGGGCGTGGTTCATCATGACGAACATGCACTTCAGGCCGGCGTTCGGCTCGCCGATCAGCCAGCCGCGGGCGTCCTGGAAGTTGATGACGCAGGTGGCGGAGCCGTGGATGCCCATCTTCTCCTCGATCCGGCCGCAGCTCACGCCGTTCGGCTCGCCCGGCTCGCCCGCCTCGTCCGGCAGGTACTTCGGCACGAGGAACAGGCTGATCCCGCGGGTGCCCGCGGGCGCGTCGGGCAGCCGCGCGAGCACGAGGTGGACGATGTTGCCCGTCAGGTCGTGCTCGCCGCTCGTGATGAAGATCTTGGTCCCGTTGATGCGATAGCCGCCCTCGCCATCCGGCTCGGCGCGGGTCCTGAGCAGGCCGAGGTCGGTCCCCGCCTGCGACTCGGTCAGGCACATCGTGCCGGTCCAGGTGCCGGCGACCATCTTCGGCAGGTAGAGCCGCTTGAGGTCCTCCGGCGCATGCCGCTCCAGGCACAGCACGGCGCTGTCGGTCAGGCCGCTGTACATCTTCCAGCTCATGTTGGCCGAGACGAACAGCTCGCCGACCGGGCCGCCGAAGCTCTCGGGCAGCCCCTGGCCGCCGAAGTCCCCGGGCCCGCAGAGCGCGGCCCAGCCGTCGTCGACGAACCGCCGGTAGGCCTCGGCAAAGCCCGGCGGCGTGATCACGCGGCCGTCCTCGAAGCGCACGCCGATGCGGTCGCCGGCCTCGTTGGTCGGCGCGACCACCCCCTCCGCGAACCGCGCGGCCTCCTCCAGCACGCTGTCGATGAACTCCGCGTTCAGGTCCTCGCGGCCGATTTCGGCGTAATGGTGCGCAGCATGCAGGACCTCGTGGAGCGTGAAGCGGATGTCGGCGAGCGGGGCGCGGTAGGGATGCATCGTCGGGCCTTGTGCAGTCGGTACGGTCCGGGATTTTACGCGAGCGGCCGACCGGCCGCCTCAGGCCGACGCCGCCCGTGCCCGGGCGGCCTTCGCGGGACCGTGGCGCGAAGTGGAATTCCCGTATGTCTCGGCCTCGTCGGCGAAAAGTAGCATTCGAACGGCCAACCGGCGTCGCGCCCGGCGCATGCCACGCACCCTCCTCTCAGCCTGCGGGGACATCTACCAATGGAACGCGTCGAGACCTACAACGACAAGGTGGTGCGCCAGTTCGCCCTCATGACGGTCGTCTGGGGCATCGTCGGCATGCTGGTCGGCGTCATCATCGCCGCACAGCTGCTGTGGCCGGCCCTGAACTTCGACGTGCCGTGGCTGACCTACAGCCGGCTCCGCCCGCTGCACACCAACGCCGTGATCTTCGCCTTCGGCGGCTCGGCCCTGTTCGCGGCGTCCTACTACGTGGTGCAGCGCACCTGCCACGTCCGGCTGTTCTCCGACGGGCTCGCCGCGTTCACCTTCTGGGGCTGGCAGCTGATCATCGTGCTGGCGGCCGTGACCCTGCCGCTCGGCATCACCACCTCCAAGGAGTACGCGGAGCTGGAGTGGCCCATCGACCTGCTGATCGCCGTCGTCTGGGTGGCCTACGCGGTCGTCTTCTTCGGGACCCTGGTCAAGCGCCGAATCAAGCACATCTACGTCGCCAACTGGTTCTTCGGCGCCTACATCATCACGATCGCGGTCCTGCACATCGGCAACAGCGCGGCCCTGCCGGTGAGCCTGACCAAGTCCTACTCGGCCTATGCGGGCACCGTCGACGCGATGGTGCAGTGGTGGTACGGGCACAACGCGGTCGGCTTCTTCCTGACCGCCGGCTTCCTCGGGATGATGTACTACTTCGTGCCCAAGCAGGCCGGGCGGCCGGTCTATTCCTACCGCCTGTCGGTGGTGCATTTCTGGTCGCTGATCGCGATCTACATGTGGGCCGGGCCCCACCACCTGCACTACACGACGCTGCCCGACTGGGCGCAGACGCTCGGCATGGTGTTCTCGGTCATGCTGCTTGCGCCCTCCTGGGGCGGCATGATCAACGGGATCATGACGCTCTCCGGCGCGTGGCACAAACTGCGCACCGACCCGATCCTCAAGTTCATGATCGTCTCGCTGTCCTTCTACGGCATGTCGACCTTCGAGGGGCCGATGATGTCGATCAAGACGGTCAACGCCCTGTCGCACTACACCGACTGGACCATCGGCCACGTCCACTCCGGCGCGCTCGGCTGGGTCGCGATGATCTCCGTCGGGACGATGTACGCGCTGATCCCCAGACTGTACGGCCGCACGGAGATGCACTCGACCCGGCTCATCGACGTGCACTTCTGGACCACGACGATCGGCATCGTGCTGTACGTCGCCGCGATGTGGATCGCCGGGGTGATGCAGGGCCTGATGTGGCGCGCCACGAACGCCGACGGCACGCTCACCTACACGTTCATCGAGTCGCTGGCGGCCACCTATCCTTACTACGCGGTGCGGCTGCTCGGCGGGGTGCTGGTGCTCGGCGGCATGTTCGTCATGGCCTGGAACGTCATCAAGACGATCGGCGGCGGCGCCGCCGCCCGCGACGTGCCGGTGATGGCGCCGGCTCACGCCTGAGGTGACGTCATGAACCACGGGAAGATCGAGAAGAACGTCGGCCTGATGGGCGTGCTGGTGGCGGTCGCCATCAGCTTCGGCGGCCTCGCCGAGATCGTGCCCCTGTACTTCTCGGGCCAGGTGACCGAGCCCGCGCCCGGCATCGAGCCCTACACGGCGCTGCAGCTCGAGGGCCGGGACGTGTACATCCGCGAGGGCTGCTACGTGTGCCACTCGCAGATGGTGCGGCCGTTCCGCTCGGAGACGGAGCGCTACGGCCACTACTCCCTGGCCGGCGAGTCGGTCTACGACCGCCCGTTCCAGTTCGGCTCGAAGCGCACCGGGCCGGACCTGGCGCGCGTGGGCGGACGCTACTCGGACGAGTGGCACCGCCTGCACCTGATCAACCCGCGCGACCTCGTTCCGGAGTCGAACATGCCGGGGTTCCCGTGGCTCGAGGAGCGCGTGCTCGACGGCGAGTTGACCCCGAGGAAGATGCGGACGCTGCGCACGCTCGGCGTCCCCTACACGGACGAGCAGATCGCGGCCGCGACGGCCGAGGTCGCGGGCCGCACGGAGATGCAGGCGCTGATCGCCTACCTGCAGAACCTTGGCGTCGCCGCGAAGACCTGGGAGTGAGCTGATGGACGAGGGCACGCTGCGCGGGCTGTGGACGCTGCTGGCGCTGGTCGCCTTCGTCGGCGTGGCCTGGTGGGCGTGGAGCGGGCACCGGCAGGCGCGCTTCGACGAGGCCGCGCGGCTGCCGCTGGAGGAAGACCGCCAGCAGGGCCCGCGGCAGGACCGGCAGCAGAACGAGGACAAGTGAGATGAGCACCGGCTGGACCCTGTTCATCGTGATCATCACGGCCATCAACGTCGTGGGCGCGACCTGGCTGATGTGGGCCTCCTCGAAGCGCGGGCCGGGCGAGCCCGAGGCCGGGACGGCCTCGACGACCGGGCACACCTGGGACGGCGACCTGGAGGAGTACAACAATCCCCTGCCGCGCTGGTGGCTGTGGCTGTTCTACGGCACGATGGCCTTCAGCATCGTCTACATGGTGCTGTTCCCGGGCCTCGGCAGCTGGAAGGGCACCCTGGGCTGGACCCAGGAAGGCCAGTGGCAGCAGCAGGTCGAGCAGGCCGAGCGGGCCGCGGCCCCGCTGTTCGAGCGCTTCTCGGCGATGAGCATCGCCGAGCTCCGGTCGGACGCCGACGCGATGCGGGTCGCGCGCAACCTCTACGCCAACAATTGCGCCACCTGCCACGGCTCGGACGCGCGCGGCGCAGTCGGCTTCCCGAACCTCGCGGACGACAACTGGCAGTGGGGCGGCACCGAGGACGCGGTCTACACGAGCATCGCGCAGGGCCGCCTCGGCGCGATGCCGCCCTGGGGAGAAATGCTCGGGCAGCGCGGCGTCGAGGAAGTGGTCGCCTACGTGCTGACGCTTTCCGGACAATCGGCGCCGCCCGACCTCGCGGCCGCCGGCGAGCCGCGGTTCCAGGCGGTCTGCGCCGCCTGCCACGGCCTCGACGGCAAGGGCATGCAGGCGGTCGGCGCGCCCAACCTCACCGACGACATCTGGGTCTATGGTGGCGGCGCCGAGATGGTCCGCTACGCGATCGTGAACGGCCGCCAGAACCAGATGCCGGCGCAGCTCGAGCTGCTCGGCGAGCAGCGGGTCCGGCTGCTGACCGCGTACGTGCTCTCGCTCTCCCCGCAGCCGGCAGCGCCGGCGGCGGAGCCCGTGGCATCCGACGTGGCGACCGCGGCGGGCAGCGGCAGCGAGGCCGCGGCTACAGCGGGTGCCGATGACCCGGGCTGACGGGCGCGAAGCGCCCGACGCCGGCGACGCGCCGGAGGGCGTCGCCTGGAGCCGGTTCGCCCAGGACACGGCCGTGACCCTGTGGCCGTCCTTCCTCGCGGCCTCGGTGGCGACGCTGTTCTTCTTCGCCTTCTTCGACCCGGCGGTGTTCGGCCAGGGCGCCGCGCCGCCCGACTGGCTCGCGGAACACCGCATGGCCGGCTACGCGGTCGGTTTCTTCTTTTTCTGGACGGTATGCACCCTCTCGAGCGCGCTGACGCTCTACCTCGTCCGGACCTCGCGGGAAACGGCGGGGCAGGGCCGACGACCCGCCGACGGCAGGCGCCGGGAACGACCGTGAACGCCCCCGCCAGGCAGAGCCCGCCCGCCAGCACCTCCCTGTACGAAGCTCACCAGAAGATCTATCCGCGGGAGGTCGACGGCCGCTTCGACCGCCTCCGCCGCGTGGCGGTGTGGGTGCTGCTCGGCCTGTTCTACCTGCTGCCCTGGCTCCCCTGGGACGGGCGCCAGGCGGTGCTGTTCGACCTTCCGGCGCGCAAGTTCTACGTGTTCGGCCTCGTGTTCTGGCCGCAGGACTTCTTCTACCTGACCTGGCTCTTGATCATCGCCGGCCTGTCGCTCTTCTTCTTCACCGCCCTCGCCGGCCGGCTCTGGTGCGGCTACGCCTGCCCGCAGACCGTCTGGACGGAGGTCTTCCTCCGCATCGAGCGCTGGTTCGAGGGCGACCGCAACCGCCGGATGAAGCTGGACCGCGCCCCGTGGACGCGCGAGAAGCTGTGGCGCAAGGGCGGCAAGCACCTCGCCTGGGTGGTCCTCGCGCTGTGGACCGGCTTCACCTTCGTAGGCTTCTTCACGCCGGTCCAGGAGCTCGCAGGCAAGGCCGGCAGCCTCTCGACGGGCCCCTGGGAAACGTTCTGGGTGCTGTTCTACAGCCTGGCCACCTGGGGCAACGCCGGATTCCTGCGCGAGCAGGTGTGCAAGTACATGTGCCCGTACGCGCGCTTCCAGAGCGCGATGTTCGACCGGGACACGCTGATCATCGCCTACGACCCGAACCGTGGCGAACCCCGCGGCCCGCGCGCGCGCAGCGTCGACCGGCAGGCCAACGGTCTCGGCGACTGCGTGGACTGCAAGGCCTGCGTGCAGGTCTGCCCGACGGGCATCGACATACGCGAAGGGCTGCAGTACGAGTGCATCGCCTGCGCCGCGTGCATCGACGCCTGCGACGGGGTGATGGACCGCATGAACTACCCGAAGGGGCTGATCCGCTACACCTCGCAACAGGCGCTCGAGGGCCGGGAGTCGCGGGTGGTCAGGCCTAGAATGCTCGTCTACGGCGCGCTGCTCGGCCTGCTGGTGGTCGGCTTCTTCGTCTCCCTCTCGCTGCGCACGCCGGTGTCGCTCGACGTGATGCGGGACCGCAACGCGCTGTATCGGACGCTCGCGGACGGCAGCGTCGAGAACGTGTACCTGCTGCGCATCCTGAACAAGGACACCGAGGCGCATCGCTACCGGCTCGCCGCGAGCGGGCTGCCCGGTCTCGTGATCGAGACCGACGCCGCCGAGCACGCCGTCGGACCCGGCGAGGTCTATTCGCTCCCGGCGCGCGTGCGCGTCCCGGCCGGCGCGGCGCAGGGCAGCAGCAGCATCCGCGTAAAGGTCGCCGCGGTGGACGATCCGCGCCTCGTCGCCACGCGCGAAGCGCGCTTCCTCGCCCCATGAGCAACAGCATCGAGACCGACCTGCCCCGGCCCTGGCACCGCGAGCCCTGGGTCTGGCTGGTCATCGCGATCCCTGTCGCCACCGTGGTGGGCGGCATCGTGACGCTCGGGCTGGCCATCAGCAGCCGCGACGAACTCGTGACCGACGACTTCCGCAAGGAAGGCGTGGCGATCTACGCCGACCCGCGCCGCGACGCCGCCGCAGCCGCGCTCGGCGTGACCGCCGAGCTCGAGGCGAGCCGTGCGACCGGCGAGCTGCGGCTTCGCCTCGACCTGCCGCGCGGCCAGCCACCCGCCGAGCTGCTGCTCGTTCTCTCGCATGCCACCCGTGCCGAGTACGACCACCTGGTCGTGCTGCGCCACGCCGACGGGTCCTACGCGGGCAGGCTCGAGCGGTTCGAGCCGGGCCGCTGGTATCTCGAGGTCACGCCCCGCTCGCGCCAATGGCGCCTGAGGGGCACCCTCGAACCCGACAGCGCGGGACCGCTGCGGCTCTCGCCGGCCCCGGGTACCTGAGGCATGGAGATGTCCGCCTGCTTCCACTGCGGCGAGCCCGTCCCGGCGGGCGTCGACCTGCAGCTGGTGCTCGGCGGCGAGCGCCGCCGGGTCTGCTGCGAGGGCTGCAAGGCCGCGGCGGAGTTCATCCGCGACGCGGGCCTCGCGGACTACTACCGCTTCCGCGACCGGCCGGCGCCGCGACCGGAGGCGGTCGCCGACGACGCCTGGTCGACCTACGACCGCACGGAGATCCAGGCGCGCCTGGTCACGACCTCCGGCGCGATCTCGAGCGTCAACCTGCTGCTCGAGGGCATGCGCTGCCCGGCCTGCAGCTGGCTGGTGCAGCGCCGCCTCGAGCGCGCCCAAGGCGTCGCCTGTATCGCCGTGAACCCGGCAACCGCCCGCGCCCGCCTCGAGTGGCGCACCGGCGCCACGTCGCTGTCGCAGCTGCTGCGCGCCATCCACGCGCTGGGATACCGGCCGCACGTGCTCGGAGCCACGGACACGCTCGAGGTCGCCGTGCGCGAGCGGCGCACCGCCCTCAAGCGGCTCGCGGTCGCCGGCTTCGGCATGATGCAGGTGATGATGTTCGCCGTCGGCCTGTATGCCGGCGCCTTCGAGGGCATGGATCCCCTGCTGCGCGAGTACCTGCGCCTCGTCAGCCTGCTGGTCGCCACGCCGGTGCTGTTCTACTCGGGCCGGCCCTTCCTCGAGGGCGCGTGGCGCACGCTGCGGGCGCGAGGCCTAGGCATGGACGTGCCGGTGTCGCTGGCGCTGCTCCTCGCCTACTCGGCGAGCGTCTACAACACGTTCCGGGGCGCCGGCGAGGTCTACTTCGACTCGGTGACCATGTTCATCTTCCTGCTGCTCGTCGGCCGCTTCGCCGAGATGACTGCGCGGCACCACGCCGGCAGCACCAGCGACGCACTGATCCGCCTGCTGCCGGCGAGCGCCCTGCGCGTGCGTGGGGGACGCAGCGAGCGGGTCGCGGTCGCCGACCTGGCGGCGGGCGACGAGGTGCTCGTGCCCTCCGGCGAGGCCTTCCCCTGCGACGGTCGCCTGCTCGACGGCCGCACCGCCGCCGACGAGTCGCTGCTCACCGGCGAGTCGGCGGCCGTCGCGAAGGCGGCCGGCGACCCGCTGATCGGCGGCTCGCTGAACCTCGGCCGACCGGCGCGGATCGAGGTGACGGCGGTGGGGCACGACACCGTGCTCGCCGGAATCGTCCGGCTGCTCGAGCGTGCGCAGACCGAGCGGCCCGGCCTCGCCCGGCTCGCCGACCGCTGGGCCAGCGTATTCGTCGCGGTGGTCCTGCTCGGCACCGCCGCGGTCGCCGCGGCCTGGCTCGCGATCGAGCCCGCGCGCGCGTTCGAGGTCACGCTCGCGGTGCTGGTGGTCACCTGCCCCTGCGCGCTTTCGCTCGCCACGCCGACCGCGATCACCGCGGCGACGGCGAGCCTCGCGCGCAGCGGCCTGCTGGTCACGCGCGCCGACGCCGTCGAGGCACTGGCGAAGGCAGACACCGTGGTCTTCGACAAGACCGGCACCTTGACCGCCGGCCGGCCCGCGCTGCGCGCGGCTTCGCGCCTCGGCCCGCTCGGGGAGGACGAATGCCTGCGCCTCGCCGCGGCGCTGGAGCAGTCGTCGTCGCACCCCCTGGCGCTCGCCTTTCGCGACGTTGCAGGTCCGCTGCCACCGGCATGCGAACTCGACGCGCACGCCGGGCACGGGCTCGAGGCGACCGTCGATGGCCTGCGCCATCGCATCGGCCGGCGCGACTTCGTCGCGGCCATCGCGGGGGCGGCCGACCTGCCCGACGCGGGCCTCTACCTCGGCCGCGACGGCCTGTGGCTGGCGCGATTCGAGGTCGAGGACCCCCTTCGCGCGGGAGCGGCCGGCGCCGTCTCAGGGCTGCGCGGGCTCGGCCTCGAGGCTGTCGTCGCGAGCGGGGATCACGCCGGCTCGGTCGCCGCCGCGGCGGACGCGGCCGGCATCGGCCGCTGGCACGCCAGGCTCGCGCCGGCGGACAAGGTCGCGCTGCTGCAATCCCTGGCGCGCGCCGGGCGACATCCGGTGATGGTCGGCGACGGCGTCAACGACGCGCCGGTGCTGGCCGGCGCGCCCGTGTCCATCGCCATGGGCGCTGGCGCTTCGCTCGCGCAGACGAGCGCCGACATGGTCTTGATGGCGCGCGGACTGGAGGCGCTGCCACGCGCGGTGCAGACCGCCCGCCGCACGGTCGGGATCATCCGCCAGAACCTCGCCTGGTCGGCGGCCTACAACCTGGGCTCGCTGCCGCTCGCCGCCCTGGGCCTGATCCCGCCGTGGCTCGCGGCCATCGGCATGTCGGCCAGCTCGCTCGTCGTCGTGGCGAACGCCTGGCGCCTCGCCCGCACGCCGCGGCCGGGCAAGGACGCGCCCGCCCGGCCGCCTGCCCGCGCCGGCGCGCTGGAGCAGCTGGCGTGAGCATCCTGTACGTCCTGATCCCGCTCGGGCTCGTACTGGTGGCTTTCGCCGGCTGGGCTTTCTTCTGGGCCGTCGGCTCGGGGCAGTTCGACGACCTGGACACGCCAGGCTGGTCGGTGCTGGTCGACGAGACTGGCGCCGGAGAGGCTTCACGCGACGACGGGGAGCGCGGCGCGTGAACGAGACCGGCCCGTGGCCCCTCTTCGCCGCCGCCGCGACACTCGGCCTGGCCGGCTCCGTGCACTGTCTCGCGATGTGCGGCGGGATCGCCGCCGCCGCCGGCAGCCGGCTGCCCGGCCGAGCCGCCGCCCGTCAAGGAGTGCTGTTCAACCTCGGGCGCGTGGCGGCCTACGCGGTGCTCGGTGTCGCGGTAGGCGCCGCCGTCGGCGCCGCGGTCGGCGCGGTCGGCGCACGGCCGGCGGCGCTGTGGCTACGCACGCTCGCGGCGCTGCTGATGCTGGTGCTTGGACTGCAGCTGCTGACCGGGCGCGACTGGCTCGGACTCGAGCGGCTCGGCGCACGCGTCTGGCGCCGCCTGCAGCCCCTCGCCGGCGGTGCGCTGCGACTCCCCGGAGCGGCGCGAATGCTCGCCCTGGGGCTGCTCTGGGGCTTCCTGCCCTGCGGCCTCGTCTACTCGGCGCTCGCGCTCGCGGCGGCTGGCGGCTCCGCCGCGACGGGCGCACTCGCGATGCTGGCCTTCGGCGCGGGCACGCTGCCCTCGATGGTGGCGACCACGCTGGCCGGCAGCGCGGTGACCCGCCGCCTCGCCGGGCGCCACACCCGCGCGATCGCCGGCGGCCTGATGATCCTGTTCGCGGCCTGGACCGCGCTCGGGCCGCTCGCGCCGCATGCGGGCCACGCCCGCCACGACGTGGACGTGCCGGCGGAGAGCCACGACGGGCACCGGCACCACGCGCATTGAATCGAGGGTGGCCGACCGCCCCTAGGCGGCGAACTCGGCGCAGCGTATGCAGCGGTCGGAATGCGGCAGGGCCTGCAGGCGGCGCTCGTCGATCGGCTCCCCGCAGACCGCGCAGTCCCCGTAGCTGCCCTCCTCGAGCCGCTTCAGCGCGCGGTTGATCTGCGAGATCTCGGCGGCCGTGGTCGCGCTGAGGCCCGCGAGCACCGCGTCGTTCTCCATCTGCACGACCTGCTCGGCGAAGTCCTTCTCGAGCGGTCCCGTCGCGCGCGTCATGTCCGCGTGGACGTCCCGCGCGCGCACCAGCAGCTCCTGCTTGCGCGCCTCGAGGCGCGCGCGGATGGCCGCGCAATCCCGCATGCGCCCTCCCTGCGGTCCGCCCCGGGCGGGGCCGCCTGGGACCATGGTGCTTCAGCGACCGCCCCAGTCCTATGCGTACTGCCGCTTAATCGGGTACGCAGCGGGCGCAGCCGGCAGTTCGACCCGCATCGCCGCGGCGGTCGACAGCCACCCTCGCGGTCTCGTTGCCTCGGCCGCGCCGCCGCCCTTAATATTCGGGTGACGTCGCCCTCCCGAATCCGCACAAGCCACAAGCCGAGGCAGCCCCGCATGGGCAGAGAACACGACCCGATCGCTGGACAGTGGTACGAGAACCTCGAGGAGGGCGAGCTCTTCCGGGTGCTCTCCGTCGACGAGGACGCCGAGCTGGTCGAGATCCAGTACGCCGACGGCGACGTGGAGGAGATCGACTACGACACCTGGACCGAGATGGATCTCGAGCTGTCCGAGGCCCCCGAGGGCTGGTCCGACGAGGAGGAAGAGGAGGAGGACCTCGAGGAGGACGAGGACGACTGGGACGATGAAGAGGAGGACGAGGAGGACGACGACTGGGATGACGACGAGGACGAGGACGATCGCTACCGCGACCGCGACGACTACTGACCCGGCGCCGTCCTCCACCCGCCTCCAGGATCCACCCGCATCCCGCGCGCCGCGCGCGCGAGGGTGAACAGATGACCCACGCCGGACCCGGCATGCCGCCCTCGGTCGCCGAACTCGAGCTGCGCGCCGTGCTCGACGCCGCGGTCGACGCGGTCATCATCATCGGCGCCGACGGCCTGATCGAGAGCTTCAACCGGTCCGCGGAGCGGCTGTTCGGCTACACGGCCGAGGAAACGCTCGGCCGCAACGTGGCGATGCTGATGCCGGAGCCCTTCCGGAGCCAGCACGACCGCTACATGCATCACCACCTCACGACTGGCGAGCGGCGGATCATCGGCCTCGGGCGCGAGGTCGTGGCCCAGCGCCGGGACGGCTCGCTCTTCCCGGTGTTCCTCGCGGTCGGCCGCATCGAGGGCATGGACCCGCCGCGCTTCGTCGGCTTCATCCACGACGTCACGGACCGCAAGCGCGCGGTCGAGGCGCTGCGCCGCGAACGCGACCGGGCGCAGGCCTACCTGGATCTCGCCGAGGTGATGCTGCTCGCGCTGGACGCGCGCGGCACCGTCTCGCTCGTCAACCGGAAGGGCTGCGAGATCCTCGGCTGGCCGGAGGACGAACTGGTCGGCCGGAACTGGTTCGACACCTGCCTTCCGGAGGACCTGCGCGAGGAAGTGCGTGAGATGTTCGGCCGGTTCTTCGAGGGCAACGCGTCGCCGGCGCGCTATGCCGAGCACGAGGTGGTCACCAAGTCCGGCGACCGAAAGCTCATTGCCTGGCGCAACGTCTTCCTGCGGGACGAACGCGGCCTGGTCAGCGGCACGCTGTCCTCGGGCGAGGACATCACCGAGCAGCGGCGCGCCCTCGAGGCGCTGCGCCAGAGCGAGCAGCTGCTGCGCGAAGCGCAGGCCATCGCCAACGTCGGCAACTACGACACGCGAATTCCGGGCGGCGTGCCGCACTGGTCGCCGCAGATGTACCGGATCCTCGGAATGGACCCGGCCGGCCCGCCGCTGCGGTTCGACGAGTACCTCGAGCGCTGCGTGCACCGGGACGACCGGCAGCGGTTCCTCCGCGAGTGGCAGCGCCTCGCCGCCGACGGCGGGCAGCTGGACCTCGAGTACCGCATCCGCCGGCCGGACGGGTCGGTGCGCGACGTGCACGCGATCGCCCGCCTCGGGCGCGACGCGGACGGCGCGCTCAAGGTCATGGGCACGCTGCACGACATCACCGAGAGAAAGCGGGCCGAGGAGGAGATCCGCCAGACGCAGGAGCGCCTGACGCAGTTCGCCCGCCTCTCGACGATGGGCGAGATGGCCGCCGGCCTCGCCCACGAGATCAACCAGCCGCTGACCGCCATCGCCAACTACGCCCAGGCCCTGCAGCGCCTGCTCGCCGCGCCCGAGCCGCCCGAGCCCGCGGACGTGGAACTCGCGCTGCAGCAGATCTCCGCCCAGGCGCTGCGGGCCGGCGAGGTCATCCGCCGCCTGCGCTCGTTCGTCAAGACCCGCGAATCGCGCTCGGAGGTCGTCGATCCCATGCAGCTCATCAGCGACCTGATGACCTTCGCCGAGCCTGACGTGCGGGTCAACGACATCCGGCTCAGGTTCGAGGCCGGCGAGGCGCTGCCGTCCGTGGTCTGCGACACGGTCCAGGTGCAGCAGGTGATGCTGAACCTGATCCGCAACGCGATCGACGCCATGAACGAATCCGGCGCCACCCGCCGCGAGATCACGATCCGCGCCACGCGGACCGAACCGGACTCTATCGAGATCAGCGTGGCGGACCACGGCCCGGGCATCGCGGCCGACGTGGCCGACAACATCGGCAACCCGTTCTTCACCACCAAGGCCACCGGCACCGGCCTCGGGATCGCGATCAGCCGGTCCATCGTCAGGGCGCACGGGGGCCGGTTGTCCCACCGGCCAACACCGGGGGGCGGCGCCACGGTATTCTTCACGCTGCCGGTCATGCCAGGGAGCCAGACATGAAAGAGAAGCCACCGACCGTCTTCGTCGTGGACGACGATGAGGCCGTCCGCACCTCGCTGCGGCTGCTGCTCAAGTCGGTCGGGCTGCAGGTCGAGACCTTTTCCTCCGGACAGGAATTCCTCGACCAGTACGATCCGGACCGCTCCGGCTGCCTCGTCCTCGACATCCGCATGCCCGGCATGAGCGGCCTCGAGCTGCAGCAACACCTCAACGACCGGCACTCGATCATGCCCATCGTCTTCATCACCGGCCACGGCGACGTCCCGATGGCGGTCGAGGCCATGCAGGCCGGGGCCGTCGACTTCATCCAGAAGCCGTTCCGGGACCAGGACCTGATCGACCGCATCAACCGCGCGCTCGAGAAGGACAAGGCGATGCGGGCGGAGCTCCGGGAACGCGACGAGATCCGCCGCCGCATGTCCCAGTTGACGCCCCGCGAGCGCGAGGTGCTCGAACTCGTCACCCAGGGCAAGGCCAACAAGGTGATCGCCGGCGACCTGAACGTGAGCCAGCGCACCGTCGAGATCCACCGAGCGCGGGTCATGGAGAAGATGGGCGCGGCCTCCCTCGCGCACCTGGTGCGCATGGTCATCGAGGCCCAGCGCGAGAACTAGTTCACGCCTGCGGGTCTGCCCTAGCGGTATCTACCTATTCAACCTCCGGCGACGGGGCCGGAATACTCGGCTGCGGTCGCGATTGCCCCTTCGCGGCCGCGGCGGAGTACCGATGGCAGCCGAGCCACTGTCGAGCCCCGCCGCGTCCTCGGCCACAGTCTGCGTGGTCGATCCGGAAGCGGCCGTCGTCGAGCGCCTGGACGCGATGTTCACGGCGATGGGCGCACGCGTGCGTGCCTACGGCTCGGGCCGGGCGCTGCTCGACGACATCGGCACCGACGTGCCGGTCTGCGTCATCGCCGAAGCGCGGCTGCCGGACATGTCCGGGCTCGACCTGCTGCAGGCGCTGCGCGCCCGGAGCAATCCCGTGCCCGTGATCCTGACCTCGCGGGACGGCGAGGTCTCCGCCGCGGTGGCGGCGATGCGGGCCGGCGCCCTCGACTTCGTCGAGAAACCCCAGGTGGACCAGCTGCTCGCCTGGCACGTCCACCGCCTGCTCGACTCCGCCGGGACCGTCCGGGACTGACGGCGTCGCACCGGATCAGCCGCGCGGCGGCGCTGCCTCGGCCAGGTCTCCGGCGGCTCGCCGCAGGGCGGCGGACTCCCGCAGCCGGCGGTATTCCCGAAGGCGCCTGCCGAGCCGCTTGCGGATCGGGGCATCCAGCCGCGCGAGCAGCGCCGGCCCCAGCGGCGCGCCGAGCGATTCCAGCCAGAGCCGCGCCTCCAGCGCGTCGCGGTGGTCGCCCAGGCAGGCCTGCAGCCTCCTGAGCGGCTTCACCAGCCGCCCGGCGTCGCCGCCGCAGAGCTCGACCAGCGCCTCCGTCGCATAGCGCGCGTGCTTGCAGCGAAGCCGCACCGCGTGCAGTGCCTCGGTGTCGAGCGGGGCGCCGGCAAGCGTCGCCAGCAGCCGTTTCCAGCGCTTGCGCAGCCGCCGCAGCAGCAACGGCTGGAGCTCCGGCCCGGGTCGCTCGAACAGCCGCGGGTCCGCGACCGCGCCGGCGACCCGCGCGCGGCAGGCGGCGAAGTCCGCCGTTCCGGCCCGGCGACCGAAGCGCCTGCGCGTCGCCGCGCACTCGCGATCGAGTGCGGCGGCGAGCGGCTCGCGCAAACCGGGCGCGAGCCGCTCCCGCGCCGCGAGCCCCAGCAGCCATGCCCGGCGCACGTCCGCCTCGCGCATCGGGCCGAGCATGCCCGCGAGCGTCTTGAGGTCCCCGCGAAGCGCCGCGCCGCGTCGCGCCGCGAGCGCCCCGTCGAGCGTCCCGGCGATGGAACGCAAGCCTCGAGCCACCACCCGGCAGCGATGGACGTGTTCGGGGGCGGCGTCCCGCAGCACTCCGGCGAGGGCCTGCTCGAATCGTGCATGCCGGTCGACGAGCAGCGCCGGCAGCGCCGTGGCCAGCCGCGTCCCGGCGGAGGTCATGCGCCGGGTCCGACCAGGGATTCCATCGCCTCGAGCCGGCGACGCAGCCGCTCGCGCTCCTCGAGCAGCTCGACCAGCAGGACGGCGGCGGCCGCGTGCAGCTCCAGCTCCCGCGCCAGCCTCAGCGCGCGGGCAAGCCGCGCGGCCTCGGCGGCCGTGACCAGCGCGCTCCCGCCCGGGCCCGGGCAGGGCTGCGCCAGGCCCAGCTCGACGTACTCCCAGAGCGCGATCCGCTCCACGCGCAGCGCCACCCCGAGTTCCTCGATGGATAGCCTCTCGGCCGGGACCGGCAGCGTCGTATGGCCTTCCATGTCAGCCTCCGCTGCCGGCGCGCGGGTCGAAGGGAAGGTCGCGGCGCATCTGCTCGAACAGCTCGCGCGCCCGCGGCGTGTCGGCACGCGGCAGCACCACACGCAGGATCACGTACTGGTCTCCCGGCGGACTCCCGGGCAGTCCGCGGCCACGCAGGCGGAGTCGCCGGCCGGAGTCGCTGCCCGCGGGAATCCGCAGCTCGACGGGCCCTCCGAGCGTCGGCGCCTGGACGGTCGCGCCGAGCGCGGCCTCCCAGGGCGCGACCGGCAGGCTGACGCTCACGTCGCGCCCCTCCACCGAGAAGACCGGATCCGGCCGCAGCGCGACCTTGAGGTAGAGGTCGCCGCGCGCGCCGCCGCCAACTCCCGGCGCGCCCTGGCCCGCGAGCCGGATCACCTGCCCGTCGGTCACCCCGGGCGGTATCCGCAGGTTCAGGCGGCGCGTGCCCAGCTCCACGCCACCACCCGCCTTGGGACGCGGGTGCCGCAACTCGATCGACTCCGTCCCGCCGGAGTACGCCCGGCGGGGATCGATCTCGATCGTGGCGTGGTGATCCTCGCCGCGCTGGTCGTTGCGCCGGCTGCCGGTGTAGCCGCCTCGTGCGCCGAAGAGCTCCTCGAAGAAGTCGCTGAAGCGTCCGGCGCCGGCGCCGGGTCCCGAGAACTCGAAGCCCGAGGCCCAGTCCGGCGGCGGGCGGAACTCCTCGCCCGGCCGGAAGCCGCGGCCGACCTGGTCGTAGGCCGCCCGCTTCTCGGCGTCCCGCAGGACCTCGTAGGCCTCCTGCACTTCCTTGAAGCGCTCCTCGGCCTGCGGCTCCTTGCTGACGTCCGGATGGTACTTGCGCGCGAGCCGCCGGTAGGCGCGCTTGATGTCGTCCTGCGACGCCTCGCGCGGCACGCCCAGAACGCCGTAGTAGTCCTTGAATTCCATGGCGCCGGTTCCTGGCCCTGTCTGGCGTTTCTTGCGTACCTGCCGCGATTTTTCAAGGGTCGGCGCGCCGGGCCCGGCCCGGGGGCTCAGCCGGCGCTGCGGCGCCGATAGCCGTAGTACAGCACGGGAATCACCACGAGCGTGAGCAGCGTGGAAACCATGATCCCGAAGATGAGCGACACCGCGAGCCCGTTGAAGATCGGATCGTCGAGGATGAAGAACGCGCCGAGCATGGCCGCGAGGGCCGTCAGCGCGATGGGCTTGGCGCGCACCGCGCCGGCGCGGATCACCGCATCGGGCAGCGCCCGGCCCGCCGCGAGTTCGACGTTCACGAAGTCGACCAGCAGGATCGAGTTGCGCACGATGATGCCGGCGAGCGCGATCATGCCGATCATGGACGTCGCCGTGAACTGCGCTCCGAGCAGCGCGTGGCCGGGCATGATTCCGATCAGCGTCAGCGGTATCGGCGCCATGATCACCAGCGGCACCCCGTAGCTGCCGAACTGGCCGACGACCAGCAGGTAGATCAGCACGAGCCCGACGGAATACGCGAGTCCCATGTCGCGGAAGGTTTCGTAGGTGATGGTCCACTCTCCGTCCCAGCGCACCGCGAAGCCGCGCGATCCGTCGGGGCGGCCGACGAAGTACTGATCGACGTCGCGGCCCGCGGGACGCCCGTCGGCGATCCGGCCCGCCAGTTCGAACATCCCGTACAGCGGGCTGTCGAGCTCGCCACCGCCGTCGCCGGAAACGAAGGCGTAGCGCGCGCCGTCCTTGCGGTAGATCACCGGATCGACGCCCTCCCGGGTCACTCGCACGACTTCGGCCAGCGGCACGGTCGCGCCGCCAGCGGCCCGCACCCTGAGCGCCAGCGCACGATCGAGGTCCGCCTTCTCGGCGACCGGCAGCTCGAGGCGGATGCCGATCGGATAGCTCTCGCCGCCGGCGCGGGCGTAGCTCGCGTCATGGCCCGACAGGGCCGCCGTCAGCGTTTCGGCGACCGCCTGCTGGGAGATGCCGAGGAGGCCCGCCTTCTGGCGGTCCACGGAGGCGACCAGCCGCGCGGCGTCCGCCTCGACGCTGTCGTCGACGTCGATGATGTCCGGGCTGTCGTCGAACAGGCCGCGGATCGCGAGCGCGAGCTGGCGCTGGGCGGCGTAGTCGGGGCCGTAGACCTCGGCCACGATCGGCGCCATCACGGGCGGCCCGGGCGGGACCTCGACGACCTGCACCGAGGCGCCGTGGCGCCGGCCGATGTCGGCCAGCGCCGGCCGCACCGCGCGGGCGATGTCGTGGCTCTTTCGGTCGCGGTGGTGCTTGTCCACCAGGTTGACCTGCAGGTCCCCGAGCGCGCCGCCGGAGCGCAGGTAGTACTGGCGGACGAGCCCGTTGAAGTTGATCGGCGCTGCGGTGCCGGCGTAGGCCTGGTAGTCGGTGACCTCCGGGACCTCGCGGACGACGCGCGCCAGCTCGCCGAGCACGCGTGCGGTCGCCTCCACCGGCGTGCCCTCCGGCATGTTCAGCACGACCTGGAACTCCGACTTGTCGTCGAACGGGAGCATCTTGAGGACGACCCACTTGAGCCCCGCGAGTCCGAGCGCGGCGAGGATCGCGAGCAGCATCGCGAGGTAGAGGCGGTGCCGGTTGCGGCGCGCCGCCGGCCCCTCGAGGAACGGGGTCATGACCCGCCGGAAGAAGGGCTCGAGGCCGGCGCTGCCGTGACCGGTCGCCGGCGCGGCGTGCGCCGCGCCCGCCAGCAGCCGGTTCGAGAGCCACGGCGTGAAGACCAGCGCCACCGCGAGCGAGATCAGCATGCCGAGACTCGCGTTGATCGGGATCGGGCTCATGTACGGCCCCATCAGGCCGCTCACGAACGCCATCGGCAGCAGCGCGGCGATCACCGTGAACGTCGCGAGGATGGTCGGCCCGCCGACCTCGTCCACCGCCGGCGGGATCGCCTCCACGAGCGACTTGCCGCCGAGGGCCATGTGGCGGTGGATGTTCTCCACCACGACGATGGCGTCGTCCACCAGGATGCCGATCGAGAAGATCAGCGCGAACAGCGAGACGCGGTTCAGCGTGAAGCCCCAGGCCCAGGAAGCGAACAGGGTCGCGGCCAGCGTCACCACGACCGCCGCGCCCACGACCACCGCCTCGCGCCAGCCGAGGGCGAACAGCACCAGCAGTACGACGGAGGCGGTCGCGAAGCTCAGCTTCTGGATGAGCTTTTGGGCCTTGTCCGTGGCGGTCTGGCCGTAGTCGCGCGTGACCGTGACCTCGACGCCCTCGGGGACCAGCACGCCGCGCAGGGACTCGATCCGGCTGATGGCCTCGCTCGTGACATCGGCGGCGTTGAACCCGGGCTGCTTGGACAGCGCGAGCGTCACCGCGGGCGACTCGCCGGCGAACCCGATGCCGCGGGTCGCGGCCGCCGCACCGGCGCCGAACCAGGCGTAGGCTTCGGGCTGGTCCGGCCCTCGGCTGACGCGGGCGAGGTCCTCGAGCAGCACCGGCCGGCCGTCGGCCACGCCGACCACCAGCCCCGCGACGTCCTCGCGGGTGGCGAGGTAGGTGCCCGCCTGCACCGGCAGCTCGACGTCGGCGCCGATGACGCTGCCGGCCTGCCGCACGACGTTCGCGGCGGTCAGCGCCGCGGCGACCTCGTGAACCGTGAGCCCCAGGCCCTCGAGGCGCTGCGGGTCCAGCTCGACGTGCACCACGTCGTCGGGCGCGCCGATCGTGTAGATGTTGCGGGCCCCGGGGATCCGCTTGAGCTCGCCTTCGAGACCGTGCGCCACCCGCGCGAGCTCGTGCGCACCGCGCGAAGGATCGCGCGTCCAGAGCGTGACGGTCAGCACCGGAACGTCGTCGATGCCCTTGGGCTTGATCATGGGCTGCAGCCAGCCCAGCGCCTGCGGCCGCAGGTCGAGGTTGGAATAGACCGCGTTGTAGAGGCGGATGATGGCGTCGTTGCGCGGCACACCGACCTGGAACTCGACGGTCAGCACCGCGAGTCCCGGGCGCGCCACCGAGTACAGGTGCTTCACGCCCGACACCTCGGCGAGCACCTGCTCCATCGGCTCGGCGATGAGGGCCTCCACCTCGGCCGGGCTCGCGCCGGGGAACGGGATCATCACGTTCGCCATGGTGACGTCGATCTGCGGCTCCTCCTCCCGCGGCGTCACCAGCACCGCGAACAGGCCGAGCAGGAGGCCCGCCACCGCGAGCAGGGGGGTGATCTGGTGGGTGAGGAAGCGCCCCGCGATGCGCCCGGAGATGCCGAGCCGGCCGTCCATGGCTCAGCGGCCCGACAGCGCGAGCGTCGCAGCCACCGGGTCCGCCGCGACGCGCTCGCCGGCCGAGAGGCCTGCCAGCACCTCGACCTCGTCGCCGATGCGGCGCCCGAGCCGCAGCTGCCGCAGCGCGAGCGAGCCGTCTTCGCCGATCACGTAGACGGCACTGACCTCGCTGCGCTTCGCCACCGCCGAGGCAGGAACGCGCAGCAGCCCCGCGGGCCCGAGCGCGAAGCCCGCCTTCACCCGCATTCCGGGATACAGGCCGGCCGGCTGCCCCGGGAGGTCCGCCCATACGCGAACGGTGCCGGAGGCGGCGGAGGCCGCGGGAAACACGGTGAGCGCCCGGGACGGCACGGGGCCCGACGGCAGGTGCACCGTGGTCGTGCCGAGGTCGCGGATGCGCTCGGCCAGGCCCTGCGGCACGTCGAGGGTGACGCGCAGCCGGCCGGGGGCCGCGAGCGCGACCAGCGGCTGGCCGGGACCGACCGCCTCGCCGGCCTCGACGTAGCGGCGCATGACGCGGCCCGCGAAGGGCGCGCGGACTTCCGTGTAAGCGAGCTCCTGCTCCGCCGCCGCGAGGACCGCGCGCGCCGCCGCGAGCCGAGCCTGTGCGGCCTCGTGCTCGGCACGGCTGCGGTCGAGTTCGGCGCGCGGCACCAGCCTCCGCTCGAAGACGCTCGCGGAGCGCTCGAACGCCGCGCCGGCCTCGGTCGCACGCGCCTGCGCCTCGGCGAGCGCCTGGCGCGCGGCGTCTCGACCCGCGCGCTGCTCGACGGCGCTCAGGCGCAGGATCAGGTCGCCGCGGCCGACCGCGTCGTCCACGTCGCGCTCGATGGCGATGACGCGGCCGCGGGTCTGCGCGGACAGGGTCGCCTGGTCGAGCGCCTCGACCAGGCCGTCGAACAGTCGCTCGCCCGGCGCCTCGGAAGCCTGCACGACGATGGCCGCGAGTGCGGGCGCGGTTGCGGGCGCGGCGGGCGGGTCCCCGCCGTCGCCTGCGCACCCCGCCGCCGCCAGAGCGGCGAGCAGCACCGGCGCGAGGCCACGCACGGGCGACATTTCGGCCGGGCTCAACGGAAGGCGCAACCCGGGGCGAGCCCGAGCCTGCGGAACAGGATCGCGGCCGGGCAGAAGCCGGTGAACGCCGACTGCAGCAGGTTCGCGCCGACGAAGGCCGTGAGCCACAACCACAGCGGACTGACGAAATGCGCGAGCAGGAGACTGAGCAGCACCATGCTGCCCGCCATCGCGAGCACGGCGCGGTCGATGGTCATGGCAAACCCCCACAGGATGCCGGACATACCCCGGACTGTCGGTCCGCGGCCGCCGCTTTCCAATACGCAGAGTCAACGCGCCGCCGGCCGCAATGCGCTTGCGTCCTTCAGCCGTTCGCGGCGTCCTCGACCTCCGTCGTGGCGAGCCGCTTCACCGCGACCGGGTTCAGGACCATGCCGAGCAGCGCGCCCACGCTGCGGTGCGACTCGATCGGGTGGCGCAAGGGGCACTCCGGGTGCAGCCGGTAGCGGTTGCGCCGGCCCTCGCGCAGGCGCTCGACGACGCCCGCCTCCTCGAGGTCGGAGACGATCTTCTGCACGGCGCGCTCGGTGATTCCGACCGACAGCGCGACGTCGCGCAGCCGCGCCTCAGGATCCCTCGCGAGGCAGACCAGCACGTGGCCATGATTGGACAGGAACGTCCAGTGCCGCGCAACGGGGCCCGCACCCGGCCGCGCCGGCTTGCCGGCGTCCCGGGGCCTGGCTTCGGTCTGCCTGTGCATCTCGGCCATGTCCTACTCCCGGCGGCAGGGCCGGGAGCGCCGACCATTGCCGCGAACTTTTTTTCGCGTATAGTTTTTCAGCAACACCATTTCTTGAGAGAAGTATCGCATGGGCGCCGCATACGGGCGGCTTCGGCTTACCGAAGCGCGGACGCGTCGCGGGGGTCGCCTGGGCGACCCCCGCGCCTCCCTGCCGCCCGGCGTCAGGCCGGGCGGCGCATCCCGCCTAGAACTGGTAGCCGAGCATGATGCTGTAGATCATCGGGTCGATCTTGATCTTGCCGAGCCGCGCAGAGTCGCCGTCCAGGATCAGGTCGAGGTCCGACTGGATCTCGATGTAGCGGATCTCGCCGTTCAGCAGCCAGCGCTCGCCGAAGGCCCAGTCGAGTCCGATCTGGGCCGCGATGCCGGTCGAGTCGTCGAGCTTGAGGTCGGCGCCCGCGAGCCCGAGCTGGGTGAGCTCGGCTTCGAGGTCGGACGTGAACTTCTCGTCGGAGAACAGCGTGAGGTTGAGACCGAGCCCCACGTAGGGCCGGAACGTGCCTTCGGGCAGGAAGTGGTACTGCACCGAGAGCGTCGGCGGAAGGTGCTTCACCTCGGCCAGCTGGCCACAGCCGCGATCGCCGTCGACCGTGCCGCAGAGGTTCACGTCGTGCTTGAACGGCACGGCCGCCAGCAACTCGAGGCCGACGTTGTCGGTCAGCATGTAGGTGATGGTGAACCCGAGGCTCGTGCCCTCATCTACCTCGAGGTTCACGTCCTGGATCGTGAAGCCCTCGCCGTCGCTCAGGTCGCCGAGGCTCAGGTTGTTCGACTTCGGGTCGACCATCGTCGCGCCCGCGCGCACGATCCAGTCGCCCTTCTCGGCCACGGCCACGGGCGCGGCCAGCAAGGCAGCGACGCTCGCGATGCCGAGGAACGCGACCGATTTCAGGGTCTTCGACATGGGACATCCTCCGATGGCAGGTTTGTTGCGTTGTCGCAACGGGCGAGCGTCCGCTCGCCGCGCAACAAGCCTATGCCTGGTGCCTCGGAGCCAACAGCAGGACCTATGCCGACCTGGATAGGTAGTTCGAGCAGCTCGTCATCGAACCGGGCGGCCCTTGAAAGCAACCCGCCAGGCCCCATCCCTGCGCGAGGCCGGGGGTGGACGGGCGGCGCGCTGCGGCGCACCGTTTGCGCGCGCGTGCATCCAGAACCCGGGCCGCGTCCGATTGTCACAGGCGGGGCAAACGCCCCCAGCACGAGGAACCCATGAAGCGCATCCTGCTGTTCCTGGTCACCAACTTCGCGATCCTGATCGTTGCGAGCGTCACGCTCAGGCTCCTGGGCTTCGAGCCCTGGCTGAACGCGCAGGGGATCAACTTCACCTCGCTGCTGGTCTTCGGAGCGCTGATCGGCTTCGGCGGCGCCTTCGTGTCGCTGGCCATGTCCAAGTGGACCGCGAAGAAGATGATGGGCGTCCACGTCATCGAACAGCCCCGGACCCAGGACGAGGTCTGGCTGGTCGAAACCGTGCGCCGCCAGGCCCAGGTCGCCGGCATCGGCATGCCCGAAGTCGGCATCTTCGACGCGCCGGAGCCGAATGCCTTCGCCACGGGCGCCAACCGCAACAAGGCGCTGGTCGCGGTCAGCACCGGCCTGCTGCGGCGCATGTCGCGCGGCGAGGTCGAGGCGGTGCTCGGCCACGAGGTCGCCCACGTCGCCAACGGCGACATGGTGACGCTGACCCTGATCCAGGGCGTGGTGAACACCTTCGTGTTCGTGCTCTCGCGCGTGATCGGCAACCTCGTGGACAAGGTCGTCTTCCGCAACGAGAACGGCCACGGCCCGGCGTTCTGGATCACCACGATCGTCGCCGAGCTGGTGCTCGCCTTCCTGGCCACCATGGTGGTCATGTGGTTCTCCCGGCAGCGCGAGTTCCGCGCCGACGCGGGCGGGGCGCGCCTGGCCGGCCGCGAGCAGATGATCGGCGCGCTCGAGGCCCTGAAGCGCGGCTCGACGCAGCCGCTGCCCGACCAGATGGCGGCCTTCGGCATCGCTGGCGGCCTTGGCCAGGGCCTCAAGCGGCTGTTCATGAGCCACCCGCCGCTCGACGAGCGAATCGCGGCGCTGCGCGCCGCGCCGCTGCCCTGAGCGTGACGGCCCGGCCCGACGCCGGGCCGGGCCTGCGCGCCCGGCTCGGGCGGTTCGTCGAGCACCCGCGGTTCACCGCGGCGATCACGGCGCTGATCGTCGTCAACGCCGTCACCCTGGGCCTCGAGACGTCGCCGGCGGCGGTGGCCGCCGCCGGCGATCTGCTGCGCGGCGTCGATCGAGCCATCCTCGCCGTGTTCGTCGTGGAGCTCGCGCTGCGCATCACGGCGCATGGCGCGCGCTTCTTCCGCGGCGCGTGGAACTGGTTCGACCTCGTGATCGTCGGCATCTCGTTGCTGCCGGCGACAGGCCCGCTGTCGGTGCTGCGGGCGCTGCGGGTGCTGCGCGTCCTGCGCCTCGTGTCCGTCGTGCCGCAGATGCGCACTGTGGTCGAGTCGGTCGCCCGCTCGCTGCCCGGGCTCGGCTCGATCGCGCTGCTGCTGGTGGTCTTCTTCTACGTGTTCGCCGTGCTCGCCACCAAGCTGTTCGGCGCCGTCCACCCGCTGTGGTTCGGCGACCTCGGCGCATCGCTGTTCTCGCTGTTCCAGGTGATGACGCTCGAGAGCTGGACCACGATCGCCCGCGGGGTGATGCAGACCCACGAATGGGCGTGGCTGTACTTCCTTTGCTTCATCCTCGTATCGACGTTCACCGTGCTCAACCTGTTCATCGCCGTGATCGTCAACGCCATGCAGGAGCAACACGCGGCGCAGGTCGCGGCCGGCAAGGCCGAGCCGACGCCGGCCGAGCGACTCGAGATCGAGGTTCGCGCGCTGCGCGTCGAGCTCGCCCAGCTACGCGAGGCGCTCGGCAGCGGCGGCAAGCGCGGGGCGCCCGGTGCGTAACCTAGTGGTCGTGCTCGGCGACCAGCTGGACCCGGCCGGCTCCGCGCTCGAGGGCTTCGACGCCGGGCGGGACGCGCTGTGGATGGCGGAGGTCGCCGAGGAGAGCGAGCACGTCTGGTCGCACCGCGCGCGGATTGCCCTGTTCCTCTCCGCGATGCGCCACTTCCGCGACGAGCAGCGCGCGGCCGGCCGCGAAGTCCACTACCGCGAGCTGGGCGGCCATGAGGCGCGGCGGCTGGACGAGGCCCTCGCCGCGGACCTTAGAAGACTCGAGCCGGAGCGGGTGGTGGTGGTGCGGCCGGGCGACTGGCGCGTCGCAACGGCGCTCAAGGAGGCGGCGAAGGCCGCCAGGGTGCCGCTGGAGGAGCGCGACGACGGGCATTTCCTCTGCAGCGTCGAGGACTTCGCCGGCTGGGCGGAGGGCCGCAAGGAACTGCGTCTCGAGTACTTCTACCGGTGGATGCGAAAGCGCACCGGGCTCCTGATGGACGGCAAGGACCCGGCCGGCGGCAGCTGGAACTTCGACGCCGACAACCGGCAGAGTTTCGGCAAGCGTGGCCCCGGCCGCCTGCGTCCGCCGCGCACGTTCCGCCCCGACGCCGTCACCCGCGAGGTCCTCGCGCTGGTCGAGGAGCGCTTCGCCGGTCATCCTGGTTCGCTCGAGAACTTCGACTGGCCGGTCACGCGCAAGGACGCGCGCGCTGCGCTCGAGGACTTCGTCGAGCACCGCCTCGCGAACTTCGGCCGCCACCAGGACGCGATGTGGGCCGGCGAGCCCTGGCTGCATCACTCGCGCCTGTCGGCCGCGCTCAACCTGAAGCTGCTCTCGCCGCTCGAGGTCTGCCGCGCGGCCGAGCGGGCGTACCGCGAGGAGCGAGCGCCGGTCGAGGCCGTCGAGGGCTTCATCCGGCAGGTGCTCGGCTGGCGCGAGTACGTGCGCGGCATCTACTGGACGCAGATGCCTGGCTACCTCGAACGCAACGCGCTCGCAGCAAAGGCGCCGCTGCCGCGCTTCTACTGGACGGGTGAGACGGACATGGCCTGCCTGGCCGATGCGATCGGCCAGACGCTCGAATACGGGTACGCGCACCACATCCAGCGCCTGATGGTCACCGGCCTGTTCGCGCAGCTGCTCGGCGTCGAGCCGCGCCAGGTGCACGAGTGGTACCTCGCGGTGTATGTGGACGCGGTCGAGTGGGTCGAGCTTCCCAACGTGCTCGGCATGTCGCAGCACGCCGACGGCGGGCTGATGGCCTCCAAGCCCTACGTAGCGACCGGCAAGTACATCTCGCGCATGAGCAACCACTGCGCAAGCTGCCGCTACGACCCGGCCGCGTCCAGCGGGCCGGAGTCCTGCCCGTTCACCACGTTGTACTGGGAATTCCTCGATCGCCACGAGGCGCGGTTCCGCGAGCACCCGCGCCTCGGCCTGCAGGTGCGCAACCTCGACCGGCTCGACGCATCCAGCCGCGCCGCGATCCGCGAACGAGCGAAGGAGATCCGCGGGCGACTGGCCGCCGAGGAGAGAGCCCCATGACGTGCTCGTGCCCGATGCGCGCAGCCGCGCGCGACGCCCGATGAAGGCCGCACTGGTCTGGTTCCGCCGCGACCTGCGCCTAGCCGACCAGCCGGCGCTGGCCGAGGCGCTCGCCGGCGCCGGGACGGTGATTCCCGTGTACGTGCATTCGCCCGGGGAGGAGGGCGACTGGGCGCCGGGCGCCGCGAGCCGCTGGTGGCTGCACCACAGCCTGGCGGCCCTCGATGCCGCCCTGCGCGCGCACGGCAGCCGGCTCATCCTGCGCCGGGGCCCGGCGCTCCAGGCGCTGCAGGCGCTGGCGGAGGAGACCGGTGCCGAGGCCGTCTACTGGAGCCGGCTGTACGAGCCGGCGGCCATCGAGCGCGACAAGGCGGTCAAGAAGGCGCTCGGCGACGCGGGCCTCGACGCCGTCTCCTGCGGCGGGCACCTGCTGCTCGAGCCGTGGACCGTGAAGACCGGCGCGGGCGACCCGTACCGCGTCTTCACCCCGTTCTGGCGCGCCTGCGCCCCGAAGCTCGCGGAGCTGCCGCGTCCGCTGCCGGCGCCGGAGCGCCTGCCGGCCGTGCCGGCGAAACTCGCCGGCGAAGAACTCGGCGCGCTCGGGCTGCTGCCCTCGATCCGCTGGGATGGCGGCCTCGCGAAGGCCTGGACGCCCGGCGAGGAAGGCGCACTGGCCGCCCTGTCGCGCTTCGCCGAGGAGGCGATGGCGGACTACGACGAGGATCGCGACCGGCCCGACCGGCGCGGCAGCTCGCGCCTGTCGCCGCACCTGCACTTCGGCGAGCTCTCGCCGCGCCAGGCGCTGGCCGCGGCGCGCGCGCCCGGGGCCGGGGACAGTCGCGGCGCCGAGTCGTTCGTCCGCGAGCTGGGCTGGCGCGAGTTCGCCCACCACCTGCTGTTCCACTTCCCGCACACCACCGATGCCCCGCTCGACTCGCGCTTCGAGCGGCTCGAGTGGCGGGACGACCAGGCCCTGCTCGAGGCCTGGCAGCGCGGCCGGACCGGCTACCCCATCGTGGACGCCGGCATGCGCGAGCTCTGGGAGACCGGCTGGATGCACAACCGCGTGCGGATGATCGTCGCCTCGCTGCTGACCAAGAACCTGTTCATGCACTGGCGTCACGGGGCGCGCTGGTTCTGGGACACGCTCGTGGACGCCGACCTCGCGAGCAACACGCTCGGCTGGCAATGGACCGCGGGCTGCGGGGCGGACGCCGCGCCCTACTACCGCATCTTCAATCCCCTGCTGCAGGCCGAGAAGTTCGACCCCGGGCGGGCCTACATCCGCCGCTGGGTGCCCGAGCTGGCCCGGCTGCCCGACAAGTTCGCGCACCGGCCCTGGGAGGCTCCCGAGGACGTGCTGCTGGCCGCGGGCGTGCGTCTGGGGCAGGATTACCCCCGGCCGGTGGTGGACCTGCGCGAGAGCCGGGAGGCTGCGCTCGCAGGCTTCGAGGCGCTGAAGCGCGACGGCCGCTGAGGTCCGATCCGGCCGCCTGGCGGCCGAATCCACCGGCCTGTGCAGGACGAAACGACCTGAGGAACCCCGCTGCCGGAGACGCTGCGGCATGAGAGCCCTTGCGTACATCGCCTTGATCGCCCTGGCCTCGGGCCCGCTCGCCCTTCCGGCGGCGGCCGCCGAACTGCCGCCCCGCGTCCGGGCCGACGGCTTCGAGCTGTCCCAGGTCGGCAAGGGCCGGCTGACCTGGCTCGGCTTCGGCATTTACGAGGCGGGGCTGTGGACCCCGGACGGCCGCTTCGACGGCTTCCAGCGCGAGGAGCCGGTGGCGCTCTCGCTGACCTACGAGCGCGGCTTCACCCGGGAGAAGCTGGTCGAGATCACCACGGGCGAATGGCAGCGGCTCGGCCTCGCCACGGCGGGCCAGCGCGAGACCTGGGCCCGGGCCATCGGCGGCTTCTGGAAGGACGTCCGCAAGGGCGACAACATGACCGCCGTCGTCGTGCCGGGCGGAGAGACCCGTTTCTACGACGCGACCGGCCTGGTCGGCCGCGTCGCCGATCCCGCGTTCGGCCCGGCCTACCTGCGGATCTGGCTCGACCAGCGCAGCGCGGTGTCCGACCTGCGCGTCGCGCTGCTCGGCGAATGACGCCGCAAGCGTCCACCGCGCCCTCGCTGCGCCGGGGCCTGCGCACGCTGCTGCGGTGGATCGCCGCCGACCACCACGACCTGCCCGCGCCCGCCCGGCCGGAGGCCATCGACTGGGCGCGCATCGTGCCCTTCATCCTGATGCACGCCGCCTGCCTCGGCGTGTTCTGGGTCGGTGCCAGCGCGTTCGCGGTCGGGGTGGCCGCGGCGCTGTACGTCCTGCGGATGTTCGCGATCACCGGCTTCTACCACCGCTACTTCTCGCACCGGACCTTCAAGACCTCGCGGGCGGCCCAGTTCTTCTTCGGCCTGCTGGGCGCGAGCGCGGTGCAGCGCGGCCCGCTGTGGTGGGCTGCGCACCACCGCCACCACCACGCCTTCTCCGACCTTCCCGAGGATCCGCACTCCCCCGCGCAGAAGGGCTTCCTGGTCAGCCACATGGGCTGGTTCCTCACCCGGGGCGGCTTCCGGCCGGACCTGCGGCGGGTACGCGACCTGAGCCGGTTCCCGGAACTGCGCTGGCTCGACCGCTTCGACATCGCCGTGCCTGTCGCGCTCGCGGTCGGGCTGCTGCTCGCCGGCAACTGGCTGGAGTCGAACCATCCGGCGCTCGGGACGGACGGCTGGCAGCTGCTCGTGTGGGGCTTCTTCGTCTCGACGGTGGTCACCTACCACGCGACCTACACCATCAACTCGCTGTGCCACGTGTTCGGCCGGCGTCGCTACGCGACGCGCGACCACAGCCGCAACAACGCCTGGCTCGCGCTGCTCACCCTCGGCGAGGGCTGGCACAACAACCACCACTACTACCCGAGTGCGGCCCGCCAGGGCTTCTACTGGTGGGAGGTCGACCTGACCTACTACGGCCTGAAGCTCCTCGCGTGGCTCGGCATCGTCTGGGACCTCAAGCCCATCCCGGCCGAAGTCCGCGATGCCCGGCCGCGGGCGCCGCGATGAAGGTCGCGGTCGTCGGCTCCGGCATCGCCGGCCTCACCGCAGCGGCAGGACTCGCCGCGCGACACCAGGTTACCGTCCTCGAGGCCGAAGACTGGGTCGGAGGACACACGCACACGGTCGACGTCGAGGAGGATGGCCGCAGCGTCGCGGTGGACACGGGCTTCATCGTCTTCAACGACTGGACCTACCCGCGCTTCATCGACCTGCTCGAACGGCTCGGCGTCGGCTGGCAGCCCTCCAACATGAGCTTCAGCCTGCAGTGCGAGCGAAGCGGCCTCGAGTACAACGGCACGTCCGTCAACTCGCTGTTCGCGCAGCGGCGCAACCTGCTGCGGCCGTCCTTCCTGCACATGGTCTGGGAGATCCTGCGCTTCAACCGCGAGGCGCCGCGCTTCCTCGCGGAGCAGGACGAGACGACGACGCTCGGCGACTGGCTCGCCCGCCGCGGCTTCGGCGGCCACTTCACCGAGCACTACGTCGTGCCCATGGGCCGGGCCATCTGGTCGGCCGGGCGCGAGGCGATGCTCGGCTTCCCGGCCCGCTTCTTCATCGACTTCTTCCAGCGCCACGGCTTCCTTTCGGTCGACGACCGCCCCGTGTGGCAGGTCGTGCGTGGCGGTTCGCGCGAATACGTGCGGGCCCTGCTCGCAGCCACGCCGCTCACGGTGCGAACTTCGACGCCGGTGGCGTCGATCCGCCGCCTGCCGCACGAGGTGGTGCTTCGCACCGCGGCGGGCGAGACGGCGCACTTCGACGCCGTCGTCCTCGCCTGCCACGGCGACCAGGCGCTCGCGATGCTGGACGACCCGAGCCCGGCCGAGCGCGAGATCCTGTCCGCATTCCCGTACGTGGAAAATGACGTGATCCTGCACACGGACGCGTCCGTGCTGCCGAAGCGGCCGCTGGCGCGCGCCGCCTGGAACTACCACCTCCGTCGCGATCCGGCCTCTGGCGTCGCGGTGACCTACGACATGAACGTGCTGCAGTCGCTCGCGACGCGCCGGCGCTACCTCGTCTCGCTCAACCTCGCCGACGCGATCGACCCGCGGTCGGTCATCGAGCGCTACAGCTACAGCCATCCGGTCTATACCCCGGCGGGCGTCGCGGCGCAGAAGCGCCACGCCGAGATCAGCGGCGCCAGCCGGACCTTCTACTGCGGCGCATACTGGCGCTACGGGTTCCACGAGGACGGGGTCGTCAGCGGCCTCGCGGCGCTCGAGCACTTCACGCGGTGGGAAGCCGATGCACAGCAGCCTCTATCGCGGGTGGGTTAGGCACCGGCGCCGGGACGGCAGCGGCGGCGGCAACCGCTTCCGCTACCGGCTGTTCATGGTTTACCTGGACCTCGCCGAGCTGCCGGGCGTGTTCGACGGCCCTGCGCTGTGGTCGGCGCGCCGGCCTGCCCCGGCGTGGTTCCGCCGCGCGGACTACCTCGGCCCCGCCGAGCTGCCGCTCGACGAAGCCGTGCGGCGCAGGGTCGAGGCGGAGACCGGCCGCCGCCCCGCCGGACCGATCCGCCTGCTCGCGCACCTGCGCTATTTCGGCTACTGCATGAACCCGGTCAGCTTCTACTACTGCTTCGACCGCGACGGGCGCCGGCTCGAGTTCATCGTCGCCGAGATCAACAACACGCCCTGGGACGAGCGGCACGCCTACGTCCTCGACGCGACGGCGGCGGCCGCCGAGCACGGCGTGCACCGCTTCGGCTTCGGCAAGGCGTTCCACGTCTCGCCGTTCATGCCCATGGACATGGACTACGACTGGCGCTTCACGCCGCCGGGCGAGTCGCTCGCCGTGCACATGGAGAACTTCCGGGACGGCCAGCGGGTGTTCGACGCGACGCTCGAACTGCGGCGCGAACCGATGACGGCCGGCGCGCTGAATCGCGCGCTGCTCGCCTACCCGTTCATGACGCTCAAGGTCGTGGCGATGATCTACTGGCAGGCGCTGCGCCTGTGGCTCAGGCGCACGCCGTTCTTCCCACACCCGGCGAGCCGCGATCCTGCCGCGCCGCCGGATGAACGGAGCCACGCCCGATGAAGCCGAGCATCGTGCCCGCCGCCGAGACGCGCCGCGTCGTGCCCGGCCCGATCCAGGCGCTGGGTCGGCGCGTGCTGCTCGGCCACCTCGGCGCCCTGCCGGAAGGGCAGCTGACGATCGTTGAGGACGGCGGGTCCATGACCTTCGGCCGGCGCAGCGCGGCCTGCGACCTCGCCGCCACGATCGAGGTCCGTCATCCGCAGTTCTGGGCCGACGCCGCCTTCGGCGGCACGGTCGGCGCCGGCGAGGCCTACATTCGCGGCGACTGGAACTGCGACGACCTGACCGCGCTGGTCCGGCTGATGGTCGCGAACCGCGACGTGATGAACGCCATGGACTCGGGCTTCGCGATCGTCACCGCGCCGCTGCGCCGGATCCTGCACTGGCTCAACCGCAACAGCCCCGAGGGCAGCCGGCGCAACATCGCCGCGCACTACGACCTCGGCAACGACCTCTTCGCGCTGTTCCTGGACGAGACCATGGCCTATTCCTGCGGCATCTTCGAGACGCCGCAGTCCACCCTCCACCAGGCCTCGATCGCCAAGTTCGACGCCGTCTGCCGCAAGCTGGACCTCAGGCCCGGCGAACGGCTGGTCGAGATCGGCACCGGCTGGGGCGGCCTCGCGATCCACGCCGCGAAGCACTATGGCGCGCAGGTCACCACGACCACCATCTCGCGCGAGCAGCACGACTGGGCCGCCGCGGCGATCGCCCGCGAAGGGCTTGGCGATCGAATCACGCTGCTGCTCGAGGACTACCGGGATCTCGCCGGCACCTACGACAAGCTCGTCTCGATCGAGATGATCGAGGCGGTGGGCCACCGCTACCTCGACACGTACCTCGGCAAGGTCTCGACGCTGCTCGAGCCGCACGGCGCGGCGCTGATCCAGGCGATCACGCTGCAGGACCAGTTCTACGAGGACGCGCTGAAGTCGGTGGACTACATCCAGCGCTTCATCTTCCCCGGCAGCTTCATCCCGTCGGTCACGGTGATCGCGGAATCGATGCGCCGCTCGACTGACCTCAAGCTGTTCCACCTCGAGGACATCGGCCCGCACTACGCCACGACGCTGCGCGCCTGGCGCGAGCGCTTCATGGCGCGCCTGCCGGAGGTGCGCGAACTCGGCTATCCGGACGAGTTCATCCGGATGTGGGAATTCTACCTCTGCTATTGCGAGGGCGGCTTCCTCGAGCGCCAGCTCGGCGACGTGCACCTGCTCATGACCAAGCCCCGCTGCCGCCGCGCGCCAGTGGGGACCGTCCCCGTCTCGGACGGCTGAGGGAATCCGACCCCTCGACGCCCCCCGACATGGGGACTGTCCCCTTTCCGGGGACAGTCCCCGCGCGGGTCAGAAGCGGTAGTTGAGCTGCAGGCCCATCTCCCGCAGTCGTGGCAGCGACACGAGGAAACCGCGGTAGAACGTGAAGCGCCGGGGCGGCGTCAGCGCCTGATCCGGAATGAACAGCGTGCGATCGAAGTCCAGCAGGCGGGTCACCACCAAGGGATCGTCCTCGTCCGTCAGGTTGTTGACGTAGAAGGTCGCCGTCAGGTTGCCCTTCTCGATGCCGGCGCGCAGGTTCCAGCGGAACTGCTCCGGCGCCCACTGAAGGTTGTCCGTCTGCGTGTAGCGCTTCGACTCGTAGGTGAAGTCGTTGCGCAGGAAAGCCGTCCAGTCGCCTGCGAACCCGACGCGGAAGGTGGTGTTGACCGCCGCCTGGTGCTCACCCGTCTGCGGGAGCTTCTTGCCCTTGGCCTGCCCGAGCGGACCGTCGACGTCGGCCGGATTCGGGACGGTGAAGTCCGAGTCGAGGAAGCTCGGCCGGCCATCGGTGTCGAGCAGCTCCTCGAGGTTGATGTCGTAGAAATCGTCGAACTCCGCGTCGGCCCAGGCGTAGGCGAGCCGGAAGTCGAACCAGTGCACGGGGCGGCCGATGAGCTCGACCTCGATGCCCTGGATCGTGGACTCGCCGGCGTTCACGAGGTAGGGCACCGTCTGGAACGTGCCGTTGATGCGCTGGTAGGGGCGGGACTGGGTCAGCTGCTGCTTGGTCCAGTCGAGGTGGTAGACCGCCACGTTGTAGGAGTAGCGTCGCTCGGCGAAGCTGCCCTTGAGGCCGACCTCGAAGGAATCGACCTCCTCCTCGTCGTAGTTGGTCAGGCCGGCCGCCTCGAACTCGGCGATGGACGCCGCATTCGCGTCCGATGCCGGGAAGTTGAAGCCCCCCGGCTTGTTGCCGCGGGCGACCGAGCCATAGAGGTTCATGTCGTCGGTGATCGCGTAGCGGGCGGTCAAGCGGGGCAGGAACGCCGTGAAGGTCTTCGACAAGGTCACGCGCGGCGGCGTGACGGCAGTCGTGCCGCCATCCGTCGTGGCCGAGGAGGTGATCTCGTCCTCCTGGTAGCGCCCCTCGAGCGACATCGTCAGGCGATCCGTGAAGTCGTACTCGAGCATGCCGAACACTGCGACGTTCTGCACCTCGTCGTTGGTCCCGAAGAAGTTGCGCTGGCCGCGGTTGGCCGCGGTCGTGGCAGTAACCACGTTGTAGCCCGGATCGTCCTGCACGTCGTAGTAGTAGGCGCCGAACAGGCCGCGAAGCTTGCGGTCGCGCGGCGAAAGGAAGCGGATCTCCTGGCTGAAGTCGCTGCGCTCCGTGTAGCCGACGGTCAGGTTTCGGACGCCGCGGATGCCCAGGTCGTTGTCGAAGCCGTTGATGTTCCAGGTCGTGTTGTAGGCGGAGATCGAGGTCAGGGTCCAGTCGCCGGGCATCGACCAGTCGATCGTCAGCGCGGATCGCTTGGTCTCGCGCTCGAGCGCCTTGTAGCCGAGCTGCGCGAGGCCCTCGGTGTCGTAGGAGACCGAGTCCGGCGCCTTGATCTCGCCGCAGATCCAGCCACGCGAGCGGTTGCTGCTCAGCGGGATCCCGGCGGGAATCGGCGGGACGCGGCCGACGATGTTGGGCAGGAAGCAGTTGAGATCCTCCTGCAGCAGCCGCGAGGACGCGTAGCCGTCGTCCTCGTCCTTCGCGTAGATGCCGCTGAACAGGATGTCGAGGCTCTCGATGGGCGTGAACCTGAGCTTGAGCCCGACGCTGTCCGTGCTCTGGCCGTTGATGTCCTTCCTGCCGTTGCTCTGGTTGCGGTAGTCGCCGCCGAAGCTGTAGCTGCGCGCGTTCAGCTCGGCGCTGAACTTGCCGGGCACGATCGGCCCGCTGACGAAGCCCGACACCTCGTAGTGGTCGTGCTCGCCGGCGGTGAGATTGACCTGGCCGCGGGTCTCGTCGCCCGGTCTGCGCGTCACGAAGTTGATCGCGCCGCCGAAGGTCTGGCGGCCGAACAGCGCCGACTGCGGGCCGCGGATGACTTCGACGCGCTCGAGGTTGTCGAGCTGGTAGCTGGTGATGTTGCCAGAGACGTAGACGCCGTCGATGAAGAAGGAGGCGTTCGCGGAACCGAGGATGCTCGACATGCCGCGGATCGCGGGACGGCTGCTCGCGTCCGCGCTGCCGCCGCCCGTGCGGCCGAAGCCCTGGTTGAAGGAGAAGCCGGGCGTCTGCGAGGCGACGTCGACGACGCTCTCGATGCCGGCCTGCTCGATGCTCTCGGCCGTGAATGCCGTGATCGAGATCGGCACGTCCTGGAGGTTCTCCTCCGTCTTGCGCGCCGTGACCACGATTTCCTCGAGTTGCAGCGCCTGCGGCTGCGCCTGGGCCTGCGCGACGCCGCCGGCGACTGGCCCGGCGAGGGCCGCGCTGATGGCCATGGCGAGGCCGCTCGACCGGCTGTTGCGGATCTGCATGGTGTTCCCCCTGTCGGACGCTTCCCTGTAGTCTTGTTGCGTGCACCCAACAAGACCTGTCCAGTGCACGCTGGCTGCAATTGTATACAGCCAAACCGCACGCCAGGCAATCGCACTGCCCGTCGGAGGACCCTGGACGCCTCCGCGGCTGTGTCGCGCCAACGACATCCCCCCGGCTACACTCGCCACCGGCCGCCGAAGCGGGGGACGGCATGCAACGCGTACTGCGCAAGGCGCACCAGTGGGCCGGCCTGGCGGCCGGCCTGGTGCTGGCCGCCGTCGGTGTATCGGGCAGCCTGCTGGTCTTTCGCGCCGACCTCGAGCGCTTCATCGCGCGCGACTGGCTGGCGGTCGCGCGACCAGCGGCGATCCGGCCGCTGGACGAGCTCGTTGGCGCGGCCGCCGCCGTCGATCCGGCCCGTACCGTAGCCCGGCTGCACTGGCCCGCCGGCGCCGCGGGCACGCTCGAAGTCGTGACCCAGGTCCCGGGCGCGCGCAACCTCGTCGAGGCGCGCCTCGCCAGCGTCTACGTGGACCCAGCGACGGCGGCCGTGCTCGGCGTGCGCGACCGCGCCTCCGGCCCGATCTGGTGGCTGCAGGAGCTGCACTACTCGCTCTTCGGCGGTACCACCGGACTGGCCGTGAACGGCGTCTTCGCCGCGGCGCTGCTCGTACTCGCGCTCAGCGGTCCGGTGCTGTGGTGGCCGGGCTGGAAGCGCCGTCGCGACGCCTTGCGGATCCGCCGCCGGCCCGCGGCCGCGCTGTGGCGCGATCTGCACGCGGTGGCCGGCGCGCTCGCCTGCGTCGCGCTCGCGCTGCTCGCGATCACGGCGATGTACTACGCCTGGCGCGGGCCGGCGACCTCGCTCGTCTCGACGATCACCGGCGATGCCGCGCCACGGCCGCCGGAGGTCGCGAAGGTCGACGGCCCCCCCGCGAGCCTCGCGGCGCTGCTCGCCGCCGCCAGCGCGGCCTTGCCTGCGGCGCGCATCGACGAGTTCCGGCCGCCGCGGGGTCCGGCCGGCGCGGCCAGCGCGACCTTCCGCCTGCGCGACGGCGAACCTCCCGGCCGTCATCGCCTCTACCTGCACCCGGTCACGGCCGAGGTGATCCGCGTGGACCTGTTCGAGGGCCTGCCGCGCGGCGCTCGCTGGATGGCCAGCGCCGGCCCGCTGCATTTCGGCAGCTTCGCCGGACGGCCGAGCCAATGGGCGTGGTTCGTCGCCGGCCTCGCGCCCGCGCTGCTCTTCGGCAGCGGCGCATGGCTGTGGTGGCGCGGGCGGAGACGGCCGCGCTAGTGGTAGCCCTCCCCCGGCCGGAGCTTGCCGCGGAACACCCAGAAGACGAACACCGTGTACCCGAGCACCATGGGCAGCAGCAGCGTCGTGCCGATGAGCATGAACACCTGCGAGCCGACGTACGCCGCGGTATCCCAGATCGTGAGCGACGGCGGCACCAGCAAGGGCGCATTCGAGATCACGAGCCCCGCGTAGGCGAGCAGGAAGATGCCCACGGCCGACAGGAAGGGCTGGACGCTCCTGCCGGCCAGGGTGCCGCGCCAGCAGGACCAGGCGAGCAGCGCCGTGGCGACGGGCACGGGCGACAGCCAGAGCAGGTTGGGCATCGTGAACCAGCGCTCGGCGATGCGCTCGATGGCCAGCGGCGTCCACAGGCTGACGCCGCCCACGAAGGTCATGAGCACCAGCAGCAGCACCGGCGCCATGCCTCGGACGCGCTGCTCGACCGGTCCCTCGGTCTTCATCATGAGCCAGGTCGCGCCTAGCAACGCGTATCCGGCGACCACGCCAGCGCCGCACATCAGGCTGAAGGGAGTCAGCCAGTCGAGCGGCCCGCCCGCGAACTGGCCGTCGACCACCGTGATGCCCTGCAGCATCCCGCCGAGGATCAGTCCCTGGCTGAAGGCCGCGACGATCGAGCCCGCGGCGAAGGCCACGTCCCACTGGCGATGGCGCGGCTTCGCCACCCAGCGGAACTCGAAGGCGACGCCCCTGAACACGAGCGCCAGCAGCATCAGGATCACCGGCAGGTAGAGCGCCGGCATGATGATCGCGTAGGCCTTCGGGAAGGCGACCCAGAGACCGCCGCCGCCGAGGATCAGCCAGGTCTCGTTGCCATCCCAGAACGGCGCCACCGAGTTCATCATCTGGTCGCGGTCGGCCTCCGCCGGGAAGAACGGAAACAGCGCGCCGATGCCGAGGTCGAATCCGTCGAGCACGATGTAGAGCGCCACCGCGGTTCCGATCAGCAGCGCCCAGATCACCGGCAGGCTGAATTCGAGCCCCGTGGTCACGGCGCGGCTCCCGCCATCGCCTCGCGCGCCGCGTCCTGGGCGGCGCCGAGCGGCCGGCTCGGCAGCGTCTCGGCCGGCGCCCGCGAGATCGGGGTCGGCCCCTTCTGCAGCAGCCGCCGAATGTAGAGCACGCCGACCGAGAACACGACGGAATAGACCGTGACGAACAGCGCCAGCGACACGGCGACCTTGGCGCCGACGACCGGCGAGGTCGCCTCGGCGGTTCGCAGAACGCCCTGCACCACCCACGGCTGGCGGCCGATCTCGGTCACCATCCAGCCGGCGAGGATGGCGATGAAGCCGAGCGGCCACGCGTGGCCGACCGGCCGCAGGAAACCCCGCGCGTCGAACAGCCGGCCGCGCCACCACAGCCACGCGCCGGCGAGGCCGATCGCGATCATCGCGAGACCGATGGCGACCATCAGCCGGAAGGACCAGAAGACCTGCCAGACCGGCGGCCGCTCGTCGCGCGGGAAATCCTTCAGACCCGGAAACAGGCCGTCGGGATCGTGCGTGATGACGAGGCTGGCGCCCTTCGGAATGGAGAGCTCGAAGCGGTTCAGTTCGCGGGCAGCGTCCGGCCAAGCGAAGAGCACGAGGTCGGCCGGCTGGCTTCCGTCCCAGTGCGCCTCCATCGCCGCGACCTTGGCCGGCTGGTGCTCGGCGGTGTTCAGGCCGTGCAGGTCGCCAACCACGAGCTGCAGCGGCGCAAGCACGGCGAGCATGCCGACACCCATGCGCGCCATCGTGCGCGCCTCCTCAACGAAGCGGCCCGACAGCAGGTAGCGCGCGGCGACGGCGAGCACCACCAGCGAGGTGGTCAGATAGGCGGCCAGCAGCATGTGCGCGAGGCGGTAGGGGAAGCTGGGGTTGAAGACGATCTCGAACCAGCTGACCGGGAAGGCGATGCCGTCACGCATCTCGAAGCCCGCCGGCGTGTGCATCCAGCTGTTCGCGGACAGGATCCAGAACGCGGACAACGCAGTCCCGGCCGCGACGACCACCGCCGACAGCGCGTGCAGCCACGGCGGCACCCGGTTGCCGCCGAACAGCATCACGCCGAGAAAGGTGGCCTCGAGGAAGAAGGCGGTCAGCACCTCGTAGCCGATCACCGGGCCGATGACGTTGCCCGTCACCTCGGAGAACCGGCTCCAGTTCGTGCCGAACTGGTAGGACAGCACGATGCCCGACACGACGCCCATCGCGAAGGAGACGGCGAACACCTTGGTCCAGAACCGCGCGAGCGTCCGGTAGTGCTCCCTGCCGGTGCGCAGGTGCTGGACCAGCAGCGTGGCGATGAAGGCGGACAACCCGATGGTGAAGGCCGGGAAAATGATGTGGAAGCTCACCGTGAAAGCGAACTGGATCCGCGAGAGCAGCAGGACGGTGTCGGGCGAGAGGTCCACGGCGTCTCTCCAGCGGTGCGGGGCCCGCGCCGCCGCGACCCTCGAGCGGGGATGTTGATCTGGCCAGCCGCTTCAGGCATCCGTGGCCCCCGCAGGCCCTGGACTGGACGGCACGATCCCGGCCGCGTATATGGGCAGTCTGTTGACCCGCGCCGGGACCCCCGGCAAGGTCGCAGTGCGCCGGCAGACTGCGGCATGTCGACCGCCGCGCCGGGCCGAGGGAGACTCCCGATGCAAGACTTCTTCGCCGCGGTCGCGGTCTTCTCCGACTTCCTCTGGGGCGGCAACTGGGGCGAGGTCCGAGTTCTGCCGATGGGCGTCGTGACCATTGCGCTGCTCGGCACGGGCCTGTTCTTCATGCTGCGGCTCGGCTTTCGGCCGCTCAGGCGCCTCGGCCCGGCCTTCGCCGTCATGTGGCGCGGCCGGCAGGCGACGGGCGCGGGCGAGATCACGCCCTGGCAGGCGGTGTCGACGGCGCTTTCCGGACAGATCGGCACGGGGAACCTCGCCGGGGTCGCCACGGCCATCACGCTGGGCGGTCCCGGCGCGGTGTTCTGGATGTGGGTCACGGCGATCTTCGGCATGGCCGCCGCCTTCGCGGAGAGCTCGCTGGCCGTGCGCTTCCGCGAGCGCCATCCGGACGGGCACGTCCACGGCGGGCCGATGTACTACATCCGGAACGGGCTCGGCGCCTCGTGGGGCTGGCTCGCCGTCCTTTTCTGCCTCGGCACGCTGGTTTCCTCGCTGGTGACCGGCAACATGATCCAGGCCAACTCGGTGACCCAGTCCGTCGTCGAGGCTGGCCGCGGTCTCGGCTTCGCGGTGCCGAACTGGAGCGTCGGCGTCGCCATCGCCCTGCTCGCCTTCCTGGTGATCATCGGCGGCATCAAGAGCATCGGCGCCTTCGCCGGCAGGCTGGTGCCCTTCATGGCGGCGGCCTACGTCCTGGCCGCGCTGGTGGTGCTCTCGATGAACCTCGAGCACCTCGGCGACGCCCTCAAGCTGATCGTGCTCTCGGCCTTCGGCATCGAGCAGGCCGCCGGCGGCGTGGCGGGCTACGGCGTGCTCGCCGCCATGCGCGCGGGCGTCGCGCGCGGCCTGTTCTCCAACGAGGCGGGCCAGGGTTCCGCGCCGATCGCCCACGCGGCGGCCAAGACCGACAGCCCCGTGCGCCAGGGCGAGATCGCGATGGTCGGCGTGTTCATCGACACCATCATCATCTGCACCATGACGGCGCTCGTGATCCTCGTCGTGGACGGCAGCTACGTCAGCCAGAACGGCACCGCGACGGTGGAGTACGCCTGGCAGTCCACCGACCTGCAGGCTTCCGCCATCACCACGGCCGCGTTCGCCGCAGGCATGCCGGGCGGCCAGTGGGTCGTGCTCGCGGCCCAGTTCCTGTTCGCCTTCACCACGATCATCGGCTGGTCCTACTACGGCGAGCAGGCCGCGGGCTACCTGTTCGGCGATCGCGCCGCGGTGCCGTGGCGCTACGTCTGGATCGTGTTCGTGTTCCTCGGCACGCTGGTCGTGCACGTGGACGGGCTGTGGCTGCTGGGCGACGTCGCCAACTCGGCGATGCTGTTCCCGAACGTCGTGGCGATCCTCGCGCTGTCGGGCATCGTCGTCGCCATGGCGCGCGAGGCCGACGCACGCCGCAGCGGCTGAGCCTGCCTGACCGGCCGCGGGCCGCGCGGTAAGATCACGCCATGACCGACGCCCAAGCCGCGGCCACGCCGGCCGCCCTGGATGCGCTGCGCGAGCTGCTCGGCCCCGCCGGATTCCTCGACCAGCCCGGCGACGTCGAACCCTTCCTGGTCGACCACCGCCGCCGCTACCGGGGCACGACGCCGCTCGTCGCGCTTCCCGATTCGACCGCGCGCGTCTCCGCCCTGCTGCGGCGCTGTGCCGAACTCGGCCTCGGCGTCGTCCCGCACGGCGGCAACACGGGCTATTGCGGCGGCGCGACGCCGCGTCGGGGCGGCGGCGAGATCGTCGTCTCGCTCAGACGCCTCGCCCGGATCCGGGCGCTCGACGCGGACAACGACTCGATCGTGGTCGAGGCCGGCTGCGTGCTGCGCGAAGTGCAGGCCGCCGCCGAGGCGGCCAACCGGCTGTTCCCGATGTCGCTCGGCTCCGAGGGCTCCTGCACCATCGGCGGCAACCTCGCGACGAACGCCGGCGGCACCGCCGTGCTGCGCTACGGGATGATGCGCGACCTCGTGCTGGGCCTCGAGGTCGTCCTGCCCGACGGCCGGGTGCTGGACCAGTTGCGCGGCCTGCGCAAGGACAACACCGGCTACGACCTGCGGCACCTGTTCATCGGCGCGGAGGGCACCCTCGGCATCATCACCGCGGCGGCGCTCAAGCTGTTCCCGCGCCCGGCTGGCTACGCGACCGCCTTCATCGCGCTGCCCGATCCCGCGGCGGCCCTTGGCCTGCTCGGCCGGCTGCAGGGGGGCCTCGGCGACGCCGTGACCACCTTCGAACTGGTGCCGAGGATCGCCGTCGAGCTGACCTGCCGCCACGTGCCGGGGGTCGCCGACCCCTTCGGCGGCGCGTGGCCCTGGTACGTGCTGGTCGAGGCGGCCGTGCCCTACGCGGGCTCCGGCGTGCCTGACCAGCTGGAATCGCTGCTCGCCGAGTCGCTGGAGGCCGGCGAGCTGCACGACGTCGTCATCGCGGCCTCGCTCGCGCAGCGCGACGCGCTGTGGAAACTGCGCGAGACGATCCCCGAGGCCCAGACGCGGGCGGGCGCCAGCCTCAAGCACGACGTGTCGGTCAAGAAGCACCGGCTGCCGCTCTTCATCGACGAGGGACGCGCGCTGCTGGAACGCCTGGTCCCCGGCGGGCGGCTGGTCTGCTACGGCCACCTCGGCGACGGCAACCTGCACTTCAACCTGAGCCCGCCGGAGGGCGCGGACGCAGGGGCCTTCCTCGCCCGCGGCGAGGAGATCCGCTGCGCGGTGCACGAACTCGTCGCCCGCCACCGCGGCAGCTTCAGCGCGGAGCACGGCATCGGCCAGGACAAGGTGGCGGAGCTGGAGCGCTACGAGGACCCGGTCGCCCTCGAGCTGATGCGCGGCATCAAGCGCCTCGTCGACCCGCTCGGGATCATGAACCCCGGCAAGGTGCTCCGCGACCGGGAGGCGGGCCCGTGAGCGCTGCGGAACCGGCCTGCGTCGGCGGCCTCTACGAGGCCTGCGTCGGCGTGCCCGACCTCGCGGCGGCGATCGCCGACTTCGAGCGCTACGGCTGCCGCGTCGGGCGCATCGGCGAACTCGACGCGGCCGCCGCGCGCGCGCTGTACGGCCACGATTCCGCGCTCCGCTCCGCGCGGCTCGAGCACCTCGATGCCGACCACGGCCTCGTCAGGCTGATGCAGTGGGAGCGCCCCCTGAACGACGGGCTCGGCCTCGGTCCCGACCTGCGTTGCGTCGGCAGCCGCTGGGGCGTGCGACTGACCGACAGCGTCATGAACATCGCCAACCACGCCGAGCGCGCGCGCGCGGCCGGCGCGCCGCTAACGCTGATCGAGCCCATCCTCGCGGTCATCGGCGAGGTGACCGGCGAGCGCGCCGCCGTGCCGTTCCACGACCCGGTCGTGGGCGTGCGCGAGATGGTGCTGCTGCAGCCGCACTACCGGCAGGTGTTCTTCGAGCGCTTCGGCTACGACAGTCCCCTGTACGGGCGGATCGACCCGCACTGCCTGTTCCGCACCAGCCAGCACACGCACTTCGGGATGATGATCGTGAACGACGACCATCGCGTGCTGGATTTCTACGACGAAGTGCTCGGCCTGCGGCGCTGGTTCGACGCCGAGCGGCCCTACGCCGAGGCGACCGGCTCGAGGAGGATCTTCGGCCTCGCGGAGGGCGAGACCCACTGGATGGTGGACTTCGACGACCCGCGCTCGGGACAGGCGCTCGCCGAGAGGCGCTCGGGCAAGCTCAAGGTGGTGCGATTCGCCCGCACGAGCAGGCTGATCGACCGGATGGACCGGTCGCGTCCCGGCTGCCTCGGCTACTCCGCCTACACCTGGCGGACGCGTCACATCGAGGGGATGCACCGGCGCGTGTCCGCCGCGGGCGCGACGGCCGTTTCCGACGTGCTCGCGGACGAGTTCGGCGCCCGAAGCTTCAGCTTCACGGCACCGGACGGCTACCCGTGGGTGCTCGTCGACGCCGGTTGAGGGGCGCGTGACTCGCGAAAGCCCCCGCCCAGCGCGCGCCGCCCCGCGGCCCCCCTCGCTCGCGCTGCCGATCGACACGCCGCGGCTTCGCCTGCGCGACTTCGAGCCCCGCGACCTGCCCGCGATGGCCGGCTGGAGCGCGGACCCGCGCGTGACGAAGCACCTGCTGTTCGGCCCGCGCGACGCCGAAGCGGCTCGCCGCCACCTCGACGGCGTCATCCAGGCCCAGTCGTCGCGCCGCCGGCGATTCTGGGAGCTCGCCATCGAGCGGGCAGCGGACGCCGCGATCCTCGGCGCCTGCGACCTGACCCTGCAGAGCCGCGAGGAACTCGAGGTCGGCTACCTGCTCGCGCGGCCGCACTGGGGCCAGGGCTACGCCACCGAGGCGCTGCGGGCGGTGCTGGCGGCCGGCTTCAACGAGCTCGGCGTCGTCAGGATCGTCGCGACGACCGCGGTGGGCAACGATCGGTCGACCCGGGTCCTGGAGCGCGCCGGCCTGCGCTGGGAGGCCCTGCTGCGCGGCCACGCCCGTGGACGCGGACGGACCTGGGACGTGAACGTGTTCTGCGTCGGCCGCGAGGACTGGCAGGCGGTTGCCGGGGCCGAGGGTGCGGCGTGACCGGATCGCGCCGCGCGCCGGCTCAGCGGCCGGGTGGCCGGCGGGGCGGCGCAGCGTCGTGATCTTCGTCCTCTCCGTCCTCTTCGTCCGGGAACGTGCCCTTGCGCCAGCCGCCGGGCGGCGGCGGCGGCACCTGGTTGCGGGTGCGCCAGACCATCAGCAGCTGGGCGACGAGGTAGGCCGCGACCAGCCCGATGATGATCCACGCGACCTTCATGATTCCCTGCGGCGCCTCAGCGCCGGTCCTCGCCGGGCCGGCGCGTGCCGCGCCAGCCGCCCGGGCGCTCACGGATCAGGCCTTCCTGCGCGACGCTCGCCACCAGGCGCCCGTCGCGGGTGAACACGCTGCCGCGCGCGAAGCCGCGCGAGCTCGCGGCGTTAGGGCTGTCGATCGCATAGAGCAGCCAGTCGTCGACGCGTGCCGGCCGGTGGATCCACAGCGCGTGGTCGATGCTCGCCATCTGCAGGTCGAAGAACGATCGGCCGTGCGGCAGGTTGGCGGAGTCGAGCAGGTGGTAGTCGGAGACGTAGGCGAGCAGGCAGCGGTGCAGCGCCGGGTCGTCGGGCGCACGGTCCACCAGCCGGAACCACACGTGCTTGACCGGCTCGCGCTTCTCCGGGTGAACGTAGTCGGGCGGGCGCACCGGGCGGAACTCGAAGGGCGCGTAGTGCTCGAAGAAGCGCGCGACCTTCTCGGGCACGCGGGACAGGATCTCCGCTTCCAGATCCTCCGCCTCCTGCAGCTGTTCCGGTGGCGGCACCTTCGGCATCGGCAGCTGGTGCTCCACGCTGTCCTCCGGCGCCTGGAAGGACGAGGACATGGTCAGGATCGGCTGGCCGTTCTGGATCGCGACCACGCGCCGGCTGGTGAAGTGGCCTCCATCGCGGCTGCGCTCGACCTGGTAGACGATCGGCGCCGCGATGTCGCCGCGCCTGAGGAAGTAGGCGTGCAGCGAGTGCACCAGGCGGTCCTCGACGGTGCGCGAGGCCGCCACCAGCGCCTGCCCGAGCACCTGGCCGCCGAAAACCTGCGGCGAGCCGATGTCCTGGCTCACGCCACGAAAGAGATTGAGCTCGAGCCGCTCGAGGTCGAGCAGTTCGAGCAGCGCCGCCAGCCTGCGATCCATGAATTCCTCCACCTTCCCGCGCAAGCGTACCTGAGCGGGGATTGACCGCACACAGGCCGCCCGCTAGACTTTTTCTCGCGCCGATTTGAGCCTCAGCTTGCGGGCGCGTTACAAATGCAGCTAAAGCGAGCGAAGCAGAACCTGCTCCGCCCGTGGCCGAGCGGGTTTTTTGTTGCCCGCCTCCCGCAAGCGAAAGCCGAGTGGCGCACATCGTGCACATCCGGAGGCTTTCGCGCCATGCCCATCCTCGCCTGCGGCGGACCGCTCCGCCAACCAGCCCGTCCACTCCGCGTCGTCCTGCTCGGCCTCGGCAACGTCGGCCGGGGCATCTTCGAGCGGCTACGGGCCGATCCGTCACGCTTCGACCTGCGGCGCGTGATCGTGCGCGACCCGGCGCGCCACGCCGCCGCGGGCGTGCCGGCGGCACTGCTCTCGGCGAACGCGTGGGATGCGCTGAACGTGCCCGCGGACCTGGTGATCGAGGCGCTCGGCGGCGAATCGCCCGCGGCCGGGATCCTGCAGGCCGCGCTGCTCGGCGGTCGGCGCGTCGTCTCGGCCAACAAGCTGGCGGTGGTCGCAGGCTGGACGACGCTGAGGCCGTGGGCCGAGGGACCGGCGCCGCGGCTGCGCTTCTCGGCCGCCGTTGGCGGCGAGGTGCCGGTGCTCGAGACGCTGACGGCATTGGCGCGGCGCGGCCCGGTCGTTTCGCTACGCGGCGTGTTGAACGGCACCTGCAACTTCGTCCTCGACCGGATCGCCGCCGGGCAGGCTTACGCCACCGCCGTCGCGGAGGCGCAGTCGCTCGGCTTCGCAGAGCCCGATCCAGCGGCCGACGTGTCCGGCCTCGACGCGGAGTGCAAGCTGCGGCTCGCCTCGTGGGCTGCCTTCGGGCGCTGGCCGGACGTCGTCCAGCGCACGGGAATCGAGGAGACGCGGTCGGCCCGCCGCGCCTGCGACGGCCACGTGCTGCGCCTCGTGGCGCAGGTCGAGCGCGCCGGCGGGCGGCTCGTGGGCCGCGTCGCGCCGCAGTGGTGCGCGCCGGACGACTACCTCGCCGGCGCGCGCGGCGAGGAGAACCGCGTCGAGATCGTCACCGGCGGCCTCGAGCGCGTCTGCCTCGAGGGCAAGGGCGCTGGCCGCGAGCCGACGACACGGGCGGTGTTCGCCGACCTCGACGCGCTATGGCTCGAGTACGTGGCACCGCGGCAGGCCGGATTCACCCGCCGGCGGCCGCAGTCGGCGCTCAGTCCGCTTCCGACGTACCGCTGACCCCGAGCCGCTGCTGCATCACCGGGCTGGTGGTCGTGTACTGGAGGAACTGGCGCTTCTTGGGATAGACGTGGGCCTGCACGCCGAAGGCGGCGAGCGCGGCCTCGTGGAAGCCCGACAGGATCAGCTTCTTCTTGCCGGGGTAGGTGTTGATGTCGCCGATCGCGAAGATCCCCGGGACGCTGGTCTGGAACTTCTCCGTGTCGACCTTGAGCGCCTTCTTCTCGAGCTCCAGGCCCCACTGGGCGATCGGCCCGAGCTTGGGATGCAGCCCGAAGAACGCGAAGACGTGCTCGCAGGACAGCTCTGTCGCGACGCCGTCCAGGCCGTTCACCGTGACCGACGCCAGCCGCCCTTCCTCGAGCCGGACGGCGCCGATCAAGCCGGTCAGCAGGCGCATCCGGCCGGCCTCGACGAGCTCGCGCATGCGGGCGACGCTCGCCGGCTGCGCACGGAACTCCGCGCGCCGGTGCACCAGCGCGACGCTCTTCGCCTTGCCGCAGAATTCGAGCGCCCAGTCGAGCGCGCTGTCGCCGCCGCCGGCGATGACGAGGTCGCGGCCGCGGTAGTCCTCGGCCCTGGAGACCCGGTAATGGAGCTGGCGGCCCTCGACCCCCTCGATACCCTCGACCGCGAGGCGGCGCGGCTGGAAGGACCCGAGACCGGCGGCGACGATCACTGCGCCGGCATCGAAGCGCGTGCCCTTCGACGTCGCGACGTCGAAGCGGCCGTCCGCGCGGGGCGTGACGTCCGTGACCTCCTCACCGAGGTGGAAGCCCGCGTCGAAGGGCTTGATCTGCTGCATCAGCCGGTCGACGAGTTCCTGCGCACCGCAGACCGGCAGCGCCGGGATGTCGTAGATCGGCTTGTCCGGATACAGCTCCGCGCACTGCCCGCCGGGGTGCTTGAGCGTGTCGACGATGTGGCACTTCATGCCGAGCAGGCCGAGCTCGAAGACGGCGAACAGGCCGCAGGGCCCGGCGCCGATGATCACGCACTCGGTCTCGATCGCGGCGGGAACGGCGTTGTCGGTCACGGGGTCCTCGAAGGCGACGGCGGGCGGGGCCCGCGGACCCGCAATTGTAGCGGATGGGTGTAAGCTCGCACGCGCATGAACCCCGCCCTCGAAGCTCCGTTGAGCCTGCTCGTACGTGATTACCGCAGGCTGCGCGGGGCGGGGCAGCCCCTCGTCCTCGCCACCGTCGTGGACACCGCTGGCTCGACCTACCGCAAGGCGGGCACGCGCATGCTGATCGCCGCCGACGGAGAGGTCCACGGCCTGTTGTCCGGCGGCTGCCTCGAGCACGATCTCGTCGCTTACGCGGGCGAGGTCCGCGACACGGGCATCGCCCGGCTGGCCAGCTACGACATGCGCGGGGAGGACGACCTGCTGTTCGGGCTCGGTGCCGGCTGCGAGGGCGCGATGCGCATCCTGCTGCAGCGCGTCGGGCCCGAGGAGCACTGGCAGCCGCTCGAGGCGCTCGCCGCGGCGCGCGACTCGCGACGCCGCGACGCGCTTGCGACCGTGATTGTCGCCGGGCCGGGCGCGCCGCCCGCGGGCGCGTGCTTCTGGAACGGCGGCGCGACGGCGCCCGGCGAGCCGGCCGCGCTCGCCGCGGCACGCGCCGAGGCGTTGCGCTCGGCGGCGTCGCGGACCATCGCCCTCGCCGCGCCGCGGCTGGAAGCGCTGGTCGCGCCGGTGCTGCCGGCGCCGGCACTGCTGTTGCTCGGCGCCGGCCCCGATGCGCGCCCGCTCGCCCGGCTCGCACTCGGCGTAGGACTCGAGGTGACCGTTGCAGACCATCGTCCCGCCTACGCGGACCCGGGACACTTTCCCGGCTGCGCGGTGGTCTGCCGCGACGCCGACGAGATCGCTGCCGCGGTCGACCTCGCCTCCTTCGATGCCGCTGTGGTGATGAGCCATCACCTGCCGTCCGACGCGAACTACCTGCGCGCCCTCTCCGCCCGCGGCCCCCGCTACGTCGGCCTTCTCGGGCCGGCGCATCGCCGCCAGCGGCTGCTCGCGGAGCTCGGCGCCAGCGCCGCGGGGCTCGACGGCCGCCTGCGCGGGCCGGTCGGCCTCGACATCGGCGCGAGGACGCCCGAGGCCATCGCCCTCGCCATCGTCGGCGAGGTCCACGCGGTGCTCTCCGGCCGCCACGGCGCCCATTTCAGCGGACCGGAGCCATGACCGTCCGCCGCGCCCGCACCGTCCACCGTCGCCTCGACGACGGCCTCCCGCTGCGGGTCCGGCCGCTCAGGGCCGCCGACCTCGCCCAGGCGGAACAGTTCTTCGAGGGCATGTCGGAGCAGTCGCGCTACATGCGATTCATGGCGCCCATGCCAAGGCTGACCGACTCGGCGCTGAAGCTGGTGGAGGAGACGCTGCAGGAAGAGCGCTCCCTGACGCTGGTGGCGACCGCCGAAGTGGAAGGCGAGGAGCGGATCATCGGCGGCGTGCGTATCGTGCCGACCGATCGCGTGGACACCTGCGAGTTCTCGGCCGTCGTGCTGGACCGCTGGCAGGGCCGCGGACTCGGCACGCTGCTGCTGCACGAGGTGGAGAGGCACGCGAAGCGCCTCGGCTACCGGGAACTCGAGGGAATCATCCTCGCGGACAACTCGCGGATGCTCGCGGCCGCGCGCCACAACCGATACCGCCTGGCCCCGCACCCCCTCGACGCGACCATCGTCGTCGCGCAGCGGAACCTGTCCTCGCCGCCGCTGCGGCGGCGCCGCTCGCGGCCGGCGCCGCGCTGACCTGACGGCGCAAAACCGCTCGCTTATACTTCCGCGCCCCGCAGCCGAGGCCCCGGCATGGACGCGCGTCGACCGGCCACCACTCCCGAGCCCCGGTGGCTTCCCGCGATGCGCATCGACGCCGCGGGGCGCCGCCGCGTGGACGTGCGCGCGGTCGTCGCGCTCGCGCTCCCGCTCGTGCTCAACAGCACCATCCAGGCGGTCCTGAGCCTCACCGATACCTGGTTCATCGGCCGCCTGTCGGTGGACGCGACCGCGGCGCTGGGCGCCGTGTACTGGTTCGTGATCCTGGCGCTGCTCCTTTTCGGCGGCGCGACCATGGCGGTGCAGACCCTGGTCGCCCAGGCCTACGGCGGCCGGCGCTACAGGCGCGCCAGCCGGGCCCTCTGGACCGGCCTGTGGGCCTCGCTCGCCACCGCGCCGCTGTTCGTTGCGACCGTCGCGCTGGGGCCGCCGCTCATCGGCGTCTTCGGCCTGGACCCTGTCATCAGCGGCCTGGCCGTGGACTACTGGCAGCCGCGGCTCGCGGGCGGCCCGTTCGCGGCGGCGCTGTGGGCGCTGTCGGCCTACTTCAACGGCATCGGCCGCACGCGGCTGCCGCTGCTGGTGACCTCCGTGGTGGCCTTGTCCAACGTCGCTCTGAACCAGTGGCTCATCTTCGGGCTCGGCCTCGGCGTCGCCGGCGCCGCCTGGGCCACGACGCTCGCGCAGGCGCTCGGTGTCGGCCTCGCGCTGGTGCTGATGCTGCGGCTCGAGCCCGGCCGATACCGCCCGGCAGCGACGTGGCGACCGAGCCCGCGCGCGGTGTGGAGCCAGCTCCGGCTCGGCCTGCCGATGGCCGCCACCGCGAGCGCCGACCTGTTCGCCTCGGCGATGTTCCAGGTCATGCAGGTGCGGATAGGCGCGGTGGACGGGGCTGCGACGATGATCGTGATGATGTTCACGTCGCTCGCCTACATGCCGGGCATCGGCGTCGCGCTCGCCGGCACGACGCTCGTCGGGCAGGCGATCGGCGCGGGCGACCGCGAGTGGGCGGCCGTGCTCGGCGGCCGGATCATCCGCGTCGTCTCGCTCGGCATGGGAGGCCTCGGCGTCCTGGTCGCGCTCGGCGGGTCTCTGCTCGTGCCGCTGTTCGTCAACGCCGACGACGCCAATGCGGCTGCGACCACCGCGCTCGCGCTCAAGCTGCTGTGGATCGCCGCCGTCTACCAGTTCTTCGACGGACTCAACTTCGCCTCGAGCTTCTGCCTGCGCGGCGCGGGCGACGTGCGGGTGCCGGCGCTGCTCGTCATGGGCCTCGGCTTCGGCCTGTTCATCCCGCTGTCCTATCTGCTGAGCTTCGCGCCGGGCCAGGGCTGGTTCGGCGGCCCGGGCGCCGGGCTCGGCGCGGTCGGAGGCTGGACCGCGCTGCTCGTCTACTGCATCTTCATCGGCACGGCGCTCGCGCTGCGCTGGCGGCAGGGCCGCTGGCGGAACATCCGCCTGCGCTGACGCGGCGCCGCGTCAGTCGTAGTCGCGGGCGACCCGGAAACCGAGGTCGCTCTGCCGGTGGCCGGCGGACTCGGCCCCGCGCGCCGCGGCGCGCGCCTCGCGCGGCCGGGACGCCCATGAGCCTCCACGCACGACGCGCAACTCGCAGCCGCCCTGCCAGCGCCAGGCGCGGCCGTCGGCCGGCCGCCCCTCGTAGCTCGCCGTGTAGCAGTCGGCCAGCCACTCGCGAACGTTGCCGATCGCGTCATGGACGCCGAAGGCGCTCGGCCGGAACCGGCCGGCGGGCGCCACGGTCGGGTAGCCGTCGGAGCAGCTCGCGTGCGGATACGGGAATCGGTGCGCTTCCACCGCAGAGGCGTCGTAGACATTGGCGTAATCGCAGGAGAGCGACACGAGGGCATCCTCGCTAGAGTCGTCGGCGCCCCAGAATCGCGCAAACGACGTGCCGCCGCGCGCGACGTATTCCCACTCGGTCTCGCTCGGCAGCCGGTAGCCGCGGCCGCTCTTCTCCGCCAGCCACTGCGCGTAGGCGCGCGCGTCCTCCCAGTTGACGCAGACCACCGGATCGCCGTCGGCGGGTGGCTGCGCGAAGCCGGGGTCGCTCCAGCTGCGCTCGCGATCCAGCACCCACTGGCCGCCGAGCCACACGAGGCAGCCCGCCGGCGGGCTGTAGCCGCTCGCCTCGACGAAGCGCCGGAACTCGCCGACGGTGATCTCGCGGGCGCTGACGTAGAAGGGCCGGCCGAGGGTCACCGCGAGCGGCCGCGACTCGCCCGTCGCAGGATCGACCTCGCGAGCGTCGGGTAGCGTGCCGAGCGTGAAGGTGCCGGGCGGCACGAGCGCGAGTGCCGGGCACTCCGGGCAGTCAGCCGGCGCGGCCGGCGTCTGCGCGAAGCCCGGCCCGGCGGCCAGGATCAACAGGGCGGCGACGACGCGGGAGTTCACTGTTGCGCCCTCCGCTCGTCGAGGTCCATCGCCACCCGAAAGCCCACGCTGTCCGCCCGCAGGGCCGCATCCGCGCCGACCCTCGCCGCACTGCGCGCCTCGTCCGGCGGCGACACCCAGCTGCCGCCGCGCAGGACGCGACGCTGGCAGCCGCCGAGCCAGGTCCAGGCCCGCGCGTCGCGCGGCCGGCCGACGTAGCTCGCCGTGTAGCAGTCCTCGATCCATTCGGCGACGTTGCCGATCATGTCCTCGAGCCCGAAGCCGTTGGCCGCGAACTCGCCGACCGGCGCGACTCCCGGGTAGCCGTCGGCGCAACCGGCGTTGGCCCGGCCGAGCCGGAAGGCCGCAGCCCCGCTGCGGTCGTAGACGTTGGCGTGGATGCAGGCCTCCTCGGGCCCATCGCCCCAGGGACGCAACGACGTCGAGCCCGCACGGGCGGCGTACTCCCACTCCGCCTCGGACGGCAGCCGGTAGCGCTTGCCCGTCTCGCGCGCGAGCCAGGCCGCGTAGGCCGTCGCATCGGCGTGCGACACGCAGTTGACCGGGTGTTCCGGCTGAGGCCCGGCCGGAACGCCGGGATCGAGCCAGGTGCGCCGCGGGTCGTCGCCGAACCGCGCCAGCGCCGGATTCCAGGTCTGGCAGCCCGGCCGTCCCTCGTAGCCGCTCGACGCGACGAAGCGCTCGTACTGCGCGCGCGTGACCTCGTGCCGGCCGAGGGCGAATGCCCGCGGGACCCGCAACAGGACGGCCTGCGCCTCGGCCCGGTCGCCGCCCGCAGGCACGTCGGCCGGCGGCGTGCCGAGAATGAAGGCGCCGGCTGGCACCACGACCATCTCCGGGCAGCGATCACAGTCGCGGAATGACTGCGGCGCACGCGACTCCTGCGCCGAGGCCACGGCGGCGAAGCACAGGAGGGCGATGGCTGCTGCAGGCTGGAGGGAAGGCAAGTCAGATCCTTTGAGTTGTTGAGGGGGTGACCGGTGACCAGTGACCGGTGACCAGTGACCAGCCGGATCCGCTGGCTCAGGCTGAGCCTGGTTTGGCCGGTCACCGATCACCGATCACCGGTCACTGGTCACCAATCACCCATCACGTCGCGCCAGTTTTCCCTGCCGACGACGCGCGGTCAACTCACCCCAAGCGCACGGGAATGTAGATCTGCGCATCGCCGCGCTGGATGAGGATCGCGACGGTCGAGCCGCCCTTTTCCACGGCCTCGCGCAGCGCACGCACCGTATCGACGGGACGGCCATTCACCGCGAGGATGATGTCGCCCGGCTCGACGCCGGCGAGCGCGGCGGGACCGTCCGCCTCCTCCACGACCAGCGCGCCATCGCTGCCCGATTCAGCGCGCTCGGCCGGCGACAGCGGGCGCACCGCGAGGCCGAGACGCCCGCCCGGCGCCTCGCCGCCGTCCCGGCGCGCCGCGACCCGCTGCTGCTCGAGCTCGCCGACCGCCACGTCGAATGCGCGCGACTTGCCGTCGCGCCAGACCTCGAGCTTGACCTTGCCGCCCGGCTTCACGCGCGCGACCAGCGGCGGCAGGGCGCCGGAGTGATCGACGCCGTCGCCGTCCACACCGAGAATGACGTCGCCGGGCTTCAGACCGGCCTTGTCGGCCGGACTGCCGCGCTCGACGGAGCTCACCAGCGCGCCGCGCGGGCGATCGAGCCCGAAGGAGTCCGCCAGCGCCTGGTTCACGTCCTGGATGGTCACGCCGATCCGGCCGCGCTGAACGCGTCCGAACTCGACCAGCTGCGATCGAACCTCCTCGGCGACGTCGATCGGGATGGCGAAGGACACGCCCTGGTAGCCGCCGGTGCGGCTGTAGATCTGCGAGTTGATGCCCACGACCTCGCCGCGCAGGTTGAAGAGCGGCCCGCCCGAGTTGCCGGGGTTCACCGCGACGTCGGTCTGGATGAAGGGCGTGTAGGCGTCGCCCGGCAGCGAGCGCGACTTCGCGCTGACGATGCCGGCGGTCACCGAGTTCTCGAACCCGAAGGGCGAGCCGATCGCGACGACCCACTCGCCGACCTTGAGGTCCTCGGGGCTGCCGAGCCGTACGGTCGGCAGGCCCTCCGCGTCGATCTTGAGCACCGCCACGTCGGTCCGGTCGTCGACGCCGACCACCTTCGCCGAATACTCGCGCCGGTCCGTCATGCGGACCGAGACCTCGGAAGCGCCATCCACGACGTGCGCGTTGGTGAGCACGTAGCCGTCCGCGCTCACGATGAATCCCGAGCCTTCGCCGCGCGCGGGCGGCAGCGGCCCGCGGGGCATGTCTCCGAAGCCGAAGCGGCGGAAGAACTCGTGCAGCGGGTCGCCTGGCGAGAGGCCCGGCATGTCGTCGCGCGCCGCGATGCGCCGCACCGTCGTGATGTTGACCACCGCCCGCCCGTAAGCGTCCACCAGCCCGCTGAAGTCCGGCAGCGCCGCCGCGCTCACGGCCACCGGCGGTGGCGGCGCGGCCGGCTGCTGCGCGGCGGGCGTGGCGGTCTTCCCGGTCGCCGGCGTCTCGCCGCCGCAGGCGGCGAGCGCGAGGCCGCATGCCGCCGCGAGCGCCGGAAAGGTCGATGCGGGAAAGCGATTCATGCCTGTGTCCTCGAAAGCAGCCAGCGGACGGTTCGCACGCTATGACCCCGGATTGCGCCGCGAGTTGCAGCCGGCCCGGGCATGACCCGGCGAACCGTTGCCGATATAGTCGCACGGCATGTCGCGTCGCGCCGTATCGGGCTCCCTCGCCCTCCTCACCCTGCTCGCACCCCTGACGCTGGCGTCCGCGCCCGACGCCGGCGACGGCTCGAGGGCCGTGCTGCGCCAGCAGCTCGTTCCGGACGATGCGCTGACCGTGGTCGTGCGCGACGCCACGACCGGCGAGAGCCTCGTCGAGATGAATCCGGGGGTCGCGCGCAATCCGGCCTCCGTGATGAAGCTGCTGCCGACCTACGCCGCGCTCGACATCCTCGGCCCGGCCTACACCTGGAAGACGCGCGCGTTCGCGGACGGGCCGGTCGTGGGTGGCGTGCTCAAGGGCAACCTGTACCTGAAGGGCGGCGGCGATCCGCTGCTCACGGTCGAACGCTGGTGGCGCTTCGTCACCGACCTGCGCCAGTCTGGACTTCGGTCGATCGAAGGCGACATCGTCGTGGACGACGGCCATTTCGCGCCGAACGCCGAGCGTGCCGGGGACTTCGACGGCAAGCCGTGGCGCACCTACAACGTGTTGCCGCACGCCCTGCTGGTCAACCTGCAGTCGGTCGAGTTCACGGTCCGCCCCGATGACGCCGGCCGCTTCATCGACGTCGCGGTGAGCCCGTTCCCGGTAGGCCTCGAGGTCGAGAACCGCGTGAGCGCGACGAACGCGCGTTGCGCCGGACGCAACCGCCGGCTGCTGCTGTCCACCCCGCCCGGCGAGCCGGACAAGGTGATCGTGGGCGGGACGATCTCGCGCAGCTGTCCGCCGCAGACCGAGCGGCGGGTCGTGATGACGCCGGCCGGCTTCGCCTACGGGACGTTCCGCCGGCTGTGGGAGGACCAGGGCGGCAGCATCGGCGGCGGCCTGCGGCGCGGGCCGACGCCGCCGGCAGCGCGGCAGCTGCTCGAGCAGGAGTCCCTGACCCTCGGCGAGATCGTGCGAGTGACCAACAAGTACTCGAGCAACGTCATGGCGCGCACGCTTCTGCTGACGCTGGCGGCCGAGAGGAAGCGGGTGCCGGCCACGGTCGCGGACGGCGAGGCGGCCATCCATGAGTGGCTCGCGGCGCGCGGCCTCGCCCTGCCCGAGCTGGTCATCGCCAACGGTTCAGGGCTCGCGCGCGAGGCGCGGGCCTCCGGGGACGGCCTTGCCCGGCTGCTGCGGGACGCCTGGCGCAGCCGCTACGCGCCGGAGTTCCTCGCGAGCATGCCGCTCGGCGGCCTCGACGGCACGCTGCGCAGGCGCTTCGCCCATCTCGACGACGGCGGCAGGATCCGAATGAAGACCGGCACCCTGAACGGCGTCAGCACCCTCGCAGGCTACGTGACCGCGCGATCGGGAAAGACCTACGTGGTCGTGATTATGGTAAATCACGCCGGCGCGCAGAACGGCGCGGGAGAGTCGATCCAGCAGGCGGTGGTGGACTGGGTGCTGGACGAGTGAGGCGCGGCGCCGGAGCGCGGCACGGCCGAACCGCGGCCGGCGGCCGCGACGGCCTGCGGCGGACCGCTCAGCGCCCGCCGCGTGCGTAGCGGGCAAAGAGCTCGCCGAACACGAGTCCCCACCCGGGCAGGTACTGGGCCCGAAGGATCGACGCGATCTCGCCTAGGGCCTCCCAGTGGCCGTGAACCAGCGTCGCGCGGCAGCCGCCCGGCACCGCCTCGAAGGTCACCGCCACCTGCTGGGCCGATTCCGCCTCCCGGCCGGGATGCCAGCTGAAGTAGATGGCCTCGCCGGCCTCCACCCGCTCGACCCGCCCCCAGAGGTGCTCGCTGCCGTCCGGAGCGACTTCGTAGAGGCGCCCGCCCGCGCGGCCCTCCAGCACGCAGCGCGTGCCCGCGGATCGCGACAGCGAATGACTCTCGCCGGGCCACCAGTCACCGAAGCCAAGCACGAAACGCCGCCAGGCCTCGTCGGGCGCAACGTCCAGGTCGATGGAGAGCCGGATCGGCGAAACGTCCCCGTCGCGCTTGCTCAAGGCATCCTCCTACGGCACCCGCGCGGACCGCCCTTGCCTGCGCGGCCTGGCTGGTGCAGCTTAGGGCCACCGAGACTTCCACGCGGGCTCCCGCTTGTCCACCCTGCCCTTTCCCGCGCCGGCCGAGTCGAGCCTCGACTTCGGCATCCTCGTCGAGGCCGGGACCGACATCGTCGCCGTCACCGACCTCGACACGACCATCCGCTACGTCAACGCCGCGGCGCAGCGCGTGCTCGGCCATGCGCCGCAGGCGCTGATCGGCCGCAAGGTCAAGGAACTGCTCACCGCCGAGTCCGTTGCGGCGCTGGAGCGGCGCCTCGCGCCCATCGCCGCGGGTCGGACGCCGGGCCGCGAACCGCGGACCTACGAGTTCATCGCCGCCGACGGCAGCAGTCGGCACCTCGAGGTGCTGGCCACCGACCTGCGCTCGAATCCGCGCATCCGCGGCCTGTGCGTGGTGGCGCGAGACGTCACCGACCGGGTCGACAGCCAGCGCGAGCGGGATGCGCTGGAGCAGCGCCAGCAGCTCGCCACCCGCGCCGCCGGCATCGGCCTGTGGGAATGGGACCTGGAGACGCAGTCGATCTTCGCGGACGACTCGGTCCTGCGGCTGTTCCGGCAGCAGGACGACCAGCGCTGGACCGGGCCGGAGGACTTCATCGCGCGCTTCGTCGCGGCCGACCGTCCGGCGCTCGCGGAGGCCATGCGCACCGCCGTGCACGGCACGCCTCCCGGCGAGTGCACCGTGCGTCTCGAGCTGCCGGAAGGCCGCGAACGCTGGCTCTACATCTGCGGCCAGCGGGCGCGCGATGCGCAGGGCAAGTTCCGGGTGCTCGGCCTGGTCATGGACGTTTCCGCGCACAAGCTGGCGGAGCTCGAGCTGGCGCGGCGGCGCGAGTCGCTCGGCCTCGCCTCGGAGGCCGCCGGCCTGTCCGTGTGGACCTGGGAACCCGAGCAGGACACGCTGTCGGTGGACGATCGCTTCGCGGACTGGGTCGGCTTGCCCGCCGGCGAGCGGCGGCTGACGCTTTCCGAGTGGGAGGCGTTGCTGCACCCGGAGGACCGCGGGCGGCTGATGGCCGAGGCGGGCGAGCTCCTCGCGGGCGGGCTCGATTCCTTCGACTCCACCTACCGGTTGCGCCGGCCCGACGGCGGCTGGCGCTGGGTGATGGACCGTGGCCGGGTCTCGGGACGGGACGACGCAGGACGCGCGCTGCGGGTCCACGGCGTCGCGATCGACGTGGACGATCGCAAGCGCACCGAACAGGCGCTCGCCGACCAGCGCCTGCAGCTTCGCCTCGCGCTGGACGCCGCGCGCCTCGGCCTGTGGGACTGGCATGTGCAGGCCCACCGGCTGTTCGTCGACGAGCGCTACTGCGAGATCGTCGGCACGACGCCCGAGGAGATCCGCTCTCATCCCCTCACGCTGAGCCGGCGCCTGCGCCAGGAGGATCGCCAGCGACTGAACGGCCGGGTGCAGGAAGTCCTGGGCGGGGAGGCCGAGGAGCTCGAGTTCGACGCTTCGCTGCTTCGTCCCGACGGCAGCATCCGGATCGTCTCGATCCGCGGCGCGGTGTCCGAACGCGAAGGCGACGGCCGCCCGGCGCGGATGACAGGCACGATCGCGGACGTCACCGACCGTGAGCGCATTCGGGAGCTTTCGCGCTCGAGCGAGGCGATCGCGCGGATCGGCAGCTACTCTCACGACCTCGTCACGGGACGGGTCACCTGGAGCGAGGGCTGCCACCGCATTCTTCAGCTGCCGCCGAGCTTCGATCCCGAGCCCGCCTCCGTCGTGCGCCTGATCGCCCCGGGCAGCGCCGACCGGGCGAAGGAGCTGTTCCGCGCCGCGCGCGAGGACGGTGTGCCCTACGACGCCGAGCTCGAGTTCGTCGACGGTACGGGCGCGAGGGTGTGGCTGCGGGCCTGCTGCAGCATCGAGAGTTTCGAGGGCCGGCCGGTACGGATCCACGGCATCGTGCAGGACATCAGCGCACGCAAGCAGCTCGAGCGTGAGCTGCTCGAGGTGGCCAACCGGGAGCAGCAGCGGCTCGGCAGCGAGTTGCACGACGGGCTCGGGCAGGAACTGACGGGCGTTTCGCTGATGCTCGAGGCCATGGCGCAGCAGCTCGGCGAGACGCGCCCTGCGCTGAAGACCCAGTTCGATCGCCTGCGCGGGCTGGTGAGCAGCTCGATCCAGGAGACGCGGGCGCTGGCGCACGGGCTGGCGCCGGTCAGCCTGCGCCGCGGCGGCCTGGAGGCGGCGCTCCGGCTCCTGACGGAACAGGTCGAGATGTCCAGCCAGATCCGCATCGCGCTCGAACTCCACGTCGCGGCGCCGCTGTCGCTCGACGAGATCGCGGGCAACCACGTCTATCGCATCGCGCAGGAAGCCCTCGCCAACGCCGTGCGCCACGGACGGCCCGCCCGGGTCACCGTTAAACTGCGCTCGACGGCCACCGAGTTCGAACTCGCGGTCGAGGACGACGGCCCGGGGTTGCCGCAGCCACCACCGAACCCCGGCTTCGGCATGCGCAGCATGCGCTACCGCGCCGAGGCCGTCGGCGGCACGCTGTCCATCGGTCCCGGCATCGGGGGCGGGACCACGGTGCGGCTGCTCTGTCCGCGCCCCGCGCAGCCGCTCGTCTCACCCGGCGAGGGCTAGCGGCGGCGCGCCGGCCGGCGGGCAATTCTCGGGTCGGCGCCGTCCGCCAGCGTTGCGCTTGCGCCGCCCTCCTCGCCGGCTATCCTTGGCGGGGCCATGTCAGCTTGCATCCGCAGAATCATCGAGCCCCGCCCGCGCGACCTCGGCGGCTTCAGCGTCCGCCGCATCCTGCCGGCGGGCGGCCTGCAGATGGTCGGGCCCTTCATCTTCCTCGATCACATCGGCCCGGCGGATTTCGCGCCTGGCGAGGGGATCGACGTGCGCCCGCACCCGCACATCGGCCTCGCGACGGTGACTTATCTGTTCGAGGGAAGCCTCGACCATCGCGACAGCCTCGGCTGCCAGCAGACCATCGAGCCGGGCGCCGTCAACTGGATGACGGCCGGTCGGGGCATCGTGCACTCGGAGCGCACCGGCGCAGGACCCCGTGCGCACGGCCATCGCATCCACGGCATCCAGTCCTGGGTGGCGCTGCCGCGCGAACACGAGGAGACCTCCCCCGCTTTCCACCACCACCCCGCGGCGACCCTGCCGCTGTTCAGGGTCGGCGGCGCGACGCTCAGGGTCATCGCCGGCTCGGCCTTCGGCCGCACGGCGCCGGTCGCGACGCTCACGCCGACCCTGTACGTGGACCTTGCGCTGGAGGCCGGGGGCGGCCTCGTGCTGCCGGACGAGCACGCCGAACGGGCCGTGTACGTCGCCTCCGGCAGCATCATGGTCGACGGCGCGACGCTCGCCGAGGGCCGGCTGGCGGTGATCGAGCCGGGATCCCGCCCGTCGCTCGAGTCCGCGGACGGCGCGCGGGTGATGATCGTCGGCGGCGCGCCCGCCGACGGGCCCCGCTACATCTGGTGGAACTTCGTGTCGAGCTCCCGCGCCCGGATCGACCGCGCCGGCGAAGACTGGCAGTTCGGCCGCTTCCCGCGCGTGCCCGGCGAGACCGAGTTCATCCCTCTGCCGGAGCGCTGACTGGCGCCGACCCGTAGCGGAGCGCCGCGCGGGACAGCTCGGCGGCGACCTCGGCGCGCAACGCGGCGGGGGCGAGCACTTCGACGTCGGACCCGAAGCGCAGGATGTCCATCACGAGTTCCGGCGACTGGCTGTAGGGCAGCTCGAGGACGTAGCTCCCGTCGGGCTCGAGCCGCCCCGCCTGCCGCGAGTGCCAGGTCTCGTCGGCCACCCAGCGTCCGCGCGCGCCGCTGAAGCGCAGCACGGCGGTCTCGGTGGCCTCGCCGGCGAAGATGCCGTAGCCGGCCCGCAGCACCCGGTCGAGGTCGGCGTCCGCCACGTCGTCGGCCGCCTGGTCGAGCACCCGCGCATCGCGGATCGCATCGACGGCGAAGGTCCGGAGGTCGTCCCGGCCGTGACACCAGGCGTCGAGGTACCAGTTGTACCGGTAATGCACCAGCCGCTGCGGCGAGACGACGCGGCGGCTCTCCTGCCCGGTCGCGCGCCGCAGGTGGCGGATCTCGACCCGCTTGCGGTTGAGCAGCGCGACCGACAGCGTCTCGAACACGTCGCGCGCCACCCGCCGCGTGCCCATCGGCAGGACCTTGATCCGTCGTCGCACCTCGTGGTGGCCGGCGTCCCCGGCCTCGATGACCTGCGACAGCCGCGCCTTGAGCGGCTCGAGCTGGCGACCCAGCAGCCCCGGCTCCAGCTGGCCGAGCAGATGCTCGATCTCGAGCAGCGCGTAGACCTCGGCCGGCGTGAACCACACGCCCGGCAGTTCCTCCGCCTCCGCCTCCGGGTCGAGCACGTAGGCCTGCCGCTCCGCCGACCAGAGGATCGGCACGTTCAGGCGGTCGCGCATGTACTCGATGTCGCGCTTGAAGGTCGAGTGCGAGACCTCGAGCTGCTCCTCGACCTCGCGGCGCGTCAGCGCCCCCTTCTCGAGCAGCAGGCGCCGGATCCGGTAGAAGCGCTCCGTGCGGTCCACGGCCCGGCTCAGCGCGCGGGGCCGAGGCGCAGGATCCGGCTGCCGGTGCCCATGTCGGTCAGCAGGTAGACCGAGCCGTCGGGGCCCTGGCGCACGTCGCGCACGCGCTCGCCGATCGCGATGCGCTCCTCGTGCGTGACCTTGCCGTCCGGCCCGAACTCGAGCCGCGCGACCTGCATCGAGGCGAGGGCGCCGACCAGCACGCTGCCCTGCCAGCCGGGAATCGCCCCGGCCGTGTAGAAGGCCATGCCGGAGGGGGCGATGGATGGCACCCAGTAGTGCAGCGGCTGCTCCATGCCGGCCTTGGCGGTGCCCTCGCCGATCTTCGGACCGTGGTACTCGCGGCCGTAGGTGATCACCGGCCAGCCATAGTTCAGACCGGCGCGCGCGATGTTCACCTCATCGCCGCCGCGCGGGCCGTGCTCGTGCGTCCACAGCTCGCCGGTCGAGGGATGCAGCGCGGCACCCTGGATGTTGCGGTGGCCGTAGGACCAGATCTCCGGCTTCGCGCCCGGCCGGCCGGCGAAGGGGTTGCCTGCCGGAACGCTGCCGTCCGGATTGATGCGCACCACCGTGCCGATGTGGGTGCCGAGGTCCTGCGCGCTGTCGCGCTGGCTGCCACGGTCGCCCATCGTGACGTACAGGCGGCCCTCGCGATCGAAGACGAGGCGCGAGCCGAAATGGTGCCGGGCGTCGATGGCCGGGTCCTGGCGGAAGATCACCTGCACGTCCTCGAGCCGGTCCGCGCCGAGGCGTCCACGCGCGACCGCGGTGCGCGCCTTGCCGCCCACCGGCTCGGAGAAGCTCAGGTAAACGAGGCGGTTGCTGGAGAAGCCGGGGTCGAGGGCGACGTCGAGCAGGCCGCCCTGGCCCTGCGCGAACACGGCCGGCACGCCGGCGAGCGGCGCCGACAGCTCGCCCGAGGCACTCACGTAGCGCAGCCGGCCAGGCTTCTCCGTCACGAGCATCCGGCCGTCGGGCAGGAAGGCGAGTCCCCAGGGGGCCTCGAGACCGCCCGCAATGGCCTCGAGCCGCAGGTCACCCCGCTCGGTGCGGACGACCTTGTCCTCTTCCTGCGCCGAGGCGCAGCCCACCGCCGCGGCCAGCCCGACCGCCAGCCAGAAAGACCTCAGGTTCATCGTTTCGATCCTCCGCAGCAACCTACAATTACGGGATGCCAGTCGAACGCCGCTCGTGGCAACTGCCCTCGGCGGGTTCCCTCGACCGCCTCTCGCTGGTCGAGGAATCGCTCGAAGAGCCTGGGCCAGGGGAGGCAAGGCTACGGGTCGAAGCCGTCGGGCTCAACTTCGCCGACGTCTTCGCCTGCCAGGGCCTCTATTCGGCGACGCCGTCGGGCGCCTTCACGCCGGGCCTCGAGTGCGCCGGCACTGTCGAGGCCCTCGGACCTCCGCGCGGCGACGAGGCCGGGCCCCGGCTCGTCGTCGGTGACCGGGTGGCCGTGCTCACCCGCTTCGGCGGGTACGCCACGGCGCTCAACTTCGACCCTCGGTACGCCGTGCCGTTCCCGGCCGGGTGGAGCGCGGCTGAGGCGGCCGCCTGGCCGGTCCAGGCGCTGACGGCCTGGTACGCCCTCGTCCCGCTCGGCGGGATGCGCGCCGGCGCGGTCGTGCTGGTGCAGTCTGCGGCCGGCGGCGTCGGCCTGCAGGCGCTGTCGATGATCGAGTCGCTGGGCGGACGCGCGATCGCTGCGGTCGGCAGCGAGGAGAAGCGACGCTTCCTCGTCGAGCGGCGCGGCCTCGCGCCAGAGGCCGTCTGCATTCGTCACCGGCGCCGCTTCGGGCGCCAGCTGGACGCCGCGCTGGCTGCGGCCGGCGCGCAGGGCCTCGACCTCGTCCTGGACGCCGTGCTCGGCCCCTTCTTCCGCCCGGCCTTCGAGCGCCTGGCGCCTGAGGGGCGCTACGTCCTGTTCGGCGCCGCGGACTTCATGGGCCGCGGCCCGCGGCCGAACTACCTGTCGCTCGCCTGGCGCTGGCTCAGGCGGCCCCGCCCCGATCCGCTGGCGATGATTTCCGCCAACCGCAGCCTGATGGCCTTCAACCTGATCTGGCTGTGGGAGTCTGTCGAGCGGGTGCCCGCTGCCGTCGAGGCCATCCGCGGACTCGTCCGGGAGCCGCCGCTCGTAGGCGAGCGACTGCCCTTCGACGAGGCACCCGCGGCGCTGCGGCTGCTCCAGTCCGGCAGCACGGTCGGCAAGGTCGTGCTCGACGTCAGACCGTGACGCGCACGTCGCCCTTGATGACGGTCACCTTGTAGGTCTTCAGGGCCTTTTCCGAACGCAGGACGTTCAGCAGCTGCACGCCCGGCGGGAAGTTTGCCCACTCCACCACCCGGCCCGTGCGGATGTCGAAACGCGCGCGATGGAACGGGCAGCGGACCTGGCAGCCCTCCACGATCTTGCCCTTCGCAAGCGGCGCGAAGACGTGGGTGCAGGTCGCCTGAGTGGCGAAGAAGCCGTCCTCGAGATGGTAGACCACCACCTTGGTCGCGCCGGCCGCGAAGGCCTTCATGCTGCCGACCGGCAGTTCGCTCTCCTTGCAGACCGTGTGTGTCGCCATGCATCCCTCCCGAGCGTCAGTGCGCAAGGACCTTGCGGATGATGTAGCCGCCGGACTTGGCGTCGTGCTCGATGTCCAGCAGCTTCCGGTCCCGGGCCTCCTCCAGCAGTTTGCCGAAAGTCCGGAAGCCGTGGTAGGTCTCGTTGAAGCCGGGTTTGCGGCGCTTGAGCGCCTGCTTGACCATCGAGCCCCAGAGCTTCTCCTCCGAGTCGCGCTCCTCGAGCAGGTCCTCGACGGTCTCGATCACGAGGTCGAAGGCCTCCTGCCGGCGCTCCTCGTCCGGGGACGGCGCCGCCTTCTCGGCAGGTTTGGCCGCGGCGCGGGTCCGCCGCCGGCCGGCCTTGGCCTGCTCCGCCTGCCGGGCCAGGTCGTCGTAGTAGATGAACTCGTCGCAGTTGGCGATCAGCAGGTCCGAGGCCGAGTTCTTGACGCCGAGGCCGATCACGGTCTTGTTGTTCTCGCGCAGCTTGCTCACGAGCGGCGAGAAGTCCGAGTCGCCGCTGACGATCACGAAGCTGTCCACGTGCGACTTGGTATAGCAGAGGTCGAGGGCGTCCACCACCATGCGGATGTCGGCCGAGTTCTTGCCGGACTGCCGCACGTGCGGGATGTCGATGAGCTCGAAGGCCGCCTCGTGCATGGCCGCCTTGAACTCCTTGTAGCGATGCCAGTCGCAGTAGGCCTTCTTCACCACGATGTTGCCCTTGAGCAGCAGGCGCTCGAGGACCTTCTTGATGTCGAAGGCGGCGAACTTGGCGTCGCGCACGCCGAGGGCGACGTTCTCGAAATCGCAGAACACGGCCATGATGCGCGTGTCGGGCGGGGTGCTCATGTGCGCTCCGGCGGCGAGGCGGCCGCCTCGGCCCCGAGTTTACGCTGGAGTTCCGCCACGACGGCGCCCAATCGCCCGACCTCGGCCTCCAGCCGCGCCAGCCGCGCGGAAGTCGAAGGCGTCGCGTCATCGCCGGGCGAGCCGGTCGCCGCCGGCGGCGGCGGTGCCTCCACCGGCGGCTCGCCCGAGAACAGGTGCGCGTAACGGGCTTCCCGCTGGCCTGGCGCCCGTGCCAGAGGCACGACGTAGGGCCCGTCCTGCCGCGCAGCCAGGCCGTCCAGGAGCCGTTCGACCTCCTCGACGTCTCCGAAGGCGTGCAGGCGCGCGCCGTGGGTGCGCAGCTCGCCCGCCGTCTGCGGGCCGCGCAGCAGCAGCTCGCAGATCACGGCGACCTCGCCGGGCGAGAATTTCCGGCTGCCGAACTCCGTGTTGCAGAACAGGTGGCGGTACTTGGGCACCCGGCTGCCGAAACCCGATCGGTCGACGACCAGCGCCCGCTTGGCCAGGGCGTCGAGCGTGCGCTGCACGTCGCGCTCGGCGAGGGTCATCAACGGGTCCCGGTTCGACTTCTGGTTGCAGGCCGCCGTCAGCGAGTTGAGCGACAGCGGATACTGGTCCGGGGTGGTGATTTCCTTCTCCAGGAGCGCGCCGATGACGCGCGCCTCCTCAGGGGTCAGTTCCAGCTTCAAGGCGAGGCACTCCGGGACCAGGGCGCCCATTGTGCCTCGTCGCGCGCCTGCGCGTACTGGACGACTCGTCGCCGTGCCCCGGAGAGGCCAGCGCGATAAGATGCTGGCCCGATGAACGCCACCTTGCCCCTGCCGCTGGACGAGCGCCCCGAGGCGGCCGAGCAGCCCGTTCCCGCGCGGCTGCGCGAGATCCCCTACAACTACACCTCGCTGTCCGACCGCGAGATCGTCATCCGCCTGCTCGGCGTCCGCGGCTGGGAGCTGGTCGAGGATCTGCGCCACGAGCGCCGCACGGGCCGCTCGGCGCGGATGCTCTACGAGGTCCTCGGCGACGTCTGGGTGGTGCGGCGCAACCCCTACCTGCAGGACGACCTGCTCGACAATCGCGGGCGCCGCCGGCTCCTCGTCGCCGCGCTCCGGCACCGCATCGCCGACATCGACCGCCGCCGCGACGGTGCGGACCGTGACCGGGACGCGCGCGTGGTCGAGCTGATCGGTCTGGCGACCGGCGCCGTGGACGCGTTCGAGCGCGATCTCGAGGACGTCGGCGCCCTGCGCGGCCGCGCGCGTCGACTGCTGCGCCGGCACACCCGCGCCGACAACATCCGCTTCGACGCCTTCGCGCGCGTCTCGCACGTCACCGACGCCACCGACTGGCGCGTCGAGTACCCGTTCGTCGTGATCTCGCCGGACGCCGAGGACGAGGTGCCGGGCCTCGTGCGCGCCTGCATCGAGATCGGGCTCACGATCATTCCGCGCGGCGGCGGCACCGGCTACACAGGCGGCGCGATCCCGCTCACGCCGCTGTCGGCCGTGATCAACACCGAGAAGCTCGAAGACCTCGGCGGCGTCGAGCCATCCATGCTGCCCGGCATGGCCGGCGAGGTGCCGACGATCTTCACCGGCGCCGGCGTCGTCACGCAGCGCGTCGCCGAGGCCGCCTCGGCGGCCGGCCTGGTGTTCGCGGTGGACCCGACCTCGGCGAGCGCGTCCTGCATCGGCGGCAACATCGCCGTGAACGCCGGCGGCAAGAAAGCCGTGCTCTGGGGCACCGCCGTGGACAACCTCGCCTGGTGGCGCATGGTGGACCCGGAGGGCAACTGGCTCGAGGTCGCGCGCCTCGAGCACAACCTCGGCAAGATCCACGACGCGGCGCTCGCGAAGTTCGAGCTCACCTGGAAGGACGGCCGCAAGCCGGCCGAACGCGCGCCCGTGCTGCGGCGCGAGCGGATCGAGATCGAGGGCCGGCGCTTCCGCAAGGCCGGCCTCGGCAAGGACGTGACCGACAAGTTCCTGGGCGGGCTGCCCGGCGTGCAGAAGGAAGGCTGCGACGGGCTCATCACCTCCGCGCGCTGGGTGCTGCACCGCATGCCGCGGCACATCCGCACCGTCTGCCTCGAGTTCTTCGGCCAGGCCCGCGAGGCCATCCCCTCCATCGTCGAGATCAAGCGTTACCTCGACGGCCCGGGCGCGCGCGACGGCGCGATCCTCGCCGGCCTCGAGCACCTCGACGAGCGATACCTGAAGGCCGTCGGGTACACCCCGAAGTCCCGGCGCGGGGGGCTCCCGAAGATGGTCCTGATCGGCGACATCGTCGGAGAGGACGAGACGGCGGTCGCCCGGGCCACCTCCGAGGTCGTGCGCATCGCCAACAGCCGCTCCGGCGAGGGCTTCATCGCGGCGAGCGCCGACGCGCGGCGCAAGTTCTGGGCCGACCGCCAGCGCACCGCGGCCATCGCGCGGCACACCAACGCCTTCAAGATCAACGAGGACGTCGTGATCCCGCTCGAGCGCCTCGGCGAGTACACCGACGCGATCGAGCGGATCAACATCGAGCTTTCGAACGCCAACAAGCTCAGGCTGCTCGACGAGCTGGAGGAGTACCTGTCGGGCGAGCTGCGGCCCGCGCCCGGCGACGACGAGGACCTGAAGCTTCCGGCGGCCGAGCTGCTCGGCGACCGGCCCGCGCAGGCGCGGGAGATCGTGCGCCGCACGCGCGAGCGCTGGTCGGCAATGGCCTCGCGCCTCGACGAGCGGCTCGCCGACGCGCTGCCGTCGCTGCGCCCGCACCTGAGCCAGCCGCTCGCCGACGAGCTGGCGCGGCGCGCCGCGGAGAAGCCCTCGCTGACGGTGTTCGACGTGATGCAGGAGCGCGCGCTGCGTACGTCCTGGCGCGCCGAGATCCGCGGACCGCTGGAGCGGCTGTTCGCGGGCGGCGCCTTCGCGCCGATCGTCGCGGGACTGCGCGAGGTCCACGCCCGGGTCCTGAGGAGCCGCCTGTTCGTCGCCCTGCACATGCACGCCGGCGACGGCAACGTGCACACCAACATCCCTGTCAATTCCGACGACTACGGGATGCTGCAGCAGGCGAACCGGACCGTCGAGCGCATCATGCGGATCGCGCGCGAGCTGGACGGCGTCATCTCCGGCGAGCACGGCATCGGCATCACCAAGTTCGAGTTCCTGACCGAGGAGGAAACCCGCGAGTTTCGCGGCTACAAGGAGCGCATCGATCCCGAGGGCCGCTTCAACAGGGGCAAGCTGCTGCCCGGAGGCGACCTGGAGCGCGCCTACACGCCGAGCTTCAACCTGCTCGGCCACGAGTCGCTGATCATGCAGCAGTCCGACATCAACTCGATCTCGGACGCCGTCAAGGACTGCCTGCGCTGCGGCAAGTGCAAGCCCGTCTGCGCGACCCACGTCCCGCGCGCCAACCTGCTCTACTCGCCACGCAACAAGATCCTGGCGACGTCGCTGCTGGTCGAGGCCTTCCTCTACGAGGAGCAGACCCGCCGCGGCGTCTCGATCCGCCACTGGGAGGAATTCGAGGACGTCGCCGACCACTGCACCGTCTGCCACAAGTGCGAGACCCCCTGCCCGGTGGACATCGACTTCGGCGACGTGTCGATGGCCATGCGCGACCTGCTCCGGCGGATGGGCAAGAAGCGCTTCAACCCGGCGAAGTCTGCCGCGATGCTGTTCCTCGACACGACGCGCCCGGAGACCATCAAGCTCGCGCGCAAGCTGATGATCGACTGGGGCTACCGCGCGCAGCGGCTGGGAAACAGCCTGCTCTCAACGGTTGCGAAGGCGCAGACCCGCCGCCCGCCGGCCACGACCGGCAAGGCGCCGATCCGCGAGCAGGTGGTGCACTTCGTCAACAAGAAGATGCCGGGCGGGCTGCCGAAGCGAACGGCCCGCGCGCTGCTCGACGTCGAAGACCGCAACTACGTGCCCGTGATCCGCGATCCGGCACGCACGAGCGTCGACTCCACCGCCGTCTTCTACTTCCCGGGCTGCGGCTCAGAGCGGCTCTTCTCGCAGGTCGGCCTCGCGACCCAGGCGATGCTCTGGCACGCCGGCGTGCAGACCGTGCTGCCGCCCGGGTATCTCTGTTGCGGCTACCCGCAGCGCGGCGCCGGCGAGTTCGACAAGGCCGAGAAGATCATCACGGACAACCGGGTGCTCTTCCACCGCGTCGCCAACACGCTCAACTACCTGGACATCCGCACGGTCGTGGTCAGCTGCGGCACCTGCCACGACCAGCTGCTCGGCTACAAGTTCGAGGAGATCTTCCCGGGCTGCCGGATCGTCGACATCCACGAGTTCCTCATGGAGCGCGGGCTGCGACTCGAGGGCGTCACGGGCGTGCGCTACATGTACCACGACCCCTGCCACACGCCCATGAAGAGCCACGACGCGCTCGAGGTCGTGAACACGCTCATGAATGCCGAGCTCAACGGCAAGGTCGAGAAGAACGACCGCTGCTGCGGCGAGTCGGGCACTTTCGCGGTCGCGCGGCCGGACGTCTCCACCCAGGTGCGCTTCCGCAAGGAGCAGGAGATGGTCAAGGGCGCGAACACGCTGAGGAAGGATGGCTTCCAGGGCGAGGTCAAGGTGCTGACCTCCTGCCCGTCCTGCCTGCAGGGGCTGGCGCGCTATTCGGACGACGCCGGGACCGACGCGGACTACATCGTCGTCGAGATCGCCCGCCACGTGCTCGGCGAGGACTGGATGGCGGAGTACGTGCGGCGCGCGAATGCGGGGGGAATAGAGCGGGTGCTGCTCTAGGAAGTGATCGGTGATCGGTGATCGGTGATCGGTGACCGGCCAGAACCCCAAGACGCGCTGAGCCCGGCTTGGCCGGTCACCGGTCACCGATCACCGGTCACTGGTCACTCATTCCTCCGTCGCCGTCGGCTTCCACGCCTCCACCAGCTCCTGCTGCCGCCGCGGCGGCACGGGGTCGTAGTGGCTGAAGTCGATGGCGTAGCTGCCCTCGCCGCCGGTCAGCGCCTTCAGGCGCGTCTGGTAATCGGTCAGCTCCGCGAGCGGCACGAGCGCCGAGACCGACATCCGGCCCCGCGACAGCGAGTCGTTGCCGTTGATGCGCGCGCGCTTGGTGGCGAGGTCGCCGGTGATGTCGCCGACCGCACTGGCCGGCGCCACGATCTCGACCTTCACCACCGGTTCCAGCACCGTCGCGCCGGCCTTGGCGACCGCGTCGAGGAACGCCTTGCGCCCGGCGGTGACGAAGGCCACCTCCTTCGAGTCGACGCTGTGGTACTTGCCGTCGTAGACGGTCACGCGCAGGTCCTGGAGCGGGAAGCCGGCGATCGCGCCGTCCGCGAGCGCCTGCCGCACGCCCTTCTCCACGGCGGGGATGAACTGGCGCGGGATGGTCCCGCCGACCACTTCGTCGACGAAATCGAAGCCCGCGCCGCGCTCGAGCGGCTCGACCCGCAGGTAGACCTCGCCGAACTGCCCCGCGCCGCCAGTCTGCTTCTTGTGGCGGTGGTGCCCCTCGGCGGGCCGCGTGATCGTTTCGCGGTAGGGGATGCTCGGCGGCTTGGTGCTGACGTGGACGTTGTAGCGCTCGGTCATGCGCTCGAGCATGGCCCGCAGGTGCAGCTCGCCCATGCCGTAGAGCACCGTCTCGTTGACCGACGCGTGGTGCTCGACCCGCACGCAGGGATCCTCGGCGACCAGGCGGTGCAGGGCCTCGGCCAGGCGCTGTTCCTCGCCGCGCTTCTGCGGCTCGATCGCCACGCCTAGCATCGGCGGCGGGAACGCGATGGACTTCAGGTGGTGGTGGTCCTCGTCGTGCGAATCGTGCAGCACGGCGTCGAAGTGCAGCTCGTCGATCTTCGCCACGGCGCAGATGTCGCCGGGCACCGCCTCGGGAACCTCGACCGTGTCCTTGCCCTGCAGCCGGTAGAGGTGGGCGAGCCGCACGGCCTTGCGCGCATCGCCCACGAACAGCTGCGCACCCGTCTTCACGGTGCCCTGGTGGACCCTGAAGATGCCGAGCTTGCCGACGAAGGGGTCGATGGCCACCTTGAACACGTGGGCGACCACGTGTCGGGCCGGATCCGGGCGGACCTCGACCCGGACGGCCCCCGCCCCCTCGCCCTTGAGGAAGGGCGGCGGGTTGCCCTCGGCCGGGTTGGGCATGAGCCGCGCGAAGACGTCGAGCAGCTCAGGGATGCCGGCGCCGGTCTCGGCCGAGACGAAGCACACCGGAATCAGGTGGCCCTCGCGCAGGCACTCCTCGAACGGGTCGTGCAGCTGCTCGGGCCTCAGCTCCTCGCCCTGCTCGAGGTAGACCTCCATCAGCGCCTCGTCGACCTCGACGACCTGGTCGACGATCTCGGTGTGGGCTGCCTCCACCGAGGAGAAGTCGGTAGCCCGCCCCCGAGGCTGGAAGAAGACGTCCACGACCTGCTTGCCGCCCTCGGCCGGCAGGTTGAGCGGCAGGCACTCCTTGCCGAAGCGTTCCCGCAGCTCGGCGAGCACCGCCTCCGGCCGCGCCTCCGGCGCGTCGATCCGGTTGACGATCAGCAGCCGGCACAGCCGGCGGTCGCGCGCGAAGTCCATCATCTTCTCGGTGAGCGGCTCGATGCCGTTCACGGCGCTCACCACGACCGCTGCGGTCTCGACCGCCTCCAGGACGCTGAGCGAACGGCCGATGAAGTCCGGGATGCCCGGCGTGTCGATCAGGTTGACGAAGGTTCCACCGGTCTCGAGGTGGCAGAGTGCCGAGTCGAGCGAGTGCAGCAGGCGCTTCTCCTGCGGGTCGAAGTCGCACACCGTGGTGCCGCGGGCGAGGCTGCCCATTGCCGGGATCGCGCCCGCCGCGTGGAGCAGCGCCTCGGCGAGCAAGGTCTTGCCGACCGCGGCGTGGCCGACGAGCGCGATGTTGCGGATGTCCTCCGTGCGGTGACCCATGGCCCGTTTCCCCCGGATTTCATGCTTCTCGGTGCTGCCCGCAGGATAGCACCACGATTCCCCCGCGGATCGTGGCTGTCCCGGATGGCCCGCGCCGGCAGGCTGTGCCGGACGGGGGTTGAGGGTCGGCCGGTCGTGTGACAGAGTTCGGTGCGACGTTTCCGCGGATCCTCTCGACCCCATGCAACCCACGTCCATGCGGCGCCAGCTGGCGCGCTGGTGGGGCTGGCTCGTCGCCTCGACCCTGCTTGGCGGCTTGCTCGTCTCGGCCCGGTACCTGGAGATGGCGGACCCCGCCGGCGGTGCGGGGGCGCTGCTGTTCCGCGCCTCGATGCTGGTCGGCCACCTCGGCTCGCTCGCGGCCCTCCTGCTGCTGCCGGTGCTGCTCGTGGCGCTCGCCGCGCCGCGGCCGCGGCTGGTCGTGCCGCTCGGCGTCGCGTCGTCGACCGTGCTCCTGCTCGCGTTGCTCGCGGACACGCAGGTCTACCAGCTGTTCCGCTTCCACATCAACAGCGCCGTCCTCGAGCTGTTGACCGGCGGGGCGGCCGCGGCGACTTTCGTCTTCCCGGCCGAGATGTGGGCGCTCGCCGTCGGCATCGCGGTCGCGGTGCTGGCTTGGCAGGCCTGGCTCGGCCGGCTCGCCTGGCGCTGGGTGCAGGCCCGGCCGCGGCTCGCGGGCCGGCCGGTGGCGATCTTCCTCGTCGCGTGCTTCCTCGGATATCACCTGACGCACGCCTGGGCCGCCGCGGCCGGCTATGCGCCGTTCACGCGCCAGACCGCGCTGCTGCCGATCAACAAGCCGATGACGGCCAAGCGGATGCTGCGCCGCATGGGCGTGCACGTGCCGGCGACCGCCTCGCTCGCCGCGGACGCGGGCTCGGGCCAGCTGCACTATCCGCGCAGGCCGCTCGACTGCCCCCGGCCGCCCGAGCGCAGGAACATCGTGCTCATCGTGATCGACTCGTGGCGCTTCGACGCGCTCACGCCCGAGATCACGCCGAACATCCAGCGTTTCGCCGCCGGCTCCGCGCTGTTCGAGGACCACTGGAGCGCGGCCAACGCGACGCGCACCGGGATCTTCGCGCTCTTCTACGGGCTACCGGGCACCTATTGGCACCACGCGCTCGGCGAGCGGCGCGGGCCGGCCTCGATCACCGCCCTGCGCGAACAGGGCTACGGCATCGAGGTCTTCCGGAGCACGCCGCTCTACAGCCCGGAGTTCGACAAGACCGTGTTCACCGACGTGCCGGGCGTGCGCATGCTCTCCGACGGCCGGGGTCCGGCGGACTGGGACGCGGACCTGACGCGCGATTTCCTCGCTTTCCTCGACCAACGAGACGGCGTTGACCCTTTCTTCGCGTTCCTGTTCTACGACTCGCCGCACGCCTACGCCCTTCCGGACGGCTACCGGCAGCCCTTCCAGCCGACCATCGACGGGCCGACGAACTACCTGACCCTCGGCGAGGGAACCGACCCCGTCCCGCCGCGCAATCGTTACTTCAATTCGGTGCACTACGTGGACGAGCTCGTCGGGCAGGTGCTGGACCGGCTCGAGGCCGACGGCCTGCTGGAGGACTCCGTCGTGATCATCACGGGCGACCACGGGCAGGAATTCAACGAGAACGGGCTCAATTTCTGGGGCCACAACGGCAATTTCAGCCGGTGGCAGGCGCAGGTTCCTTTCATCATCCGCGGACCCGGCCTGCCGGCGGGCAGCTTCGAGCACCGGACCAGCCACATGGACGTGATGGCGACGCTCATGAGCCGCTACCTGGGCTGCAGCAATCCACCCGAGGACCACAGCGTGGGGCGTGACCTGTTCGAGCCGGGCGGCCGTGACGTGCTGGTGATGAGCGGCTACGGCGATTTCGCGATCGTGCTCCCCGATCACGCGATCTCGGTGCGCCGCCACGACACCAGCGTGGTGGACGAGCGCTGGCGCTTGATGCCCGATCGCGACGCCGACCCCGCAGCGATCGGCGCGGCGCTCGAGATCAACAGCCGGTTCTTCCGGACGGAACAGGTCGCGGACGCCGCAGAGTGACGCCTGCGGGGTATGCTGCCGCAGGTGACGACGGCATGTCCTAGTGCACGGGAGCGGTCCCGGGGAGGAGGAGACACCATGGGCTGGATCATGACCATCATCGTCGGCGGGATCGTCGGCTGGCTGGCGAGCATCCTGATGAAGACCAACGCCCAGATGGGCCTGCTCGCGAACATCCTGGTCGGGATCATCGGCTCGGCGATCGGGTTCTGGATCGCGGGCATGCTGGGGCTCGCGGCCATGGGCGGCTTCGCACGCTTCATCGTGGCGATCGCCGGCGCCGCGCTGCTCATTCTCATCCTGCAGAAGCTCGGCGTCTTCAAGAAGTCCTGAAGCCGCGACCTCGGAGCAAAGGAAAACGGCGGCGTCTCGCGACGCCGCCGTCCTCCCGAACCATGCCGAGGCTGGCGCCCCGGGTCAGGTCACGTCGAACCGGTCGAGGTTCATCACCTTGTCCCAGGCCCTGACGAAGTCGGCGACGAACTTGTCCTGACCGTCGCTCGCCGCATAGACCTCGGCGACCGCCCGCAGCTCGGAGTGGGAGCCGAAGATCAGGTCGACGGGCGTCGCCGTCCACTTGAGCTCTCCGCTCGCGCGATCGCGGCCCTCGTAGATGCCCTCGGCCGTGGCCGACTTCGACCACTTCGTGGACATGCCGAGCAGGTTGACGAAGAAGTCGTTGCTCAGCGTGCCCGGCCGGTCGGTGAACACGCCGTGCCTGGCCTGGCCGGCATTGGCGCCGAGGGCCCGCAGCCCGCCCACCAGCACGGTCATCTCGGGCACCGTCAGGTTGAGCATGCTCGCGCGCTCGACGAGCGCCTCGGTCGGGGGCAGGTAGCTGCCCGCGCCGTAGTAGTTGCGGAAGCCGTCGGCCGAAGGCTCGAGCACCGCGAACGACTCGACGTCCGTCTGCGCCTGGCTGGCGTCCGTGCGGCCCGGCGCGAACGGCACCTTGACGTCGCGGCCGGCGTCCTTCGCGGCCTTCTCGATCGCCGCCGCGCCGCCGAGCACGATCACGTCGGCGAGCGAGACCTTCTTGCCGCCCGCCGCAGAGCGGTTGAAGTCCTTCTGCACGCCCTCGAGGCGTGCCAGCACCCTGGCGAGATCCGCCGGGTCGTTGACGGCCCAGCTCTTCTGCGGCTCGAGCCGCAGCCGCGCGCCGTTGGCGCCGCCGCGCATGTCGCTGCCGCGGTAGCTCGCGGCCGCTGCCCAGGCGGTGCGGACGAGCTGGGGCACCGTCAGGCCCGAGGCCAGGATCGCGGACTTCAGCTTGGCGACGTCCGCAGCGTCGACGAGCGGGTGGTCGACCGGCGGCACCGGATCCTGCCAGATCAGGTCCACCTGCGGCGCGTCCGCACCGAGGTAGCGCGTGCGCGGGCCGAGGTCGCGGTGGGTCAGCTTGAACCACGCGTGCGCGAAGGCATCCGCGTAGGCCTGCGGATCCTTGCGGAAGCGCTCCGAAATCTCGCGGTACGCCGGGTCCATTTTCAGCGACAGGTCGGTCGTGAACATGACCGGGGCGTGGCGCTTGGCCGGATCGTGCGCATCGGGCACCAGGGCCGCGCCGGCGCCGTCGGCCGGGATCCACTGGATCGCGCCGGCCGGACTCCTGGTCTGCACCCAGTCGAAGGCGAACAGGTTGTCGAGGTACTGGGTCGTCCAGGCGATCGGATTCGCCGACCACGCGCCCTCGAGTCCGCTCGTGATGGTGTCGGCGCCCTTGCCGGTGCCGCACTTGCTGGTCCAGCCGAAACCCTGCTCCTCGATGGCCGCGGCCGCCGGCTCCCGCCCCACGCAGTCGTCGGGCTTGCGGGCGCCATGCGCCTTGCCGAAGGTGTGGCCGCCCGCGATGAGCGCCACGGTCTCCTCGTCGTTCATCGCCATGCGGCCGAAGGTCTCGCGGATGTCGCGGGCCGCGGCGAGCGGGTCCGGGTTACCGTTCGGGCCCTCGGGGTTCACGTAGATGAGGCCCATCTGCACGGCCGCGAGCGGCCGCTTGAGCTCACGATCACCGCTGTAGCGCTCGTCCGCGAGGAACTTGGCCTCGGGACCCCAGTACATGATGTCCGCTTCCCAGTCGTCCACGCGGCCGCCGGCGAAACCGAAGGTCTTGAAGCCCATCGACTCGAGCGCGATGTTGCCGGTGAGCACCATCAGGTCGGCCCAGGAGATGCTGCGGCCGTACTTCTGCTTGATCGGCCACAGCAGGCGCTTGGCCTTGTCGAGATTGGCATTGTCCGGCCAGCTGTTCAGCGGCTCGAAGCGGATCTGGCCGCCGTCGGAGCCGCCGCGGCCGTCCAGCGTGCGGTAGGTGCCGGCGCTGTGCCAGGCCATGCGGATGAAGAACGGCCCGTAGTGGCCATAGTCCGCGGGCCACCAGTCCTGGGAGTCGGTCATCAGCGCGCGCAGGTCGCTCTTCACGGCCTCGAGGTCGAGCCTGGCGAACTCGGCGGCGTAATCGAAGTCCGCGCCGTAGGGATTGGATTGAGGCGCCTGCTGCCGCAGCGGGCTGAGGTCGAGCTGCTCCGGCCACCAGAACTGGTTCGACTTGCCCACCCCCTCGGCGAGCGCGGGTCCGGCAGGCATCGCCAGCGAGATGGCCACGGCCACCGCGCCCAGTATCGGCCTGGTCGTTTTTTGCATTGCGGTAAGTCCTCGAAACGGAAAACCGGGATTGTTTCCGCCGACGATGAAACCGCATTCGGGGGCCTGACAGGATCGAACCTGTCTATGTGCCCAATAGAGACCGCATATCGCTCACCGTTCCAGGCAATTCGCGGACCGCCTGAAAAGCTGCTGCGGCAGAGACCTTGTCGTGGATGGCGCGCCCGGAGAGATTCGAACTCCCGACCTCATGGTTCGTAGCCATGCACTCTATCCAACTGAGCTACGGGCGCGTTTCTTGAAGCGTCGACTGGCGGAGAGAGAGGGATTCGAACCCTCGATGGGCTTTTGGCCCATACACCCTTAGCAGGGGTGCGCCTTCGACCACTCGGCCATCTCTCCGGGTTCGATCCCTGCCGTCCCCGGAAGGGCCGCAAATGATACTGGCCGGGGCCAACCCGGTAAAGGGCGGGCCCCGCGCCGCCGGATGGCCGCGTCAGGCGCCCGCGACGGCCGCGCTGTTCTCGTAGTCGCGATCGGGCTTGTCGCCGCCCTGCTCCGCGCGGATCCGCTCGTAGATTTCCTCGCGATGGACGGATACGGTCTTCGGCGCACGCACGCCGATCCGGACCTGGTTGCCCTTGACGCCGAGCACGGTGACGGTGACCTCGTCGCCGATCATCAGGGTCTCACCGACTCGCCGGGTGAGGATCAACATCCTTGGATCTCCATATTTCGACGTAGGGAATCGAAATTCACGTGCCCGATCCTAGTGCAGGCACCCCCCGGCGACTCTCAGGAAAACCCTTAAAATCAGCCTGCCAGACCCTGGCAAAGTCTTTCCAAAACAGCGACTTGCCGCAGGTCCCGAGCCGCTCGCCCGGGACTCGAAACCATTCTGTAACAATCCAACTCTCGTTGTATTTCAGCAACTTGCGAGCGCCACCCGCGACGGCCTCAGGCGGCCCCGGCCAGCCCGAAGGCCGCGTGCACGGCGCGCACCGCCGCCTCGAGGACCGGCTCGTCCACGAGTACGGCCACCTTGATCTCGGAGGTCGAGACGAGCCGCACGTTGATCCGCTCGCGACCGAGTGTCTCGAACAGCCGGGCGGCGACGCCCGGCTGGGAACGCATGCCGCTGCCGACGATGGCGAGCTTCGCCACGCGGTCGTCCCCGGTCACCACGGCGCCCGGGAAGCGCGCGGCCGCCCCCCGCGCGAGCCCGATCGCCCGCGCGAAATCGTCGCGGTGCACCGTGAAGCTCATGTCCACGGTGCCGCCCTGGAGTGCGCCAGCGACGATCATGTCCACCTCGATCCCGGCCTCCGCGAGCGGCTGCAGGAGCTCGAATGCCACGCCCGGGGCATCGGGCAGGCCGCTGGCGGTGATCTGGGCCTCATCGCGGTTGAAAGCGATGCCGGAAACGACGGGAGCTTCCACGGCAGGGTCCTCCTCGCAGATGAGCGTGCCCGGGCCCGGGCGGAAACTCGACAGCACGCGCAGCCTGACCCGGTGGCGCGCGGCGAACTCGACGCAGCGCAGGTGCAGCACGCGCGAGCCCTGCCCGGCGAGCTCGAGCATCTCCTCGAAGCTGATGCGGTCGAGCCGGCGGGCCTCGGGCACCACGCGGGGATCGGTCGTGAAGACGCCGTCCACGTCGGTGAGTATCTGGCATTCGTCCGCCGCGAGCGCGACCGCAAGCGCGACGGCGGTCGTGTCCGAGCCGCCGCGGCCGATGGTCGTGAGCGACCCGTCCGGGGCGCGCCCCTGGAACCCGGCGACGACCGGCACGATGCCCTGGGCGAGGTCCGCGCGCAGCGGGCCGGCCTCGATGCCCGTGATGCGCGCGCGACCATGCCGCCCGGTGGTGTCGAGCGGCAGCTGCAGGGCGTTGTAGGAGCGCGCCGGGCAGCCCACGCTTGCGAGCGCCGTGGCCACGAGCGCGGTCGAGACCATCTCGCCGGTCGCGAGCAGGGCATCGAGCTCGCGGGCCGGCGGCTCCGGCGCCAGCTCCCGGGCGAGGTCGAGCAGCCGGTCGGTGCTGTCGCCCATGGCCGAGACGACGACGGCGACGCCGTGCCCTGCCGTCCGCAGCGCCGCGATCTGCGCCGCCGCCGCGCGGATGCGGGTGGTCGAGCCGACCGACGTGCCGCCGTACTTCTGGACGATGAGGGACATTGCGGGAGGGTGATCGGTGACCAGTGATCGGTGATCGGCCAAACCGGGTCGTGCCGGCCGCAGGGCATTCTGGCCGATCACTGGTCACCGGTCACCGGTCACTCGATGCCCAGCTTCCCCCTCACCCACGCCACCACTCCGCCGAGGGCCGCGTCGAGCTTCTCCGGCTCCGTCCCGCCCGCCTGCGCAAAATCCGGCCGCCCGCCGCCCTTGCCGCCGACCTGCGCCGCGACCGCGCCGACCAGCTCGCCCGCCTCCACGCGCGAAGTCGCACTCGGCGTGACGCCGGCGACGAGGACGACCTTGCCTTCCTCGGTCGGCGCGCCGAGCACGACCACCGCGGTGCCGAGCTTGTCCTTGAGCCGGTCGACGGCCTCGCGCAGCGCCTGCGCGTCCGCGCCGTCCACCCGCGCCGCGACCACCTTGAGGCCGCCCACGTCGACCGCCTGCGAGGCGAGGTCGGTACCCTGCCCGGAGGCGAGCCGCGCCTTGGCGGCCGCGAGGTCCCGTTCGAGTTTCTTCGCCCGGTCGAGCAGCTGGCGGACCTTGTCCTCGACCTCCGCGGGCGTGCCGCGCACCAGCGCCGCCACGCCGCGCAGCGTGGCCTCCGCCGCCGCCGCGTGGTCGAGGGCTCCCTCGCCGGTCACCGCCTCGATGCGGCGCACGCCGGCCGCGACGCCGCCCTCGCTCACGATCCTGAACAGGCCGATGTCCCCCGCGCGTGACACGTGGGTGCCGCCGCAGAGCTCGGTGGAGAAATCGCCGAGCGACAGCACGCGCACGACGTCGTCGTACTTCTCGCCAAAGAGCGCCATCGCGCCGGCCTCGACCGCTTCGTCGTACTTCATCAGCCGCGTCTCGGCCGGCGCGTTGCGGCGAATCTCGGCGTTGACCATGCGCTCGATGCGCTCGAGCTCGGCGGGGGTCACGGGCTCGAAGTGCGAGAAGTCGAATCGGAGCCGGTCGGGTGCGACCAGCGAGCCCTTCTGCGTGACGTGCGTGCCGAGCACCTTGCGCAGCGCCGCGTGCAGAAGGTGGGTCGCGGAGTGGTTGAGGCGGGTGGCGGCTCGTATCGCCGCGTCGACCCGGGCGTGCAGCCGGTCGCCGACCTTCAGCGCGCCCTTCTCGAGCGTGCCGACGTGGGCGTGCGCGGCGCCGAGCTTGCGCGTGTCGCTCACCCGGAACTGCGCGTGCTCGCCGGTGAGGGCTCCGACGTCGCCGACCTGGCCGCCGCTCTCGGCGTAGAAAGGCGTCTCGTCGAGCACCACCTGGCCCGGCTCTCCGGCCGCGAGCGCCTCGACCGGGGCGCCGTCCTTGACCAGCGCGACCACGGTGCCGACGCCCTCGAGCGCTTCGTAGCCGCAGAACTTCGTGCGTGCCTCGAGCGACAGCCCGCCGCGCAGGTCCACGCCGAAGCGGCTGGCGGCCCGCGCCCGCTCGCGCTGCGCCTCCATGGCCGTCTCGAAGCCACCCTGGTCGACGGTGAGGCCGCGCTCGCGCGCGACGTCGGCGGTCAGGTCCACCGGGAAGCCGTAGGTGTCGTAGAGCTTGAAGGCCAGCTCGCCGGGGATCTGCCGGTCCTCGAGCCCTCCGATCGCCGTCTCGAGCAGCGACATTCCGGTCGCGAGGGTCTCGGCGAATCGCTCCTCCTCCTGCCTCAGGACGCGGGCGGCGAGGTCGGCACCGGCGACGAGCTCGGGGTAGGCCGTGCCCATCTGGTCGGCGAGGACCGGCACCAGCCGGTGGAAGAACGGCTCGCCCTGGCCGAGCTTGTACCCGTGGCGGATCGCGCGCCGGATGATCCTGCGCAGCACGTAGCCGCGACCCTCGTTGGAGGGCAACACGCCGTCGAGGATGAGAAAGGTACAGGCGCGGATGTGATCGGCGATGACGCGCAACGACGGGCTCGTGAGGTCCGCGCAACCTGTGACGTCGGCGGCGGCCGAGATCAGGTTTCGGAACAGGTCGATGTCGTAGTTCGAGTGCACGCCCTGCATGACCGCGGCGATGCGCTCGAGCCCCATGCCGGTGTCCACCGACGGCTTGGGCAGCGGCATGAGCTGGCCGTCCGCCGAACGGTCGAACTGCATGAACACGAGGTTCCAGATCTCGACGTAGCGGTCGCCGTCCTCGTTCGGCGAGCCCGGGGGGCCGCCCGGGACCTGCGGGCCGTGGTCGTAGAAGATCTCGCTGCAGGGGCCGCAGGGCCCCGTATCGCCCATCGCCCAGAAGTTCGATTTCTCGCCGAGGCGGGACAGGCGCTTCGGGTCGACCCCGATCTCCTCGATCCAGAGGCGGGCCGCCTCGTCGTCGTCCTGGAACACGGTCACCCACAGGCGCTCGGCCGGGATGCCAAGCGTGCCGGTGATGAACTCCCAGGCGTAGGCGATGGCCTCGCGCTTGAAGTAGTCCCCGAAGCTGAAATTGCCGAGCATCTCGAAGAACGTGTGGTGGCGCGCCGTGTAGCCGACGTTCTCGAGGTCGTTGTGCTTGCCGCCCGCCCGGACGCAGCGCTGGCTGCTGGCGGCGCGGACATAGCCGCGCCTGTCCTTGCCGAGGAAGACGTCCTTGAACTGCACCATGCCGGCGTTGGTAAAGAGCAGCGTCGGGTCGTTGCCGGGCACCAGCGGGCTCGACGGCACGACCGCGTGGTCGCGCTCGCGGAAGAACTCCAGGAACGCGGCGCGGAGCTCCGCGCTCGTCATCACCCGCCGATCGGAATTTCGATTGCTCATTCTTCCAGCTCGAGGTCACGGCCCAGGGCCGCGCGGACCTGCTCCGCGCTGAACCCGCGATATTGCAGGAAGCGCGCCTGCCGGGCGCGCTCCTTCCACTCTCCTGGCACCACGTCTCCGAAGCGCCTGCGCCTCACCTGCGCGCAGCGCGACTGCCACGCCGCGTCGCCGCTGGCCACGGCGGACTCGATCAGCTCCGCGGCGACGCCGCGGCCCGCCAGTTCCATCGCGATGCGAAGCGGGCCCTGGCCGCGGTCGGCGTGCGCGGCGACGAACCGCTCCGCGCTGCGCGCGTCGTCCACCAGCCGCTCGGCGACGAGCGCCGCGACGACCTCGCCCGCCTCGGCCCGTGACGCGCCGCGCTCCGTGAGCCGCGCGCCGAGCTCCGCCGAGAAGTAATCGCGCCGGTTCAGCAGGCGCAGCGCGACGAGGCGCCACCCGGCGATGCCGCCGGGCGCGTCCTCCGCCGCAGCTCCGCGGCGCTCAGGCCGACGCCGCCTCACCGCCCGCCGCCGCCTTGCGGGCCGGCAGCAGCTTGGCGCGCAGCGCGACGTCGATTTCGTCCGCGATGGCCGGGTTCTGCTGCAGGTAGTTGCGGACGTTGTCCTTGCCCTGCCCGATGCGCTCGCCGTTGTACGAGTACCAGGAGCCGGACTTCTCGACCAGCCCGTGCAGCGCGCCCATGTCGATCAACTCGCCCTCGCGCGAGATGCCGGTGCCGTAGAGGATCTCGAACTCCGCCTCGCGGAACGGCGGGGCGACCTTGTTCTTGACCACCTTCACGCGCGTCTGGTTGCCGACCACTTCCTCGCCGGTCTTGAGCGCGCCGATGCGGCGGATGTCGAGACGGACCGAGGCGTAGAACTTCAGCGCATTGCCGCCGGTCGTCGTCTCGGGGCTGCCGAACATCACGCCGATCTTCATGCGGATCTGGTTGATGAAGACGACCGTGGTGTTGGAGCGCTTGATGTTGCCGGTGAGCTTGCGCAGCGCCTGCGACATGAGGCGGGCCTGCAGGCCGACCTGCATCTCGCCCATCTCGCCCTCGATCTCGGCCTTCGGCGTGAGCGCCGCGACCGAGTCCACCACGACGATGTCCACGGCGCCGGAGCGCACCAGCATGTCGGTGATCTCGAGCGCCTGCTCGCCGGTGTCGGGCTGCGAGACCAGCAGGTCCTTGACGTTCACGCCGAGCTTCTCGGCGTAGCTCGGGTCGAGCGCGTGCTCGGCGTCCACGAAGGCGGCCGTGCCGCCGGCCTTCTGCGCCTGCGCGATGGCGGTCAGCGCGAGCGTGGTCTTGCCCGAAGACTCCGGACCGTAGATCTCGACCACGCGGCCGCGCGGCAGGCCGCCGACCCCGAGCGCGACGTCGAGCGCCAGCGAGCCGGTGGAGATCACGTCGAAGTCGAGCGCCGTCTCGTAGTCGCCGAGGCGCATCACCGAGCCCTTGCCGAACTGCTTCTCGATCTGGCCCAGTGCTGCAGCCAGCGCCTTCTTGCGGTTGTCGTCCATTGCGTTCAGTCCCCTTCGCCGAGTTCGCGATTATTTCACATCCGTCCGGGCCCCGCCGGGGGTCGAATATCCCGCGCGTATGGGCCTTTTCAGCTGAGCGACAGTGTGCCCGCGCGGGTGGGTCAGGGGGTGACCCCGGTCGCCGGCCGGCCCAGCGGCCAGCGGGCGATGGGCGTGTAGCGGGCGCCGGCCGGGTGGGTCGCCGATTCCACCAGCGCGAGATCGCCCGCCGTCCAGTTCACCGGTTCGAGGACCAGGCCGGCGGGCGGCTCACGCAGCTTGCGGGCGAGCGTCAGGTGGAGCCGGAGCGGCCTCGGGTCGCGGGGGATCCCGAGCGGCTCGACCCCTGCCCACAGGCGCTCAGCCAGCGCGACGGCCGGCGCTGGCGTCTCTGCCAGCGCCACCAGCACCTGCGGCCTGGGCCAGAAATCGATGGCCGCGACCCGCAGTTCCAGCGGCATGGGCGTGGCGGCCGCCGCCGCCCGGCCCGCCTCCCTCACGGCCTCGATCCGCCCCTCGGGGACCGCGCCCAGGAAGGCGAGCGTCGCGTGCAGGTTCTCGCCCGGGACAGGGCGGCCGCCCGAGCGGCGGATCCCTTCGCGCGTCGCCCGGACGAGCGCTTCGCGCGTGTCAGGATCCGGCCACAAGGCGAAGAACAGCCGCCGCGCGGGCTCGCGCAGCCGCGGGTCAGGCCGGCTCATCCCACAGGCCGCGCAGCGCGGCGGCCGCCGAACGGCGCCGGACCGCGTCGCGTGAGCCGCGGAAGCGGAAACACCGCGCCCAGGATCGCGTTTGCCTGCCCTGCCGCCGTGCCCAGCCGATCCAGACGGTCCCGACCGGCTTGTCAGGGCTGCCGCCGTCCGGCCCCGCGATGCCCGTGACGGCCACCGCCAACCCGGCAGGCGAGTGCCGCAAGGCGCCCTTCGCCATCGCAAGCGCCACCGCCTCGCTGACCGCCCCGTGCCGGCCAATGAGGCGCGCCGGCACGCCGAGCTGCTCGGTCTTCGCGCGGTTGCTGTAGGTGACGAAGCCGCGCTCGAACCAGCCGGAACTGCCGGGCACGTCGGTGAGGCTCTTGGCGATCAGGCCGCCGGTGCAGGACTCCGCGGTCACCAGCCACTGCGCCTCGCGCAGGCAGCGAAGGCCCGTCCTGCGCGCGAGGGCCTCCAGGCGGGCGTCGTCGGGGACGGCCACAAGGGATCAGCCGGTCCGGGAGAAGTCCGGCGGCCGCTTCTCGAAGAAGGCGGCCAAGGCCTCGCGAACCTCGGGCCCACTGAGCCGGCCCGAGAACGCCCGCGCCTCGGCCATGATCGCCTCCTCCACCTGCGCCGCCTGGGCACGCCTGAGCAGGCGCTTGGACTCGCGCACCGCCCCGGGCGGCAGCGCGTTGAAGCGGGCCGCCATGGCGCGCGCATGCGCCAGCACCCCGGCCGCCGGCAGGACGGCGCTCGCGAGTCCCATGGCGAGCGCTTCCTCGGCGCCGAAAGGCAGCCCGAGCAGGATCTTCTCGGAGGCGCGGGCCTGGCCGGCCCATAGCGGCAGCAGCAGGCTCGAGGCGAACTCCGGCACCAGTCCCAGGCTCACGAAAGGCATGGACAGGCGGGCATCGTCGGCGAGGTAGACCAGGTCGCAATGCAGCAGCATCGTCACGCCGATGCCCACCGCTGCGCCGGTGACGGCGGCCACCACCGGCTTTTCCATCCCGGCGAGCGTGAGCATGAAGCGGATCTGCGGCGCATCCGCCGTGAGGTCGGGCGATTGCAGGAAATCGTGCAGGTCATTGCCGGCGGTGAAGATGCCCGGCTGACCTGCGATCAGCACCGCCCGCACCGCATCGTCGCGCGCCGCCGACTCGAGGTGACCGGCGAGCGCGGAATACATCGCCAGGGTCAGCGCGTTCTTCTTCTCGGGCCGGGCCAGTTCGAGGGTCGCGACCCCGGATTCGACGTGGTAGCGGATGGACATGGGAGGCACTGCAGCGCCGACGCGCGGCGATGCAGCAAGCTTAGCTCATCGTCCGCCGCGCCGGTTCCGCGCCTGCGGCGCCGTTGCTAGACTCCGGGGCACCCTGCCGCCGCAGGGCCGTGCCCGACCCCGGAGCCGAGATGCCCCTCACCGCGCCGTTCGTGGACCGCCTCGTGCTGCCGCTCATCGGCGCGCCGATGTTCATCGCGAGCTACCCGGAACTCGTGATCGCCCAGTGCAAGGCGGGCGTGCTCGGCACCTTTCCCACGCTCAATGCCCGCTCGCTCGACATCCTCGAGGAGTGGATCACGCGCATCGAGCGGGAGCTGGCAGCCGCCGCGGCCGGAAGTCCCGGGAGCCGCGTCGCGCCTTACGGCGTGAACCTCATCCTGCACGCCTCCAATCCGAGGCTCGAGGACGACCTCGCCCTCATCGCCCGCCACCGCGTGCCGCTCGTCATCAGCTCGGTCGGCAAGCCCGACCGGGTCTGCGCGCGCGTGCACGACTACGGCGGGCTCGTGTTCCACGACGTCATCTCGGTGAAGCACGCCCGCAAGGCCCTCGAGTGCGGCGTGGACGGGCTGATCCTGGTCTGCGCGGGCGCCGGCGGTCACGCCGGAACGCTCTCGCCCTTCGCGCTGCTCGGCGAGGTGCGCGAGTTCTGGGACGGCCCGATCGTGCTGGCCGGCAGCCTCGGCAGCGGCCGGGCGCTGCGCGCCCTGGAGGTGATGGGCGCGGACCTCGGCTACATGGGCACGCGCTTCATCGCCACCCGCGAGGCGAATGTTCCCGAGGAGCAGAAGCAGCTGATGCTGCGCTCCGCCGCCGCCGACATCGTCTACACGCCGGTGTTCAGCGGCATCAAGGCCAACTACCTGCGCGGCAGCATCGAGCGCGCCGGCCTCGACCCCGACCGGCTCGAGCCTGGCGCCGGCCCGGGAACTGACCTCTTCGACCCGGCCAAGGCCGACGCGAAGGCCTGGAAGGACATCTGGTCGGCCGGCCACGGCGTCGGGACCATCCACGACGTGCCGACGGTCGCCGAGCTCGTGGCGCGACTGCGGGCGGAGTACGCGGCGGCGGTCGCGCTGCCCTCGGCGTACGCGTGAACGGGCCCGGCCCGGACCGCCGCACGTGAAACGCGCCGCCGACGGCAGCCCGGCCACCGCGCCGCTCTTCGAAGGCCTCGCGGCGCACACGCCGATGATGCAGCAATACCTGCGCATCAAGGCCGAGCACCCCGACGTCCTGCTGCTGTATCGCATGGGCGACTTCTACGAGCTGTTCTACGACGACGCCCGGCGCGCCTCGCGGCTGCTCGACATCGTCCTGACGCAGCGTGGCGAGTCGGCAGGCGCGCCGATCCCGATGGCGGGCGTGCCGGTGGACAAGCTCGAGACCTACCTCGCCAGGCTCGTGCGCCGCGGCGAGTCGGTCGCGATCTGCGAGCAGGTCGGCGAGGTCGGCAAGGGCAAGGGCCCCGTCGAGCGGCAGGTGGTCCGGATCGTCACCCCGGGCACCCTCACCGACGACGCGCTGCTCGAGGCGCGGCGCGAGGCGCTGCTCGCCGCGCTCCTGCCCGCGGGCGAGCGCACGGGCCTCGCCTGGCTCGATCTCGCCGCGGGCCGGTTCACGGTGCTCGAGGTCGACGGCGCGGAGGCGGTCGCTGCCGAGCTCGAGCGATTGCGACCGGCCGAGCTGCTCGTGCCGGAAGGCGCCGCGGGCCCGGCCGGCACGTCCACCTTGTGCGTCCGCGAGCGGCCGCCGTGGCACTTCGAGCGCGACAGCGCCGAGCGGCAGCTCGTCGCCCAGTTCGGCGTCCGTGACCTCGCCGGCTTCGGCTGCGCCGACCTCGATGCCGCGATCGGCGCCGCTGGCGCGCTGCTCGCTTACGTGCGCGACACCCAGCGCTCGGCGCTGCCGCACCTGACCGGCCTGGCCACCGAGGTCCGCGACGACGCGCTGCTGCTCGACGCCGCCACGCGCCGCCACCTCGAGCTCGAAACGAGTCTGTCCGGACGCGACGACGCGACCCTCGCCGGCCTGCTCGACCGGACCGCGACCGCGATGGGCGGCCGCGAGCTGCGCCGCTGGATGCACCGCCCGCTGCGCGACCGGGCGACCCTCGAACGCCGCTACCACGCGGTTGGCGCGCTGATCGACGCGGGATCGGCAGACGGCCTGCAGGCACTGCTCGGCGGAATCGGCGACGTGGAGCGCGTGCTCGCGCGCATCGCTCTCAGGACCGCCCGGCCGCGCGACCTCGCGGCCCTGCGCGAGGCGCTCGGCGCGGTCCCCGCGCTGCAGGCAGCGCTCGCCGGCCTCGACTCCCCCTTGCTCGACGCCGCCCGCGGGGATCTGGCCGGCCGACCCGACCTGCACGGCTTGCTCACCCGCGCCATCGTCGAGGCCCCGCCGCTCCTTCTGCGCGACGGCGGGGTGATCGCCCCGGGCTACGACGCCGAGCTCGACGAGCTGCGGTCCATCTCGACGGACACCGACCGGCACCTGCTCGGGATGGAAGAACGCGAACGCCTGCGCACCGGCCTCGCGGCGCTGAAGTTCGGCTACAACCGCGTGCAGGGCTTCTTCATCGAGGTGCCGCGCAACCTCGCCGAGCGGGTGCCGCCCGATTACCACCGGCGGCAGACGGTCAAGAACGCCGAGCGCTTCATCACGCCCGAGCTGCGGCAGTTCGAGGACCGGGTGCTCGGCGCCCGGGAGAAGGCGCTCGCCCGCGAGCGGCAGCTGTTCGACGCGCTGCTCGAGACCCTGACCGCCGAGCTGGCCGATCTCAAGCGCGTGGTCGGCGCCATCACGCTGGTGGACGTGCTCGCGAACCTCGCCGGGCGGGCCGTCGCGCTCGACTACGTGAAGCCCGAACTCTGCGAGGAACCGCAGCTTCTGGTCGAGGCCGGCCGGCATCCGGTGGTCGAGCGCCACCTCGAGCAGCCCTTCGTCGCCAACGACCTGGACTTGCGCGAGGGCCGGCGGATGCTGGTCATCACCGGCCCCAACATGGGCGGCAAGTCCACCTACATGCGCCAGGCCGCCCTCATGGTCGTGCTCGCCGGCATGGGCAGCTACGTGCCGGCCCGGCGCGCCGTGATCGGGCCGTTCGACCGGATCTTCACGCGGATCGGCGCCTCCGACGACCTCGCCGGCGGACGCTCCACGTTCATGGTCGAGATGACCGAGGCCGCGGTGATCCTCAACAACGCCACCGCCTCGAGCCTCGTGCTGATGGACGAGATCGGCCGCGGCACCAGCACCTACGACGGGCTGTCGCTGGCCTGGGCCTGCGCAAGCCACATAGCGCGGCGCGTCGGGGCGTTCACGCTCTTTGCGACGCATTACTTCGAGCTCACCGCGCTCGCCGGCGAGGTCGAGGGCGTGGCCAACGTGCACCTCGACGCGACCGAGCACGGCGAGCAGCTGGTCTTCCTGCACGCCGTGCAGGAGGGCCCCGCGAGCCGGAGCTTCGGCCTGCAGGTCGCCCGCCTCGCCGGCGTGCCGCGGGAAGTCATCGCGAGCGCGCAGTGCTACCTCGAGGCGCTGGAGCGGCGCGAGGAGACCGCGACTTCGCCGAGGCCGCAGGCGAGGCTCGCGCTGGAGGCGCCCGAACGGCCGCACGAAGCGCTGCAATTGCTCGCCGGGACCGACCCGGATCGGCTCACCCCGAGGGAGGCGCTCGAGCTCGTCTACGCGCTCAAGTCGAAGCTCTGACCATCGTCGGCGCCGTCGGTGAAGCCGCCGGTCCTCAGGAACACGGCAGTCCGCTCCGCCACCTCGCCGGACAGCAGCATGCCTGTGTGCGTGACCGGCAGGACGAGGTGCGCTCGCATGCCGCTGATCCGCGTCTCCTCGACGGCCACCGTGCCGTCGTTCGGCGTCGGCAGCTCGGTGACGAACCGCCCCATGCCTGCCGACGTCGAGCCGGCGATCACGCCGAGATCGCGCGACTGCCGCCACGTTCGCGGCGCGGCGCCCACCAGTTCCCTCAGCGCCAGCGGGCCGAGCACCGCCGGGCCGATCGGCCAGCGCGCCACGGCGGCCGCAGCCCGGCTGCCCTTGACCGGCGAGCCGAGCAGGACCACGCGGCCGTCGGGGAGATCCCGCGCGCGGTCGAAGAGCGCGAGGATCATGACGCCGCCGAGACTGTGACCGACGAGATGCACGGGTGGCGGAAGAGCCCGCACCTGAGCTTCGAGCGCGGCGACGACCTCGGCGAGATCGGCGTCCAGGGAGCGATAGGAGAACCGTCGGGGCGCGAACCCGTGCGCTTCGAGCCGGCGGCGCAACCAGTGCGTCTCGATGCCGTTCATCCACAGCCCGTGGACGACCAGCACGCTGCCGCAGGTGGAGTTCACCGCGCGACGTTGCCCTCAGCCGGCCGGCGCCGCGGGCATCCGCACCCGAACGTGCAGTTCCTTCAGCTGCGCGTCGGGGATCGCCGTCGGCGCCTCGGTCAGCGGGCACCAGGCTGACTGGGTCTTGGGGAAGGCAATCACGTCGCGGATGCTGTCCGCCCCGGCCATCAGCATGGCGAGCCGGTCGAGGCCGAAGGCGATGCCGCCATGCGGCGGCGCGCCGTAGCGCAGCGCCTCGAGCAGGAACCCGAACTTGGCCTGCGCGTCCTCAGGCTCGATGCCGAGCAGGCCGAACACCGCGCTCTGCAACTCCTGGCGGTGGATGCGCACGGAACCGCCGCCGATCTCGGAGCCGTTCAGCACCATGTCGTAGGCCTGCGCGAGCGCCCCGCCCGGGTCTGCCACGAGCGCCTGCGGGTCCGGGGTCAGCGGCGCGGTGAACGGGTGGTGCATGGCCACCCAGCGCCTGGCATCGGGATCCCGCTCGAACATCGGGAAGTGGGTCACCCACAGCGGCCGCCAGCCCGACTCCACCAGGCCGAGGTCCTGGCCCACCTTGAGTCGCAGGGCGCCAATCGCGTCGTTGACGACCTTGGCCTTGTCGGCGCCGAAGAAGATCAGGTCCCCGCTCGTCGCGGCGGTCCGCTCGAGGATGCCGGCCACCGCGGCATCCGACAGGAACTTCAGGATCGGCGACTGCAGCCCGTCGCGGCCTGCCACGGCGTCGTTGACCTTGATGTAGGCGAGGCCCTTCGCGCCGAATCGCGCGACGTAGGCGGTGTAGTCGTCGATCTGCTTGCGGGACAGCTCGCCGCCGCGCGGCACGCGAAGCGCCGCGACGCGGCCCGCGGCGTCGGCGGCCGGCCCGGCGAAGACCTTGAAGTCGCAGCCGGCGACCAGGTCGGCGACGTCCACCAGCTCGAGCGGGATGCGCAGGTCGGGCTTGTCGGAGGCGAACCGGCGCATCGCCTCGGCATAGGTCAGGCGCGGGAACGGGTCCGGCAGCCCGGCGCCGAGGACCTCGCTGAACAGCGCGCGCACCAGGTCCTCCATCAGCCCCATGATCTGTTCCTGGGAGAGGAAGGAAGTCTCGATGTCGAGCTGCGTGAACTCGGGCTGGCGGTCGGCGCGCAGGTCCTCGTCGCGGAAGCAGCGGACGATCTGGTAGTAGCGGTCGAAGCCGCCCATCATCAGCAGCTGCTTGAAGATCTGCGGCGACTGCGGCAGCGCGAAGAACTTGCCCGGGTGGGTGCGCGAGGGCACGAGGTAGTCGCGCGCGCCCTCGGGCGTGGCCTTGGTGAGCATCGGCGTCTCGAGGTCCACGAAGCCGTGGCCGTCGAGGTAGCCGCGCATCGCCCGCGTGATCGAGTGGCGCAGCCGCAGGCGCTGCTGCATGACGTCGCGGCGCAGGTCGATGTAGCGGTACTTCAGGCGCACCTCCTCGCCGACGTCCTCGTCGAGCGCGAAGGGCGGCGTGGCCGAGGGATTGAGGATCTCGAGGTCCTGCGTGAGCACCTCCACCTGTCCCGAGGCGAGGTTCGCGTTCGCCGTGCCGGCGGGCCGGCGCCGCACCTTGCCGGTGACGCGCAGGCAGTATTCGCGGCCGAGCTTCTCCGCCGCGGAGAACGCCTCGGGCGTGTCCGGATCGACCACGACCTGCAGCAGGCCCTCCCGGTCGCGCAGGTCGATGAAGATCACGCCGCCGTGGTCGCGGCGCCGGTGAACCCAGCCGGCGACGCTGACGGTCTCGCCGACGAGCGCCTCGCCGACCTGTCCGCAGTAGTGGGTGCGCATGCGGTAACCGCCTGATATCCAGATGAAAAACGCCCGGTCTACGGGCGTCTAGAGACCCGGGATTTTACGGCCGCGCCGCAGCCGTGGCAATGGACGCGGCGGCCGGCCTCACACGGGTGGCGCCGGGCCGCGCAGGTCCTGGGCCTGCAAGTCCGGCGAGACCACCCCGAGCGTGAAGACGAAGCGCATCGCCTGGTCGACCGACATGTCGAGCGGGATGACGTCCTCGCGAGGCACGAGGATGATGAAACCGCTGGTCGGATTCGGCGTGGTCGGCACGAAGACGGCAACGAGGTCACGGTCCGTGCGCCGCGAAGCCTCCGGCACCTCTCCGCCCGACTCGAAGCCCACGCTCCAGATCCCCTGGCGCGGGTACTGCACCAGCAGCACCCGCTTGAACGCCTTGCCCTGGTCGGTGAACACCGTTTCGGTGAAGGTCTTCGCGCCCGAGTAGATCGAGCGGACCACCGGGATGCGCCGCATCAGCGCCTCCCACCAGCTGACGACCTCGCGGCCGACGAGGTTCGTGACCGCGAGACCGGTCAACAGCAGGAGGATCACCGACAGCACGAGGCCGAGGCCCGGGATCGGGAAGCCGATCAGCACTTCCGGCCGCCACTGGGCCGGGATCAGCTGGTCGACGAGCCCGACCAGGAACCTCAGGATGAAGACGGTGAGGACGATCGGCAGCCAGACGAGCAGGCCCGCGATCAGGTAACGGCGGAGGTGCCGCCGCGATCCCCGCTCCTCCGCTCGTGACTCGCCTTCCACCCGGGCGGTGCCTCAGCGGCGCCGGCCGGCAGACGCCTTGCGGCCCGCCGGCTTCTTCGCCGCGGACTTTCGCCCGGCGGACTTCTTCACGGCCGGCTTGGCGACCGCAACCGTCGTCTTGCCCGAGGGCTTCTCCACGGCCTTGGCCGACGCGTCTTTCTTCGCGTCGGCCTTCTCGGCCGCCGCGGGCTTCGCGGCCTCGTCCGGCTTGGCGGCCGGCTCGGCGTCCTTCTCGACGGCGAGATTGCGCTTTTCTTCCTTCTCCGACTTGAAGTCGGTCTCGTACCAGCCACCGCCCTTCAGGCGGAAGACCGGCGCCGAGACCAGCCGGGTCAGCGAATTCCTGCCGCACTCCGGGCATTTCCTGAGCGGCGGATCGCTGACCTTCTGCAGCTCCTCGTGGTGGTGGCCGCACCTGGCGCAGGTGTACTCGTAGAACGGCATGGGGCGACAAAGCTCCTCAGGTGGCGGGTGATTATGCCTGCTTACCGAAAGCCAGTTCATCCTCGCGCAGGGACACCCGGATGGTGTCCCCTGGCCCGAATTCCCCCTTCAGGATCCGCTGCGCGAGCGGGTTCTCGACCTGGTGCTGGATCGCCCGCTTGAGCGGCCGGGCGCCGTAGACCGGGTCGAAGCCGGCCTCGCCGAGCCGGTCGCGGGCGGCGTCGTCGAGCTCGAGGGCGATGTCGCGCTCCGCCAGGCGCCGGCGCAGGTAGCCCATCTGGATGTCCACGATCCGGCGGATGTGCTCGCGGCCGAGCGGGTGGAAGACGACGATGTCGTCGACGCGGTTGATGAACTCGGGCCGGAAGTGCTGGCCGACGATCTCGAGCACCGCCGCCTTCATGCGCTCGTAGTTCGCCTCGCCCGCGAGTTCCTGGATCACCTGCGAGCCGAGGTTGCTGGTCATGATCACCACGCTGTTGCGGAAATCGACCGTGCGGCCCTGGCCGTCGGTCAGGCGGCCGTCGTCGAGCACCTGCAACAGGACGTTGAAGACGTCAGGATGCGCCTTCTCGACCTCGTCCATGAGGATCACCGAATAGGGCCGGCGACGCACGGCCTCGGTGAGGTAGCCGCCCTCCTCGTAGCCGACGTAGCCCGGGGGCGCGCCGATCAGCCTCGCCACGGAGTGCTTCTCCATGAACTCGGACATGTCGATGCGGACCATCGCCTCCTCGGTGTCGAACAGGAACTCGGCCAGCGCCTTGCAAAGCTCGGTCTTGCCCACGCCGGTCGGGCCGAGGAACAGGAAGGAGCCGTTCGGGCGGTTCGGGTCCGAGAGTCCCGCGCGCGAGCGGCGGATGGCGTCGGCGACGGCCCGCACGGCCTCTTCCTGGCCGATCACGCGCTTCCCGATCGCCTCTTCCATTTGGAGCAGCTTGTCCTTCTCGCTCTCGAGCATCTTGGAGACGGGGATGCCGGTCCACTTCGAGACCACCTCGGCGATCTCTTCCTCGGTCACCTTGTTGCGGACGAGCGTGGCGCCCTTCTTTTCCGCCTCCTGCGCCGCGGCGAGGCGCTTCTCGAGCTCCGGGATGCGGCCGTACTGAAGCTCCGACATGCGGGCGAGGTCGCCCGCGCGGCGGGCGGCCTCGAAATCGAGCCGGGCGCGCTCGAGTTCCTCCTTGATGTGCGCCGCGCCGGAGAGCGCCGCCTTCTCCGCCTTCCAGACTTCCTCGAGGTCCGCCGACTCCCGCTCGAGCTCCGCGAGCGACTCCTGCAGCTGGTCGAGGCGCTTGCGCGAAGCCTCATCCTTCTCCTTCTTGAGCGCCTCGCGCTCCATCTTGAGCTGGATGATGCGCCGGTCGAGCCGGTCGAGCGCCTCGGGCTTCGAGTCGATCTCCATGCGGATCCGCGAGGCTGCCTCGTCGACGAGGTCGATGGCCTTGTCCGGCAGCTGGCGGTCCGTGATGTAGCGGTGCGACAGCGTCGCCGCGGCGACGATCGCGGGGTCGGTGATCGCCACCTTGTGGTGCACCTCGTAGCGCTCCTTCAGGCCGCGCAGGATGCCGATCGTGTCCTCGACCGAGGGCTCGCCGATGAACACCTTCTGGAAGCGCCGCTCGAGCGCCGCGTCCTTCTCGACGTACTTGCGGTACTCGTCGAGCGTGGTGGCGCCCACGCAGTGCAGCTCGCCGCGGGCGAGGGCCGGCTTCAGCATGTTGCCGGCGTCCATCGCGCCCTCGGCCTTGCCGGCGCCGACCATGGTGTGCAACTCGTCGACGAACAGGATCACCCGGCCTTCCTGCTTGGCGAGCTCGTTGAGGACGCCCTTCAGCCGCTCCTCGAACTCGCCGCGGAACTTGGCGCCGGCGATCAGCGCGCCCATGTCGAGGGCGAGCACGCGCTTGTCCTTGAGACCCTCGGGCACCTCGCCATTGACGATCCGTCCGGCGAGACCCTCGACGATGGCGGTCTTGCCGACGCCCGGCTCGCCGATCAGCACCGGGTTGTTCTTGGTGCGCCGCTGCAGCACCTGGATGGTGCGGCGGATCTCGTCGTCGCGGCCGATGACGGGATCGAGCTTGCCGGCGGCGGCCCGCGCCGTGAGGTCGACGGTGAACTTCTCGAGCGCTCCGCGCGCCTCCTCGGCGTTCGGATCGCGGACCTTCTCGCCGCCGCGCAGCTCGTCCACGGCCTTCTCGAGCGCGCCCTTCACGGCGCCCGCGGCCTTCAGCGCCTGCCCGGCCGGACCCTTGTCCTCGACCGCGGCGAGCACGAACAGCTCGCTCGAGACGTACTGGTCGCCCCTCTGCTGGGCCAGCTTGTCGGTGACGTTCAGCAGTCGATTCAGGTCGTTCGAGCCATGCAGCTCGCCGGGCGTGCCCTCGACCTTCGGCAGGCGATCGAGGGCGGAGAGCAGCTCCGAGCGCAGCTTGTTGACGTTCACGCCCGCCTTGTCGAGCAGCGGGCGGACCGTGCCGCCCTGCTGGTCCACGAGCGCGAGCAGCACGTGGGCGGGCTCGATGATCTGGTGGTCGCGGCCGACGGCCAGCGACTGGGCATCGGCCAGGGCGAGCTGGAACTTCGAGGTCAGGCGGTCCATGCGCATGGCGGCACTTCCGGGACTCGTGCTTTCGTTGCCCGGTGAGTGGGGCCGCCCCCGGGAGAATTCAACCGGTCGCGGCCCGCCTCAGTGCGCCAGCGCGTGCGAGACGTAGATGATCGCCATGCCGGCCAGGATTAGCAGCACCTGCTCGACGGAGGTGCGCGCGTCCACCCGCCGGTGCAGGCCCGGGATCAGGTCGGCGACCGCGACGTAGAGGAAGCTCGCGGCCGCGACCGCGAGCGCGTACGGCAGGACGTGCATGGCCTCGGCCAGCGCGAAGTAGGCGACCACCGCGCCGATGACCGAGGTCAGGCTGACCGCGACGTTGGCCCAGAGCGCCTTGGACCGGCTCATGCCGCCGTGCACCAGGATCGCGAGGTCGCCGACCTCCTGGGGAATCTCGTGGGCGAAGACGGCGATCGCCGTGACCACGCCGAGGTGCGGGTCCGTGAGGAACGCGGCGGCGATCAGCACGCCGTCGAGCGCGTTGTGGAAGCCGTCGCCCCACAGGATCATCGTCGCGGAGGCGCGCTGGCGGTGGTGCTCCGACGGCGACGGCGCGTGCGCCTCGCAGGGATCCTCGTGACAGTGCCGCCACAGCACGAACTTCTCGAGGACGAAGAAAAACAGGATGCCGGCGAGCAGCGCCAGGCCGACGAAGTGCGTGTTCTCGGCGCCCGCGCCCTCGACGGCGTGCGGCAGCAGGGCGAGCAGGGCCGCGCCGAGCAGCGCGCCGGTCGCGAAGCTGACGAGGTGCGGCAGCAGCGCATGGCGGCGCGGCTCCGGCAGCAGCAGGAACAGGCTCGCGATGGCGGCGCTCAGCGCTCCGCTGGCGATGGTGAAGAACAGGATGAGCGGGAGCGTGGCCACGGGGATCCTCGGGCGTGTCAGCCTTCCAGACTACAGCACCTGTCAAGGGGTCCCGGTCACTCGAGCCAGGCCAGCGCGGCGAGGCGTCCGGTCGTCCCGTCACGACGGAACGAGAAGAACCTGCGCGGATCCGCGCAGGTGCAGGCGCCGCCGCCGTGGATCCGGGACACCCCCGCGGCGGCGAGCCGGTCCCGCGCCAGGCCCGCGAGGTCCGCCTGCCAGCGGCCCCGCGGATTCGCGCGGAAGTGCCGGCCGGCGGCCGGCGCCCGGGCGAGGAAGGCCTCGCGCACCTCGTCGCCGACCTCGAAGGCGTCCTGGCCGATGCAGGGGCCGAGCCAGGCGACGAGGGCGCTCGCCGGCGCGGGCAGCGCGGCGATCGTCGTCTCGACGACGCCCGCCGCGAGCCCACGCCAGCCGGCATGGGCGACACCGACGGCCGAGCCGTCCTCGGCGGCGAGCAGCACCGGCAGGCAGTCGGCCACCATCACGACGCAGACCTGGCCGGGCGCCGTGGCCACGGCTGCGTCGGCAGGCGCCCGGGGCCCGGCGTCCCGCAGTCGCGCGACCTCGCTGCCGTGCACCTGCTCGAGCCAGGCGGGCTCCGCGGGCAAGCCCAGCCCGGCGCGCAGCAAGGCGCGGTTGCGCGACACGGCCGCAGGATCGTCGCCGACGTGCGCGGCCAGGTTGAGCGAGGCGAACGGGCCGTCGCTGACCCCGCCCGCGCGGGTCGTCACTGCCGCCCGGACCCGCCCGGGCACCGGCCAGTCCGGCACGATCAGGTCGAGGTCAGCCACGCGGATCGCCCCGGGCGGCGGCCGCGCCGTCGTCGCGAAGCGCCGCGAGCAGCGCCGCGAAATCGGCCGGCGCCGGCGCCGTGAGCGCCAGCGGACGCCCGCCGGCCGGATGCGCGAACTCCAGCCGCGCCGCGTGCAGCGCCTGCCGGCGGAAGCCACGCAGCGCCTCGGCCAGGCGGGGGCTCGCGCCGCGGGGAATCGCGAGCCGGCGTCCGTACACGGGGTCGCCCACGATCGGGTGGCCGACGTGGGCTAGGTGCACGCGGATCTGGTGGGTGCGGCCGGACTCGAGCACGACGCGCAGCTGCGTGTGCGCGCGGAACCGCTCCGCCAGCCGGTAGTGCGTCACCGCCGGCCGGCCGTCCTCGCGGACCGCCCTGCGCAGCCGGTCGGTCGCGTGCCGGCCGATCGGTGCGTCGACGGTGCCGCCGCCGGTCATGGCCCCGTGGACGATCGCTTCGTACTCGCGGTGGATCTCGCGCACCTCGAGCGCGCGCACGAGCGCCGTGTGCGCCTCGAGCGTGCGCGCGACGACCAGCAGGCCGCTCGTGTCCTTGTCGAGCCGATGCACGAGGCCGGCGCGCGGCAGCGCGGCGAGCGACGGGTCGTGCGCCAGCAGGGCATTCTGCAGCGTGCGGTCGGGATTGCCGGCGCCGGGGTGCACGACGAGTCCCGCGGGCTTCGCCACGACCAGCAGCGCCGCATCCTCGTGGACGACGTCGAGCGCGAGCGCCTGCGGCCGCAGCGGGACCTCCTCGGCCAGCTCCGCCTCGATCAGCACGCGCTCGCCGCCCAGCACCGGATCGCGCGGCCGGACGACGCGGCCATCCAGGGTCGCCTGCCCGCCCTCGATCCAGGCCTTGAGCCGGGTGCGGGAATGCTCCGGAAAGGTCTCGGCGAGCGCCTGGTCCAGCCGGCGGCCGGCGAGTCCCGCGGACAACCGCGCCTCGAGGTGGATGCGCCTGGAACTCATGCGGGGAGACCCGGTCTTTTGGCTATACTGCGCGCCTCGCATTCTACGGGTCCCGAGCCTTGACCTCGACCTTCTCGATCCAGCTGCGGGCCGCGTTCCTGTGCCTCGCCGTCGCGCTCGCCGGCGGCTGCAAGAGCGGCCGCGACGAGGCCATGGGCGCGCCCGAGCAGCTGTACACGCGCGCCGAGTCGCTGCTGAGGAGCGGCGACTACGGCGGGGCCGTGCGCCTCTACGAGGCGCTCGAGGCCCGTTACCCGTTCAGCATGGAGGCGCGGCAGTCGCGGCTCGACCTGATCTACGCCTACTACAAGTCGCGGCAGACCGAGTCCGCGGTCGACGCCGCTGACCAGTTCATCCGCGAGAACCCGACCCACCCCCGGATCGACTACGCCTGGTACATGAAGGGGCTGGTGCACTTCGAGCGGATGCCCAACATCCTCGAGCGCTGGTTCAATGCCGACCTGACCCGGCGCCCGCCCTCCGACGCGCGGCGGTCGTTCCAGTCCTTCCAGACGCTGGTCGAGCGCTTCCCGCAGAGCGAGTACGCGCACGACGCGCGCCAGCGCATGATCTTCCTGCGCAACCGCCTCGCCGACTACGAAGTGCACGTGGCCGACTACTACCTGCGGCGCCGCGCCTACGTCGCCGCGCTGAACCGCGCCAAGTTCTGCGTCGAGAACTACGACGGCGCTCCCGCCGTCCGCCAGGCGCTCGACGTGATGGTCGCCTCCTACGAGGGTCTCGGCCTCGAGGAACTCGCCCGGCAGGCGCGGGACGTGTACGCCCTCAACTACCCCGACCGCGGGCCGGTCCGCGACGAGAGGCCCTGGTACCGGTTCTGGTGAGCCTTTGCGGGCTCAGTGATCGCCCGGCCGGTATCCGGAGGTGATCGGGTAACGCCAGTCCCGGCCGAAGGCCCGCCGGCTGACGCGCACCCCGGGCGGGGCCTGCCGGCGCTTGTACTCGTTGCGCTTGACCATCTCCAGCACCCTGACCACCGTGTCGCGGTCGAAGCCCTGCGCCACGATCTCGCCCACCGAGAGATCGCGCTCGATGAAGGCCTCGAGGATCGGGTCCAGCACCTCGTAGGGCGGCAGCGAATCCGTGTCCTTCTGGTCGGGCCGCAGCTCCGCCGACGGCGCCCGATCGATGATCCGCGGGGGGATCACGGGATCGCCCGCGTTCCGCCAGCGGCTCAACCGGTAGACCAGGGTCTTGCTGCAGTCCTTGATCGGCGCGAAACCGCCGGCCATGTCGCCGTAGAGCGTCGCGTAGCCGACCGACATCTCGCTCTTGTTGCCGGTCGTCAGCACGATCCGGCCGGTCTTGTTGGAGATCGCCATGAGCAGCATGCCGCGGCAGCGGGACTGGATGTTCTCCTCGGCGGCGTCGGGCGGCAGGCCGCGGAACTCGGCTGCGAGCGTCTCCAGCGTCGCCTCGAACATCGACTCGATCGGCAGCGTCGAGTACTTCACCCCGAGGCGCTGCGCCATCGAGGCGGCGTCCTCCAGCGACATCGCCGAGGTGTAGCGCGACGGCATCATGACCGCGTGCACGCGCTCTGGCCCGAGCGCATCGACCGCGAGCGCGAGCACGAGGGCCGAGTCGATGCCGCCGGACAGGCCGATGACCACGCCGGGGAAGCCGTGCTTGCCGACGTAATCCCGGATGCCGGTGACGATCGCGCGGTAGACGGCCTCGTCCGCGGCCGGCACCGGGGCGACCGTGCCGGCCAGCCGCCCGCCGTGGTAGCGGACGAGGCCGACCGATTCCTCGAAGGCCGGCGCGCGGTGCGCCACGCCGCCCGCTGCGTCGAGTGCGAACGACTGCCCGTCGAAGACCAGCTCGTCCTGGCCGCCGACCAGGTTGACGTACACGAAGCCGATCCCGGTTTCGGCGGCGCGCTCCCGCAGCACCCGCTCGCGCAGCTCCTGCTTGCCGAGCTGGAAGGGCGAGGCGTTCAGGACCAGCGCGAGTTCCGCGCCCGCCGCCTTCGCCGCAGCGGCGGGTGCCGGCTTCCAAACGTCCTCGCAGACGAGCAGGGCGACGCGCACGCCGTCGACCTCGACGCAGGTGGCGGAGGCGCCGGGCTCGAAGTAGCGCTTCTCGTCGAAGACCTGGTAGTTCGGCAGCAGCTGCTTGCGGTGGACGGCGACGATCTCGCCGTCCTGCAGCAGCGCCGCGGCGTTGTGGATCGACTCGGCCTCGTACTCCGGGTAGCCGACGACGAGGCCGATGCCGCGGACCTCGCGCTTGAGGCGCTCCATCGCCTCGCCGATCCGATGCCGGAAGCCGCGATGGAACAGCAGGTCTTCCGGCGGATAGCCGGACAGCGCGAGCTCGGGCAGCACGCACAGGCGCGCGCCCAGCTCCCGGGCCCGCGCGGCCGCCTCGATGATCCGGATCGCGTTGCCGGGGACGTCGCCGACCACGCAATCGAGCTGGGCGATCGCGATCGGCAGGCCCCGGGCCACGGGCGTCAGCGCCGCGACTTTCGCGCCGGCTTGCGCGCCTTGCCCGCCGCAGGCCGCCGCGCCGGCTTGCGCGCCGCCGCCTTGGCGGGCCGGGCCGGCTGGGCCTTCGCCGCGCCCTTGCCGCGCCGTGCGCGCCGGGCCATGACCTTCTTCATCTCGCTGCCGAGCTCCGCCGGCGAGCGGACGGTGGCGACGCCGGCCGCCTCGAGCGCCGCGAACTTGTCGGCGGCCGTGCCCTTGCCGCCGGCGATCACCGCCCCGGCATGGCCCATGCGCTTGCCCGCGGGCGCGGTGACGCCGGCGATGTAGGCGACCACCGGCTTGGTCACGTGGTCGCGGATGAACTCCGCCGCCGCCTCCTCGTCTGCGCCGCCGATCTCCCCGACCATGATGATGCCCTCGGTCTTCGCGTCCTTCTGGAACAGCGCGAGCACGTCCACGAAGTTCATGCCGCGCACCGGGTCGCCGCCGATGCCGACGCAGGTGCTCTGGCCGAGCCCCAGCCGCGAGGTCTGGAACACCGCCTCGTAGGTCAGCGTGCCCGAGCGCGAGACGATGCCGATCCGGCCCGGCTTGTGGATGAAGCCCGGCATGATCCCGACCTTGCACTCGCCCGGCGTGATCACGCCCGGGCAGTTCGGGCCCACCAGGCGGCTGCCGCTGCCCGCCAGCGCAGCCTTGACCTTGACCATGTCGTTGACCGGGATGCCCTCGGTGATGCACACGATCAGCGCGATCCCGGCGTCGGCCGCCTCGAGGATCGCGTCGGCGGCGCCTCCGGCCGGCACGTAGATCATGCTGACGTCGGCGCCGGTCGCGCGCACCGCGTCGTGGACCGTGTCGAACACCGGGCGGTCGAGGTGCCGCTCGCCGCCGCGCCCGGGCGTGACGCCGCCGACGAGCTGGGTGCCGTAGGCGATCGCCTGCTCGGAATGGAAGGTGCCCTGCTTGCCGGTGAAGCCCTGGCAGATCACTCGGCTCTTCTTGCTGACCAGGATGCTCATGTCTCTCCCCTGCCTCAGGCGGCCTTGCCGGCGGACTTCACGGCCTTGGTGGCGGCGTCGGTCAGGTCCGACGCGGCGATGATGGCGAGCCCGCTGTCCGCGAGCTGCTTGCGGGCGATGTCCGCGTTGGTGCCCTCGAGCCTGACGATCACGGGGATCTTCACGCCCACGTTCTGGACGGCCTGCACGATGCCCTGCGCGATGACGTCGCAGCGGACGATGCCGCCGAAGATGTTGATCAGGATCGCCTTGACCTTGCGGTTCGAGAGGATCAGCCGGAACGCCGCCGTGACGCGGTCCGCCGTGGCGGTGCCGCCGACGTCGAGGAAGTTGGCCGGCGCGCCGCCGTGCAGCTTGATCAGGTCCATGGTCGCCATGGCGAGGCCGGCGCCGTTGACCATGCAGGCGATGTTGCCGTCGAGCGAGACGTAGTTGAGGTCGTGCTTCGAGGCCTCGCGCTCCATGGCGTCCTCCTGGGTCTCGTCGCGCAGCGTCGCGAGCCCCGGCTGGCGGAACAACGCGTTGGCCTCGACGTTGATCTTGGCGTCGAGCGCGAGCAGCTGACCGTCCTCGGTGACGATCAGCGGGTTGATCTCGACCAGCCCGAGGTCCTTGTCGAGGAACAGCCGGAACAGGCCCCGCGCGATGGCCTCGAAGCGCTTGACCTGCTCGCCCTTGAGCCCGAGCCCGAAGGCCAGCCGGCGGCACTGGAAGCCCTGCAGCCCGGTCGCGGGGTGGACGTCGGCACGGAGGATCTTCTCCGGCTGCTTCTCCGCCACCTCCTCGATGTCCATGCCGCCCGCCTCGGAGGCCACGAACGCGATCCGCCCCGTGTCCCGGTTGAGCAGGAGGCTGAGGTACAGTTCGCGGGCGATCAGGCTGCCGGCCTCGACGTAGACGAGGTTGATCGGCAGCCCCGTGGCGCCGGTCTGCTTGGTCTTGAGCACCTGCCCGAGCATGCCGACCGCCGCCGCGCGGACCTCCTCGGGCGAACGGCACAGCTTCACGCCGCCGGCCTTGCCGCGCCCGCCCGCGTGTACCTGCGCCTTCACGACCCAGACCTGCCCGCCGAGCGCCTGCGCCGCCTCGACCGCCTCCTCGGGACTGGCCGCCACGCGGCCCTGCGGGACGGGAATGCCGCAATCGGCGAACAGTTGCTTGGCTTGGTACTCGTGCAGGTTCATCGACAGGCCTTCCCCGCGCTGAAATGAGCCGCACATTCTGGGCCAATCGCCCGCGGCAGGCAAAGCCGCGGGCGCCGGCCCGCGCCGCGACCCAGGTCGCAACCTGCGCTTCGGGCCGGGAGCCTCGCGCAGGACGCGTGCTAAATTCGCGGCCGCATGAGCTCGCGCGACATCGAACGCGTCTACGGCGACCCGGACCTCGCCTGGCGGGTGCTGGGCCTGTTGAACGTGTACCGGCTGCTGGTGCCGACCGCGCTGTTCGTGCTCGCGGCCCTGCTGCCGAGCGAGCGCGGGCCGGGCTCGGCGGCGCCGGGGCTCTTCGGCGCATCCATCGCCGGCATGTTCCTCGCCGGCGTCCTGTGCATCCTGCTGCTCAAGCGCCGCTGGCCGGACCTGCGCCTGCAGGCCTACCTGCACATCGCCTTCGACATCTTCGCGGTGACCCTGCTGCTCGTCTCGAGCGGCGGCGTGGCGAGCGGCCTCGGGCTGCTGCTGATCATGCCGGTCGGCGCCATGAGCCTGCTGCTCGCGAACCGCAGCGCGATACTGCTCGCGGCCGTCGCCACGCTGTGCATCCTCGGCCAGCAGATCTTCTTCGTGCTGGTCGGCGTCGCCGAGGCCGGCAGCCTCACGCCCGCGGGCATCCTCGGCGCGGTGATCTTCATCGTTGCGCTCGCCGCAGCGCCGCTCGCCAACCGCCTGCGCGAGACCGAGGCGCAGGTCCGCCAGCGGGAGATCGACCTCGCCAACCTCGCCGAGCTGTCGCAGTACGTCGTCGAGCGGCTGCGGGAGCCGATCCTGGTCGTGGACGAGCAGGACCAGATCCGGCTGATCAACGACGCGGCGCGCCAGATCCTCAGCCCGCCAGCCGAGGCGGCGGGCGCGCTACTCGGCGAAGTCTCCCCGCGGCTGCTCTACCTGCTCGCCACCTGGCGGCAGAACCCGCGTGACGACGAGGCCGGCCGGGGCACGCTGCTCGCGCCCGACGGCATGCGCGAGGTGCGGCCGCGGTTCGCGCCGCTCGGCGAGCGGCTGCCCTCGCCCGTGATCGTGTTCCTGGAGGACCTGAGCCAGATCTCGGCCCGCGCCGAGCAGTCGAAGCTCGCGGCGCTGGGGCGGCTCTCGGCCAGCATCGCCCACGAGATCCGCAACCCGGTCGGCGCCATGAGCCACGCCGCGCAGCTGCTGGAGGAGGGCGAGGGCCTCGACGCCGGCGAGCGGCGGCTGACCCAGATCATTCGCCAGAACGCCGACCGCGTCAGCACCATCATCCAGAACGTCATGCAGCTGTCCCGGCGCGAGGAGATCCGCGCCGAGCGCATGCCGCTCGCCGAGTGGCTCGGCGACTTCGTCACCGAGTTCTCGACGACCCACGGGCTGCGCCCCGAACGCGTCGCGCTGCGCTTCGCCGAGCCCGACCTCGAGGTGCGCATCGACCCCTCGCACCTGCACCAGATCCTGTGGAACCTGTGCGAGAACGCGCTGAAGTACGGCCTCGGCACCGCCGAGACGGCCTTCGAGCTCAACGCCGGGCGCGCACCGGCCACCGGCCGGCCGTTCCTCGAGGTCGCCGACCACGGGGCCGGCATCGAGGCCGCCGCAGCGGAGCGGATCTTCGAGCCCTTCTTCACGTCCGCGGCGAGCGGCACGGGGCTCGGGCTCTTCATCTCGCGCGAGCTCGCGCAGAGCAACGGCGCGCTGCTGCTCTACGAGCCGCGCCAGGGCGGTGGTAGCATTTTCCGGCTGATCTTCGCCGACCCGCAGCGCTGGGAGCCGGCCTGAGCCCGGAAGCCCTCCTCATGAGCCGCCCCCTCGCCCTCATCGTCGACGACGAACCCGATCTCTGCGAGCTGCTCGCGCTCACGCTCTCGCGCATGGACGTGGACTCCCACGCCGTGCACGACCTCGCCGCAGCGCGGCGGGAGCTCCGCAACCGCCGCTTCGACCTGTGCCTCACCGACATGCGCCTGCCCGACGGCGACGGCCTCGACCTCGTCGAGTGGATGCAGCAGCACGCGCCCGCGATCCCGGTGGCGGTGATCACCGCGCACGGCAACGTCGAGGCTGCCGTCCGTGCGCTCAAGGTCGGCGCCTTCGACTTCGTGTCCAAGCCCGTGGACATCGCGGTGCTGCGCAAGCTCGTCTCGCAGGCCGTGCGCCTCGCCGGCCGGGGTGGCCCGGAGGCCGAGGCCCGCGCGCCGCTGCTCCTAGGGCGCACCGCGCCGATCGAGCAGCTGCGGGTGATGATCGCGCGCGTGGCGCGCAGCCAGGCGCCGGTGCACATCTCCGGCGAGTCCGGCACCGGCAAGGAGCTCGTCGCGCGGCTGATCCACGCCGGCGGATCGCGGGCCGCCAATCCGTTCATCGCCGTCAACTGCGGCGCCATCCCCGCCGAGCTGATGGAGAGCGAGCTGTTCGGCCACCGCAAGGGCAGCTTCACCGGCGCCGTGGCCGACAAGCCCGGCCTCGTGCAGGCCGCCGAGGGCGGCACCCTGTTCCTCGACGAGGTGGCGGACCTGCCCCTGCCCATGCAGGTCAAGCTGCTGCGGCTGATCCAGGAAAAGGCCGTGCGGGTGGTCGGCGACCAGCGGGAGACCGCCGTGGACGTGCGGATCCTCTCCGCCACGCACCGCGATCTCGGCGAGCTGGTGGCGGCCGGCCGGTTCCGTGAGGACCTCTACTACCGGCTGAACGTCATCGAGCTGCGGGTGCCCGCGCTGCGCGAGCACCTCGACGACGTGCCCGAGCTGGTCGAGGCGATCCTCGCGCGCCTCGCCCGCCGCGCCGGGTCGGCCACGCCTCGCCTCTCGCCCCCGGCGATGCAGCTGCTGCGCGGCTACCGCTACCCCGGCAACGTCCGCGAACTCGAGAACATCCTCGAGCGCGCCATGACGCTCTGCGCAGGCGATGAGATCGCGGCGGGGGACGTGCAGCTGCGCCCCGCGGCCGCCGGGACCGACGACGAGGCCGGCGAGGAGGACGACGGCGCCGACGGCGGGCTCGGCGACCACCTCGAGGATGTCGAGCGCGAGGCCATCCTGAAGGCGCTCGAGCAGACCCGCTACAACAAGACCGCGGCCGCGAAGGTCCTCGGCATCACCTTCCGCGCGCTGCGCTACCGGATCAAGAAGCTCGGCATCGAGTAGGCCGGGACGTGACGCGGCGCGTCAGTTTGTGACGCGACGGGTCAGCGGCGAGCCCGGACGCGGGCCTCGAACTTAAGTCAAGAAACTCTAAAAATCTCATCAGAACAACAGGTTACACATCATTATCGGATTGGCACGAGGCTTGCTTGATGTCTCCTGACGGCGACAGGGTGTCGCCGACTGTCGATCCCCTCTTTGGTCATTTGGAGTTGATTCTCATGATGAAGCAGATCCAGAAGGGCTTCACGCTCATCGAACTGATGATCGTGGTGGCCATCATCGGCATCCTCGCCGCGATCGCGATCCCGGCCTACCAGGACTACACGATCCGCACGCAGGTGTCAGAGGGCATGACGCTCTCCGGCGACCTGAAGGCGGCCATTGCCGAGACCTATGCTCAGACCGGCGTTTGGCCGGACTTCGCCGACCTGAACCTGACGGATGCGGCCGGCACCGCGCTGGACGCTACGTCGAAGCAGGGCCGCTACGTGTCGCAGATTGATGTCGTCGATGGTTCGATCGAGATCACCTACGGAAATGCGGCCAATGCCGCGATCGGCGATCCGAACAACTTCACCGTTGGCATCAAGGCTTGGGTGAACCCGAATGGTGACCTCGTTTGGCAGTGCGGCAACGCTTCGGATCCTGCCAACACGGTCGATACCGACGGTGCCGGCAATGCATCCGGCACGCCCGCTACCACTGTGATTGACAAGTACCTTCCGGCTTCCTGCCGCACCGGTTTCGGCGCGTAAGGGCCGAAGTCGACTGCAGTCCAAGTTGCGACTGATTGAGGGCCCCTCTCCGGAGGGGCCCTCATTTTTTGTCGGCGCTCAAGGCTAGCTGCGTCAACCGAGACTGAGTTCCCGCTTTACGATTTGACAATTGCTACTCTAGGCCGCTCGTATAGACTGCTGAGGCTGCGATGATCGGCAGCCAAAGGCGCGGCAGGGCATGAACGAACCAGCTATTGCGGGTGGCGGTGCGGGGCGCGTCAGCGTCCTCGGCGGCCTGCCCCAGCGCCTGGTCCAGGACGGCCTGATCAACGAGGCGACCATGGCCGAGGCCATGGTCGCGGCACGCGAGAAGAAGGTCCACTTCGTGACCTGGCTGGTCACGAACAGCATCGTGTCGGCCCGTGAGCTGGCGATCGCCGCGGCGCAGGAGTTCGGCGCGCCGCTCCTCGACCTCGACGCCGTGAACGTCGACCTCGACACGGTCAGGCTGGTCAACGACAAGCTGCTTGCGAAGCACCGCATCCTGCCGCTCGTCAAGCGCGGCAAGCGCCTGCACGTGGCGGTCTCGGATCCGACCAACCTGCATGCCATCGACGAGATCAAGTTCGCCACCGGGCTCGCGATCGAAGCGGTGGTCGTCGAGGACGACAAGCTGCAGCGGGCGGTGCAGAAGGCGATCGAGCAGGTCGACGTGTCGATGCCCGAGCTCGGCAACGAGGATTTCGAGCTCGACAACCTCGACATCACTGCCGACGACGAGATCGATTCAGAACAGGTGGGTCGAGACGACGTCGAGGACGCGCCGATCGTCCGCTTCGTCAACAAGATCCTGCTCGATGCCATCCGCAAGGGCGCTTCGGACGTCCACTTCGAGCCCTACGAGAAGTACTACCGCATCCGCCTGCGGCTCGACGGCGTGCTGCGCGAGGTGGCGCAGCCGCCGGTGCAGCTCGCCACCAAGCTGGCGGCGCGGCTCAAGGTGATGTCGCGGCTCGACATCGCGGAGCGGCGCGTGCCCCAGGACGGGCGCATCAAGATGCGCCTGTCGAAGAACCGCTCCATCGACTTCCGCGTCAGCTCCTGCCCGACGCTGTTCGGCGAGAAGATCGTGCTGCGCATCCTGGACGCCAGCACGGCCATGATGGGCATCGACGCCCTGGGCTACGAGCCCTTCCAGAAGGAGCTCTATCTCAAGAACCTGGCCCGTCCGCAGGGCATGATCCTGGTGACGGGGCCCACGGGCAGCGGCAAGACCGTTTCGCTGTATACCGGTCTTTCCATCCTGAACGTCGAGGACACCAACATCTCGACGGCCGAGGATCCGGCGGAAATCGTGCTGCCGGGCGTCAACCAGGTGAACGTCAACAACAAGGTGGGCCTGACCTTCGCCGCGGCCCTGCGCGCGTTCCTCCGCCAGGATCCGGACGTGGTCATGGTGGGCGAGATCCGCGACCTCGAGACGGCGGAAATCGCCCTCAAGGCGGCCCAGACGGGCCACCTCGTGCTCTCGACGCTTCACACGAACGACGCGCCGCAGACCCTCACCCGCCTGGTGGACATGGGCGTGAAGCCCTACGCGATCGCGACCTCCGTGAGCCTGATCATCGCGCAGCGCCTCGGGCGCCGGCTTTGCGGCAACTGCAAGGAGCCGCTGGAGTTGCCCCGGGAGGCGCTGCTCAAGGAAGGCTTCACCGCCGAGCAGGCGGACGGCCCGGATTTCCGGATCTACAAGCCCGTGGGCTGCAACCTGTGCACCGAGGGGTACAAGGGCCGGGTGGGACTCTACGAGGTGATGCCCGTGACCGAGGAGATCGGGCGGATCATCCTGTCCGGCGGCAACGCCAAGGACATCCGCGACGCGGCCCGGCGCGAGGGCGTATGGGACCTTCGGACCTCGGGGCTGAAGAAGGTGCGTGACGGGCTGACGAGTCTCGAGGAAGTCAACCGCGTCACAGTCGACTGACCCCGGTTCCGGCTAGGATCAGGGGCGTTTTCACTTAAGCAGGGCGGGCAGACATGGCGCAGGCCGCGGCACTTGCGAAGAAGGAGTTCCCCTGGGTCTGGGAGGGGACGGACCGGAAGGGCAACCGTCTCAAGGGACGGACCCTGGCCGCGACCGAAAAGGACGTCCAGGCGGAGCTGCGCCGCCAGGGCGTGATCCCGGTCAAGGTCCGCAAGGAAAGCCAGCTCTTCAAGGGCGGCGGCAAGATCACCCCGCTCGACATCGCCATCTTCAGCCGGCAGCTCGCGACCATGCTGGCCTCGGGCATTCCGCTGGTGCAGGCCTTCGAGATCGTCGGCGTCGGACACGACAAGCCGGCGATGCAGAAGCTGATCCTGGACATCAAGGGCCACATCGAGGCCGGCAGCGCGCTGCACGAGGCGCTGAAGAAGCACCCGCTCTATTTCGACGACCTCTACGTCAACCTCGTCGAGGCCGGCGAGCAGGCGGGCGCGCTCGAGAACCTGCTCGACAAGGTGGCGACCTACAAGGAAAAGACCGAGGCGCTGAAGAAGAAGATCAAGAAGGCCCTCTTCTACCCGGCGGCCGTGCTGGCGGTGGCCGTCATCGTCACATTGGTCCTGCTGCTGTTCGTCATCCCGCAGTTCGAGGATCTGTTCAAGGGATTCGGGGCCGACCTGCCGGCCTTCACGCGCATGGTCATCGAGATGTCGCGGTTCGTGCAGGACCAGGGCTGGCTGCTCGCGATCATTGCCGCGGGCGTCTTCGTGACTTTCCGCTATTTCCACAAGCGTTCCCGGCCGATGCGGCAGTTCATCGACCGGATGATGCTCAAGCTGCCGGTGCTGGGCCCGATCCTCGTCAAGGCGGCGATCGCCCGCTACGCGCGCACGCTCGCCACCATGTTCTCCGCCGGCGTGCCGCTGGTCGAGGCCCTTCAGTCGGTCGCGGGCGCCACCGGCAACATCGTCTACGAGGAGGCGGTGCTCCGGATGCGCGACGAGGTCGCCACCGGCATGCGCTTGCAGCGCACGATGGAGACCACGGGCCTGTTCCCGAACATGGTGGTGCAGATGATCGCGGTCGGCGAGGAGTCGGGATCGCTCGACTCGATGGCGGGAAAGGTCGCCGACTTCTACGAGCTCGAGGTGGACTCGGCGGTGGACGCGATGTCCTCGCTGCTCGAGCCGCTGATCATGGTGATCCTCGGCGGCCTCGTCGGCAGCCTCGTCGTGGCCATGTACCTGCCGATCTTCAAGCTCGGCGCCGTCATCTGACGCACGCATCGGCCGAGCCTCACACGGAACGCCGCGCTCGCCGCGGCGTTTCCGCGAGGAGCTGACTTGGAACTGTTGAGCCTGCTCGAGGCGAGTCCCCTGGCCTTTTCCGTCGTGGCCGGCATCGCGGGGCTGCTCGTCGGCAGCTTCCTCAACGTCGTGATCCACCGCCTGCCGATCATGCTCGAGCGCGAATGGCAGGCCCAGTGCGCCGAACTCGGCGACGAGCAGGCGGCCGTCACGACGCCCGCCGAGACCTTCACCCTCGTCCATCCGCGCTCCCGCTGCCCGGCCTGCGGCGCGCCCATCCGCGCGATCCACAACGTCCCGGTGCTGAGCTGGCTGGCCCTGCGCGGGCGCTGCGCGAGTTGCAAGGCGCGCATCTCCGCGCGCTACCCGGCCGTCGAGCTCGCGACCGGCGTGCTGAGCGCGGTCGTCGCCGGGTATTTCGGCTTCGGCCTGGAGGCAGGCTGCGCCCTCGTCGTCACCTGGTTCCTGGTGCCGCTCACCGGCATCGACCTCGACCACCAGCTGCTGCCGGACCTGCTCACCCTGCCGCTGTTGTGGCTGGGACTGCTCGCCAGTCTCTGGCACGACCCCGGCTCGGCCTGGGCGCTGCCGGCGAGCCCGCGGGACGCGATCATCGGCGCGGCCGCCGGCTACCTGTTCCTGTGGGGGATCTTCCACGCCTTCCGCCTGCTGACCGGCAAGGAGGGCATGGGCTACGGCGACTTCAAGCTCTTCGCGGCGCTCGGCGCCTGGCTGGGCTGGCAGATGCTGCCGCTGGTGCTGCTGTTGTCGGCGGCCGTCGGCGCGATCGTCGGCATCCTGCTGATCGTCCTGCGCCGCCAGGGCCGCGAAGTGCCGATCCCCTTCGGCCCCTACCTCGCCGGCGCCGGCTGGATCGCGATGCTCTGGGGCCCGCAGATCGTCGAGGGCTACCTGGCGGCCTCGGGCCTGCGCTGACGGCCGCGATGAGCCGCCCGCTGCGCATCGGCCTGACCGGCGGCATCGCGAGCGGCAAGACCACGGTCGCCGAGCTGTTCGCGGCCCGCGGCGTGCCCGTCATCGACACCGACCAGATCGCGCGCGACATCGTGCAGCCGGGACAACCGGCGCTCGGCGAGATCGCCGCGACCTTCGGCCCGACGGTGCTCGGCGCCGACGGCCTGCTCGACCGCGCCGCGCTGCGGCAACGCGTTTTCGCGGATCCCGGCGAGCGCCGTCGCCTCGAGGCCATCCTGCACCCGCGCATCCGCGCCGAGCTCGAGCGCCGCTCCGCCGCGGCCGGCGGGCCCTACCAGCTGCTGGTGATTCCGCTGCTCGTCGAGGGCGGCGGCCAGACCCGGCTCGATCGCGTGCTGGTGGTGGACTGCCCGGAATCGCTGCAGGTGGCGCGGCTCGTCGCCCGCGACGGGGGCAGCGAAGCCGCGGCCCGCGCCATTCTCGCGGCCCAGGCGAGCCGCGAGCGCCGGCTTTCGGCCGCCGACGACGTGATCGTCAACGACGGCGACCGGGCGGCGCTGGCGACCGCGGTGGCCGCGCTGGATTCGCGCTACCGGCGCCTGGCCGGCGGGGCCGGCAGCCCGCCCTGACGCGGCGGGCCGCCCCGCCGCGGCCCGCGGCGGGCGATCTCGCGACGAATCAGCGGTTTACGGTTCCGGGGCGCTGCCGCAGAATAGCCGGATGTTCGAGCCTGCCGAGTCCCCGGAGGCCGAAGTCCGGCCCGTGACCTACGAGCAGCCGCTCAACGAGCGGATGCGCACCTTCCTGCGCCTCGAGTTCCTGTGGAGCCAGGCTTCCTTCCACGCCGCATCGCCGAGCCCCTGGTCGAGCCGGGCCGCGGTCGCGAGCCTGCTCGAGATCCTCGCCATCACCGGCCGCGGCGACGCCCGCGGCGACGTGCTCAAGGAACTCGAGCGGCAGATGATGCTGCTCAAGGAGTACCAGAACCGCCCCGGGGTCGACGGCGCCCGGCTGCGGGCGGTGCTCGCGACGCTGGTGCGCCGGCGCGAGGAACTCAACGCCGCCGGCGCCAACTTCATGCAGGCCCTGCGCGACTCGGAGTTCCTGAACGCCATCAAGCACAGGAGCGCCATCCCCGGCGGCACCTGCGAGTTCGACCTGCCGGAGTACACGCACTGGCTCAACCAGCCGAGCGAGCGGCGCGAGGGCGAGCTCGAGCAGTGGCTCGGCCGGCTGCGGCCGCTGTGCGAGAGCGTCTCCGAGATGCTCTGGATCACGCGCGAGAACGCGCGGCCGCGCCGCGAGACGGCGCCCGGCGGCAACTTCCAGCTGGTCTTCGAGCGCGACCATCCGGCGCAGCTGATCCGCATCGAGCTGCCCGGCGTCTCGCCCCTGTACCCGGAGGTGAGCGGCAGCCACTACCGCTGCAGCGTGCGCTTCCTGCGCTGGTGCGGAGTGATGAGCCGCCCGGTCCAGCCGACCGACGACGTGCCCTTCGTGCTCACGATCTGCCAGTGATGCGGCCGCTGCATCGTTGCCCCGGCTGCCGCCGCGAGCTCGAGTGGGACCGGTCGAATCCCTTCCGTCCCTTCTGCAGCGAGCGCTGCCGGCTCATCGATCTCGGCGCCTGGCTCAAGGAAGAGCACGCGATTCCCGGAGATCCGCAGCAAACGCCCGAGGCGGACGACGACGCGACTCGCCGCCGCCCGCACTGAGCCGCCCGGCGCCGATGGACGCCCAGTTCTGGCACGAGCGCTGGCAGACCGGCCAGATCGGCTTCCACCAGCCCGACTACCATCCGGCCCTGCTCTCGGACTGGCCGGCGCTCGGCATCGCGGCAGGCGGGCGCGTGTTCGTGCCGCTGTGCGGCCGCAGCCTCGACATGGTCTGGCTGGCCGCGCGGGGCCACCCGGTCGTGGCCGTCGATCTGTCGCCGATCGCGGTCGCGGGTTTCTTCCGGCACGTCGGCCTCGAGCCGGCCCGCGACCGGTCCGGCGCGCTCGAGCGCTGGCGAGCCGGACCGTTCGAGCTGCTGTGCGGCGATTTCTTCGACCTCGAGCCGGCGCAACTCGCCGGCGTCGCCGGCTGGTACGACCGCGCCGCGCTGGTCGCGCTGCCGGCCGCGATGCGGCGCCGGTATGTCGAGCGGCTCGCGGCGCTGCTCGAGCCGGGCGCCCGCGGACTGCTGATCACCCACGACTACGACCAGGCCGAAATGGACGGCCCGCCCTTCTCCGTGCCGCCGGTGGAGGTCGAAGCGCTGTTCTCCCGCGATTTCGACGTCGCGCCGATGACGCGCCGCGACGTGCTTCCGGAGAACGCGAAGTTCCGCGAGCGCGGCCTGACCACCTTCTTCGAGAGCGTCTTCCGCCTCGCCCGCCGCTGAGCCCCGGCAGCACAGCCACGGGGCGTCTTGCGGTCAGCGCATGCCGAGCTGCTGGGAAAGGAACGCCCACTGGTTGGCCCAGTCCTCGATCTGCATCCAGGTCGGCTTGCCGGCGCCGTGGCCGGCGCGGGTCTCGACGCGGATCAGCACCGGCCGCGGGCAGCCCTGCGCCCGCTGCAGCGCGGCAGCGAACTTGTAGCTGTGCCAGGGCACCACGCGGTCGTCGCGGTCGGCGGCGGTCACGAGCGTCGCCGGATAGCACGCGCCGTCGCGGACGTTGTGCACCGGCGAGTACGCGCGCAGCGCCGCGAACATCTCGGGCGTCTCGACCGTGCCGTAGTCGCTGGACCACTGGTAGGCGTTCGCGCTGGCCGTGTGGTAGCGCAGCATGTCGAGCACGCCGACGCCGGGCAAGGCCGCGGCGAACAGGTCGGGCCGCTGGTTCAGCGTCGCGCCCACGAGCAGCCCGCCGTTGCTGCGGCCCGCGATCGCGAGCCGCCGCTTCGAGCTGTATCCCTCGCGCAGCAGCCACTCGGCGGCGGCGATGAAGTCGTCGAACACGTTCTGCTTCGCGAGCCCCGTCCCGGCCGCGTGCCACGCCGAGCCGTACTCGCCGCCGCCGCGCAGGTTCGCGACCGCGTAGGCCCCGCCCATCTCGAGCCAGGCGGCGACCGCCGGGCTGTACATCGGCGTCAGCGAGATGTCGAAGCCGCCGTAGCCGTAGAGCAGGAGGGGATCGCTCCCGTCGAGCGGCGCAGCCCGGCGCCGGACCAGCGTCATGGGAACGCGCGTGCCGTCCCGGCTGGCGTAGAACACCTGCCGGGCGACGTAGGGCGAGGGGTCGAACGCGGAGGCCGGCTGCCGGTACGTCGACACCGTGTCCGAGACGACGTCGTAGCGGTACAGCGTGGGCGGCGTCAGGTAGTCGGTGTAGGCGAAGAAGGTCTCGCCCCGGTCCGGATCTTCGGGAAATCCCCAGGTCGTCCCGCTTCCGGGGAGCGCGACCTCGTTGCGCAGCGTTCCGTCGAGCCGATGCACCCGGACCCGCGAGCGGGCGTCCTGCAGGTATTGCGCGACCAGGTGCCCGCCGACGAGACTCGCCGCGTCGAGACGCTGCTCGCGTTCCGCGACGACCTCCCGCCAGCGCTCCGGCGACGGGTCGGGCGCCTCGACCGCGATGACCCGCCCGTTGGGCGCCCCGGCGGTCGTCCTGAAGAAGAGCCGGTCGCCCACGCTCCCGACCCACTCGTAGAGTCCGTCCCAGCGGTCGAACAGCGGCCGGAACGCCAGTCGCGGCGCGGCGAGGTCCGCCAGCAGCCAGCCGTTCGCCTGGTATCCGTCCGAGAGGCGCAGCAGCAGCCAGCGGCCGTCGGCCGTCAGCTCCGCGTAGGGGTTGCGCCGCGGGTGGTCGGTCACCTCGTAGACTGGCTCGTCCGAGGCCTGCGGCGACCCGAGCCGGTGCCGGTAGACGCGAACCTGTCGCTGGTCGTCGCCGCTGCCGTCCTCGCGCGCCGGGTAGCTCGAGTAGTAGAAGGCGGATGCATCCGGCGTCCAGGCGACCCGCGTGAACTTGGCGCGGCGGATCTCCTCAGGCAGGTCGCGGCCGGTCGCCACCTCGCGCACCCGCCAGGTCTTCCAGTCGGTGCCGCCGTCGGTGGTCGCCCAGGCCACGTACCGGCCGTCCGGACTCACCACGTAGTCGGCGAGCGCGACGGTCGCATCCCCGGACAGCCGGTTCGGGTCGATGAGCACCCGCGGCTCCGACCCCAGCGAGGCGGCCCAGTAGAGGATTCCCTGGTCCTGCAGGCCGCGCTTCTCGACGAGGAAATAGCGCCCGCCTCGCCGCACGGGAACCCGGTCCTCGCCGTCGAGCCACGGGTAGCCGTACTGCTCGTAGTCCCAGAGCGCGGCGAGCCTCGCGAGGATCGCCGGACGTTCCGGGATCGACTCGAGCCAGGGCCGGGAAAGCGCATTCTGCGCCTCCACCCACTGCGCCACCCGCGGCGAGGACAGGTCCTCCATCCATCGCCAGGGATCGGCGACCGCGACTCCGTGATGGTGGTCGACCTGCTCCACGCGCGGCGTAGGCGGATACTGTGACGGGGCGATGCCGCGGGGCGCGGGTCCCGCGGCGCAGGCGGCGAGGGCCGTGGCGACGGTCGCGGCGCTGAGGGCCGCGGCGCGGCGGCGACACGGGTGGATCGCGGCGGACACGGTGACTACACTCCGGCGGGTCGGCGCCGATCCGCAGTTTATCGCAAGCGCCCGCACGGAGATCCGCGACGTGCCGAGAACCCTCCTCGCCTGTTTCTGGCTGGCCCTCGCACCCGCGGCGCAAGCCGCGGAACTGACGGTCGAGCGGCTGTTCGCCCCGCCGGACCTGCAGGGCGAGACCCTGCGGGCGCTGCGCTTCTCTCCGGACGGCCGGCGGGTCAGCTACCTCAAGCCGCGCCCGGACGACCCCAACGCGCTCGACCTGTGGGCCTTCGACGTCCGCCGGCGGGAGCACCGGCTGCTCGTCGACGCCCGCGCGCTCGCGCCGGCCGAGCGCGCCCTGTCGCCCGAGGAAGAGGCGCGGCGCGAGCGGGCCCGGATCGCCTCGCTGCGGGGCATCGTGGACTACGCCTGGGCGCCCGCCAGCGACGCCCTCCTGTTCGCGCTCGACGGCGACCTGTACTGGGTCGCGCTCGGCGGCACCGGCCTCGAGGTCCGCCAGCTGACCGCCACCGACGCCTACGAAACCGACCCGCAGATCTCGCCGCGCGGCCGCTACGTCAGCTTCATCCGCGACCAGGACCTGTGGGTGCTCGACCTGCGCTCGGGCGAGGAACGGGCCCTGACGACCGACGGTGAAGGACCGATCGGCAACGGCGTGGCGGACTTCATCGCCCAGGAGGAGATGGACCGGGCCACCGGACAATGGTGGTCGCCCGACGAGACCCGGATCGCGTACGCCCGGGTCGACGAGCGGCCGGTCGACGAGGTCGAGCGCTTCGAGGTGCTCGCGGATCGGGTGCAGGTCGTACGCCAGCGCTTCCCGGCGGCCGGCACGGACAACGCCCTCGTCACGCTGCACGTCGCGGATCTCTCAAGCGGGGCAGTGCGCCAGCTCGACCTCGGGGCCGAGACGGACATCTACCTGGCGCGGGTCGCCTGGTATCCGGAGTCCGATGCGCTGCTCGTCCAGCGCCAGGCGCGCGACCAGCGCCGGCTCGACCTGTTGCGCATGCCGGCGGACGGCCGCGAGCCGAGGCTGCTGTTCAGCGAGACGAGCGACACCTGGGTCGAGCTTCACGACGACCTTCGCTTCCTGCCGTCGCGCCGGCAGTTCGTCTGGGCCTCGCTGCGCAACGGCCACCGCCACCTGTACCTCCATGACTACGATGGGCGGCTGGTGCGCCCGCTGACGGCCGGGGACTGGGACGTCGACGCGGATCGCGACGCGGCGCTGCGGGGCGTGGACGATCGGCGCGGCCTCGTCTACTTCATGGCGACGCGCGAGTCGCCGCTCGAGCGGCACCTCTACTCCGCGCGTCTGGACGGACGCGATGCGGGCACGCCGCGGCGCATCACCGGGGGCGCCCGCTGGCACGACGTGATCGTCGCGCCGGACGCGTCGCGCTTCGTGTCGACCTCGAGCGACCCGGCGACGCCGCCGCAGGTCTCGCTGCACTCGATGTCCGGCGCTAGGGTGTCCTGGATCGCCGAGAACGCGCTCGACGCCGCGCACCCCTACTTCCCTTACGCGGCGCGCCACCTGCCGAGCGAGTTCGGAACCCTGCTGGCGGAGGACGGCACGACCCTGCACTGGCAGCTGCTGAAGCCGGCGGGCTTCAACCCGGCCCGCCGCTACCCGGCCGTGGTGCTCGTCTACGGCGGCCCCGGCGTGCAGATGGTGCAGCGCCGCTTCGGCGAGATGCGCTCGCGGCTCTTCGCGCAGCTGCTGGCGCAGCGCGGCTACGCCGTCTTTGCGCTCGACAACCGCGGCTCGAGCGGCCGCGGCCGGGACTTCGCCGCGGCGCTGCACGGGCGCCTCGGCAGCGTCGAGGTCGAGGACCAGCTGCGCGGCGTCGGGCACCTGCGCTCGCTGCCCTGGGTCGACCCGTCGCGGATCGGCGTCTATGGCTGGAGCTACGGCGGCTACATGGCGCTGCTCATGATGATGCGCGCGCCGGAGCTCTTCGCCGCGGGCGTCTCGGGCGCGCCGGTCACCGACTGGCGCCTCTACGACACGCACTACACCGAGCGCTTCCTGGGCGACCCCAGGACGGCGCCGGAGGCCTACGAGGCGGCCAGCGTTCTGCCGCGGGCGGAGGGCCTCGCCGGAAGGCTGCTCCTGATGCACGGCATGGCAGACGACAACGTGCTGTTCACCCACAGCACGCTGCTGATCGACCGCCTGACCGCGCTCGACAAGCGCTTCGAGGTGCTGCCCTACCCGGGCGCGAAGCACGCCCTGTTGCGCTTCCCGGTCACCGGCCGGCACGGGCACGCGAGCATCCTCGACTTCCTCGACCGGAACCTGCAGCCGGGGCGCTGACGCTCAGCCGCGCGGGGCCTTCGACTCGTCGAAGGCCTCGATGGGCATGGGTTTCGCCGTCTGGAAGATCAGCGCCTTCCTGCGGAAGAAGCGGGTGAAGCCCGCCGGGCCCATGCGCGAGCCGCCGAGGCCCGAGCACTTGAAGGAATGCTTCTCGCACTCGTGCATCACGCCGGTCAGCGCACCGTCGTTGATGCTGATGGCGCCGGCGTCGATCCGCCGGGCGATCTCCTCGGCCTCGGCCTCGCTCCCGGCAATGACCGCCGCGGACAGCCCGTAGATGCCGTCGTTGGCGAGCCGCAGCGCCTCCTCGGTGTCCCGGTAGCGCATCACGGGCATCACCGGTCCGAAGGTCTCTTCCCGCATGAGCTTCATGTCGTGGGTGACGTCCACCAGCACGGTGGGCCTGAGCCACTTGCCGCCGTGGTCCTCGACCCGGCCGCCGGCGAGGACGCGCGCGCCCCGCGCGACCGCATCGTCGATCTGCTCCTGCACGATCGCCGCCTGCCGGCCCCAGATGAACGGTCCCACCTCGCCCGCGTGCAGGTCGGGCCAGTTGATCGAGACCCTCGCGGCCCCTTCCGCAAGACGGGCCACGAAGGCGTCGTGCACCCGCTCGTGCACGTAGACCCGCTCCAGCGACTGGCAAGCCTGCCCCGTGGCGAGCACGGAGGCGCGCAGCACCACGGTCGCCGCGAGATCGAGGTCGGCCGACTCGGTCACGATCACGGGATCCTTGCCGCCGAGCTCGAGGTACGCCGGGATGAAGGCCCGCGCCGCGGCCTCGGCGACCAGGCGGCCGGTGCGGACGCTGCCGGTGAAGCAGACCGCGTCGACGCGCGGGACCATCGCGGCGCCGGTCTCGCCGGCCCCGGGCGCGACGGCGAGCACCGCTGCGAGCGCGGGCACCTCCGCGAGCGCGCGCCGCACCGGCTCGGCGAAGCGCGGAGTGATCTCGCTCGGCTTGATCAGCACCGCGCAGCCGGCGAGCAGCGCCGGGATCGCGTCGATGAACGCGAGCACCATCGGGAAGTTCCAGGGGCTGATCACTCCCACCAGCGGGTAGGGCACCCACTGGTTGCGGAAATGGATCGACGGAACGCTGGTCGAGCGGCCTTCGGCCTCGGCCAGGAGGCCCGGCGCCTGCCGGCACCAACGCTCGATGGCGCCGACCGTCGAGCTGACCTCCCCCTGCGCCATCAGGTGACGGCCGGTGTCGGCGCACAGCGCGTCGACGATGGCGGGCCGGTGCCGCTCGAGGGCGCCGCTGAACGCCCGCAGCGCTGCGACGCGCGCCTCCATGCCACCGTCCCGCCAGGCGGGCTGGGCCGCTCGCAGCCGCGCCACGAGCCCTTCCAGTTCCTCGAGGGTCGGCGGCGTGAAGCGATAATCCACCTCGCCGCTGCGCGGATTGACGACGTCGATCGGCTGCACGCGACCTCCTCTCCCTGGCGCGCTCAGTCGGAGCCTGTTGCGGGGGCCGGCAGGGGCGTCCCCACCGCGCAGCCGTGCGCGCCGCTCGCGCGCACGCCTGGCAGCGACTCCGGTCCGGCATACCAGCCGGCCAGGACCGGCACGCCCGCCTCCTCGCACAGGCTCGCGAGCGCCGCGCCGGCCAGCGGACCCCCGGGAGGCGCGACCAGCACGAACTGCGCTCCCGCACGGGCCGCGGCCAGCGCAGCCTCGGCCGAGGCGCAGGCCGCGCCCACCAGGAAGTGTCCGCGAGGATCGACCGCCAGCGCCTGTCCTGCCCAGTCGATCAGGACGCCGTCGGCGCCGGTGACGGCCGCGACCGTGGCCGCCGCGACCTCCTCGCCGACCACCAGGATCCTGTGTCCGGCGGCGCGCGCCGCGCGCACCGCGAGGCGCTCCCCGTCGGTCGGCGCAGCCGCCGTCGCGGGATGCCAGAAGACCGTGGCCAGTTCCCCCGCCGCGACCTCGACGAGGCCCTGCTCGCCGGTCGCGGCGCGCGCGACGGAGGGCAGCCGGAGCGCGGTGACGATGGGCAGGTCGGCCTCGAGCAGGTCGCGGCCGGGCAGCTCGTCGGGCACGACCCAGTCGAGGGCCTGGCCGTCGAGGCCGCGCGGCTCGCCGTCGAAGTCCGTCACGCGCCACACGTCGAGGCAGACGCGCCGGTCGGCGTAGTCGTGCCGCAGCCGGATCAGCGGCCGGGCGTCGCGCAGCTCGACGCCGAGCTCCTCCGCGAGCTCGCGCCTGAGCGCCTCGACCGCGGTTTCGCCGGGATTGAGCTTGCCGCCGGGCAGTTCCCAGCGGCCAGCCATGTGCTTGCCCGGCGGCCGCTGCGCGATCAGCACGCGGCGCTGGCCGTCGAACAGCGCGCCGGCCACCACCCGCACCTCCGCGGGTGCGCGACCGCTGGCGGCACCGGACCCGGCTTCAGCCGCCACTCTGCTGCAGGGCCCCGTGGCAGTGCTTGAACTTCCTGCCCGAGCCGCAGGGGCAGGGCTCGTTGCGGCCGACCTTGCGGTCGCCGCGCAC
>CAYORU010000006.1:0-148737 GCA_964406445.1 uncultured Steroidobacteraceae bacterium
GCGCTGGCCGCGGCCGCCATCGGACTGCGGATCGACGCCCCGCAGCCGCCGCCGGCGCAGGTCGCGCAGCTCGGCCGCACGATCGGCGTGGTGGAGACGCTGGCCGCCGACGGCGACGCGTTCCGCGCCGCGCCGGAGGGCTCGGCGCTGCGCGCTGGCGTCATCGTGCGCACGCCGCCGGCCGGCGGGGCCGGGATCGCGCTCGCCGGCGGCGTGTCGCTGCGGCTCGCGGCGGAGAGCGAGGCAGCCCTGCTCGGCCCCGGCCGGGTGCGGCTGCTGCGCGGCGCCGTCTACGCCGACACCGGCGCGGCCGCCGGGGCTCCGATCGAGGTAGAGACGCCGGCCGGCATCGTGCGGGACTTCGGCACGCAGTTCGAGCTGCGGCTCGAAGGAACCGCGCTGCGAGTGCGGGTCCGCGAGGGCGTGGTCATCGTCGAGCGAGGCAGCGAGCGCTTCGTCGCCGATCCGGGCGAGGAACTCAGGATCGACGCCGCGGGCAGGCTCAGGCGCGGCGCGGTCGCGCCCGACTCGCCGGACTGGCGCTGGATCGAGGCGCTCGCGCCCCCGCCGTCGATCGACGGCCGGCCGGTGACGGTGCTCCTGGAATGGGTCGCGAGGGAAACGGGTCGGACGCTGCGCTATCGCGACGACGCGGCCCGGCTGCGGGCCGGTCGCACCATCCTCCACGGCCGCCCCCGCCAGCTGACGCCGTTCGAGGCGCTGGATCTCATGACGGCAACCACCGACCTCGGCTACGTGCTGGCCGAGGACGGTACAATCGAGGTTCACGAAAGGTAGGTTCGCGCGCACTTGACCGCTCCGCTGACGCACGCTTGCGGGCCTGGCGCCGCGCGGCGATCGCGGCCGCGGCGGCGTCTTGCCCGGGTCGTGGCGGGCGCATGGTTCTGTGTGGCCTGGGCGGCCGCCGCCGGCCCGGGTGGCCGTGAGCTCGGCGACGTCCTGCGCGAGCTCGAGGCGGCGGGTCTCGACATCGTCTACAGCAGCGACCTCGTCCGCCCCGGCATGCGCGTCGAGACCGTGCCCCGGTCGCAGGATCCACGGTCCATGCTGCACGAGATCGTGGCGCCCTTCGGGCTGACGGTCGCGCGCGGCCCCGGCGGCAGCCTGCTGCTCGTGCGCCGGCAGCGAGGCGAGACGGACGCCGGCGTCGCCGCGCCCGCGGCCGGCGGCGCGATCGTCGAGCTCGAGGAGGTCGTGGTCAGCGCCAGCCACTACCGTCTCGCGATGCAGGCGAGTCCGCCGCGGATCCGTCTCTCGGCCGGCGGGATCGAGTCGCTGCCCGAGCTGGCCGACGACCCGATCCGCGCCGTGACGCGCCTGCCGGGCACGGCGCGCCAGGACTTCGCGAGCAAGCCAAACATCCGCGGCGGCCTCGGCGACGAGACGCTCGTTCGCTTCGACGGCCTGCGGCTCTACAACCCCTACCACCTGAAGGATTTCCAGAGCCTCGTCAGCACCATCGATCCTGGCGTGATCGAAGACCTGTCGGTGTACACGGGCGGCTTTCCGGTCAACTACGGGGACCGGATGAGCGGTGTCATCGACATCAGGAGCGTCCAGCCGACGGAACCGTTCGAGGGCCGCGTGTCGGCGAGCCTGTTCAATGCCGGTGGCCGCATCGGCGGGCGCTTCGCCGGCTGCGGCGACTGGCTCGTCTCCGCGCGCAGGGGTACCCTCGACCTGGTGCTCGAGGTGGCCAATCCCGACCTCGGCCGGCCGGTCTACGCCGACCTGTACGGACGCGTAGAGCGCTGTGTCGGCGACGCGCTGCGGGTGTCGGCGAACGCACTCGTGTTCGACGACGATCTGGTGGTCAACGACGTCGACCAGGAGGAGCGTGCGAGGGCCGGGTACCGCGACCAGTATTACTGGCTGCGCTTCGACTACGGCGCCGGCGGGGACGGCGGCGGCCGGCTGCTCGCTTCGCGGACGCGGCTCGCCAGCACCCGGATGGGCGAGGCGGACCTGCCAGGCATCGGCCGCGGCGCGCTGCGCGACCGGCGTGACTTCACGATCGATTCGATCGTCGCCGAGGGCTGGTGGCCGTTCGCCGGCGGAAGCGTGGTCGAAGCCGGCGCGGAATGGCGGCACATGCGGGGAAGCTACCGCTACCGCGACTCGGCAGATTTCGACCTGCTGTTCGACCTGCCGGGCGCGCCCGACGCGCCCGCGCGCAGCCGCGACATCGCGTTGCGCCCGCGCGGCGACCATGTCGGCGCCTACCTCACCCTGGGAACCGGTCGCGGCGGTCCGTTCGCCGCGGATCTCGGCCTGCGCTGGGACCAGCACTCGCTGGCCGGGCTCGACCAGGATGTGCTGAGCCCGCGCGCCATGATCCTGTGGTCGCCGGCCGCGGGCACGCGGCTGCGGCTGGGCTGGGGCCGATTCTTCCAGACGCAGAGCGTGGACGAGCTGCAGGTGTCCGACGGCGACGCCACGGTGCATCGCGCGCAGCGCGCCGACCAGCTGGTTGCGAGCATCGAGCGGACGCTCGGCCGCGGATTCGAGCTCCGGCTGGAGGGTTATCGCAAGGCCTACCGCCACCTCCGCCCGCGCTACGAGAACCTGCTCGAGAGCCTGTTCGTGCTGCCCGAGTTGAAGCCGGACCGGATCCGCATCGACCCGTCCTCGGCCACCGCGAAGGGCCTCGAGCTGTCGCTGGGCTACGACGCAGGCGAATCGCTGACCGGCTGGGCCAGCTACAGCTGGTCATCAGTCGACGATCGCATCTCTCCATCGCTCACCCGCCGGGCCTGGGATCACGCACATTCCGTCGGCGCGGGCATTGCCCGTCGCGGGCCGCGCTGGGAGTTCACGCTGGCCGCGCTCTGGCACAGCGGCTGGCCCAGCACCGAGGTCGAGCTCGCGGCGACCGACCCGGTGCCGCTCGTCTCGGTCGGGCAAGTCAACGGCTCGACACTGCGCGACTACGCGCGCCTCGACGCGCGCGTCGCGCGGCGGTTCACCTTCGACGGCGGCAGCGAGCTGACCGTCTTCCTCGAAGTCAGCAACCTGACCGACCGGCGCAACGATTGCTGCTCCGAATACGAGATCGAGATCGACGACGGCGCGGCGGAACTCGACGTCGTGCCGCGCGAATCACTGCCGCTGCTGCCGTCGCTCGGTTTCGTCTGGGAGTTCTAGGCCGGGCGCCGCGGCGGGACCGCCGTTGCGCCGTCTCGCCGACGGGGGTCGAAATGCTGGTGCTGCGCTTGGCCCGTCGGGCAATATGGCAGCCCCCAGCCGCGCGAGGCCGCGCGAGACGGCATGTACGAAAGCTTCTTCGGCCTGACCGAAAAGCCCTTCGCCATCACCCCGGACCCCCGCTACCTCTACCTGAGCGAGCGGCACGCGGAGGCCCTCGCGCACCTGGCCTACGGGATCCAGGAGTCCGGCGGCTTCATCCAGCTGACCGGCGAGGTCGGAACGGGCAAGACGATGGTCGTGCGCAGCCTGCTGCAGCAGCTGCCGGCCAACTGCGACATGGCGCTGATCCTCAATCCGCGCATCACGCCGGCCGAGTTCCTGCTCGCCATCTGCGACGAGCTGCACGTCGCGGTACCCGAGCAGCTCACCGCCAGCGTCAAGGGTCTCGTCGACCTGCTGACGCGCTTCCTGCTGGACGCCCACGCGCGCGGTCGGCGCGTGGTCGTGATGGTCGACGAGGCGCAGAACCTGAGCCCGGACGTGCTCGAGCAGGTGCGCCTGCTGACCAACCTCGAGACCGCGACCCAGAAGCTGCTGCAGATCATCCTGGTCGGCCAGCCCGAGCTGCGCGAGGTGCTCGCCCGGCCCGAGCTGCGCCAGCTGGCGCAGCGCATCACCGGCCGGTACCACCTCGAGGCGCTGTCGCGCGGCGAGACGCAGGCCTACGTGCGGCACCGGCTGCGGGTCGCCGGCGCGACCGGCGAGGTCTTCACGACCGGCGCGCTGCGGGAGGTGCACCGGCTATCCGGCGGCATCCCGAGGATCATCAACGTCGTCTGCGACCGCGCGCTGCTCGGCGCCTTCACCCGCGAGGAGCACCGCGTCACCGGCGGCCTCGTGCGCAACGCGGCGGCCGAGGTCTACGGCCGGCCGGTGCTGCACCCGGCGATTCGCTGGGCCGCCGTCGGCGGCGCCGCCGCGGGCGTCGCGCTGCTCGCGCTGGTGTTGTGGCAGTCGCTGCCGCGCGCCGGCGATGCGGTGGAGACGCCCGGGCCCGTCGTCGCCGCACCGGCGCCACTGGCGGAGCCGGCCCCCGTCGAGGCACCGGCGCCACCGTCGCTCGAATCGCTGCTCGCGGCGCACGCGGCCGCCACCACGACCGACACGGCGTTCCGGGACCTGCTCAGGCTGTGGGGCGCGAGCTACGAGCCGGCGGACGCGCGCCCCTGCGACCAGGTCGCGGCGCAAGGGCTGCAGTGCGTCGCCCAGCGCGGCAGCTTCGCGCAGCTGCGCCTCATCAACCGCCCGGCGATCCTCTCGCTCGCGGACGGCGCCGGCGCCGAGCACCAGGTCGTGATCGAAAGACTCGACGACGAAGGCGCCCGCCTCGCGATCGGCGGCGCGCCCTTCACCGTGAGCCTGGCCGAGCTGGCCAGCCACTGGTTCGGCGAGTTCCTCGTGGTGTGGCGGCCCAGCCAGCCGGTCGTGAAGGACCTGCGGCGTGGCATGCGCGGCGAGGACGTGCGCTGGCTCAGGGCGGGCCTCGCCGAGCTCGGCGGCCTGCCGGCAGAGCAGGCGACCGGCGACACCTTCGATGCCGAGGTCGAGACGCTCGTCGAGGACTTCCAGCGCACGCGACGGCTCGTCGTGGACGGCATCGCCGGGATGCAGACGCAGCTGTTGCTCGACTCCGCGCTCGGCACGCCGGGCACGCCGAGGCTGGTGGAGCGTGCGGCCGGAGGCGGCGCGTGAGCTTCATCCTCGACGCGCTGCGCAAGTCCGAGCACGAGCGGCAGCGCCAGCTCGGGCCGACCATCGCCGAGCTGCCGGTGGCGCGGCCGGGCGCGCGGGTGCCGGGCTGGATCTGGATCGCGCTTGCCGGGCTGCTCGCGCTCAATGTCGCGATCCTCGGCTGGTTCCTGCTGCGCGAGCCCGCTGGACCGCCGCCGCTGGCGCAGGATGCGGCGCGCACACCGCCGGCCCCGGCGCCGGCTCCGACTCCGGTTGCGACCGCGGCCCCCGCTGTGTCGACGCCCACCTCTGCTCCCGCCCCCGCTCCCGTCGCTGCCCCCATCACCGCGCCGGCGGTGGACTCGCCCTTGCCTGCGCCGGCGGTCGCGCCAGGCGAGCGCAACGTGCGGCCGCTGGTCGTCGAGGCCGCGCCGTCACAGCCGGCGGACATGCCGACCTTCGCTGCGCCCGAGGCGCCCGATCCGGCGCTGCTGCCGGTCGCGCCACCGCCTGCGCCGCGATCGCCACCTTCGGTCGCGGCAGGCGTGCCGAGCATCGACCAGCTGCCGGCGCAGGCGACCGCCGGGCTGCCGGCGCTGAACCTCGACCTGCACATCTATGCGAACCAGCCTGCGCAGCGCGCGGTGTTCATCAACGGCGCGCGCTACCGGGAAGGCGACGCGCTGCCCGGCGGAGCGCGCGTGCAGCAGATCACGCCCGAGGGCGCGGTGCTCTCCTACGGCGGGCAGCGCTTCCTGCTGCCGAGGCAGTAGCGGCGGGGCATGAGCGCGATCGCGATTCCTGCGGACGAGGCTCTCGACGGGACCCGCCTGTCCCTGCTGCTGCGCGCCGGCATCCACCGGCTCCTGTCGCGCGAGGAGATCATCAACCGGATCAACGTGTTCCCGGTACCCGACGGCGACACCGGCACCAACCTCGCGCTCACCCTGCACGCGGTGCTGCAGAGCCTCAAGGCTCGGCCGGACGACCACGCCGGACGGCTGCTCACGCGCGTCGCCGACGCGGCGCTCGACGGCGCGCGCGGAAATTCCGGGGCGATCCTCGCGCAGTTCCTGCTCGGCGTCTGCGACCGCACCGGCCACCTGCCGGCCATCACCGTCGACGACTTCGCGAGCGCGGTCGCCGGCGGCGCCGGCTATGCGCGCGACGCGCTCGCCGAGCCCCGGGAGGGCACGATCCTCACCGTGCTCGCCGACTTCGCGCAGGAGGTCGGCGATCTCGTGGGGCGCCACGGCGTGCGAAGCTTCCGCGAGGTCTTCGTCCGCGGCCTCGAGCGGGCGCGCGCCTCGCTCGAGGCGACGCGCGAGCAGCTCGAGAGCCTGCGCAAGGCCAATGTGGTCGATGCCGGCGCCATGGGCTTCGTGGAGCTGCTCGCCGGCATCGTGCACTACCTAGAGACCGGCGAGCTGGCCGAGGACGACGCGGTCAGCGTGATCCGCGAGGACGAGGCCGCCGCCGGCGAAGAGCAGGACCTCAGCCACCGCTACTGCACCGAGTGCGTGATCAGCGGCGAGGACGTGGACCGGCGGCGACTGCGCGAGCGGCTCTCGGTGATCGGCTCCAGCCTCGTCGTCGCCGGAACCCAGCGCAAGGTCAAGGTGCACGTGCACGTGAACGACCCCGCCGAGGTGTTTCGCATCGCCGCCGAGTTCGGCAGGGTGGGCGGCGAGAAGGCCGACGACATGCAGCGCCAGCAGGATTCCGCACACCACGAGCGGCGGCGGCGCGTCGCGGTGGTCGTCGATTCCGCGGCGGACCTGCCCGACGAGACCGTCGAGGCCCTCGACATCCACGTGGTGCCGGTGCGCGTTCACTTCGGCAGCCACAGCTACCTCGACAAGGTCACGCTCACGCCCGAGACTTTCTTCGAGCTGCTCGAGAAGAGCCCCGAGCCGCCCAAGACCTCGCAGCCGCCGCCCGGCGACTTCCGCCGCGCCTTCGAATTCCTCGGCTCGCACTACGACGGCGTGGTCTACGTCGGGCTGACCTCGCGCGCGAGCGGCACGTACCAGTGCGGCGAGTCGGCGATGGCGCGCAGCCGCACGCATGGAAAGATCGTCGGCGTCGACACCGGCAACGCCTCGCTCGGCCAGGGCCTGATCGCGATCCGCGCGGCCGAGGCCGCGGCGGCAGGTGCCTCGCTGGAGGAGGTGCAGCGGATCGCGCGCGAGACCTCGAAGCGCACCCGCACCTTCGCCTGCCTGGCGACCCTCGATTACGCGGTGCGTGGAGGCCGCGTGCCCGCCTGGGCCAAGACCGTCGCAGAAGCACTCCGCGTCACGCCGCTGCTGGCCACGTTTCCGGACGGGCGCATCACGCTCGGCGGCGCGCTGCTCGGCCGCGGCAACCTGAGCGCCAAGTTCGCGCGCTGGGTGCGCCGGCGCATTCCGCCGGGCAGGCGCTGGCGCCTCGCGGTCGGACACGCCAACGCGGCAGGCGAGGCGGAGAAGCTGCGGGCGCTGATCGTCGCCGGCCGCGACGACATCGAGACCGCCTTCGTGTTGCCCATCGGCACGGCGCTCGGCGTGCACGGCGGGCCGGGCTGCCTGGTCGTCTCCGTGGAGCAGGTTCCGGATGGCGGGGCGGATGCCGGAGCCGCGTCGTGACCACCGACTGGGGCCGCCACGGCGTGCGCATCGTCCGCGGCGACGGGCTCGATCCGAACACCGCGCAGACGCCGGGCATGAGCCGCGCGGCGGCGATCAACTACGCCCGCGCCGGCGCGCAGAAGCTGTGGGCTGGCACGGTCACCATCGAGCCCGCCGCGCGCACCGGCGCACACCACCACGGCGAGCTCGAGAGCGTAATCTACGTCGTCAGCGGCCGGGCGCGCATGCGCTGGGGCGATCACCTCGAGTTCACGGCCGAGGCCGGGCCGGGCGACTTCATCTACGTCCCGCCCTATGTGCCGCACCAGGAGATCAACGCCGATCCCTCGCAGCCGCTGTCCTGCGTGCTGGTGAGGAGCGACCAGGAAGCGGTGGTCGTGAACCTGGACATCCCGGAAGCCGACGAGCCGGGTCCGGCCTGGTCGGACCCGATCCACCGCTGAGACGGTTCAGGCGGCGATCCGGACCGTCTGCCGGCGCCGCCCCCAGCCGCCGGGCGGGCCGTCGAACACGCCGGCGCAGCGCGTGCCGCAGGCCTCGCAGCAGCCGTCGCCGGTGAGCGCGTACTCGCCGATCTCGTACCAGTCCCGCTCGATCAGCCGCGCGCCGCAGGCGTGGCACCAGGTGCTGCCGCCGTCCGGATCGTGGACGTTGCCGGTGTAGGCGTGGCGCAGGCCGTTGCCGAGCGCGATCGCGCGGGCGCGGCTCAGCGTCGCCGGCGGCGTCGACGGCACGTCGCGCAGCTTCCAGTCGGGGTGAAAGGCCGTGAAGTGCATCGGCACGTCCGGGCCGAGCCTGTCCACCACCCAGCGCGTCATGGCGTCGAGCTCGGCCTCGGAGTCGTTGTAGCCGGGAATCAGGAGCGTCGTCAGCTCGAGCCAGACCGCGGTCTCGTGCTTAAGGTAATCGAGCGTCTCGAGCACGGGCGCGAGCTCGCCGCCGCAGACCTTGCGGTAGAAGGACTCGGTGAAGGCCTTGAGGTCGACGTTGGCCGCGTCTACATGGCGATAGAACTCGGCGCGCGGGCCGGCGGAGATGTAGCCGGCCGTGACCGCGACTGAGCGGACGCCCCGCGCGCGGCAGGCGTCGGCGACGTCCATCGCGTACTCCATGAAGATCACGGGGTCGTTGTAGGTGAACGCCACGCTGCGCGCGCCGCTCGCGACGGCGGCCTCCGCGATGGCCTCTGGCGAGGCCGCGTCCAGCAGCGTGTCCATCTCGCGGGACTTCGACATGTCCCAGTTCTGGCAGAACTTGCAGGCGAGGTTGCAGCCGGCGGTGCCGAAGGACAGCACGGGGCTGCCCGGGAGAAAGTGGTTGAGCGGCTTCTTCTCGACGGGGTCCACGCAGAAGCCGCTCGATCGGCCGTAGGTGAAGAGCTTCATCGCGCCGGACTGTGCGCCGCGCACGAAGCACAGGCCACGCTGCCCGTCGTGCAGGGTGCAGCCGCGCGGGCAGACCGTGCATCGCACGCGATCGGCGCCGGCCGGCTCCCACCAGCGGGTATCCGTCGCAAAACTCGCTGCGTAGCGGTTTGTCACGATTCGTGCCCGGGAAGCCGCCTATAGGTTCCGGCCAAAGAGGCCCACCGTGGCTTGGCCCGCCTCGTCTACCTGTGGGCGAAGGCCGTGATTGCAACCGGAGGGGCCGGGTGACATCGACCGATCGCGAATCTCGCGTCCGCCCGCCTGCGGTGGCGGGGCTCTTCTATCCGGACGACCCTTACGAACTGCGTGCCGTGCTCAGCGGCTATCTCGGGCGGGCGCCGCAGGCCACCGGCCGTCCCAAGGCGATCATCGTCCCGCACGCGGGCTACGTCTACTCGGGTCCCATCGCAGCCGCCGCCTACCGGGCCCTCGCCGCGGTCGCATCCGGCATCGGGCGGGTCGTGCTCGCCGGTCCCAGCCACCGCATCCCGGTGCCCGGCATCGCGGTGCCGGAGGTGTCGGCCTTCGACACGCCGCTCGGTCGCGTCCCGCTCGACGAGGCGACGATCGCAGGGCTGCTCGAGCTGCCGGACGTGTACGCGACCAACCTGCCGCACCGCCTCGAGCACAGCCTGGAGGTGCAGCTTCCCTTCCTGCAGGCGACGCTGCCGCCCTTCTCGCTGGTGCCGCTGGCCGTCGGAGAGGCCACGCCGTCGGCCATGGCGGCGGTCTTCGACGCCTGCTGGGGCGGACCCGAGACACTCATCGTCGTGTCCTCCGACCTCAGCCACTACCGCGACTACGCCGGCGCGCGGGCGGTCGACGCGCGCACCGTCTCTGCGATCCTGGAACGGCGAGACGACCTCGTCGACGAGCAGGCCTGCGGATGCCGCGTGCTGAACGGGTTCATGCGCGCGGTCAGCGCCCGTGGCCTGCGCGTCGCCGCACTCGACGTCCGAAACTCGGGCGATACCTCGGGCGATCGCAGCCGCGTGGTCGGCTACGGCGCCTTCGCGATCTACGGTGACTGAGGGCGGCCTCCGGCAGCACTTGCTCCGCCTCGCGCGAGGCTCGATCGAGTCCGGCCTGAGGCGGGCCCGCCCCGCCGGCCTGCCGCCGCTCTCCGGCCTGCCCGCGGCCCTCGCCGCGCCGGGCGCGAGCTTCGTGACCCTGACCGCAAGCGGTGCGCTGCGCGGCTGCCGGGGCACGCTCGAGCCGAGGCAGCCGCTCGCGCACGACGTCTGGCGCAATGCCTGGGCGAGCGCCTTCGATGACCCGCGCTTCGGGCGGGTGCGGGCGGAGGAGCTCGCCGGCCTCGGCATCGCCGTCTCGCTGCTCTCGCGCCTCGAGCCCGTCATCGCGGTCACCGAGCAGGAACTGCTCGATTCGCTGGAGCCGGGGCGGCACGGCCTCGTCATCGCGCGAGGCGAGCGTCGCGCGACCTTCCTGCCGCAGGTCTGGGCCTCGATGTCCTCCCCGGCCGAGTTCCTCGCCGGGCTCCGTGAAAAGGCCGGCCTGCCGCGCAACTACTGGTCACCGTCGATCGAGGCCTGGCGCTACACGGTCGAATCCTTCGCGGACCGGCACTGACCGGCGCCGAGGGGGCCGCGCCGGCGCCGCGCGGTGCTAGCATCGCCGGATGTCCAAGGATCCAGCACCCTCGCCCTGGTTCGACGGCGACGCCGGCCTGTTCTACCGCAGGGTGTTCACGCTCGGCGCGGTCGCGGTGCTCGGCTACCTGCTTTACCGCATCGTGCAGCCCTTCCTCGAGCCGATCGCCTGGGCGGCGATCGTCGCGCTGCTGCTGAACCCGGCACAGGCGCGGCTAACCCGCCTGCTGCGCGACCGCGCCAGCCTGGCGGCCCTGCTGCTGACGGTGGCCGTCCTGCTGCTGTTCATCGGCCCGTTGTCGGCGCTCACGGTGGCCTTCGCCACGCAGGCCCAGGAGCTGGCGTCGATGGTCGCAGGCGCGATCCAGCGGGTGCGCGGGCAGAGCATGGCGGACCTGCTGTCGCACCCGATGCTCGAGGGAATCGTCAACTTCGCCCAGCAGTTGCTGCCGGTCGACGCCGCGCGGCTGCAGGGCATCGCGCTCGACAGCGTCAAGGCACTGCTGGAGCGCCTCGCGGGACTCGGCGGAACCGCCTTCTTCGGCGCGGTCGGCACGGTGCTGTCCTTCACGGTCATGATCTTCATCCTGTTCTTCGCCCTGCGTGACGGCGGCGCCATGGCGCGCGGGGCCTTCGCCTTCGTGCCGCTCTCGGAGGAGCGCAAGGCCGAGCTCGCGCTGAGGATGAAGCGGGTGATCCGCGCCGTCGTGCTCGGCACCATCGTGACCGCGATGGTCCAGGGCACGCTGCTCGGGATCGGATTCGCGATAGCGGGGCTGCCCGCGCCGGTGGTGTTCGGCGTGGTCGGCGCCGTGCTGTCGGTGGTGCCCTTCGGCGGCACGGCGCTCGTGTGGGTGCCCGGCGCGGCATGGCTGCTGTTCTCGGGCGACTACGGGCACGGCTTGTTCCTCGGCGCCTGGGGCGTCCTCGTCGTCTCGTCGGTGGACAATTTCCTCAAGCCCCTGCTGATCGGCGGCCAGGGCGCGGTGCCGACGCTCGCGGTCTTCATCGGCGTGCTGGGCGGGCTCGCGGCCTTCGGTCTCGTCGGGATGTTCGTCGGCCCGGTGGTGATCGCGCTGGCGCTCGTGCTGCTGCGGTTCGCCGCGCCAGGGCGCCCCGCCGAGCCGCGCTCCTCCTGAGCCGCGGCCGGCCCCGCGCTTGCTAGAATGCGCGGCCCATGTCCGCGCATCCGCTCCTCGCCGCCCTGAACGAGGCCCAGCGCGCCGCCGTATCGGCGCCGCTCGGGCCCACGCTCGTGCTCGCCGGCGCCGGCAGCGGCAAGACCCGGGTGCTCACGCATCGCGCCGCGTGGCTGATCCACGAGTGCGGCGCGAGCCCGCAGGGCCTGCTCGCCGTCACCTTCACCAACAAGGCCGCAGGCGAGATGCGCGGGCGCATCGAGTCATTGCTGGGCCTGCCGGGGGGCGCGCTGTGGATCGGCACCTTCCACGGCATCGCGCATCGCCTGCTCCGGCGCCACTGGCGCGAGGCCGGCCTGCCCCAGAATTTCCAGATCCTCGACGACGACGACCAGCACCGGCTGGTGCGCAAGCTGCTCAAGGAACAGGGTCTCGACGAGCAGCGCTGGGTGCCGCGCGAGGTCCAGGGCTTCATCAACCGGGAGAAGGACGAGGGCCGGCGCGCGAAGCACCTGGAGGATCGCGGCGACGCGACGCGCCGCGAACTGATCCGCCTGTACTCCCTGTACCAGAAGCGCTGCGACCAGCTCGGCGTCGTGGATTTCGCCGAGCTGCTGCTGCGGAGCTTCGAGGCGCTGCGCGACCAGCCGCAGCTGCTCTCCACCTACCGCCATCGCTTCGCCCACGTGCTGGTGGACGAGTTCCAGGACACCAACGGCATCCAGTACCAGTGGGTGAAGCTGCTCGCCGGCGACTCCGGCCGGCCGTTCGTGGTCGGCGACGACGACCAGTCGATCTATCGCTGGCGCGGCGCCCGGGTCGAGAACATGCAGCACTTCCGCCGCGACTTCGGCGCGACGGTCTTCAAGCTCGAGCAGAACTACCGCTCCACCGCGGTGATCCTCGGCGCCGCCAACGAGGTGATCCGGCGCAACGAGGACCGGCTCGGCAAGGAGCTGTGGACCGAGACCCGCGGTGGCGAGCCGCTGCGGCTCTTCACGGCCTTCAACGAGCGCGACGAGGCCGACTTCGTGATCGAGCGGATCCGCGAGCAGGCGCGCCACGGCCAGCCGCTCGCCGGCTGCGCGGTGCTGTACCGCTCGAACGCCCAGTCGCGCGCCTTCGAGGAGGCGCTGGTCGCGGCGCGGATCCCGTATCGCGTGTACGGCGGCCTGAGGTTCTTCGAGCGCGCCGAGATCAAGGACGCGCTGGCGTACCTGCGGCTCACGCAGACGCGCAGCGACGACGTGTCCTTCGAGCGCGTGGTGAACCTGCCGACCCGCGGCATCGGCCAGACCACGCTCGACAAGGTCCGCGAACTGGCGCGGCAGCGCGAGTTGCCGCTCTGGGACGCCTCGGCGGCCGCGCTTCCGTCGCTGCCCCAGCGGGCGGCCGCCGCGCTGCTCGGTTTCCTGCAGCTGGTCGACCGGCTCGCCGAGGCCGTCGGCGGGCAACCGCTGCAGGAGCAGGTGCGGCAGGTGATCGAGGCCTCGGGCCTGCGGGACCACCACGCCCGCGAGAAGGACAACAAGGGCGAGGCGCGGGTCGAGAACCTCGACGAGCTGGTCAACGCGGCCGAGGCCTTCGAGCCGGAGCCGGGCGACGAGCTGCCACCGCTCGCCTCGTTCCTGGCGCACGCCACGCTCGAGTCCGGCGAGATGCAGGCCGCGCAGGGCAGCGACTACGTCCAGCTGATGACCCTGCACAGCGCCAAGGGGCTGGAGTTCCCGACGGTGTTCCTCGTCGGGCTCGAGGAAGGCCTGTTCCCCTCGGAACGCTCGGCCTTCGACCTCGAGAAGCTTCCGGAAGAACGCCGCCTCTGCTACGTCGGCATCACCCGCGCGATGCAGAGGCTCTACCTGACCTACGCGGAGAGCCGGCGCATCTACGGCCGCACCGAGTACCGCGCTCCGTCGCGCTTCCTCGGCGAGATCCCGCCGCAGTTCATCGAGGAGGTCAGGCCGCGGCTGTCGGTCTCCCGCCCGCTGCACGGCGCGGCGGGACACGCCGACGGCCACGCCTCGGGTGGCCGCGAGCGGGCCTCGCCGCGGCCCCTCGCGGCGCAGCCTGCGTCGCGGCAGCGCCAGGCGGCGGGCGAGGACCTGCCGTTCAAGCTCGGCACGCGGGTCCGCCACCCGAAGTTCGGCGAGGGAATCGTCCTGCGCTTCGAGGGCAACGGCGCGCACCAGCAGGTGCAGGTGAATTTCGAGCGCGCGGGGCAGAAGTGGCTGATGTTCGCGTATGCGAACCTGCAGAGGGCGGACGCAGGGTAGCCACTCGTGCATGCGGCGCGGCCGGAATACGGGCGTTACGGTTGTCTTGGCTGAGCCTTGCGCGCAGGCGGGATCCAACGTAATCGGCTGAGTCGGTCGTGCCTGCGCCGCGGTCGGGATCCGGCTGGGGGGCACTCCTCGCCTCGCTGCTCCGGAAGTAGGGGACATTCCCTTCTTCCCTTCCCGTATTGCGGCGAGCACCTGCCAAGTGGCTCGGAAGGGAAGAAGGGAATGTCCCCTACTTCCCTCCGCTGATCCGCTCGGCTGCGGGGCCCCCCGCCACCTCGGCCGCGGCACGAAACGCTACCGCCGACTCGGGCAGTGCCAAATCGGGCGTAGCCTCTCTGCGCGCGGGCGAGGTGGCCAGGGCCACCCGGAGCGAGCGCGTAAGTTCCGACTGCGCGAGCGAAGTGGTGGCCCAGGCCGGATCCCGCCCGCGCGCAAGGCTCAGCCACGACAACCGTTACGCCCGGATCCCGGCCGCGGCGCAGGCACCCGCCGACACGGGCTCCACCGCCGGATGGCGCCGACCTCCTCGACACGCGCCGCTATCCGCTGCCGTCCGTTTGCGCCTAGAATCCGCGGGTCTTCGCACCGGCCGCCGCGACCCAGACAGGCACCCCGTGAAAATCATCATCCTCGGCGCAGGCCAGGTCGGCCGGACCGCGGCCGAGCAGCTGTCGCGGGAACAGGTGAACGACGTCACCGTCGTCGACACCCGCGACGCGATCCTGCGCGACCTGCAGGACCGCCTCGACATCCGCACCGTCTCCGGCAACGCCGCCCAGCCGTCGGTCCTCGAGGCCGCCGGCGGCGCCGACGCCGACATGGTCGTCGCGCTGACCAACAGCGACGAAGTGAACATGATCGCCTGCCAGATCGCGCACTCCCTGTTCGGCACGCCGACCAAGATCGCGCGGGTCCGCTCCGTCGACTTCAGCAGCAGGCCGCGCCTGTTCGAGGAGGGCGGGCTGCACGTCGACGTCATGATCAGCCCCGAGCAGCTGGTCACCGACCACGTCGGCCGGCTGATCCGCTATCCCGGCGCGCTGCAGGTGCTCGATTTCGCCGACGGCCGGGTGCAGCTCGTGGGCGTGCGCGCCGTCAGCGGCGGACAGCTGGTCGGGCACGAGCTGCGCGAGCTGCGCGACCACATCCCGAAGCGGGACGCGCGCGTCGCCGCCATCTACCGCGCCGGCCGCAGCGTGCAGCCCGAGGGCGACACCGTCATCGAGGACGGCGACGAGGTCTTCTTCATCGCGGCGCGCGAGGACATCGGCGCGATGATGAAGGAGCTCAGGACCCAGGAGGACCCCGCGCGGCGCGTGGTGATCGCCGGCGCCGGCAACATCGGCTTCCGCCTCGCCCGCTCGCTCGAGGAGCAGAACCAGGTCAAGCTGATCGACCGCGACCCCGCCGCGGCGCGCCGCGCCGCGGAGCGCCTCAAGCGCACGCTTGTCCTGACCGGCGACGCCGCGGACGAGGAGCTGCTGCTCGAGGAGAACATCGACGACGCGGACGTGTTCGTGTCGCTGACCAACGCCGAGGAGGCCAACATCCTCTCGGCCATGCTCGCCAAGCGCCTCGGCGCGCACCGCGTGATGGCGCTGATCAACAAGCCGTCCTATGCCGAGCTCATGGAGGGCGGCACGATCGACGTGGCGATCTCCCCGCAGACCATCACCATCGGCGCGCTGCTCGCGCACGTGCGCCGCGGCGACGTGGTGCGCGTGCATTCGCTGCGCCGCGGCGCCGCCGAGGCGATGGAGGCGATCGTGCACGGCGACTCGCGCAGCTCGCCCATCGTGGGGCGCACCATCGAGCAGGTCACGCTGCCCGGCGGCGCGACCATCGGCGCCATCGTCCGCGGGGACGAAGTGATCATGGCGCACCACGACACCATGATCCACGCCGACGACCACGTCATCCTCTTCCTCAGCGACCGCCGCCACGTGGAGGCGCTCGGGCGCCTGTTCCAGGCCGGGGCGCGCGCCTGACCCGCGGGGACGGACGATGAACCTGCGGATGGTGCAGCGCATCCTGGGCCTGATGCTGCTGCTGTTCAGCCTGACGATGCTGCCGCCGATCGGGGTGTCGTTCTTCTACGGCGACGGGCACTGGTATCCGTTCGCGGCCGCCTTCCTGATCATCGCGACCATCGGCGCGGTGCTGTACCTGCCGGTGCGCAAGGAGCAGCGCGACCTGAGGCTTCGCGACGGGTTCCTGATCGTGGCCATGTTCTGGGTCTGCCTCGGCATCGCCGGCGCCACGCCGTTCCTCGTGAGCGATGTGCCGGTCATGAGCTTCACCGACGCGGTCTTCGAGGCAGTGTCCGGCTTCAGCACCACCGGCGCCACCGTGATCACCGGGCTCGACTACCTGCCCCGGTCGATCCTCTACTACCGGCAGCAGATCCAGTGGTTCGGCGGGATGAGCATCATCGTGCTCGCCGTCGCGCTGATGCCGGTGCTCGGCATCGGCGGGATGTCGCTCTACAAGGCCGAGACCCCCGGCCCTATCAAGGACCAGAAGCTCACGCCGCGCATCGCCCAGACGGCCCGGGCGCTGTGGAGCGTGTACCTGCTGCTCACGCTGCTGTGCGCCCTCGGCTACTGGCTCGCCGGCATGATGCCTTTCGACGCGATCGCCCACGCGTTCACCACGGTCTCGACCGGCGGGTTCTCGCCCTACGACGCCAGCATGACGCACTTCGACAGCGTGGCGATCGACGCCGTCGCAACGGTGTTCATGTTCCTCGGCGGGGCGAGCTTCGCCCTGCACTACACCTTCTTTCGCACGCGCAATGCCGGGGCCTACTGGCGCGAGCCGGAGTTCATGGCCTACCTGTGGCTGATCCTCGCCATCATCGCGGGCACCACGGTCTATCTCTGGCTCACCCAGCACATCGGGCATCCGCTGGAGGCACTGCGCTACGCGAGCTTCCAGGTGGTCTCGCTGCACACCGGCACCGGCTTCGTCACCGACGACTTCGCCGCCTGGCCGGGCGCGCTGCCGGCGATGCTGATGCTGATCTCCTTCATCAGCGGATGCGCCGGCGGCACCACGGGCGGCATGAAGGTGATCCGCTGGCTGATCGTCGTGAAGCAGGGCGCCGCGCAGCTGCGCCAGCTCGTCCATCCGAATGCCGAGATCCCGGTCAAGCTGGCCGGGCGCCCGGTGCCTATCCGGGTGATCAGCGGGGTGGCGGGCTTCTTCGCGGTGTACTTCGTCGTCTTCGGGGCCATGATGATGATGCTCATGACCCTCGGCCTGGACCAGGTGACCGCCTGGTCGGCGGTGGCCGCCACCCTCAACAACGTGGGCCCGGGCCTGGGCGACGTCGCGGTGCATTACCGCGACATCCCGGATGCCGCGAAGTGGGTGTGCATCGTCGCCATGCTGATGGGGCGGCTCGAGGTCTTCGCGCTGCTGCTGCTGTTCACGCCAGAGTTCTGGCGGCGGTAGGCGGCCCGGTGGCACTGCGCGACAGTCTCGAGCTCATGCTGCAGCGCGGCCAGGACTCGCCGCTGCTGCGGTTCTCGCTCGGCGGCGAGTGCCTGAAGGCGGGCGACTATGTCGCCGCGGTGGACCACCTGCGTCGCGCGGTGGAGGCGAATCCCGGCTACTCGGCTGCGTGGAAGCTGCTCGGCCAGGCGCACGCCTCGGCCGGCAACCCGGCGCGTGCCGCGACGGTCTTCGAGCAGGGCATCGCCGCCGCCGAGGCGAACGGCGACCTTCAGGCCGCGAAGGAGATGCGCGTCTTCCTGAAGCGCCTCGGCAAGGTCCCCGGCCATGGCTGAGGGCGCGGCAACGGGCGCCAGCGCGGTGCGCATCGCGCGGGCCCTGGACGCGATCGCGGGCGCGACCGGTCGTGCGGTCGCCTGGCTGACGCTGCTGATGGTGATCGCCACCGTCGCGGTCGTGGTGCTGCGCTACGGCTTCGGCATCGGCCTGATCTGGCTCCAGGAATCGGTGACCTGGATGCACGCCGCGGTGTTCATGCTCGGCGCGGCGTGGACGCTCAAGGAGGATGGCCACGTCCGCGTGGACGTCCTCTACCGTGGCTTCAGCAGCCGTGGCAAGGCGGTCGTCGACCTCGCCGGCACGCTGTTCCTGCTGCTGCCGACCTGCGCCTACCTGCTCTACGAAAGCCTGCCGTACGTCGCGAGCTCGTGGCGGGTGCTGGAGCGTTCGCGCGAGGCGGGCGGCCTGCCCGCGCTCTATCTCCTGAAGACCGTCATCCCGGCGATGGCGGCGCTCCTGATGCTCCAGGGCGTCGCGGAAGCGTTGCGTGCGCTGTCCCGGCTCCGCCAGCGGGACGGGGGCTGAGCCGTGGAGTGGCTGTCGCTCGTCCTGTTCGTGCTGATCGTGCTGGCGTTGCTCGCGGGCTACCCGGTGGCGTTCACGCTGGCCGGCGTCTCGCTGATGTTCGCGACGCTCGCGGCCGCCTTCGGGGCCTTCGACCTGGTCTACCTGGAGGCCTTGCCGAGCCGCGTGTTCGGCACCATGAACAACGACACGCTGGTCGCCGTGCCGCTCTTCGTGTTCATGGGGCTCGTGCTGGAACGCGCGCGGATCGCCGACGAGCTGCTCGAGACCCTGGGCCTCGTGTTCGGCCGCCTGCGTGGCGGCCTCGCGGTTTCGGTGATCGTGGTGGGGACGCTTCTCGCAGCCAGCACCGGCATCGTCGGCGCCACCGTGGTCACGATGGGCCTGCTGTCGCTGCCGGTGATGCTGCGGCACGGCTACGACCGGCGGGTCGCGACCGGCACGATCTGCGCTTCGGGCACGCTGGGGCAGATCATCCCGCCCTCCATCATCCTCGTGCTGCTCGGGGACGTGCTCTCCGGCGCCTACCAGCAGGCGCAGCTGAGGATGGGGATCTTCTCGCCCAAGACGGTCTCGGTCGGCGAGCTGTTCGTCGGCGCGCTGCTGCCGGGCCTGCTGCTGGTGGGGCTGTACATCGCGTACGTGCTGGCGCTGGCGTGGCTCAAGCCGGCGACGATGCCGGCCCTCGAGGCGAAGGAGCTGCGCGAATCGCCCGCGGCCCTGGCGGCTCGGCTGCTGCGCGCGCTCGTGATGCCGCTCGTGCTGATCCTGGCGGTGCTCGGGTCGATCCTCGCCGGCTACGCGACGCCGACCGAGGCGGCCGCGGTCGGGGCCGGGGGCGCGCTCTCGCTCGCGCTGCTGCGCCGCTCGCTCGACCTCCCGCGCCTTCGCGAGATCATGCGGGGCACCGTCCGGTTGTCGGCGATGGTGTTCCTGATCCTGATCGGCGCCTCGGTGTTCTCGCTGGTTTTCCGGGGCCTCGGCGGGGACGATCTCATGCACGAGCTGCTCGGCAGTCTTCCGGGCGGCGTGTTCGGCGCGATGCTGGTGACCATGCTGGTGCTGTTCCTGCTCGGCTTCATCATCGACTTCATCGAGATCACCTACATCGTCGTGCCGATCGTCGCGCCGGTGCTGCTCGCGATGGGCGTGGACCCGGTCTGGCTCGGCGTGATGATCGCGCTGAACCTGCAGACGTCCTTCCTGACGCCGCCCTTCGGCTTCGCGCTGTTCTACCTGCGCGGCGTGGCGCCTGCCGAAGTGCGCTCGAGCGAGATCTACCGCGGTGCGATCCCCTTCGTGCTGCTGCAGCTCGCCATGCTCGCCGTGCTGGCGCTGTGGCCCCAGCTCGCGACCTGGCTGCCGGCCAGGATCTACTGAGCGGCGGCGGCGACGCGGGTCCGGGCCGGGATCGTCGGAACCCGCAGCTCCAGCAGGTGTGCCGCCAGTTCCGCCGCCTCCTCGACGATGCCCCTCGCGCGGCGCGCGAGCAGGGCGGGAGGCGCGGGCGGCGAGCCCCATCCGGGATGCGCGAGGCGGGTTTCGAGGATGCCGGCCAGCTGGTCGAGCGGCCGCGCGACGAGGTCCGGGTCGACCATCATCGTCACGCTGAACATGTCGGCCATCTGGACGACGCGCAGGAGGTGCCCGAACTCGCTGGCGCCCAGGCTCGCCGGGACCTCGGCGACGTGGTGCAGCCGCACGAGCTCGGTGACGGCGTCAGGCAGCAGCCAGCGCTTGCAGACCGCGGCGCCGAGCTGGGCGTGATCGTAGCCCAGCAGGCGGGTCTCGACGTCGAGCAGCTGCTGCGGGCTGCTCCAGTGCGTCTCGTCGACCCGGCCGAGGTCGTTCGCGGCGGCCTCGAACATCACGAAGCGGCCGATGTCGTGCAGCAGGCCGGCGAGGTAGGCCTGCTCCGGGCTGCAGCGCCTCGCGGCCGGGATCGCGGCGATGGTCCGCGCCGCGACCGCCGTCTGCAGCGCGTGGACCCATAGATTGCGCTGTCCTTGCGTCGTGGGAATGAAGACGCGCGACACGGACAGCGCGGTGACGAGCGCGGCGCACTCGCGCGCGCCGAGACGCACCACCGCCTGGCGCACGGAAACGATCGGCTTCGTGGGCGCACTGGTGGGCGAGTTGGCGAGGCGGATCACCCGGACGGCGAAGGTCGGATCCTCTTCCGCGATGGACAGGACCGCGTCGAAATAGCCCTCCGCAGCGGGATCCAGCGTGAGCATGCGGCTGACGACCGAGGGCAGGACGGGCAGCTGGTCCACCGCCGAGGCGACGCTGCGCATGCCCGCGCTGCCGTGGGTCTGCCCGCTCATGCCTGCGCGCCCGCCTGGGCCAGTCCGCTCGAGCCGGGGCCCGGCAACACGCGAAGGCCGAGGCGGCGCATCCGCTCGGCGAGGGTGGTCCGCTTGATGCCGAGCAGCCGCGCGGCCTGGGACACCACGCCGTTGCTCGCCTCGAGCGCATCGCGGATGGCCTCCCGTTCGAGCGCGGCGATACGATCGTCGAGCGTCGCGCGGCCCGGCGGCTGCGCGCAGGCCGTCGGCGGCCGCGAAGCAGGTCTCGCCACCCCGAGGTCGGGAAGGTCGCGGACCTCGCGGCTGCCGATCGGGGCGTCCCCGTGCAGGATCGCCAGGCGCTCGACGACGTTCGACAGCTCCCGCACGTTGCCGGGCCACTCGCGCCTCGCCAGCTCATGCAGCGCCGCCGGGGTCAGCCGGATGTCCCGGCCGAGGCTCGCCTCGAGACGGCCCGCGAAGCAGCGCGCGAGCAGCGGGATGTCCTCGCGTCGCGCGCGCAGCGGCGGCAGCCGGATCGGAAACACGCCGAGGCGATAGAGGAAGTCCTCGCGGAAGCTGCCGTCGGCGACGCGTCGGGCGAGGTCGGCGTGGGTCGCGGCGACCAGCCGGAAGTCGGCCGCCACCGAGCGGACCGCCCCGAGGCGCTCGAGGCGATGCGTCTCTAGCACGCGCAACAGCTTCACTTGCAGCGGCAGCGGCGCTTCCGCGACCTCGTCGAGGAACAGGGTCCCGCCATGCGCCAGCTCGACGCGGCCCGCGCGCGCGGTCAGCGCGCCGGTGAAGGCGCCGCGCTCGTGGCCGAACAGCTCGCTCTCGACGAGTTCCGAGGGCAGGCCGCCACAATTCACCGGCACGAAGGGCTGCTGCGCCCGCGGCGACAGCTGGTGCAGGCACCGGGCGGCGAGTTCTTTGCCGGTCCCTGATTCACCCAGCAGCAGCACGCTGGCGGCGGTGGGCGCAACCTGCGCGAGCAGGGCGCGGAGTTCGCGCATCGCCGCGCTCTCGCCGATCAGGACCCGCGCTGGGTCGCTACTGGCGTCGATCGCGGCGTTTACGGTCGAGTGGCGAGTCGCCCCGGGGGAGTCTCCCGCCAAAACGACTTGGGACACGGCAGTGGTCATCCAGGCGTCCTCCCACGGAGGCCGCATCCAATCTAGTCGACCGAACATATCGAATCAATCGATTAACGCGTATCGGTCGAATTTTGTGGGCTGCGTCGCAGCCTCAGGACTCCGTCGGGTGGGGCAGCCCGAGCGCCTCGAGCAGGTGGCGGGCCTCGATCGGCTTGTCGAGGCAGGCCTCGGCGCCCGCCTCGACGACCTGGCGCGCCAGTTCGGCGTCGTGATACGCCGAGATGGCGAGGATGCGGAGATTCCGCAGCGAAGGGTCCGCCCGCAGCAGGCGGCAGGCCTCGAGGCCGTTCATCCGCGGCATGCGCAGGTCGAGCAGCACGACGTTCGGGCGAAAGGCCTGGGTCTTCACCCCGCCCTCGAAGCCGTCGGCGGCCGTCTCGACCGCGACTTCGGGCGCAGCCAGCGAGACGAGCTGGGTGACGAATTCGCGAAAGACGGGATCGTCGTCGACGACCAGGATGCGCTCGGGTGCCGCACGGGCGCCGTCGTCCAGGGCGTTCGACCCGCGGCGACGCGCGAAATCCTCCACGTCTGCCCGACGGAACCGACGGTGGCCGCCAGGCGTCGTGGCATAGGGAAGGAGTCCGCGCTGGGCCCACTGGCGGACCGTGATCGGCGATACCAGGAGGAGCTCGGCAACCTCGTTCGGCGTCAGGTAGAGGTGTTTTCGACGCATCGGCAAGACCGGCCTGTTCGGCGCCGCGAGGACGAGTTCTGCGCTCGGGTCCCGGCATCTTTCCTGGATCATACCCGGCCTCCGCCCCCGGGGAGGTGTTCGAATCCGTGCCCGCCGCGGCCTCCGTCCAGGACGTTCAGGACTGGGCCGGTGCCGCGTCCGGCCAGGCCGGCCCCGCAGCGTGATCGCTCAGCCGCCTCTCGAGCTCGGCCAGCCGCTTCGACAGCCGCTCGACCTCGGCGAGCATCGCCTCGCGCTTGTGCTCGAACCGCGCGGCGGCGATCGCGAGGAACTCGGGAATCAGCTGGCCCCGCGGGTCGTGCTCGAGGTAGGACGCGAGGTCGTGTTCAGCGTTCTGCAGGCAGGTCGCGGCGCTCGCGATGCCTTGCGTACGCGCGTCGGTCAGCTCGCGCCCGAGCCGGCGCAGCAGGTCGGCGCAGCCCGCGAGGACGTCGGAGACCTCGCGCTGCGTCTGGCCACGGCCGGCCCGCGCGGAGCTCGCGACGGACTCGAGCAGCGCGGCCTTGAGCTGGTCGCGCTGGCGTTCCGCGGCGACACGCTGCGACACGTCGTCCTGGAAGCCGACGAAATGACTGACCTGCCCACGCTCGTCGAAGAGCGGCTTGATCGTCAGCTCGTTCCAGAAGGCGCTGCCGTCCTTGCGGTAGTTGAGCAGCACGGTTCGCATCGACGTGGCCGACTCGATCGACCGGCGCAGCTCGCCGGCCACCGGATCCCGCGCGGGCCCCTGCAGGAAGCGGCAGTTCTGGCCAAGGATCTCCTCCGGCGCATAGCCGGTCACGGCGAGGAAGCCGGGGTTGGCGTAGCAGATCGGGTTGTCCGGCTGCCGTGCGTCGGTGATCAGCACGCCGCTGGGGATGGCTTCGAGAACCTGCGCGAGGACCCCGGGCGGAGGCACTGGCATGCAGTCCGTCTGCTCGTGCCGCGAGGCGCGGGAGTCGAGTCCCGCCGAGGCGCCCTGTGACTGTCCCACGTGAGTCCCTCGCATCTGTCCGGAGGGACATGTTAAACCAACCGAAAATATCGATTCAACCGAAAAAATGACCCTACGTCTCAGTCCATGAACCGGAACTCGTCATGCCGGAAGACGTCGAGGCAATGCGCCGCCACGGCCGGATCGTAGACGCTCCCCGCGCCGCGTTCGACCTCGGCCAGCGCGGCGTCGAGACCCAGGGCCGGGCGGTAGGGCCTGTGCGACGACATCGCCTCCACGACGTCCGCCACGCCGAGGATGCGCGCCTCGAGGAGGATGGCGTCACCCGCCAGACCGCGAGGGTATCCCGACCCGTCGCAGCGCTCATGGTGCTGCCAGACTGCTTCGGCGACCGGCCACGGAAATGCCACGTGGCGGAGGATCTCGTAGCCCTGCTCCGCGTGCTGCTTGACCAGGTCGAACTCGATCGGCGAGAGGCGCGTGGGCTTGACCAGCGTCTCGGCAGGAACCGACATCTTGCCGACGTCGTGCAGGCGACCCATGATTTCGAGTCCCCTCACCCGGTGCTCGTCCAGGCCCAGGCGCTTGCCGATCGCCGCGGCCAGCTGGCCCACCCGGCGCTCGTGGCCGGCGGTGTAGGGATCGCGCAGCTCGCCGAGCTTCATGATCGTCGCGACCGTTCCCGAGAGCATCGCCTCCAGCTGGTCGACGTGGCGCGCCACCGCCCGCTCCGCGCGCAGCTGGTCGGTGATGTCGCGCGCGACGATGAGCTCGGCCTCGCAGCCGGCGAACTCGATCCGGTGGCCAGTGATGTACACGTCGATCACGGACCCGTTCTTCAGCCGATGCCGCCAGCGGCCCGCGTCGTCGACGCCGTCGGGAGTCCGCCGCACCGACGTGAGCAGGCGGTTCACGTCCTCCGGCGGCCGGATCTCGGCGATGGTCATCCCCAGGAACTCGTCGCGGCTCCAGCCATAGTGCGAGATCGCGGCCTCGTTGACGGCGAGGAAACGCAGCGTCCGCAGGTCGTACACCCACATCGGCATGGGATTGGCCTCGAACAGCTGGCGGAAGGCCCTCTCCTGCAGCTCGAGCCGCTGCTGCGCCCCCTCCAGCTCGCGCGCCTTCTCGAGCGTCTTCTCGGAGACCGCGGCGGTGTGGCGGGCGTGGAACTGCGCATCGTCGAGCTGGCGCAGCCGCGCGGTGGCGTCCCTGACCGGACCCTGGGTTATGGCCGCATGCGCCGCGGCCCGCAGCGCCGCGGCATCGAGCGGCTTCAGCAGGAACTGGCGCGCGCCGAGCTCGCTGGCGAGCTCGGCGTGCGCCGGCTCCACGTAGTTGGCCGAACAGAACAGGAAGGGCGTGCGCCGCAGGGTCTCGTCCCGCTCCATCTCGCGACAGAGCTGGAAGCCGTCCATGCGCGGCATGAGGACGTCGGAAATCACGAGATCCGGGCGAAAGCGTCTGGCCACCTCGAGCGCAGTCGCGCCGTCGGCGGCCTCCTCGACCTCGTGGCCCGCCGCTTCGAGGACGGTTCGATAGAACAGCCGATCGTCCGCGTGATCATCCGTGATCAGGATCTTCGCCATGGGTTCTCCTTACGTTCCGACCGGAATCCGCAGGGTGAAGGTGCTGCCCTCGCCGAAGCGGCTCTGGGCCACCAGGTCTCCGCCCAGCGCCCGCGCGAGGCGCCAGGAGATCGCAAGCCCGAGCCCGGTGCCCTCGCGCAGCCGGCCGTCGCGCGGCTTGAACTGCGTGAAGGGCACGAACAGCCGCTGCAGGTCCTCCTCGCGGATGCCGAGGCCCGTGTCGCGCACCGCCAACTCGAACGAATTGCCCGACACCCGCGCATCGATGTCCACCTGCCCGGCCTCGGTGTACTTCACCGCATTGGACACCAGGTTCGAGACGATCTGCTCGAGCCGCCGCTCGTCCGTCATCAGCGGCGCGAGCCCCGTCTTCATCTGCAGCTCGAAACCGAGGCCTTTCTCAGTCGCCTGCAGGCGAAACCGGTCCATCACCCGCTCGAGCACCTCTGTCGGGTCGACCGGGGTGGAGTCGACCTTGAGCTGGTTCGCCTCGATTCGCGAGATGTCGAGCAGGTCGTTGATCAAGGCCAGCAGGTGACGGGAGGAATCCTGGATGACCCTGAGCTGACGGTCCTGCTTCTCGTTGAGCGGACCAGCGAGCCGCTCCAGCAGCACCGAGGTGAAGCCGACGATCGAGTTGAGCGGCGTCCGGAGCTCGTGCGACATGGTCGCCAGGAAGCCGGTCTTCACCCGGTCGGCCTGCTCGGCGCGCTCCTTCGCGAGGCGCAGCTCGACTGTGCGCGCCTCGATCCGCTCCGACAGCGTCCGCTCGATCTCCTTGAATGGCGTGATGTCGGTGACCGTGCCGACGAACTCGATGACGCGGCCGTTCTCGTCCATCACGGGCGCGGTCTGCACCTGCCCCCACTTGACGCTGCCGTCGGCGTGCAGGTAGCGCGTCTCCTCCGGCGGCACCGCCTGGCCGCGCTGCAGCGGCGCCCAGGTGTCCCGCGCGCGCGCGCGGTCCTCGGGATGCAGGGCCGCGAGCCATCCGTAGTCCGCCGCCGCCCCCGCGCTCAGCCCGCTGATCCGCGCAAGGGCGGGATTCGAGTAGACCAGGCGGCCGTCCGACATCGCCCGGAACACGCCGACGGGAGCGAGGTCGGCCAGCGCGCGGAACCGCGCCTCGCGCTCGCGGAGCTCGCGGTCCGTTGCCAAGCGCTCGCTGATGTCCTCGCACATCGCGAACATGCCCCCGGAAACGCCCTTGCGGGGGTTCAGGGGCACGTTGGTCCAGCTGCAGGTGATGCGGCGGCCGTCACGAGTCATGTTCTCGTTGATGCGGTACACGCTGCTGCCGGTGGCGGCCGCATCGGCGAGGTCCGGATCGAGATCGCGGCGGACGTCGGGGGGCACGATCAGCCCCAATGCGTCTTCGGCTGCCAGGATCTCGTCACGGGTCCAGCCGAAGATCCGCTCGAACGCGGGATTGACGTCGATCACGCGCATGCGCGCGTCCATGACGGCGCAGCCGAAAGGCATGCCCGAGAATTGCCGCTGCAGCCGCTCGACGAGGCCGGCCCGGTCGTCGGCGAGGCGCCGGATTGCCGCCTCCTGGGCCCTTTGATCGGAGATGTCCTCGACGACCGAGATGAAGTAATCCGGCTGGCCCCCCGGCGTCCTGACGAGCGACACGGACAGGCGTGCCCAGACCACGCGGCGGTCCTTGCGGATGTAGCGTTTCTGCATCGAGTAGTTCTGGATCCGGCCCGCCAGCATTCCCTGCACCTGGCCGAGGTCCTCATCGAGGTCGTCCGGAAACGTCACGTCCTGGAAAGTGCGGGCCAGAAGCTCCTCGCGCTCGTACCCGAGGATGTGGCAGAGCTTCCCGTTGACCCTGAGCCAGGCCCCGTCCGGCGCCACGTGCGCGATGCCGACCGCAGCCTGCTCGAAAGTCGAGCGAAAGCGCTCCTCGCTCTCGAGCAGGGCGTTCTCCGCATGTTTTCGGGCGCTGATGTCCCGCACGATCGACTGCACGTAGGTGTGTCCGTCCGACTCGAAGCGGCGTGACGAGACCTCGACCGGAAAACGGCTGCCGTCGCGGCGACGATGCACCGTTTCGAAGCGGGTCGAGCCGGCCAGCGCGGCCGCGAACTGCTCCGGCACCCGGGCGCGCTCCACGGGATCGTCGCCGCGCAGGTCCGCGAGGTTCGCGCCTACAAGCTCCTCGCGCGAGCAGCCGTAGGCCTCGACCGCGACCGGGTTCACCTCGACGATGCGCTGCTGCGAATCGATCAGCAGGACGATGTCGTTGGCGTGGCGGTTGGCCATCGCGAAGTGCGTCAGCAGCGTATCCGCGCGCCGCTCCCAATGGCGGGCCCGCTCGGTGAGCCGCGCGGCGGCGCGCGACCAGAGCAGGTGGAGCGCCACCGCCAGCATGCTCGCGACCGCGAGCGTGACGGCGGCGCCGGCCAGCAGCGCGCGCCGCAGCGGCCCGATGATGGCTTCGACCGGCTCCAGCGCCACCACCGTCCATCCAATGGCCGGGATCGAGCTCTCTGCGCGCAGCATGCCCTCGCCCGTCAGCAGCGCGAGGACCGGCACCCGCGTTGCCGCGATCATCGCGTCCGCGGCGTGGGCGCCGCCGCCCGTGGCGCCGAGCGATGCCAGCACGCGCGAGCGATCCGATCCGTCGACGACGCGAAGCACGACCGGGCCGTCGTCGCCGCGGGGCAGCGCGGCTAGCGGCTCGACGAAGGCCGTGACCGGGTCGCGGACGAGCAAGACGGGTCTGACCGCAGCCTCGCCGGAGGGGTCGAGCGGCACGACGGTGTCGACGTAGGGCAGCCCGGTTCTGGCCTGTTGCACACGGCCGACCTGCACTTCTCCCGTGGCCGCGGCAGCGCGGACCAGCTCGGGGCTGGCCGGTCCGGCGCCGAGATCGCCCCAGACCAGCTCCGCCTCGCCCTGGCGATCCAGGAGCGCCGTCGCGAGACTGCCGCGCTCGCGCGCGATCGCCTCCAGCCGGCGCACGAGGCGCGATTCCGTCGCCGGGTCCCGATCGCGTTGCCAGCGGGCGGCCGCCGGCCCCGTGAACGGGCTCGTCGCGATCGCAACCGCATGGATGTGCCTCTGCTCCAGCTCGTGCTCGACCAGCGTCGCGGCGGTCGCGGCTTCGAGGTGCAGCAGGCCGTCGGCTTGCTGGAGCTCCTTGCGCGCGTGCACGAGGTACAGGGCAAGCGCGACAGCCAGGAGCAGCATGACGCCGGTGGCAAACAAGAGCGCGAATCTGGGGCGTGCGGACGCGTGCCCGTCGGCGGACACGCGCCGCTCCTCGGCGCTGCGAAGCGCCAGGCGCAGGATGATCGCCGTGACCGCGATGAAGCACAGCCCCTTGAACGTGCTGGCCCACGCAAGGGCGCGGGCGTCGGGGCCGAAGGCGCGGGCCAGCACGAAGTCGGAGCCGGCGATCCACAACGCGCCGCCGAGCGCATAGAGCAGCGGCACGAGCACGTCCCGCCGGCGCAGCCGGCCCATGAACGCGGCGAATGCCTCGCTGGATCTCACAGGTCCCGGGTGCGCAGGTACGCGTCCTCCGCGATGCGAAGATAGGCGGCGGACTTGGCCTGGAAGGCCGTCACCGAGTCGTGGACCCGGCGGTAGAGCGGGTCCCGCGCGGCTTCGTCGCGGATGACCTGCTCGGAAAGTTCGCGCAGCCGGCGGAGCACGTCGTCGGGGAATCGCCTCAGCTGCACGCCGTGCTCCCTGACCAGCGTTTCGAGCGCCTCGGAATTCCGCGCCGTGAACTCGGCCAGCATGCGCTCGTTGGTCGCCCTGCAGCAGGTCATCACGATTTCCTGCAGGTCGGCCGGCAGTTGCTCGAACGCGGCCTTGTTGACGATCGCCTCGAGCGTGGTGCCCGGCTCGTGCCAGCCGGGGTAGTAGTAGTACTTCGCGGCCTTGTGCAGGCCGAAGGCGAGGTCGTTGTAGGGCCCGATCCACTCGGTGGCGTCGATGGCGCCCGTCTCGAGCGCCGTGAAGATCTCTCCGCCGGAGAGCGTCACGGGGGTGCCGCCGGCGCGGGCGAGCACCTCGCCGCCGATGCCCGGGATGCGCATCTTCAGGCGCGCGAGGTCCGCCACCGAGCGGATCTCCTTGCGGAACCAGCCGCCCATCTGGCAGCCCGAGTTGCCGCAGGGCGCCGGAATGACGCCGAAGGGCGCGTAGGCCTCGCGCCAGAGCTCGAGCCCGCCGCCGAAGTACAGCCAGGCGTTCATCTCCTGCGCGGTCAGTCCGAAGGGCACGGCCGAGAAGAACGACGCCGAGGGAATCTTCCCCTTCCAGTAGTAGGCACCGCCGTGGGCCATCTCCGCCGTGCCGCTCGCCACCGCGTCGAAGGCCTCGAAGGCCGGCACCAGTTCGCCCGCACCATAGACCTTGATCGTCAGGCGCCCGCCGCTGCAGGTCTCGACCATGCGTGCGAACTCGAGCGCGCCGGTGCCGATCGCCGGGAAATTGGGCGGCCAGGTGGTGACGAGCTTCCAGCGGAACCGGCGGTTGTCCGCGGCCTCGCCCGGACCGCCCGCCTCCCGGGAACAGGCGGCCGAGGCCGCCGCCAGCACGCCGAGGCCAAGTCCCTGCACGATCCGCCGACGCTGCATCGAATCCTCCCGTGGTCTGGGTCACCGGCCCGGGCGCCGGCGAGTAAACTTACACGGAGACGTGCAGAACAGAATTGCTGTTCGCCGCATCGGCGACTTGAGCTGCCTGCATCCACAGGAGTGTCTCTTGAGCCGCCTTCGCGGAATCTCCGGCCCACAGCTGTGAAGTTTTTGACACTTTCTGGATGTTAATCACCACAATTTAGATTTTTGGTATTTTGTGGGATTTTTAGTGTACCCGCGGTCTTGAGTGAAACGATAGTGGGATTTTTTGGGCAGACAGGCCGTTGATCGGGCTGCTTCAGAGGGTCACGACGGCTTCCGTCAGTGTCGCGGGCCGCGAAACCGGCGCCATCGGCCGCGGGCTGCTGGTGCTCGTCGGCGTCGAGCGGGACGACGGCTCGGCAGAAGCGGAGCGGCTCCTCGAGCGAGTCGTCACCTACCGGGTGTTTCCCGACGCGCAGGGGCGGATGAACCTGAGCCTCGAGGACGTCGGCGGCGGGCTGCTGCTCGTGCCGCAGTTCACGCTGGCGGCCGACACGCACAAGGGCACGCGCGCCGGTTTCAGCACCGCGGCCGCGCCTGACGAGGGGCGCCGACTGTTCGAGCACTTCGTCGAATGCGCTCGACGGCGCGTCGCGTGTGTCCAGACCGGCGAATTCGGCGCGAACATGCAGGTGGCGCTGGTCAACGACGGGCCAGTCACCTTCTGGCTGCAGGTCAGGCCTGGCCGCAGCCGGGATTCGTGACCGATCTGCGGCCTGCGCCGGGGAGAACGTCATACGCGTTGGCGTATGATCGCCATTCGCCCGGGGGTCCGGGCTGGAGTTGGACACCATGGGAATCGGATTTCGCGAGCTGCTGATCATCCTCGCCATCGCGCTCTTGATCTTCGGCGCCAAGAAGCTCAGGACGATCGGCACCGACCTCGGCGCCGCCGTCAAGGGCTTCAAGAAGGCGATGAACGAGGGCGACAACGAGCAGAACGCCAAGCAGATCACAGACGACAAGCGCCCGGACGCCGATTTCAGCGCCGAGGAGCCGAAGAAGAGCGAGACGGGCGCGTCGAAGAACGCCTGACCTGAACCATGTTCGAGGTCGGGTTCACCGAGATCGTCCTGATCCTGGGCATCGCGCTCCTGGTGCTCGGGCCGGAAAAGCTCCCCAAGGTCGCCGCGGACGTCGGCCGCTGGATGGGGAGGGCGCGGGCGATGGCCCGCCAGCTGAAGTCGCAGCTCGACGATGAAGTCCAGAAGGCGGAACAGCCCTTCAGGGACGCGGAGCGCTCCTTCTCCGGCGACGACGCGCCGCGCACGCCGCCGCCGGCGCCGGGCACCGCCACGCCGGGCACGCCGCCTCCCGGCAGCGAATCGCCCGCGAGTCCGGCCCCGGCGGATGAGGCCGCCGCGGCGGACGGCGGCCGGCCTGCGGCCGACACACCGCGCAAGCCCGACAAGCCCGACGCCCCATGAGCGACGAGAAGCTCGCCGAAGGCACGGTGCTCTCGCACCTGGTCGAGCTTCGCGACCGCCTGCTGCGGGCGATGATCGTCACCGCGGTCGTGGCGCTGCCCTGCCTGTTCTTCGCCAACGAGCTGTTCACCTGGATGATCGAGCCGCTGCGCGAGCGGCTGCCGGCGGGCTCTTCGGTCATCGCGACGAGCGTCGTCGCGCCCTTCATGACGCCCTTCAAGCTGGCGCTGCTCGCCGCGGTGTTCTTCTCGATGCCCTACCTGCTGTACCAGCTGTGGGCGTTCGTCGCGCCGGGGCTGTACCGCCACGAGCGGCGCTTCGCGATGCCGCTGCTCGTCTCGAGCATCCTGCTGTTCTATTCCGGCGCGGCCTTCGCCTACTTCATCGTGTTCCCGGTCATGTTCCAGTTCTTCGTCGCCACGACGCCGGCGAACGTGCAGATGATGACCGACATGACGCAGTACCTCGACTTCGTGGTGCTGCTCTTCTTCGCCTTCGGCCTGGCCTTCGAGATTCCCGTCGCGACGGTGCTCCTCGTGCGCACGGGACTGGTGAAGGTCGAGTCGCTGCGCCGCCACCGCGGCTACGTGCTGCTCGGCATCTTCATCGTCGCGGCCTTCATCACGCCGCCCGACGCCGTGTCGCAGAGCATGATGGCCGTGCCGATGTACTTCCTCTACGAGACCGGCATCGTGCTGGCCCGCATCCTGGTCCGTGCGCCGCCCGCCGCGGCCGACGAGGGCACTGAAGAATGAACCCCACGACGCCTCCCGACGCCCGCACCGTCCTCGGCCATCCCATCGCGCTGTGGAACCTGTTCGCGACGGAGTTCTGGGAACGGTTCATGTACTACGGCATGCGCGCCATCCTGGCGGTGCACGTCGCGGCGGCGTTCTTCGCCCACCTCGGCGAGAACGCCGCAGCCGAGGCCAGCAAGACCTACGGCGGCTACACCGCCATGGTCTACATGACCGGCATCCTCGGCGGCTACGTCGCCGACCGCATGCTCGGCTACCAGCGCTCGATCATGCTCGGCGGCGTGCTGATGGCGATCGGCATGTTCCTGCTGATGTCGCCGGACCTGACGAGCTTCCTGGTCGGGCTGGCCGTGGTCGTCGTCGGCAACGGCCTGTTCAAGCCGAACATCTCCACCATGGTCGGCAAGCTCTACGCGCAGGGCGACCCGCGCCGCGACTCGGCGTTCACGATCTTCTACATGGGCATCAACGCCGGCGCGCTGGCCGCGCCGATCGTCTGCGGCAGCGTGATCGGGGCGGTGTTCGGCTATCGCTGGGGCTTCTTCGCCGCGGGCATCGGCATGATCCTCGGCCTGGTGGTGTTCCAGCTGGCCAAGCACTGGCTGGGCCAGGTCGGCAAGGCGCCCGCGCACAGGAACGGCGGCAGGACGTTCCTGCAGGTGATCGTCGGCTGCGTGGTGCTGGTCGTCCCGGTGTACTTCCTGCTGTCGGAGAGCGACATCCTCGGCGGCCTGCTGATCGCGATGATGCTGGGCCTCGTCGCCTACTTCATCTGGAGCGGCGTCCACAGCGGGCAGAAGGAGCAGCTGCACCGCTACATCGCCATGCTGATCCTGTTCGCGGCCAACGTCCTGTTCTGGGCCCTGTTCGAGCAGGCGGGCTCGTCGCTCAATTTCCTCGCGCGCGACTTCGTCAACATGCCGACGTTGTTCGGCAGCGAGGTCCACTTCACGGTGTTCCAGTCGGTGAACCCGGTGTTCATCATCCTGCTGGCGCCGGTCTTCGCGGCGATGTGGCCGGCGCTCGACCGCGCCAGCTTCAATCCCTCGATCCCGCGCAAGTTCGGCTACGGCCTGATCGGCGCCGCCGTGGGCTTCTACGTGCTGGTGTTCGCGATCGAGCACGCCGTCGACGCCGGCGGCAAGATCAGCTGGGTGTGGCTCACGCTCACCTACCTGATCCACACCATGGGCGAACTGTGCCTCTCGCCGATCGGGCTGGCGATGGTGACCAAGCTGGCGCGGCCGGAGGAGACGGGCCTGGCGATGGGCGGATGGTTCCTCTCCATCGCCATGGCCAACTTCGTCGCGGGCCGAATCGCCGCGGTCGCCACCGCGGGCGCCGGGCACGGCGAGGCCGCCGGCTCGCTGGCCCAGTACTCGGAAGTCTTCAGCCAGCTGTTCTGGATCGGGATCGTGGTCGCGGCCGCCTACTTCCTCGCCGCGCCGCTGATCAACCGGCTGATGCACGGGGTGAAGTGAGCCCGGCCGCGGGCCGCGGGGGCAGGGGCCGCCGGCGCGGGGCTGGCGGCTGAAGACGCGGGGGACCAGCCATGCCGACCAACGACCACAGCCCGGCGCAGCTGACGCTGCGCGCGGTGACCCTGTCGATCGTGCTCACCGTGATCCTCGCGGCCGCGAACGCCTACCTGGGGCTGTTCGCCGGCATGACGGTTGCGACCGCCATCCCGGCCGCGGTCGTCGCCATGGGCGTGCTGCGCCTGCTCGGCCGCGTCAGCATCCTCGAGAACAACATCGTCGCGACCGGCGCCTCGGCGGGCTCGTCCATCGCCGCCGGCACGATCTTCACGATCCCGGCGATCGTCCTGCTCGGCCACTGGGAGCGCTTCGAGTACGGCTGGGTGCTGGCCATCGCGGGGCTCGGCGGCGTGCTCGGAGTGCTGTTCTCCGTGCCGCTGCGGCGCACGCTGATCATCGAGCAGAAGCTGAAGTTCCCGGAGGGCGTCGCGACCGCCGAGGTGCTCAAGGTCAGCGCCGATCCGGGCCATGGCCTCAAGGCGCTCGGCCTCGCGGCGCTCGCCGGCGCGGCCTTCAAGACGGCGCTGTCGGGTCTCAAGCTGTCGCCTGAGGCCTTCACGGCCGCCCGGTTCTTCGGCGAGCGGACCATCGGCTTCTTCGGCCTGAACCTCTCGCCGGCGCTCCTCGCGGTCGGCTACATCGTCGGCCTGAACATCGGCGTGCTGATGCTCTCGGGCGGCGTGCTCTCCTGGTGGGTGTTCATCCCCGTCTACAACACGTTCTTCTTCGACCACGACCCGGTCCTGGCCGCGAGCCTCGCCGGCGCGGGCGCGGAAGAAGCCGCCTACCTGATCTGGAGCGCCCAGGTCCGCTACATCGGCGTCGGCGCGATGCTGGTCGGCGGCCTGTGGTCGCTATGGACGCTGCGCGGCTCGCTGCTGTCGGGCGTCCGCAGCGGCCTCGGCATGCAGGGCGCGCGGCGCGACGTGCCGCACACCGAGCGCGACCTGCCGATGAGCCTGATCCTGGCGGGCGTCGTGCTCTTCGTGCTGCCGCTGTTCGCGCTCTACGCCGTGGTGGTGGACAGCCTGGGCATCGCGCTGGCGATGGCCGTCATCATGGTGGTCGCCGGCTTCGTGTTCTCGTCGGTGAGCGGCTACATGGCGGGCCTGGTGGGCTCGTCGAACAACCCCGTTTCCGGCATCACCATATCGACCATCCTGTTCGCGTCGCTGGTGTTGCTCGCCTTCCTCGGCCCGGGCTCGACCATCGGGCCGGTCGCGGCGGTGATGATCGGCGCGGTGATCTGCAACTCGGCGGCGATCGCCGGCGACAACCTGCAGGACCTGAAGGCCGGCCAGATCGTCGGCGCGACGCCCTGGCGCCAGCAGGTGATGCTCGCCATCGGCGCGGTGTCGAGCGCGGCCGTGATGGCGCCGGTGCTCAACCTGCTGCTGGAGGCCTACGGCATCGGCACCCCGGCGCGGGAGGGCGTCACGGCGCTGCCGGCGCCACAGGCGACCCTCATGGCCTCGGTCGCGAAGGGCATCTTCGGCGGCGGCCTGCCGTGGGACATGATCGCCGTCGGCGCCCTCGTCGGGGTGGGGGTGATCGTCATCGACGAGCAGCTCAAGCGTCGCCACGCCAGCTGGCGCGCGCCGATCCTCGCGGTCGCGGTCGGCATCTACCTGCCGCTCGAGCTGTCCACGCCGATCTTCGCCGGCGGGCTGCTGGCCTGGGCCGTGGATCGCTGGCACGCGCGCCGAAGCCCGGGCGCGGACCTCGACGCGCTGCGCCAGACGGGGCTGCTGTTCGCCGCCGGCCTGATCGCGGGCGAGGCGATCCTCGGCGTGCTGCTCGCGATCCCGATCGTGGCCAGCGGCGACGCCGAGGTGATCGCGGTCGGCAGCGCGCTGCGGCCGGGCCAGTGGGCCGGACTCGCGGCCCTGGCGGCCGTCGCGTGGTGGATGTTCGCCACGGCGACCCGCGGCGCGAAGCGGGCTTGACCTTCGGCGGACAGGCCGCGGGCGGGCCGGCGCCGGGCACGCGCGGCACGATCGCGCTCGCGCTCGCCGCCGTCTACCTGATCTGGGGCTCGAGCTACCTCGCCACCAAGCTGCTGGTCACGGACGAGCCGCCGCTGCTCGCAGCCGGCCTGCGCTTTCTCCTCGCCGGCCTGCTGCTCTTCGCCTTTGCCTGGTGGCGCAGCGGCCCGCCGCGCCTGTCGCGCGCCGAAATCGGCCACGTCGTCGCCGTCATGGCGGGCACGATCGTGGTCAGCAACGGCTGCAACGTGCTCGCGATGCAGCACGTGGCCTCGAACGTCGCCGCCCTGCTCAACGTCACGCCGGCCCTGTGGATCGCCTGGCTCGGCACCTTCGGCCCGCGCGCCGCGGCGCTGACGCGGCGATCGAAGGCGGGCATCGCGCTCGGCTTCGCGGGCACGGCGCTGGTGCTCACGCCGGGCCCGGGCGGCTCCTACTTCACCGCGCTCGGCTGGCAGCTCGTCATCCTGGTCGGCTGCGTCGGCTGGTCGCTCGGCACCGTCTTCCTGAGGAACGCCCGCACCGAGAACGCGCCGACGATGTTCCTCGCGCTGCAGATGCTGGCCGGCGGCCTCGCGCTGGTCGGCCTCGCCGCCGCCGTCGGCGAACCGCTGGCCATGCGCTTCACGCCGACCTCCACCGCGGCTTTCCTGTGGCTCACGCTGATGAGCTCCTGCCTGGCCTACTCGGCCTACCATTACCTCGCGCTGCACACGACGCCGGTCGTCGTCGGCACCTACGCCTACGTCAACCCCGCGATCGCCGCGGTGCTCGGCTGGGCGGTGCTCGACGAGCGCCTGTCGGCGCTGCAGCTCGCGGGCATGGCGGTCATCCTGCTCGCGGTCGCGCTGGTCGCCGGCTACCTCGGCCCGGCACGGCGGCGAACGCAGCCTGCGGCGTAGCGGCGCACACCGCCGCGGTTGCCCGGCGGCCACCGTCGCCGCAGGATGGGGACCTGCCGGAGGAGTCGACCATGCGCCGCGCCGTCCTCGCCCTGCTCGCTGCCACCTTCGCCACGGGCGCCGCCGCCGACCCGCCCGCGCCGGTCCTGTTTCGCGACGCGCGCGTCGTGACCCTGGGCGATGCCGGCGTCATCGAGCGCGCCGACGTGCTGGTCGAGGACCGGCGGATCGCCCGGATCGCGCCAGGCGGGGGGCTCGCGGCGGCGGAGGGCGTGCAGGTGGTGGATGCCGCGGGCCGCACGCTGATGCCCGGCCTGGCCGAGATGCACGCCCACGTGCCCGGGCCGCAGCTCGCCCAGTACGCGGAGGACGTGCTGCTGCTCTTTGCCGCGCATGGCGTGACCACGCTCCGCGGGATGCTCTGCCATCCCTGGCACCTCGAGCTGCGCGAGTCGCTCGCCTCGGGCCGGGTGCTCGGCCCGCGCCTCTACACCAGCGGGCCCTCGCTGAACGGCAACAGCGCGCCGGACGTCGAGACGGCCGTGAGCATGGTGCGCGAGCAGGCCGCGGCCGGCTACGACTTCCTCAAGCTGCATCCCGGGCTCACGCGCGAAGTCTTCGACGCCATCGCCGCGGCGGCACGCGCGGCGGGCATCGCCTTCGAGGGCCACGTCCCGGAGGACGTCGGCCTGCCCGCGGCGCTCGCGGCCGGCCAGCGCGCCGTGGACCACCTCGACGGCTACATGCAGGTCCTGGTGGACCCGGCCTGCCTCGACGGACGGCTCGCGCCGGGGTTCTTCGGGGTCGGACTGACGCCCTGCTTCGATCCGGCGCGCGTCGCGGCCGCCGTCGCCGCGACGCGAGCATCGGGCGCGTGGATGGCGCCGACCGAGGTGCTGCTCGAGCGCTGGGTGGACCCGCCGACGGCAGAGGCGTTGCGCGCCGGCCCCGCCGCGCGCTACCTGCCAGGCACGGTGATCGACCAGTGGCTGCGCTCGCGCGAGGCCTTCCTCGGCCTGCGCGGCCTGACCCCGGAGGTCGCGGCGCGCTTCGTCGCCGCGCGGCGAACGCTGATCGGCGAGCTGCATCGCGCCGGCGTGCCCTTCCTGCTCGCCTCGGACGCGCCGCAGGTGTTCAACCTGCCGGGGGAGTCGACCCACGCGGAGCTCGCGATCTACGCCGAGAGCGGCATGAGCAACGCCGAGGCGATCGCGACCGGCACGGTCAACGCCGCGCGCTACTTCGGCGCGAGCGACGTCTTCGGGCAGGTGCGCGAGGGGCTCGAGGCCGACCTCGTGCTGGTCGACGGCGATCCGCTCGCCGACCTGAGCGCACTGCGCCGCATCGCGGGAGTGATGCTGCGCGGCCGCTGGCTCGACCGCGCCGAGCTCGATGCCCGGCTCGGCGCGCTCTCGTCCCGCATCGGCGGGGAGCGCTGAGCGCTCGCGACAGGCGTCAGGACTTGACCACGGGGGCGAACAGCAGCGAGCCGATGCCGCTGACGACGCTCACGATCAGCGCGCCCCAGAATGCCGTCCAGAACCCGGTGACCTGCATGCCCGGCAGCAGCAGCGCCACGAGCCCGAGCATGGCCGCGTTGATCACGAGCAGGAACAGCCCCAGCGTCACGACCGTGAACGGCAGGGTCAGGAGCACCACGAGCGGGCGCACGAAGGCGTTGACGATGCCGAGCAGCATCGCCGCGACGACGAGGGTCGCCGCGCGGTCCACGTAGAGGCCGGACAGCCACTCGGCGGCGAGCCACAGGCCGAGGGCCGCGATCACCGCGCGCAGCACGAACCGGGTCATGGCGCCTCCGGAACATCCCTGGGAGGCGACATTATGGACCGAACGCGCTCAGCGGTGGCGCAATCCCCGGTGGATCACGATTTCCACGCGCTGCAGCAGCGCGGGATGGCGAAGCACGTCGCCGCGCACCGCGATGATGTCGGCGACCTTGCCCGGCGCGATCGTCCCCGAGACGTGCTCGACGCGCATCGCAGCCGCCGCGTCGTGGGTCGCGGCCTGGATGGCGCGCGCCGGATCGAGGCCGCACTCGCGGATCCAGGCGTCGATCTCCTGCCAGGTCGCGCGCGAGTGGAAGTGCGCCGGGGCGCCCGCGTCCGAGCCGACCACGATCCGCGCGCCGGCCATGTCGAGCTGGCGCAGCTTGGTGCACAGCGTCGGCGCGCGCACCGCGGGCATGTCGTACCAGGCGCTGCCCTCGAATCGCGACACCGGCCCGAGCAGGTCCGCGACGACGATCGGCGGCACGCCGGCGAAAGTCGCGGGATCGTCGAGCGGCTCGGGGTTCTTCTGCAGCCACCGGAAGTTGAACACGCCGGAGACGCCCGGCGTCCAGGTCAGCGGCCGGCGCTCGCGATCGGCGGCGCGACGCTCGATGATCCGGTAGAGGTCCTGCGGGTAGCCCGCGTCGGCGTCGACGCCGACGCCCTGCAGCCCGTCGACGCCCGCCTCGACGGCGCGCGCGATGCCGGCCGCGCGGCGCGCCCTCGCGTCGACGGGCAGGCCGCGGACGCGCGCCTCGTTCAACGCGGCCTCGAGCTCAGCGTCGGTCCACGACTCGAGGTCGTCGAGCAGCAGGTAATCCACGCCCGCCTCGGCGAGACGCATGACCTTCGCCCTCGCGTCCTCGGCGCCGGCCACCGTCCAGCGCCAGGACCCGGCGTCGGGCCGCGGCTCCTTCGCGAGCAGGGGGCCGGCGACGAACAGCGTGGGTCCCGGGATCCGCCGTTCGCGGATCCGCTCGCGCACGCGCAGGGCCGCGGTGAGCGGCGCGCCGGCGTCGCGCGCGCTGGTCACGCCCGCCGCCAGAAGCTGCGCGGCCGCGATCGGCATCACGACCCGCTCGGTGATCGGCAGGTAGTGCTCGGCCCAGCGGCCCTCGTCGGCGTGGCCGAGCCGCGCCAGGTTCGCCTGCAGGTCCCACAGGCCCGGCAGCACAGTCATGCCCTCGGTCGAGACGAGCTCGGCATCCGCCGGGATCGGCAGCTGGCCCACGGTCCCGACCGCCGCGATGCGCTCGCCCTCGATGATGATCACGCCGTTCCTGAGCGGCGCGTTGCCGTAGCCGTCGACGACCGTGCCGCCGACCAGCACCAGCGGGCGGCCGCCCGCCGCGAGAACCGCGGAGGCGAACAGCGCCAGCGCCGCGGCGAGCAGCGCCTTCACGCGACCGGCGCCTCCAGCCGGCGGACCAGCTGCGCGAGCGCGATGGCCCAGCCCGCCTGCAGCCGGCGGTGCGCCGCGTCCCAGGCCGGCACGTCGGGCACGCCCGAGCCGAGCACCCTGAGCACGCGCTTGCCGCGCCGCTCGTCGATCACGAAGTCCTCCACGACGGCCGTGTCCTCGAGCGGCGGCCAGTCAGGCGAGGAGTCGTAGATGAGGCGCAGCCGGCGCAGCGGCTCGAGCATGTCGACGTGCGCCTCGCGGCGCCCGAACAGCCGGCTCTTCACCGAGTAGCGGCCGCCGGGCCGCGCGTCGACCTCCGCCAGCTCGGCGTGCCAGGCGCGCAGCTCGCCCGGATCGGTCAGCGCCCGCCACAGCGCCTCGGCGGGCGCCGCCGTCTCGACGAACTGCAGGTAGCCGCGCGTCGCGCTTCGCATCATGGCCTCGCTCAGACGGCCCTGAGCGGCGGCGCGCCGCCCGGCCGCCGTCGCAGCGCCTTGTCCTGCTGCATCCGCCGTTCCGCGGCGGCCATGACCTCGCTGACCCGGTGGCCATCCCGCGGGTAGCAGCCCGCGCCGACGCTGATGGTCATGCGCTGCATGCGCTCCCCAGCCAGGAACAGGCTCTGGAAGGTCACGTTGCGGATCCGCTGCGCGACCGCCTCCGCGACCTCCGCGGACGCGTCCGGCAGGAAGACGACGAACTCGTCGCTGCCGTAGCGCGAGGCCGCGTCGGTGCCGCGGACGGCGCGCTGGATCGCCGCCGCCGCGTTGCGCAGGGCCGCGTTGCCCGCCTCGTGGCCGAACTCGTCGTTGACGTGCTTGAGCCGATCGAGGTCGGCCACTAGCAGGGCGTAGGCGCCGCGGCCCGCGCCGGCCCGCGCCTCGTGCTCGCGCGCGATGAGGCCATCGATGCTGCGCACGTTGAGCAGTCCCGTGAGCGGGTCGAGCTCGTCCAGCTCCTGGATCCGCCTGCGCGCGGCGAGCACCGAGCCGGCGAGGCGATGGACCAGGTAGGTGGCGAGCGCGAGCGGCCCGAGTTCGCCGAGCGCCTGCGCGAGGACCGCCCGCAGGCCCGTCGCAGGGCCGTGCGCGGCGAGGTGCAGGCCGAGCACCGCGACCGACACCAGCACGAAGGCCGCGGCGGTGACGCGCGCCCGGAGCGTCACCGCGGCCAGCACCAGCGGCAGCAGGTAGAGGTTCGCGAGCGGGCTGTCCGCACCACCGGTCTGGGTCAGGATCACCGTCAGGAAGCCCACGGTGAACAGCACTTCGAGCGCGATCCGCGTCGGCGGTTCGCGCAGCGGGAATCGGCTCGAGCGGACGAGCGCCAGGAACAGTGCAAAAGCCGCGAGGGCGCCCACGGCGAGCGCCGGGCTGGGCAACGGCTCGCGGATCACGAGCAGGTACAGCACCACGAACAGCAGCACCAGCCAGTCGACCAGCGCGACGCTGCGCATGAAGGCGTCGTGCCCGTCCGCGGCGACGGCGCGCTCGCCCGCATCCGCCGCTCGCCGCGCGCCTGCCTGGACCACCGCGAGCCTCAGGAGGAGCCGGCGGGCCCGGCCATGCGGACCGCGGCAGGCTGGCGGAACCACTCCATGGCCGCGCGCACGCCCGGGTCGCGCTCGGCGAGCGGCGTGTCCGCCGTCGCGCGCGAGGCGGGCGGTGGCGCGCCCGGCGCCGGCAACTCGATGTCCGGCGCGAGTCCCGCGCCCTGGATCGTCGCGCCGGCGGGGGTGTAGTAGCGCGAGGTCGTCAGCTTGATGGCCTGGCCCTCGGCGAGGGGCAGCACGGTCTGCACCGAGCCCTTGCCGTAGCTGCGCCGGCCGATCAGCACCGCGCGCCCGTGGTCGCGCAGCGCCCCCGCGACGATCTCCGCCGCCGAGGCCGACCCTCGATCCATCAGCACGGCGACCTTCGCCTCCGGCGCCACCTGGCCTGGCTTCGCTTCCATCCGGAAGCGCGCGTCGCGGGTGCGCCCCCGGGCCGACACGATGACTCCGCCGTCGAGAAAGGCGTCCGCCACTGCAGCCCCCGCCTCGAGCACGCCGCCCGGGTTGCTGCGCAGGTCGAGCACGAGGCCCGCCAGCGAGCCGCCTGAATCGCGGCCGAGCGCGGCCACTGCCGCCTCGAGCTCGCCGGCGGTGCTGTCGCTGAAATGCGAGACGCGGACGTAACCGTAGCCCGGCTCCACCAGCTCGGCGCGCACGCTCACGAGCTCGACCTGGGCGCGCTCGATCGCGAACTCGAGCGGCTCGCCGGCCAGCTCCCGCTCGACCGTCAGCCGAACCAGCGTCCCGGGCTCGCCGCGCATCCGCCCGATCGCCTCGGCAAGGCTGCGCCCCTCGATGCGCCGCCCGTCGATCGCCACGATCGTGTCGCCGCTCTGCAGGCCGGCGCGCGCGGCCGGCGAACCCTCGATGGGCGCCACCACGACGACCGCGCCGGACTCGTAGGACACCTCGATCCCGATCCCTGAGTAGTTGCCCTCGGTCGCGATGCGCAGGTCCTCGACCTCGCTCTCCTCGAGGAAGGTCGAGTGCGCGTCGAGGCCCGAGACCATGCCGCGGACCGCGTTGTGCATGAGCTGGTCCTCGCCGATGGTGTCGACGTACTCGGCGCGGATCCGCTCCATCACCTCCGCGAGCAGCCGCGCCTCGTGCCGCGGCAGCGGACGGGCCGCGGGCTCGCGCTGCGCGAGCACGCCGCCGCTCACCGCCAGCGCGAAACCGAGGGCCGTGCCGGCCAGCAGGGCGAGGATCGTGGGCTGGGGTCGGTTCATGCGGCAGGCCTCACCGGACTCGAGCCCCTCATGGTACCGGGCCGCCGCGCCCAGGGAAGGGGCAGGCGTCGGCAGGCGGCGTCAGCCTGCCTGCGGCGCCATGGCCTCGTGCAGCGCGAGATCCGCCAGGACCTCGGCCAGCGGCAGCGGCCGGCCGATCGCGAACCCCTGGCCGTAGTCCACACCGAGGGCGGCCATGCGCATCCTGAGCTCGTCGGTCTCGACGAACTCGGCCACGGTCTGCATGCCCATGGTGTGCGCGAGCTGGGTGATGGCGCGCACCATCGACTCCGTCCGCTGGTTGGCGGTGGTGTCGCGCACGAAGCTGCCGTCGATCTTGAGGACCGACACCGGCAGCGAACGCAGGTAGGCGAGCGAGGACAGGCCGGTGCCGAAGTCGTCCAGCGCGAAGCTGCAGCCGAGGACCCGCAGCCGCTGCATCAGCCGGTCGGCACGCGCGAGATCGGACACCGCCGCCGTCTCGGTGAGCTCGAAGCAGAGGTACTCCGGCGGCAGCCCGCTCTCGAGGATCGCGGCCTCGAGGAAGCCGTGGAACTCCGGATCCACGACCGACGGGCCGGAGACGTTGATGCAGAACTTCATCGCGCGGCCCGCCAGCGCCGAGCGGTGCGCCTTGAGCGAGGCGAGCGCGCGGGCCACGACCCACCGGTCGATCTGCGGCAGCATCTGGTAGCGCTCGGCCGCCGACAGGAACTTGCCCGGCGGCAGCAGCTCGCCGGCCTCGCCTTGCATCCTCAGCAGGAGCTCGAAACGCATCTCGCCGCCTGTCTCCGCCAGCGGCAGGATCGGCTGGGCGAACAGCACGAAGCGATCGCGCTCGAGCGCGTCGTTCAGCCTCTGCGCCACCACCACGTCGCTGTGGCGGCGCATGATGCTCTGGTCGAGATCCTCGAACACCTCGACGCGGTCGCGGCCGCGGTCCTTGGCCGCCTTGCAGGCGATCTCCGCGCTGGCGAGCCCGTGGGCGAGGGCGTTCGCTCCCTCCTCGACCGGCGCGACGCCGACGCTGACGCTGATCTTGACCGTGCCGTCGCCGCGCGGATAGGACAGCTGCGCGCACTCCGCGCGGACCGCCTCGGCGGTCTGCGCGGCCGCTTCCAGCCCGCAGTCGGGCAGGAACACGGCGAAGCGGTCGCCCGAGACGCGCGCGGCGAGCGCCGCCGGCAGCGGCTTGCGGCGCAGCACCTCGGCGATCTTCACGATGACCTCGTCGCCCACGTGCATGCCGAAGTTGTCGTTGACCACGTGCACGCGGTCGGCGTCGATGTAGAGCACGCTGTGCGCCGCTCCCGCCCGGCCGCGGGCCAGCGCGCCCCGCACCTGCGATTCGAAGGCGCCCCGGGTCAGGAGCGAGGTGGCCGCGTCGAAGTTGCTGAGCAGCGCCGCGGTCGCCCGGCGCGCCAGCAGCTCGGCGAGCCGCTCGGCGCGCAGGTCGAAGTCCGGGTCGCGCGCCTCGCGGAACAGCGCCAGGAAGCCGACCACGCGCCCGGAGGCATGGCGGACCGGCACCGACAGGATCTTCTTGGCGGGCAGGCCCGGCGTGCCGCCGGCCTTGTTGAGCAGCAGGTTGCGGCGCTGCAGCGTCGCCCAGTTGAGCAGGTGCCGGTGCGTGGCGGTCAGCACGGTGACATTCGGCCGGGCGCCCTCCGGCGCCTTGCAGATGGCCACGTTGCGCTCCGGCACCACCAGCGCGCCGAGCATGCAGCCGAGGTGGTCCACGCAGGTCTGCACGGTCATGCCGAGCTCGTCGGCGTGGTGGGGGCTGTCGGGATCCTCGGGCACCACCTTCAGCAGGACGTCGAGGTCCTCGTCGCGGGTCTGCAGGTCGCGGGCCATCGCGCCGAGGCTGGTCCGCGCGAGCAGCTCGCGCTGCAGGCACTCGAGCGCCGGAGCGACGAGGTGGTGTACGAAAGAATAAGGCCGGCTCTCGCCGTCACGGGTCAGCAGCACGGCGACGGCGATGACCTGCCCGGCGTCGTCGCGCAGCCGGAAGGCGTAGCCCGGCGAACCCTCGAAGTCGAGCGCCAGGCCGTCGATCTGGCCCGTCGTGGCGGGCGGCACGTTGCCGAGCGCGCGCTCGACGACGGGCTGGGGGTCGGGGCCGTCGTACCCGTCGGACACCCACAGCGGCGTGCCGCGGAAGTCGTAGAAGGCGATGCCGCTGGCGCGCGGCACCAGCATCCGCAGCAGCTGGCCGTACGGGTCGAGGCTCGGCTTGGCCGAGGCAAGGTGCAGGGGCAAAGCCGCGTTCATGGCATCCTTCACCAGGCGATTCCCGCCCGGCCCTCCGCCGGGTCCTGCCGAAGCGTGCGCGATCCCCCGTGCCGCCGTCTTTGACGTAATCCGCAGATTTCCGGCACGGCTCAGGGTCCCTTGCCCTGGAACCAGCGGTGCGGATCCTGGGCCACCGTTCCCTTGCGCACCTCCACGTACAGCTCGGGCCGGGCCTGGCCGCCGCTGTCGCCCACCGCGGCGATCACGTCCCCGGCCGCGACCAGGTCGCCCACCGCGCGGAACAGCTGGTCGTTGTGGCCATAGAGCGTCATGTAGCCGCCGCCATGGTCGAGCACGATCAGCAGGCCGAGTCCCGGCAGCCAGTCCGCGTACGCCACCCGGCCGGCGTAGGGCGCGCGCACCTCGGCCCCGCGCTCGGCCGAGATCATCACGCCGTTCCAGCGCAGGCCGCCGCCCCGCGGCTGGCCGAAACGGGCGACCACCCGGCCGGCGACCGGCCAGGGCAGGCGGCCACGGACGCGCTCGAAGGGCTGGCCCGGCGGGGCCGGCGCCTGCCGCAACGCGCGGCGCAGGTCGGCCACCAGCTTCTCGAGCGTCGCGGCGTCGCGGCGGGCCTTCCCGAGGGCATCGCCGCGGTCCTTGAGCTTTGCGTTGATCTCGCCGACCGCCGCCTCGCGCTCGCGGCGCGCGGCCTGCACCGCGGCGAGCTCCCGCTCCCGCGCCTGCTCCAGCCCGGCGAGGCGGGCGCGCTCCTCCGCCTCGGCCTGCTGCAGCGACTCGATCCTCGCGACCGCCGAGCGGATCTCCTCGATCTGCCCGGCGCGGGCCCGCCCGAGGTAACCGTAGTAGACGAGCATCCGGCCGAGGGCCGCCGGATCCTGCTCCGACAGCAGCATCCGCAGCTGTTCCTCCCGCCCCGCCGCGTACGCCGCCCGGACCTGCGCCGCGAGCGCGTCACGCTCGGCCTCGAGGCGCTGGCCGAGCTCGCCGCGCTCCTTCGCCAGCGCCCGCAGGCGCGCGTCGCTGTCGCGAACGCGCTTGCGGGCCGCGTCCAGCCCGGCTCGGGCCGCGCTGACCTTCTCCTCGGCGGTCCTCAGGCGGGCCGCGAGCTGGTCGCGCCGCTGGGTGTCGGCGCGGATCTCGCGCTGCAGCTCGGCGATCCGCTGCTTCACGCGCGCGAGGTCGGACTCCGGGTCCTTGGCGCCGAAGGCCGGGGGCGCGAGGAGCCAGGCCAGGCTCATCAGAAGCGGCAGCGCTCGAGCCATCCGTGGGGGTCCGGGGGTCTTGGGTGGGGCGCACATGGTACCGAAGGCGCCGGCGCGCTACAGGGCTAAGCCGTTGTTTTGGCGGGATCGCGAGGGATTTGCCCCGACGCAGCCGCCGGTCGGACAGCCGCGGACGGGCTGCTATAATGCGCGGCTGTCTACGCTTGTGCGGGCCCGTCCCGCCGCCGCCCGCAAATCCCATGGACCCGCTGCTGCAACACTTCTCCGCGCACCCGATCCTCGCGAGCGCCGCCGCCGTGCTGCTGCTCGCCGTGGTCGCCTACGAGCTCCGCCAGCGCGCCCATTCCGCGGCCGCCGTGTCGCCGACCGAGGCGGTGCGCCTGATGAACGACGGCGCGTTGCTCGTCGACGTGCGCAACGTCAACCAGTTCAAGGACGGCCACATCGCCGGGGCCCGCAACGTACCGGGCGACCAGATCGCCGAGGGCGCCAAGGCGCTCGAGAAGCTGCGCGACAAGACGCTCATCACCTGCTGCGACAGCGGCGTGACCTCCGGCGCGGCCGCGCGCAAGCTCGGCGAGCTGGGGTTCAAGCAGGTCTACAACCTGCGCGGCGGCCTTGCCGCCTGGCGGCAGGACAACCTGCCCGTCACCAAGGGCTGATCGTGGCCGTCACGATCTATACGACGCCCTGGTGTGGCTACTGCGCCCGCGCCAAGGCCCTGCTCGCGCGCAAGGGCGTTCCCTTCACGGAGATCGACGTCGAGGGACGCCGCGAGCTGCGCGAGGAGATGGTGGCCAGAAGCGGCAGGCGCACCGTGCCGCAGGTGTTCATCGGCGACCTGCACGTAGGCGGCTCCGACGACCTCGCCGCGCTCGACGCGGCCGGCGGACTCGACCGGCTGCTCCGCGAAGCCGGAGTCGCGCCACCCGACACTTCAACGACCGATTCGACCGATACGAGGACACGACATGGCTGACGAGACTCCCCAGGCCGCCCCGGCCGCAGGCAACGGCACGCAACCCGAAGTGACGCTGCAGAGCGTCTACATCAAGGACCTGTCCTTCGAGGCGCCCAAGGGACCTTTCGTCCCCGCGCAGAACCAGGATCCCAAGATGGCCATCAACCTGAACACGTCGTCGAGCGTGGTCGGGCAGGACATCCACGAGGTCGTGCTCACCATCACCCTCGAGGCCAAGAACGGCGACGTTCCCGTGTACGTGGTCGAGGTCAAGCAGGGCGGCGTGTTCGTCGTGCGCGGCTTCGCCGCCGACGACGTGCGCCGGATCCTCGGCGCATTCGCGCCGAACGTGCTGTTCCCCTACGTTCGCCAGACCGTCTCCGACGTGGTGACCAAGGGCGGCTTCCCGCCGTTCTTCCTGCCGCCGGTGAACTTCGACGCGCTCTACGAGCGTTCCCGCCAGGAGCAGGCCGCGCGCCAGCAGGCGGCCGCCGGCGACGCGCCCTCCGCTCCGGTCAACTGACCGGGCCCGGCGGGCCGGGCATGGCGATCTGCGTCATCGGCGCGGGCTCCTGGGGCACGGCGCTCGCGATCCAGTTCGCGCGCGCCGGCCGGCAGACCGTGCTGTGGGGGCGCGCCGAGGACGAGCCCGAGCGACTCGCGCGGGAGCGGGTCAATGCCCGCTACCTGCCCGGCGCCGAGTTCCCGCCGGCGCTCACGGTCGAGCCTGACCTGGCGAAGGCCGTCGAGAGCACCGAGGACGTGCTCGTCGTCGTGCCCTCGAGCGCGCTGCGCGCCGTGCTCACCGACCTCAAGCCCAGGCTCAGGGCCGGCGCCCGGGTGGCCTGGGCGACCAAGGGGTTCGAGCTCTCGACCGGCAAGCTGCCGCACCAGGTGGCGCGCGAGGTGCTCGGGCCCGCCGTGCCGGTGGCGGTGCTCTCCGGCCCCACCTTTGCCAAGGAGGTCGGCATCGGATTGCCGACCGCGATCGCCTGCGCCTCGCCCGACGGGAATTTCGCGCTCGAGCTCGCGCAGAGCATCTCGACCCAGCACCTGCGCGCCTACACCCAGCCCGACATCATCGGCGTCGAGGTCGGCGGCGCGGTCAAGAACGTCATCGCGATCGCGACCGGCGCCTCCGACGGCATGGGCTTCGGCGCCAACGCGCGCGTGTTCCTGATCACGCGCGGCCTCGCCGAGATGGTGCGGCTCGGCACGGCGCTCGGCGCACAGCGCGAGACCTTCATGGGCCTGACCGGGCTCGGCGACCTCGTGCTGACCTGCACCGACGACCAGTCGCGCAACCGCCGCTTCGGCCTCGCGGTGGCGCGCGGCCAGGGCATAGAGGCGGCGAAGCGCGAGATCGGGCAGGTCGTCGAGGGCTACCACGCCGCGCGCGCCGTGCGCGAGGTCGCCACGCGCCTCGGCGTCGACATGCCTATCTGCGAGCACGTCTACCGCGTGATCTACGAGGGGCTCGACATCCGCCGCGTCGTGGAGGCACTCATGAGCCGCGCCGTCTCGAAGGAGTGACGCGCACGCGGCGGCTCGGCGCCATCGGGCCCTGCCGGGCTATTTGAGGAACTTCGTCCCGACCAGGTTTCCCGTCGAGGCATCGACCTCGCACTCGAAGGACGAGAACGAGTCCGCGCGCAGCGGGACCCGGGAAACGATGCGCGTGCAGGCGTCCGCCGGCCTGGCGGTGGGTGGATCCGCCGTCCACAGGGGCCGGCCGGACAGGTCCAGGGCGATCAGGTTGCGAAACGTCTTGCCCGCGGCCGCTTGCGAGTCAGGGTCCAACAGGACGATCACACGCCCGTCGAGCAGGAACGCCTCCCGCACCGGATGCTCGAGGGTCACGGACGTCGTCCCGATCCTCGGCAGGCGATCGTCAAACGTGATTTCGACCATTGCCTCCACGCCTCGTGGCCTGTCCTTGCTGGCGACTCGGACCGCATCGCACGCTCGCACTCATCCAAGGATTCAATGGCTCTGTGCGCGGCATGGATCATGCGTGCATCCGTCGTGCCGCGGCACTGCAAGGTTCAGAAAACGAGTTTCGATATCACCCGCGTCACTTCATGAATTCTCTCGCAAGCAGCCTGCCAGTCCGGACGTCCAGGCGACAGCGACACGCCGGGAATGAAGGGACTTCGATCGGATCGGTGCGGACGATGCTGGAGCAGTAATCCGCCGGTGCCGGCATTTCGGCCGCCCATATCTCTTCACCCGCCCTCGAGAAAGCCCTCGAGTTGCTGAAGGCGATCAACCCGGCTCTACGCTTGCGCCGGTACTCGGGGTCGGCCAGATGGGAGTCCGGATCGATGAGGATCAGAACGATGCTCGAACAGGTCTGCCCATCCTTCGAGCGCTTCCGACGAGCTCGATTCCATCTGGCATGCCCCTCGTTACCTTCGTCGGCGGCGCCGAACTCAGGAATACCTGAGGACGATGTAGCTGCAATTCGCTCGCTCATCGTAGACGGACTCGACCGTGCCCCATGGGAAGCGCCTCGGCGAGCTTCCGAACTGCGTCTCCAGCCACGCATCGTGCATCAGCCTCCGGCGTCTCTCCGACTCGACCGTCCACGGCTGATCCTCTTCCCCTGGTTCGGTCATGACCAGGCGGATTTCTGCGAGCCTCTGGCCATCGAAGACAACGCTGGCAAGGAAACGTTGATCGAGCTGAACGTCAAAGGTCAGCCAGGGCGAATTGCTCACCGTGATCTCCGCGCGCTCCGCGAAGGTTTCGCGCTGGAACCGCACGAGGGTTTCATCGCCGCTCAGGCGGCCGCCCGGAAAGAAGATCGTGCCGGTCGCTGAATCAATGTTCATCTCACGGCCCCAATGGAATCATGTTGACCGGTCGCAGAGCTGCCTCGAATCCCGGGACGACGATCTGCGGCAGCCGGCCGGCGCCGTGGTGGGGGTTCGCCAGTGCCCGCCCGAACGCCGCCGGCACGTCCTCGACGACCTCGTATGCCATCACGCCCGGACGATAGCCTCGAGTAGGATGCCTGGCCACTTGCAGTCCCTGGAAGAGCAAGGATGCGCTTCCCTCGGACCTCTTGAGGCCGCTGGCGGTAGTGTAGAACGCACTCTGACCCGGGTGCCCCCCGTAGACGATGGTGCCCTTGCGAAGCGTGATGTCGCGGAAGGTATCGATCCCGGGATACGCCCCGGAACCTTGCAGTCTGCGCGCGACCGAACTGGCTCCCTCCAGAGTCGGTCCACGGCCAGCTCGGGTACCGAGCGCCAGCAATGGCCCGCCGATCAAGCCAGTGTCCGGACCCGCCATTACACCGGTGAATGTATTGGCCACATCGAGCGCCATCAGCGCGTAGCCAATCCACACCAGACTTTTCGCGACCCATTGCCCGTGATCAAAGTCGACCTTGAGAGCGTCGGACCGATGCGATGGGAGCGTTGCCGCCTGTACCGGCATGGCGAGTCGTTGTGTCAACCGAGTGCCCAACGCACACGCCGTCGCCGAGCCATCCTGCCCGCAGGGATCGCGGTCGCGGGCGCTCGCGGGCTGGCCGCTCAGGGTCATCCAGCTGCCGAAGCCCAGGAAGCCGTCGTCGTCCCGAAGCCCGAACACGGTGACCTGCGCACAGCGTCCCTGGTCCATGAGGCAGGGAACCGTTTCCGCATACCCGGTCGGATCGACGATCGAGAGCGGGTTGTTCCAGGCGTAGGCGTAGCGATTGAGATCCTGGCTCCACTCCGGCGCGTGCACGATCGGGTCGGGGCTCAGGAACCGCCCGACCACCGGGTCGTAGACGCGCCCGCCCATGTGCACGAGGCCGAGGTGGTCGAGCTGCTCGTGGCCGGTGAAGCCGTCGCGGGTCGTCCTCGCCACGGCATCGAGGTCCGCGGCCGCCGGCAGGCCCGACCAGCCGGGCCCGCGGCGCTGGCCGAAGGCCTCGAAGCTCGTCGACAGCACCGCATTCCCCGCAGCGTCCACGATCCGGTCCGTGCTGCCGAGCGCGTCCTGGGTGACGGTGAGCGTGCGCGGCGCGCTGCCGTCGCTCGAGCGCAGGTGGATCGCGGCCGTCCCCGTGGGCGCGGCGACGTAGTGCTTCCAAGTCACCTGGCCGCCGCGCGTCGCCTTCTCCAGCAGTCCGCCGGCGTAGATCGTCGTCTCGGCAATCCCGCCTGTGGTCGACACCTGCTTCCAGCGCTGGCGGTCCGGGCCGTACCAGAACTGGCTGCTCGCGCCCGCCGCGACGATCGAGGACGGCAGGTTGTAGCTGGTCCAGGCGATGGCCGCGCCGTCGCGGGAGACGACGTTGCCGTTCGGGTCGTAGCCGTAGCGGTGCGTCCCGGCCGAGACGACCGCGTGCTTCTTGACTGGGTGGTAGGCGTAGCTGCCGACATCCGACCGCGCGGTGAGGTTGCCGGTAAGGTCGTAGGCGAGGTCGAGCCGCAACTCGCCGTTGCGGCGCACGTCGTCGAGGCGGTCCAGCGCGTCGTAGCTGAAGCGCTCGGTGACCCCGCGCTGGAGGTCGCTTCGCTCGGTCATGTTGCCGACCGGGTCCCAGCGCCAGGCGAGGTCCTGCACGGCGGCTCCGCCTCCCATGCCTGCCTGTCGATACTCGACGTCCCCGGTCACGGGGTGGGACCCGGTCACGACCCGCAGGCTGCCGCGGGTCTCGTCGAGCACCCGGCCGGCGGCATCCGTGGCGCCGAGCCTCCAGAACGTCGACGCGGGCGCATTGAAGTCGCGGATCCGCGAGAGGCGGCCGTTGGCGTACTCGTAGCCGAGCTTCAGCCGGTAGCCGCCGGCGCTCGCGGGATAGCTCATCCACGCCGGCCGTCCCGCGCTGTCGTAGCTGAAGGCGTACTCGTAGCTGGCGTCCGCGACGATCGTCCGCCGCACCAGGCGCGACAGTCCGTCGTAGCCGTAGTGCTCGGCATGGCCGGGCCCGGCGACCTGCAGCAGGCGGCCGGCCACGCGCGAGGCGGGCGTGCTGGACGCCGGCGTTCCCCAGGTCCAGGCGGTGACGCCCTCGGCTTCGCTGCGGCTGACCGGCCGGGACAGCAGGTCGTAGGCGTAGCGCACCGTCTGGCCTTTCGCGTCGCGCTGCTCGACCAGCTCGCCGAGCGCGTTGTGGGTGAAGGTCCAGGCGCCGAGGTCCATGTCCGTCTGGGCCGCCTTCATGCCCCGCGGGTTGTAGCTGACCGAAGAAACGATCGCGCCATAGGCGTCCACGACTTCCGTCAGCCGGCCCGCGGCGTCGTGCCGGTAGCGCGTGTTGCCGCCCGCGGCGTCGATCGTCCGCGCAAGGTCTCCCCAGGCGGTCGTGACCCGCAGGCTGCTGCGACCGAGGGCATCGCGCTGCAGCAGGACGAGACCTTGGTGCTCGTAGCTCGTCGAGCGAAGCGTGCCGCCGTCGGCGCCCCGCAGGCTCACGGCGACCAGGCGGTCCAGCAGGTCGTAGCCGTAGTGAACGGCGCCGGGCGCCGGCGCGCCCTGCCAGCGCGGCGCGTCCTCGCGCAGGACCCGGCCGCGCGCGTCGAAGCTGCGCGTCATCACCGACAGCGCGCCGTTCGGCTGCAGCGAGCGCCGCACGGTCCAGCGGTCGAAGCGATCGAGACTCCAGTCCCCGTGCCACTGCGGGGTGGCCGGCGGCGACTCCTCCGCCACGCGCAGGCGGTAGCGTGCGGCGGGGTCGCCGCAATCGGCGGCGGCGGTACAGCTCGAGCGCGTCAGCACCGTGCGGGTGCCGTCCGGGCGCGTCTCCGCCGACAGCCGGCCGAAGGCGTCGTAGCTCCAGGAGGTGGTCAGCCCGTTGGGGTCGGTGCGCGAGGCCAGCTGGCCGGTCGCGGCGTTCCACCGCAGGACCGTCACCTGCGAGAGCGGGTCGGTGACTGCCGCCGGCGCCTGCCCGCCTGCGCCCCAGTCCACGCGAAGCGTGCGGGTCGCCATCTGCGCGCCGCTGACCGCGACCGACGCGACGTTGCCGAAGGCGTCGTAGCCGAACGCGCTGGTCACCTGCCACAGCGGGCTGCCGGGCTCGACCTGGTGCTGCGTGGGCCGGCAGCGCAGCCCGTCCCAGGCCATGGCCGCCGTCCGCGTCAGCGCGCCTCCGCCCGCCAGCGTGTGGCTCTCGGTCAGCTGCGCCGACAACGGCCGCCCCAGGCACCAGTTCACGGCATCGTTGAGCACCGAGGAGATCCACAGGCGCCGCGTGTGCGACGCGCCGGGGTTCAGGCCACTGCCGTGCTCGGTGGTCGTCCAGCTCGCATCCAGGGGGAGACCGGAGTTCGCATCCAGCTGTGCGACCGTGTACGCGCGGTGGGTGTGAAGAACGCCGTCGTAGAGACCACCGACCTCGTGCACCCGCTCGGTCGCCGCCGTGACATAGGGATGGCGGCGCAGTGCGCTGCCGCTGCCCAACGTCAGCTGGCCGTACTGCCAGCTGCGTTCCGTCACCGTGCGGCCCGAGCCCTGCCGCAGGATCGCCGACACCGGCAGGCCGGCGAAGGGGAAGTCCTGACGCCACGCGTGTTCACTGCGCAAGGCAGCGCCCGCCACCAGCTCGGTGGATGTGCGCCGCGCGAAGCCCAGTTCACCCCGGCCTTGCCCGTCCACCCGAAGCCCGGCGTACGTGAACTGCAGCGTCGCCGTAGAGCCGGTGCCCGTCCCGTCCGTGATGGCCAGCGCGACCACGACCGGCCGGCCATCCTGCAGGTCGCGCTGCGGATAGGCGGCGGCCGTCAGCCGCTCGTGCACGCCGGGCTGCGTGAGCGGCGCATACGTGAACGACGCCGCGACGTCGAATCCGTCGCTGATCGAGGCCAGCAGGTCAGGGTGCGGGCCGGCGTGCAGGCGAAGCCGCGCCTGCACCGAAGTGGCGGCGAACAGGTCGTCGAGGCCGTCGCCGTCGACGTCGGCCACCGCCGCGCCGTTCGCGCCGCCGTGGGCGAGTCCCGTGTTGACGATCGGCAGCAGCCGATCGCCCCCGGAAGGCAGCAGCTGCCAGACCGAAGCATCGCGCAGCAGCAGGTCCTGCCGGCCGTCGCCGTTCCAGTCGAGCACGACGGGGAAGCCACCGGGCCCCGACGGACCTTCGACCTCGGGCGCCACCCAGTAGATGCCGCCGCAGCCGCTGTAGCGGATCCGCCAGCGGCCCGCGTAGTGCTTGTAGACGAGGTCGGTGCAGCCGTCGCCGTTGACGTCGGCCGGGGTCAGGAAATCCGGGCTGCCCTCGAACCCGTCGGAGGTCGCCTCGCTCGCACTGATTCGCGCCACCGAGTAGACCTCGTTCATCAGCAAGTCCTCGCGGCCGTCGCCGTCGAGGTCGATCCGCCGACCCGGCTGGCCCAGGAACTCGCCGCCGAGCGCATCGCCGTACCCGGCGTATTGCCCCTGGTTGTAGAGCGTCGCCGGCGTCGTGGCGAAGCTGCCGCCCGTGCGCGCGTAGAGGACCCTCACCTCGATCTCGAGCCCGGATCCGTCGGGCGTCGTGGAGTAGACGATGTCGCCGAGCCCATCGCCGTTGACGTCGGCGCCGCGGAAGTCGATCGGCGACCACGCGGCGATGCCGGTGAAGACCGGTGAGGCAAGGCCGCCAGGCGTGCCGGGCACCACCATCCAGTGGCCGGAGGTCGAGACATTGAGCAGGTCGGCCCGGCCATCGCCGTTGTAGTCGAAGGGCACGCCGGGCGCGGCGTTGACGATCGAGGTCGCCACCTCGGGCCCGAGCCCGGTCGGCGAACCGAGCCGGTAGCGCAACGTGGCCGAGCCCGACGCGCCGGAGGTCCAGGCGAGGTCGGCGTGGCCGTCGCCGTTGAAGTCGGCCGTGACCCAGGCGGGGCGGCGCTCCCAGGCGACCCGTGCCGCGAGCGCCAGCGGCAGCGTCGCCTCGCCGCCGAGACCCGGCACGCCGTCCTGCCAGCGCAGCACGGTCGGGGCCAGGCAATCGGTCCCGCCGGCGCCGCACTCCTGCAGCGAGGCCAGCCGGCTGCGGCCCGCGGTGGACAGCGCGGGCTCGTAGGCCAGCTCGTAGCGGCGCTGCAGCGCGCCGTCGTGGACGACGTCGATCCGGTCGAGCCTGACGACCTGCCGGATGGGCGTTCCAGCGACGTAGGCGAGGTCGATCTCGCTCGAGGGCCTCGACTCCCAGACGAACTGCACGGCGAAGGCGCTGGCGGTGCCAAGCGAGGGGTTGCCGCCGTAGCGCAGCGCGGCGATCCGGTAGCTGCCGAGCGTCGGCTCCTCCACGTACTGGAAGTCGACCACGTTGCCGGCGCGGTCGCGGATGCGGCTCAGGGCCCAGGTCCGCGGCGTCGCCGCGCCAAGGACCAGGCGCCCGCCCGCGTCGATGCGCGAGTCGGGGGTCGCGCCGTACTCGCGCACGAGGCCGTCCTGCAGCTCCACGACGAAATGCTGCGGCCCGGCGCCGGCGGAGCCGTGCGCCCGGATCCGCGCGAACGACTCGACCTCCGTGCGGTACTCGCTGCCGGCCGCGCCATAGGCGACGCCGTTGACCGCGACCAGCCGCCGGCCGTCGAGGCAGAAGCGGTCCTGCATCGAGTACTCGACCGGCGCGGACACGCCATCCTGGGCGACCGTGCGGCCGCAACGGCTGATGGCCGACAGGCCGCCGATCGACCAGCCGGCGCCGAGGAGCCCGCCCGGCTGGTCGTGCCGGTACTCGAGCGAGAGGGTGGGCGTGAGGCCGGCGGTGCCGGGGGGAAGTTCAAGCGGGACGGAATAGGCCGCGGCGCCGCCCGGGGTCACCCAGGCGGCGCCGGGCGTGCGGCCCACTGCGCCTTGCGCGAGCAGGGGAAGGAAGGAGAGCGCGGCGATCAACGCGCTCGTCAAGCGGTTCCTGGCGTCCATGCGGCCTCCGGGTCGTCGGGCCGGCATCCATTGCCGGGCCTGCTGCAGACCCTAGGCGGGCGGGTCGGCGCCGGCGCGGGCCGGCCCGTGTTTTGGCGCGAACGGAGCGCTTAGCCGGAGGTGGAGAGGCTGGGGTCCGCGCCCGGAAAGCCCAGCTGGCGCCAGGCCTCGAACACGACCACGGCGACCGCGTTCGACAGGTTGAGGCTGCGGTTGCCGGGCAGCATCGGCAGGCGGAGAACCTGCTCTGGCGGCAAGCCGGCCACCACGGCCGGCGGCAGGCCGACGGTCTCGCGGCCGAACAGGAAGGCGTCGCCGGGCTCGAACCGCGCGTCGGTGTAGCGCCGCCGGCCGGTGGTCTCGATGGCGAACAGGCGGCTGCCCGCGACGGCCGCGAGCGCCGACCCGAGGTCGGCATGCTGCCGCACCCGCGCCATCTCGCGGTAGTCGAGGCCGGCGCGGCGCACCTGCGCGTCGTCCACCGAGAACCCGAGCGGATGCACGAGGTGCAGCGTGGCGCCCGTGTTCGCGCACATGCGGATGACGTTGCCGGTGTTCGGCGGAATCTCCGGCTGGTGCAGGATGACGTGGAACATTCGGCGCGCTCCGACGCGCTAAGATACACGCCGCGCCGCCGGCCCGCGGCGCGCTCCCTCTTCGAGGACCGCATGTTCGAGAAGCTCGAGACGCTGCCGCCCGACCCGATCCTCGGGCTCGCGTCGGCCTTCCGCGAGGACCCCTCGCCCGACAAGGTCGACCTGAGCGTCGGCGTGTACCGCAACCGCGCCGGCCAGACGCCGATCATGGAGGCCGTGCTCGCCGCCGAGCGCGAGCTGATCGCCAAGCAGTCCACCAAGTCCTACCTGCCGCCCGCCGGGGCGCCCGCCTTCCGGGAAGAGATCTTCCGGCTCGTGCTGGGCGACCCGGCCGCGGCGCTGCGTGCCCGCACGGCGGTGATCCAGGCCCCCGGCGGCTGCGGCGCGCTGCGCCTCGGCGCCGAGCTGGTGCACCGCGCCAGGCCCGGCGCGACCGTCCTGCTCGGGGATCCCACCTGGCCCAACCACGCGCCGCTCCTGACCGGCGGCGGCCTCGCGATCGCGCGCCACCCCTACTACGACGCCACCCGCCACGCGGTGGACCTGCAGCCCATGCTCGACGCGCTCGATCGTGCGCCGGAGGGCACGCTCGTGCTGCTGCAGGCCTCCTGCCACAACCCGACGGGCGCCGATCCCGACGAGGACCAGTGGCGGTCGATCCTCGCGGCCGTCGAGCGGCGGCGCCTGGTTCCGTTCTTCGACATCGCCTACCAGGGCCTCGGCGACGATCTCGACCGGGACGCCTTCGCCATCCGCGAGGCGGCGCGGCGACTTCCCGAGGTGATCGTCGCGGTCTCCTGCTCGAAGAGCTTCGGGCTCTACCGGGAGCGCACCGGCGCGCTGATCATCCTGGGGGACGACGCGGCGCACGCGCGCGCCATCGAGAGCCAGGCCAACAAGGCCGCGCGCGCCATGTATTCCATGCCGCCCGGCCACGGCGCGCTGATCGCCGAGCGGATCCTCGGCGACCCGACGCTCGCCGTAAACTGGCGGCGCGAGCTCGCCGGCATGGCCGCGCGCCTCCGGGCGCTGCGCGAGGCCTTCGTCGCCGCGGTGCAGGCCGCCCGGCCCGACGTCGACCTGGGCTGGCTCGCCCGCCAGCGCGGCATGTTCTCGCTGCTCGGCCTGCCGGCGGAGGCGGTCCGGGAGCTGCGCGAGCGGCACCACGTGTACATGGGCCTCGACAGCCGCGTGAACATCGCCGGCCTGTCCGAGGACAACGTCGGGCGGGTCGCCGAGCTGGTCGCACCGCACCTGCGGTGAAACTCCAGGGGACATTCCCATTTAGTTTGAGGCGCTGAACCCAGGAGCAGGGCGTGGACAGGGCGGAAAACCGGAAGGGAATGTCCCCTGATCTTTCGGTTGAGTTCTGCGGGCTGAGGCTCGCCTCGCCGATCGTGCTGCTGTCCGGCTGCGTCGGCTTCGGCGAGGAATACACGCGGATCGAGGGTTTCTCGAACGCGGACGTCGGCGCGATCGTGCTGAAGGGCACCACCGGCCAGCCGCGCCTCGGCAACCCGCCGCACCGGGTCACCGAGACCGCCATGGGCATGATCAACGCGATCGGCCTGCAGAACCCCGGCGTCGACCACGTCGTGCGCCACATCCTGCCGACGCTCGACTTCACGGAGACGCGCTTCTTCGCCAACGTCTGCGGCTCGACCATCGAGGAATACGTCGAGGTCACGCGCCGCTTCGACGACTCGGCGATCGACGCGATGGAGATCAACATCTCCTGCCCGAACGTCAAGGAAGGCGGGGTCCAGTTCGGCAACTACCCCGAGATGTCGGCGCGGGTCGTGGAGGCCTGCCGGAAGGTCACGAAGAAGCCGCTGATCACCAAGCTTTCGCCGAACCAGACCGACATCCGGGAGAACGCGCGCCGCTGCATCGAGGCCGGCAGCGACGCGCTCGCGGTGATCAACACGATCTCCGGCATGGCGATCGACGTGAAGACGCGCCGGCCGGTGATCGGCAACGTCCAGGGCGGGCTGTCCGGCCCGGCCATCAAGCCGATCGCGTTGCTGAAGGTCCACCAGGTCGCCGAGGTCGCGAGGCCGCTCGGCGTGCCGATCATCGGCCAGGGCGGGATCTGCTCCGCGACCGACGCGCTCGAGTTCATCATCGCGGGGGCGACCACGGTCGGCGTCGGCACCGCGCTCTTCTACGATCCCTTCGCCTGCCGGCGCATCAACGAGGGCATCGCCGCCTACCTCCAGGAGCAGGGCTTCGCCTCGGTGCAGGCGCTCCGTGGCAGCCTGGAAACCGGCGCCGCGCGCCCGCGCGGAGCCTGCTGAGGGCCGTCGCCGACGATCCGGAGCCGGCGCACCGCCGCCGCGACCCCGCCGCGCCGTTCAATTTGCGAGCCGGTTCACGTTTGGCGATCCGATTCCGGGCCGGCCCGAAGGTTTTTGCTTCCCGCTGCCGACATCCTTTCGGCGTCTATCCCATCTTGGTGCGCCGACGGTCGGCCACGCGTCGCGAGAGAACCTTCATGGCTGGAGTCATCCACCGCTCACCGCGGCCGAAGAGCGTGCCAGGCCACGCCTGGCGCCCCACCGGCAACCTGTCGCGGCGCATGTCGCGGATCATCTTCCGCGTCACCCTGACCTCCGTCGCCATCGTGCTGCTGCTGCTGGCCGTCCAGGCCGCCATGGGCCACCGCCAGGCCCTCTACGATCGGGTCGGCGCCGCCATCGACCAGCACACCAATGCCGCGATCGTCGCGCTCGACTTCAGGCTGCCGTCCGACGCCGAGCGCGTGACCGAGCAGGTCGCGGCGGCCGCGCGGGCGACCCGCGTGACGCTCACCGACCTCGAGGGCGAGGTCCTGTCCCGGCGCGTCACGCCCCCCGGGTCCGTCGCGGAGTCGGCCGGGGGCCTCGAACGCGTGCTGTCGCGCTACCTGCCGGAGATGCCGCTGCCGGAGATCACCGTTTCCAGGCGGATCGACATCAACGGCGACCCTCTGGGCTGGATCGAGGTCGCGGCCTCCACGCGCCCGATCCTCGTCGGCACCTGGAACCACCTCAAGGTCGGGATGCTCGGCCTGCTCCTCGTCGTCGTGCTCGCGGCGGTCACGGTCGCAGCATGCGCGCGCAGATCGCCGACCCGATCCGGCACCTGCTGGAGACCATGGACCAGGTCGCGCATTCGCAGGACTACGCGCTGCGCGCGCGGCCCCATGGTCCGGACGAGGTAGGCAGCCTGATCGTCAGCTTCAACGAGATGCTGCACCAGATCCACACCCGCAACCAGCGCCTCGCCGAACACCGCCGCAAGCTCCAGGAGCTGGTGCTCGAGCGCACCAAGAGCTTCGAACAGGCCGCCCGGCAGGCCGAACACGCCAGCCGTGCGAAGGGCGATTTCCTCGCGAGGATGAGCCACGAGATCCGCACCCCGATGAACGGCGTCGTCGGCATGGCGGAGCTGCTCGAGAACACGCGGCTCGAGGAACAGCAGCACCGCATGCTGCAGACCATGCGCTCCTCCGCGGACTCCCTGCTGTCCATCATCAACGACATCCTCGATTTCTCGCGCATCGAGGCGGGCCAGCTGCAGGTGCTCAAGACCGATTTCTCGGTCATCGAGCTGATCGAGGAAGTCTGCGAGCTGCTCGCGCCGCGCGCACACGAACGCGGCCTCGAGCTCGTCTGCGACATCGAGGCCAGCGTGCCGGAGACCTGCTCGGGCGACCCGATCAGGATCCGCCAGATCGTCACCAACCTGCTCGGCAACGCGGTCAAGTACACCGAGAAGGGCCGGATCATCCTGCGCGCCTCGGCGACCCCGAAGCCGGGCGGCAAGTCCGAGCTCAAGGTCGTCGTCGAGGACACCGGGCTCGGCATCTCCGAGCAGCAGCTCGGCACGATCTTCGAGGCCTTCACCCAGGGCGACTCCTTCGAGAGCCGAAAGCACGGCGGCACGGGCCTCGGGCTCGCCATCACCAAGCAGCTCGTCACCATCCTGAGCGGCGACATCGGCGTCACCAGCACGCTCGGCGCCGGCTCGACCTTCTGGGTCACCGTCCCGCTCAATGGCGGGTCCGGCGAAGCGCCGGCGTCGGAGCCCTGGAGCGCCGGCGTCCAGAGCGTGCTGATCGTGATCGAGGACGAGGCCGCGGCCAGGGCGCTCGAGCGGCAGGTCGAGGCCGGCGGCGCGCAGGTCTGGACCGCCCAGACCGGCCATCGCGCCTTCGAGCGGCTGACGCTCAGCAGCTTCGGCCTCGTGCTCGTGGACGAGGTGCTGCCCGACATGACCGGCTACCAGTTCATCGACAAGCTGCGCGGCGCGGCCGGCCACGCCGCGACACCCGTGCTGATGCTGACCACCAGCAAGCCGGCCGCGGAGAAGGCGCGCGCGACCTCGGTCGCCTCGTCGCGGCCCGACGCCAGCGTCGAGCGGCCCGCGCGCCGGGAGACCCTGCGGCGAGGCATCGCCGAGGCGCTGGGCCGCGGCAAGACGGCCAGGGCGGAGGAGGGATCGGCGAGCGAGCACGCGACGCTGCAGCTCAAGGTGCTGCTGGTCGAGGACAGCCCGGTGAACCGCGAAGTGGCCATGGGCATGCTCGAGGCGATGGGCTGCACGGTGGAGACGGCCGGCGACGGCAGCATCGGCTGCGAGCTCGCCCTGTCCTGGAAGTTCGACGCGGTGCTGATGGACTGCCAGATGCCGCTGATGGACGGGTTCGAGGCGACCCGCCGGATCCGCTCGAGCGAGGTCGCCGCCGGCCGCAAGCCGATGCCGATCATCGCCCTGACCGCGAACGCGCTGCAGGGCGACCGGGAACGCTGCCTGGAAGCCGGCATGAGCGACTTCATCAGCAAGCCGTTCACGATGCGCAAGCTGTACGACGCGCTGGCCGACGCCGCCGCCGGCACGCCGCCGGCCACCGGCGACGGCGGGCCGCCGGTCGCGACCGGCCCCGAGACGCTCGCCATCCTCGAGGAGACGGCACCGCCGGTGGTCGATCCGGCCCACATCAAGGAGCTGCGCTCGCTGGGCCGGCCGCACCTCGTGCACCAGGCGATCGTCATGTTCCAGAAGCAGGCGCTGCAGAACCTCGAGGAGCTCGACAGCGCCTGCCAGGCGGGCAGCCTCGAGGGAATCGCCCAGGCCGCGCACGCCCTGAAGTCCTCGTCGCTCAGCGTCGGCGGACGCCGCTTCGCCGCCGCCGCCGGCGAAGTCGAGCAGGCCGCGCGCCGCGAGGCGCTGGACACCGCGCGCAAGCTCGGTGGCGGGCTGCGGCCGGAGTTTGCCGTGCTGAGCCAGGCGCTCGGCGAGGTCAAGCATTCCGAGGATGCGGCGGCATGACCCAGCGTCCGCCGCGCGTCCTGCTCGCCGACGACGACGGGGTCGCGATGCTGGTGGCGCAGGCCGCCCTCGAGGCCGGCGGCTTCGAGGTCGCGACGGCAGGCGACGGCGTCATGGCGGTCGAGGAGTTCGCGCGCCAGCGGCCCGACCTCGTGATCCTCGACGTGGTCATGCCGCGCATGGACGGCTTCGAGGCCTGCCGCGAGATCCGCGCCACGCCCGCCGGCCGCGACGTGCCCATCCTCATCATGACCAGCCGCGAGGACGTCGAGGCCGTGGCCCGCGCCTATGACAGCGGCGCCACCGACTTCACCAGCAAGGGCATCAGCAACCGTCTGATGATCGAGCGGGTGCGATTCCTGCTGCGCGAGGCCAACGCGCGCCGCCAGCTGGTGGTCAGCCGCAGCCGGCTGGCGACCGTGCAGCGCATGGCGCGCATCGGCCACTGGGAGCTCGACTCCGCCGGCAGGACGCTGCACGTGTCCGAACTGGTGATGGACCTGCTCGGCGGGGCCTCCCGCAAGGTCGCGCACTTCGCCCACCTCGTCGCGTCGGTGCGGGCCGAAGAAGGTCCGCGGGTGCTCGAGGCCTTCCGCAAGTGGCAGTCGACTGGCGCGGGATTCCGGCTCGAGACGCCGTTGCGCAGCGGGGCGCGGCTGCTCCTGCACGCGGCCACGACGCCCGCCAGCGAGCTGGCCGGCGGCCCGACGCTGACGCTCGCAGTGCAGGACGTGAGCGAGCTGCGCGCCGCCCAGCGCGAGGCCCACCTGCTGGCCAACTTCGACACGCTGACCGGCCTGCCGAACCGCCGGCAGTTCCTCGACCGTCTCCGGGAGGTCATCGCCGGCCGCGCGGCAGACCGGACGCTGTGGCTCATGGCCTTCCGGCTGCGCGGACTCGACCGGCTGCAGCAGTCGCTCGGCCAGGCCGCCGCGGACGCCGCGCTGCTCACGGTCGTGCGCCGGCTCGCCGCCGGCCGCCTGGTCCGCAACGACGACGCCTTTGCGCACCTCGGCGCCGGCGAGTTCGCCCTCTGCCGGGCCTCCTGCGACTCCCCCGCCGTGGCCGCCACGCTCGCGGAGGATGCGATCCGCGCCCTCTCCGGGCCGCTGTCCGGCGAGGGCTGGACCGCCCACCTGCAGGTCCGCGCGGGTCTCGTCGCCTGGCCGCTGGATGGGGACCATGCCGACGCGTTGCTGGAGAACGCCCGGGCCACCGCCGCGCGCAGTTTCCACGGCGCCGAGTCCGGCTACGAGTTCTTCACCGCCGGCGCGCACGAACGCGCCCGCCGGCGGCTGGAGCTCGAGACCGTCCTGCACGCCGCGCTCGATCGAGGCCAGCTGCAGCTCGCCTTCCAGCCTCGGGTCCGGCTCGGCGACGGCGCGATCGTAGGCAGCGAGGCGCTGATGCGACTCACGCATGCCGAGCTGGGGCCGGTCCCGCCGAGCGAGTTCATCCCGCTCGCCGAGGAGATCGGCCTGATCGGGCTGTTCGGGGCCTGGGCGCTGCAGGAAGCCTGCGCACGCACCGCCGCCTGGCGGCGCGAGCATGGCCGCGACCTCGGCGTCTCGGTCAACATCTCCCCTTACCAGCTGCGAAACGCCCGCGGCCTGGTCGAGGATGTGCTGCGCGCGCTCAAGGCATCGCAGCTGCCGGCGGAGGCGCTCGAGCTCGAGCTCACGGAATCGGCGTTCATCGACGCCTCCGAGGAGTCGCTCGCCGCGCTGCGCGAGCTGCGCAGCCTCGGCATCTCGATCGCCCTCGACGACTTCGGCACCGGCTATTCGTCGCTCGGCTACCTGCGCAGGCTGCCGGTGGACTGCCTGAAGGTGGACCGGTCCTTCGTCGCGGACCTGCCCGGCGCCGAGAACGCACGGCAGCTGTTGCAGGCGATCCTCGGCGTCGCGCGGGCCCTGCGCCTGCGTACCGTCGCCGAGGGCGTCGAGACCGCGAGCCAGCTCGCGCTGCTCGGCGAGGAAGGCTGCGACGAGGCGCAGGGCTTCCTGATCTCGCGGCCCGTGCCGGCCGCGGAATTCGCCGCCCTGCTCGGGGAGCCGGCGGTCGCGCTCAAGCGCGCCTGAACGCGAGCCCGGGCGCGCCTGCGCTCAGGTGACGGCCGGTGGGGCCTGGGTGACCTGGTACTCCACCTGGGTCGGGTAGGCAAAGTCGATGCCCTTCTCCCGGAAGCGCTCGAGCAACGCCAGGTTGATGGCCTGCTGGATGTCGGCGTAAATGCCGTAGTCGGGCGCCAGCACGAAGTACACCGCCTCGAAGTCGAGCGAATAGGCGCCGAAGGACATGAAGTGCGCGCGGTCGAACCGGGTCTTGTCCTGCGCGCGGATGGCCTCCTCGATGAGCTTCGGCACTTCCACCACCTTCTCGCGCGGCGTCTCGTAGGTGATGCCGATCTTGAAGGAGATGCGGCGCTCGTAGAGCAGGCCGTAGTTGCGCACCCGGCTCGCCAGCAGGTCGGCGTTCGACATCACGATCTGCTCGCCGGACAGCGAGCGCAGGCGGGTGCTCTTGATGCCGATGTTCTCGACCGTGCCCTTCTCCTCGCCGATGATCAGGAAATCGCCCACCTTGAAGGGCTTGTCGAGGGCGATGGACAGCGAGGCCAGCAGGTCGCCCAGCACCCGCTGCACGGCCAGCGCGATCGCGATGCCGCCGACGCCGAGGCCCGCGATGAGCGCGGTGACGTCGACGCCGAGGTTGGCGAGCAGCAGCAGGGCCGCGACCGCCCAGACCGCGCCGACGCCGACGAACTTCAAGATGTTCATCGACGCGGCGCTCTCCTTGGCCGCGTCGGGATCGGCCGCGAGGCGCTTCTCCACGAAGAAGCGGATGGTGGCGGTGCCCCACAGCGCGACCTGCACCCACACGAAGAACAGCAGCGTTCCCGTCAGCCAGCGGTCCGCGCGCGCGGGGATCTCGAGCCACAGCCCGGCGAGGTACGCGGCGACGACCACCAGGAAGACGCGGGTAGTCCGGCGCAGCAGGGCGAGCACCAGCTCGAGCGGTGCGCTCGACTGCCGGGGATCCAGTTTCTGCAGCCGGCGGGTGACGAAGCGCTTGGCGATCGGCAGCACCGTGAACCACAGCGCGAACTGAAGCGCAGCCTTGGTCCACGCGGCGAGGTCGTTGCCGAGGAATTCATGCTGGGTGATCTGTTCGAAGCCGTTCATGTCTCTCCGGAATTAAGTCAAGTGCGAGGCCGTTGAGGCTCTGTCCCGGACAGGATATCGGCTGCCTGCGCGTGTTGCAGCGCACATCCAGGCCGGGCCGGACAGGTCACGGGCTCGCGCGCGCGGAGCGCGCGCGCATGGTTTGCCGCGACCGCACCTGGTGGGATAGATTCGCGCGGACGAAGTTCGCGTCGATTTCTCCCTCGCCGCCGGCCCCGCTCGTCGCGGGCCCGGCGGGGAGCGAAACCGGCCGACACACAATCAAGCTAGGGGAGGTCTCATGTCCATTCGTCGAAAGACCGCCGTGACGGCGGCCGCCGGTGTATTGGCGGCCATCACGGCATCGGTTGCGACCACGTCGGTCGCCGCCGACCGAACCGCGCGCGCTTTGCCCGCGTCGGTCGAGGCGCTTCGCCTCGCGGAGCCGGTGACGGGCACCGGCATGATCTCGCGCGTCGATCCGGCGCTGCTCAACGCCAGCGGGACGCAGAGGGTCCTCGTCCGGCTGCGCGAGATGCCGGCGGCCCGCGCGGCGGAGGAGTCGTCGAGCGTCGACCCCACCACGCAACGCGAGCGGGTCCGGCAGCAGCAGTGGCAGTTCCGCGGCCGGGCCGCGCGGCACGCGCCGGGCGCGCGGGTGCTCGGCCAGGTCGAGAACGTCCTGAACGGCATGTTCATGGAAGTCAACGCGGCGCAGATCCGCGCGCTGGCCGCCGATCCGGCGGTCGAGCGGGTGACGCGCGTCATCGACTACCAGCTCGACCTGAGCGAGACGGTGCCCTACGTCCGCCAGGCGGAAGACGGCCGCCTGCGCTTCACCGGCAAGGGAATCACGGTCGCGGTGCTGGATTCGGGCATCGACTACACCCACGAGGCCTTCGGCGGTCCCGGCACGGTCGAGTTCTACGACCAGTGCTACGCCCAGCGCGACGTGGCGCCGAGCGGCGAGTGCGCGAAGTTCTTCGGCAGCAAGGCCAAGAAGGTCGTCGGCGGCTATGACTTCGTCGGCGAGCAGTGGCCCAATGTGCCCGAGCAGCCCGACCCGAACCCGATCGACTTCCAGGGCCACGGCACGCATGTCGCCGACATCATTGGCGGCAAGAAGGGCGTCGCGCCGGGCGTCGAGCTGCTGGCCATCAAGACCTGCTCCGCCGTGGCCTCGTCCTGCAGCGGCGTGGCGCTGATCCAGGGCGTGGAGTTCGCCATCGATCCCAACGGCGACGGCGACTTCTCCGACCGCGTCGACATCATGAACATGTCGCTCGGCGCCTCCTACGGCCAGCCGTTCGACGACGACCTGGCCTTCGCGGTCGACAGCGCGACGGCGCTCGGCGTGCTGACGGTCGCCTCGGCCGGCAACAGCGCCGACAAGCCTTACGCCAACGGCACGCCGGGCGGATCGGCGACGGCCCTGTCGGTTGCCCAGACGGCGGTGCCGAGCGCCACGCTGCCGTTGATGCAGATTCTCGCCCCGGCGAGCGCCGCGGGCCAGTTCCCGGCGGTGTTCCAGCCCTGGTCCGTGCCGCTCGCAGCGCCGATCGAGGCGCCGCTCGTCTACGGCAATGGCGCCGGCGGCAACCTGAACGGTTGCGCCGCGTTCCCCGCCGGCTCGCTCGCCGGCAGGATCGTGCTGGTCGATCGCGGCGTGTGCTCGTTCAGCATCAAGATCGCCAACGTCGCCGCCGGCGGCGGCCTGGCCGGCATCATCGGCCTGATTGCCCCGGGCGATCCCTTCGAGGGCGGCTTCGGTGGCGGGGACGTCACCGTACCGGGCTACATGATCAGCCAGACAGTGTCGAACCGGCTGAAGAGCGGCCTGCCGAACACGGTGGTGCGTTTCGACCCCGCGGTTTCCATCCCGCTGCGCCAGACCATGGTCGGCAGCTCCTCGCGCGGCCCGCAGCACGACCCCCGGCACCTGATCAAGCCGGAGATCGGCGCCCCGGGCGCCTCCATCTCCGCGGTCGTCGGCACGGGCAACGGCACCGAGCCTTTCGGCGGCACGTCGGGCGCGGCGCCGATGGTCGCGGGCGCGGCGGCCGTGCTGCTCGAGTCCGCCGACAGCGGCAAGCCCAAGAAGGGTTGGGGCTGGGGCTGGGGCTCCTGGCGCGACCGTGGCCTGCGGCCGGTCGAGGTCAAGGCCCGGCTCATGAACAACGCCGAGCCGAACATCATCAACGACGCCGTCGCGGGGACACTCGCCCCGATCACGCGGATCGGCGCGGGCGAGCTGCGGGTGCGCGACGCGGTCAATGCCCCGGTCGCTGCCTGGGACGCGCTCGCCCCGCAGGCGGCGCTGAGCTTCGGCTTCGTCGACGTCGCCGACGAGAAGGTGACGCTCACGCGCTTCGTGCGGGTGCGCAACTACAGGAACGACTTCAAGTTCTACAAGGTCACCCCGACCTTCCGCTACGCCGACGACGAGACCAACGGCGCGGTCACGGTCAGCGCCCCGAAGTTCGTCGGCGTCGGCCCGTCCTGGGGCATCGACAGCTTCTTCAAGGTGCGCATCACCATCGACGGGGCGAAGCTGCGCGGCAACGCCATGAACTCGGGCAGCAGCGGGGCCGATCCGTCGGGCCTGACGCTCAACGAGTACGACGGCTACCTCGTGCTCGATGACGGCAAGCACCAGATGCAGCTGCCGTGGCACGTGCTGCCGCGCAAGGCGGCCCGCGTGGTGCCGAGCACGACGCACCTCGTCGCGGGGAGCTTCCCCAACCCGCAGGTGATCGGGCTCAGCAACACCGGCGTCGGCACGGCACAGAACGACGCCTACGCGCTGCTCGCGACGGCGGATCCGCTGACGCCGGGCGGCCGGGGCGAGCAGTCGCCCACGCCGTCGATCCGGGCCGTGGGCATCAACACGTTCCCGGTCCCGGCAGGCTTCTGCTCGGCCAACGCGTCGTTCCTGTGGACCTTCGCGATCAGCACCTGGGGCCGCCAGGAGCACCTGCTGCCGGTGTCGCACCAGGTCTACCTCGACGTCAACCGCGACGGGGTCGACGACTACGTCGTGCTCAACCGCGACGCGTCGGGACTCGGCACCATCTCGGACGGCCGCCAGCTGAGCTGGGTGGTCAACCTCGCCACCGGCGCGGGCCGCGCGTTCTTCTTCGCCGAGCACGCGACCAACACCGGCAACACGGTGCTGACCATCTGCGGCGAGCAGATCGGCATGAACGCCGCCAACCTGCTGGCCACGACGGTGGACATGGACGTCATCGCCCAGGACTTCTACTTCGGCGGTCCGGGCAGCAGCGTCGAAGGCCTTGCGGTCACGCCGCTCGGCGAGCGGTTCTTCGGCACGGCCGCCGACGTCGCCGGCAACAGCAGCGACCCGGCTGCGCTGCAGGTCCTCGACTACGGCGCGTTCCCGGGCAACAGCCCGGAACTCGGCCTGTTGCTGTTCACGAACGGCGACCGGGGCGCGGGCAACCGCGGCGGTGCGACCGAGGAGACCGAGGCGATCCTGTTCCGCGTCGCTGACTGACGCGGAAGGGCCTGGCCTTTCGAGGGCCTCCCCCTAGCGGGGGAGGCCCTTTTTGCTGGGGGTCGCGGGCGTCTCGCAGACGGAGAAGCGGCCGCCCTCGTCGGCGCGGTAGTCGAGCTGCTGCGCGCCGGCGCGCAGCACGACCCAGTAGCCCGGGATCAGGGCCTGGGTGTAGACGACGTCCGGTTGCGGGCAGCCCAGCGAGCCGTCGCTCCAGGTCACGGCCTGGGCGCGGACGACCTCGAGCGACTCTGCCTCGCCACCGAGGCGCGCGGCTGCGTCGGCGCGGATCCGGGCCAGCAGCGGCTCGGGCACCTCGCCGGTCACCGCCGGCGCAGCGTCCGCACCGTCCACCCGCTCCAGCCGTCCAAGCCGTTCCTGGGCGGCTTCCTCGCGAAGCGCGGGGTCGCGTTCAGACGACGCGGCGGCCGGGGGGACTTCCTCCGCCCCGGAACCGGGGCTCGTGCAGCCGGCCAGTCCGAGGACCGAGATCATGGCGATCGTTGGGCGCATCTGCTGGCCTCCTCAGGCTGGCGGGGCCCGCCATTCAATCATCCATCTCGAGCTCGCGCATCTTTCGCGTGAGGGTGTTGCGGCCCCAGCCGAGCAGCTTCGCCGCTTCCTGCCGGCGGCCCTCGCATTTCGCGAGCGCCACGCGGATCAGCGTCCGCTCGAACTCGGGCACGGCGAGGTCGAGCAGCGGCGCGGCCCTTGCGCCCTCGACGTGGCGCCGGGCCCAGGCGTCGAGTTCGCGGCTCCACTCCGAGGTCGCGACAGGCCGCGCCCCGGCGCCGCCGAGGTCCGGCGGAATGTCCTCGAGGCGGATCTCGCGGCCGGGCGCCGACACGGTCAGGCGCCGCGCCGCGTTGACCAGCTGTCGGACGTTGCCGGGCCAGTTGAACCCGGCGAGCGTGGCCTCGGCGGCCGGGGCCAGGGTCTTGCGCTCGACCGCGAGCTCCTCGGCAGCCGCCGCGAGGTAGTGGCGCAGCAGCTCCGGGATGTCCTCCCTGCGCGCCCTGAGCGGCGGGATCGGGATGCGGATGACGTTCAGGCGATGCAGCAGGTCCTCGCGGAACAGGCCCTCGGCGACGCGCGCCTCGAGGTCCTGGTGCGTGGCGGCGATCACCCGCACGTCGACGCGGATCGGCACGTTGCCGCCGACGCGGTAGAACTCGCCCTCGGCGAGCACGCGCAGCAGCCGGGTCTGCAGCGCGAGCGACATGTCGCCGATCTCGTCGAGGAAGAGGGTGCCGCCGTCGGCCTGCTCGAAGCGCCCGCGCCGCAGGGTCTCGGCGCCGGTGAACGCGCCCTTCTCGTGGCCGAAGAGCTCGGACTCGAGCAGCTCGGCGGTGAACGCCGAGGTGTTGAGCGCGATGAAGGGCTTCGCGGCGCGCGGGCTGTGCCTATGCAGGGCGCGCGCGACCAGCTCCTTGCCGGTGCCGGACTCGCCGGTGATCAGCACGGTCATGCTCGAGCGCGACAGGCGGCCGATGGCGCGGAACACCTCCTGCATCGCCTGCGCCTGGCCGAGGATCTCGGGAATGCCGCGCGCCGCGGGCTCGGCGCTCGACGCGCTGCCGACCTGCGCGGCGGCGCGGCGCACCAGCGCGACCGCCTGGTCGATGTCGAAGGGTTTCGGCAGGTACTCGAACGCGCCGCCCTGGTAGGCGGCGACCGCGCTGTCGAGGTCGGAATGGGCCGTCATGACGATGACCGGCAGGCGTGGATGGGCGCTGCGCACCATCTCGAGCAGCCTGAGCCCGCTCTGGCCGGGCATGCGCACGTCGGTGATGAGCACGTCCGGCTCGGCGCGGTCGAGCGCGGCCAGCGCGCTCTCGGCCTGCTCGAAGGCCCGCGGCTGCATGCCGCCCTGGCGCAGCGCCTTCTCCAGCACCCAGCGGATGGAGGCATCGTCGTCGACGAGCCAGACGTCGAGTGGCTTGTTCATTGAGTGTTCTCGATCGGAAGCAACAGGGAAAACACCGTCCGCCCGGGACGGCTCTCGAACTCCACGAGCCCGCCGTGGCGGGTCGCGATGTCCTGCGCGACGGCGAGCCCCAGCCCGGTGCCGCCCGGCCGCGAGGTCACGAGCGGGTAGAAGATGGTCTCGCCGAGCTCGGCGGGCACGCCGGGACCGTTGTCCTCGAAGTGCACGGCGGCGACCACGCGGTGGCGGATCTCGCCGATGGTGACGTGGGTCGCGGCGCGGGTCCGCAGCGTCAGCAGGCCATGCGTGCCGAGCGCCTGCACGGCATTGCGCGCGAGGTTCAGCATGACCTGGATGATCTGGTCGCGGTCGAGCGCGAGATGCGGCAGGCTCGGGTCGTAGTCGCGCTGGATGGCGAGCGTCGGCGGCGCCTCGGCGCGGACCAGCTGGTAGACGCGATCCAGAAGCTCGTGCACGTTGGCCGGCTCCAGGTGCGGCGCCCGCGCGGGTCCGAGCAGGCTGTCGACCAGCGCGCGCAGGCGGTCGGCCTCGCCGATGATCACGCGCGTGTACTCGCGCAGCTCCTCGCGCGGCAGCTCGCGCTCGAGCAGCTGGGCCGCGCCGCGCAGCCCGCCGAGGGGGTTCTTGATCTCGTGCGCCAGCTGGCGCGCCATCAGCCGGCTGCCGCCGAGCTGGGCGAGCAGGGCGTTGTCGCGGTGGATCCGCATCTGGCGGGTGGTGTCGGCGATCTCGACCAGCACGCTGCCGGGCGCGTCCACCGACAGCGGCGCGAAGGTGCAGTCCACCAGCAGCCGCACCTCGCTCCGGGCCAGCGGCACCAGCTCGCATTCGCGCTGCGACAACGCGTCGCCGGTGGCGCGGGCGCGCTCCGCGAGGGTCTCGAGGCGATCGCCTCCGGCGACCAGGTCGCGCAGGCGCCGGCCGCGCGCCGTGCTCGCCCCTGCGCAGAACATGTCCTCGGCGGCGGCGTTCAGGTACGCGATGCGCGCATCGCCCTCGACGACCACGACGGCGGTGCTGAGCGCGTCGAGCAGCGCGGCCGCGTCGATCGGCGCGATCTGGCGCAGCACGTCAGCCGCCACGGGACCGCTCCCGCGGCTTGCGGCCGGACGCTAGCCGCGGTTGGCGGGGGGCGTGCCCGGCCTCGGCTGGGGCTGCGGCGCCGGGCCGCGCAACGCGGGGCCGACCGGCGGGCTGGCGACCGAGGGCTGGCGCACGTGGAAGGTCAGCGGGGAGCTCGACAGCAGCGTGCTGCCGTCGCGGCCGAGCACGGCCGCGCGCAGCGAGTACGAGCCGCGCGCGATTCCCGCGAGCGTCGTCGACAGGCCCTGCATGGGCACCTGCCGCCCGTTCAGGAACAGCATCACCGAATCGCCTGGTCGCAGTTCCGCATCGAGGGCGAGCTCGACCGTTATCGTCGCGTCGGCGCCGAAGAAGACCTCGTTGGCGCCGGGCTGGACGATCTCGAGCATCCGGTAGAGCGGCTCGCCCTGCGGCGACGGGCTCGGCGGCGACGAGTACAGCGGGGCCGGCTGCGACTCGTCCGGGGGGTTGGCGATGTGGCCCGTGACGGTGATTCGTTCGGCGCCGGGCCCGGGCTGGTCCGAGTAGTGCACGACGCCGTCCTTGTCCACCCACTTGTAGATCTCCTGCGAGACGGCCGACGGGGACAGCAGTGCGGCAGCGAGGAGCGGGAGCAGGATGCGCATGGAGCGAGCATAGCCCCGTCCCGGCCCCGCTGACAAAACGGGGACGGCGATCTGTGACCGCCGTCCCCGCCGCCATCCCCGGAGACGGCTCAGAGGCTGTAGTACATGTCGAATTCCACCGGGTGCGTGGACATCCGGTAGCGGGTCATCTCCTGCGTCTTGAGGCCGATGTAGGCGTCGATCATGTCGTCGGTGAACACGCCGCCCTTGGTCAGGAAGGCGCGGCCGGCGTCGAGGTTCCTGAGCGCCTCGTCGAGCGAGTAGCAGACCTCCGGAATGTTCTTCGCCTCTTCCGGCGGCAGGTCGTAGAGATCCTTGTCCGCGGCGTCGCCGGGGTGGATCTTGTTCTGGATGCCGTCCAGGCCCGCCATCATCATCGCCGCGAAGGCGAAGTAGGGGTTCGCGGTCGAGTCCGGGAAGCGCACCTCGATGCGGCGGCCCTTCGGGTTCGACACCCACGGGATGCGGATCGAGGCAGAACGATTGCGGGCGGAGTAGGCGAGCATCACCGGCGCCTCGAAGCCCGGCACCAGGCGCTTGTAGCTGTTGGTGCTGGCGTTCGTGAAGGCGTTCAGGGCCTTGGCGTGCTTGATGATGCCGCCGATGTAGTACAGGCAGGTCTCCGACAGGCCTGCGTACTTGTCGCCCGCGAAGATGTTCTTGCCGTCCTTCTGCAGCGACATGTGCACGTGCATGCCGCTGCCGTTGTCGCCGACGATCGGCTTCGGCATGAAGGTCAGCGTCTTGCCGTAGCCGTGCGCGACGTTCCACAGCGCGTACTTGAGGATCTGCACCTCGTCGGCCTTCTTGACCAGCGTGTTCGCGGCGACGTTGATTTCGCCCTGGCCGCCGGTCGCGACCTCGTGGTGGTGCACCTCGACCTTGAGGCCGAGCTCCTCGCAGGCCATGCACATCGCGGTGCGCAGGTCCTGGAAGCGGTCGACCGGCGGCACCGGGAAGTAGCCGCCCTTCACCGTCGGCCGGTGGCCGAGGTTGCCGCCCTCGAACTGCGCGCCGGAGTTCCACGCGCCCTGCACCGAGTCGACGTGGTAGCTGGAGCCGTTCATCTCGTTCGTCCAGGTGACGCTGTCGAAGATGAAGAACTCGTTCTCCGGGCCGAACAGGGCGCCGTCGGCGATGCCGGTCGACTTGAGGTAGGCCTCGGCGCGGCGCGCCAGCGAGCGCGGGTCGCGCGAGTAGCCCTGCATGGTCGAGGGCTCGACCACGTCGCAGCGCAGCAGCACCGTGGTCTCCTCGTAGAACGGGTCGAGCACGGCGGTCGACGGGTCGGGCATCAGGATCATGTCCGACTCGTTGATGCCCTTCCAGCCGGCGATCGACGAGCCGTCGAACATCTTGCCGTCGGTGAAGAAGTCCTCGTCCACGAGCCGCGTCGGGATCGTGACGTGCTGCTCCTTGCCGCGCGTGTCGGTGAAGCGGAGGTCGCAGTACTTGACCTCCTTGTCCTTGATCAGCTTCAGAACGTCATCAGGCTTCATGAAAGTCTCCGGGGTGTCTTGCCATACGCGCGTCCGGAGCCTGCGTGCTCCTGGACGGCCCGGTCTCTGAGCCGGGACCAAAATAGTGCAGTTTCCGTGCCACTGCGGGACGATCTTAAAATCAATGGGTTAGATCATCCTCTCGGCCCCATGCGGCGATAGACGCCCCACAATGGTGCGACTAGGCTGTCGTCCGCCTCATACTGGTGCAAACACCGTGGGGACGCAAGTGGCGACCGCGAGGGTCGCGCCGCGCCGCGTGCCCGCGCCCCGGGGCGTCGCGCCGCGCTCCGATATACTGGCGCGCTTTGCACGAGCCCCAGGCCAGACGCCGATGCCCAAAGCGGCCCCGCCCCGCACCTTCCAGGACCTGATCCTCGCCCTGCAGCGCTACTGGGCGGCCCGCGGCTGCGTGATCCTGCAGCCCTACGACATGGAGATGGGCGCCGGGACCTTCCACACCGCCACCTTCCTGCGGGCCGTCGGACCGGAGCCGTGGAGCGCAGCCTACGTGCAGCCGAGCCGGCGGCCGACCGACGGTCGCTACGGCGAGAATCCGTTCCGGCTGCAGCACTACTACCAGTTCCAGGTCGTCATCAAGCCCTCGCCCGCCGACATCATCGACCTTTACCTGGGCTCCTTGCGCGAGCTCGGCTTCGACCCGCTGACGCACGACGTCCGCCTGGTCGAGGACAACTGGGAGTCGCCGACGCTCGGCGCCTGGGGCCTCGGCTGGGAGGTCTGGCTGAACGGCATGGAGATCACCCAGTTCACCTACTTCCAGCAGGTGGGCGGTCTCGACTGCCGGCCGGTGATGGGCGAGATCACCTATGGGCTCGAGCGCCTCGCGATGTACCTGCAGGGCGTCGAGAGCGTCTACGACCTCACCTGGACCGACGGGCCGCTCGGGCGCGTGACCTACGGCGACGTCTACCACCAGAACGAGGTCGAGCAGTCGAAGTACAACTTCGAGCACGCCGACGTCGACGAGCTGTTCCGGCAGTTCGACGCGCAGGAGCGCGAGTGCCGGCGACTGCTCGAACTCGGCCTGCCGCTGCCCGCCTACGAGCGGATGCTCAAGTCCTCGCACAGCTTCAACCTGCTCGACGCGCGCAAGGCGATCTCCGTGACCGAGCGCCAGCGCTACATCCTGCGCGTGCGCGGGCTGGCCCGTGCCGTGGCCGAGGCCTACTACGCGAGCCGCGAGGCGCTCGGCTTCCCGATGCTCAAACCCCAGGGGACATTCGCTTCGGGTTCGTCCGGCAACGACAAACTCGAAGCGAATGTCCCCTCGAGTTTTGATTCCGGCGGAGCGGCGCGATGACGGGCAAGCGCCGCGACTTCCTGGTCGAGATCGGGACCGAGGAGCTGCCGCCCAAGTCGCTGCCGGAGCTGTCGCGCGCCTTCGCCGACGGCATCGCGACGCTGCTCACCGAGGCCGGCCTCAAGCACGGCGCGATCGTTCCCTACGCCGCGCCGCGCCGTCTCGCGCTGTTCGTGCCCAGGCTCGCCGACCGGCAGCCCGACCAGAAGGTCGAGCGCCGCGGGCCGCCGGTCTCCGCGGCCTTCGACGCCGAGGGCCGCCCGACGCGTGCCGCGACGGCCTTCGCGCAGTCCTGCGGCACCAGCGTGGACTCGCTCGGCCGGATCCAGGAACCCAAGGGCGAGTTCCTGCACTACCGCGGCGTGCGCCCAGGCGCCGACACCGTCGGCCTGCTGCCCGGGATCGTGCAATCCGCGCTCGACCGGCTGCCGATCGCCAGGCGCATGCGCTGGGGTGCCGGCGACGCGGAATTCGTCCGCCCGGTGCACTGGGTCGTCATGCTGTTCGGACGCGAGGTGGTGCCCTGCACCCTCCTCGGCGTCGAGGCCGGCCGCCACACGCGTGGGCACCGCTTCCACGCGCCCAAGCCGATCAACGTCACCTCGCCAGCCGCCTACGCACGCCTGCTCGAGAAGCGCGGCAAGGTCGTCGCCGGCTTCGGCGCGCGGCGTGCGCTGATCCGGGACGGGGTCGCGGAACTCGGCGCGTCCCTCGGCGGCGAAGCGCTGCTCGACGAGGCGCTGCTCGACGAGGTGACCGCCCTGGTCGAGTGGCCTGTGCCGCTGGCCGGCCGCTTCGACGAGCGCTTCCTCGAGCTGCCGGCCGAGGTCGTGATCGCGACGGTGCAGGACCACCAGCGCTATTTCCCGGTGCGCGACCGCGACGGGCGGCTCACGTCCTGGTTCATCACGGTCTCGAACATCGACAGCCGCGACCCGGCGCAGGTCCGCGCCGGCAACGAGCGCGTCGTGCGGCCGCGGCTGTCCGACGCGGCATTCTTCTGGGACACGGACCGCCGCCAGCCGCTCGCCGCGCGGCGCGACGCGCTCGGCGCCGTGACCTTCCAGACGCAGCTCGGCACCGTGCTCGCCAAGTCGCTGCGCGTCGCCGCGCTCGCCGAGCGGATCGCGCGCGACACCGGGGCCGACCCGGGGCACGCCCGGCGCGCGGCCGAGCTGGCGAAATGCGACCTGATGACCGCGATGGTCGGCGAGTTTCCCGAGCTGCAGGGCCTGATGGGCCGCTACTACGCGGCGCACGACGGCGAGCCGACCGACGTCGCCGCCGCGCTCGAGGAGCAGTACCGGCCGCGGTTCGCCGGCGACGCCCTCCCCTCCACGGGCATCGGCACGGCCCTCGCGATCGCCGACAAGCTCGACACCATCGTCGGGATCTTCGCCGCCGGCCAGAAACCCACCGGCACGCGCGACCCGTTCGGCCTGCGGCGCGCCGCGCTCGGCGTGCTGCGCATCCTGGTGGAGCGCCGCCTCGACCTCGACCTGGTGGCGCTCGTCGACGTCGCGCTCGCGGCCGTGCGCCAGGACATGGCCGCGGTGGCCGCCGGGCAGGCGGCCGCGAAGGGTGGCGCGACGGCGACGGCCGCCGCCGGCTACGCGCCGGACGGCAAGGATCCCGTCGCCGCCGAGGTGTACGACTACGTGATGGAACGGCTGCGCGCCTACTACCTGGAGAGCGGCGCCGGCATCACCCCGGAGATGTTCGACGCCGTGCTCGCGCGTCGCCCGTCCTCCCCGCTCGGCTTCGACGCGCGGTTGCGGGCGCTGGCCGCCTTCCTCGCGCTGCCGGACGCCGCGAGCCTGGCCGCGGCCAACAAGCGCATCGCCAACATCCTGCGCAAGGCGGGCGACGCCCTGGCGCCGCGCGTCGACCCGGCCCTGCTGCAGCACTCGGCCGAACTCGAGCTCGCGCGCGCCCTGGAAGGCCTGCGCGAGGACGTCGAGGCCATGCTCTCCGACCGTCGCTACGAGGCGGCGCTGCGCCGCCTCGCGACGCTCCGGCCGCAGGTCGACGCATTCTTCGACGGGGTGATGGTGATGGCCGAGGAGCCGGCGCTGCGGGCCAACCGCCTGGCGCTGCTCGCCGCGCTGCAGCGACTGTTCCTCGAGACCGCGGACCTGTCGCGCCTGCCCGGCTAGCGGCCGGGCTTTTCAGGGGTCTCTAACGTGCAGTGGCTCCGGTCCTTCGTCTTCACCGCGCTGCTGTTCGTCGATACCTTCCTGTGGGCCGTCGCCGTGCTGCTGACCGGACCCTTCGGCCTCGACGCGCTGCACGCCGTGGCGCGCGCCTGGGCGCGCTTCCACCTCTGGCTGCTCAGGGTGCTCTGCGGCCTGGACTACGTCGTGGAGGGTACGGAGAACGTGCCGCGCGAGGGCGCGCACATCTCCTACTGGAAGCACTCATCCACCTGGGAGACCCTCGCCCAGATGCTGGTCGTGCCGCCGCAGGCCTGGGTGCTCAAGCGCGAGATCATGTGGATCCCGCTGATCGGCTGGGCGACGGCATTGCTGCGCCCCATCGCGATCAACCGCGCCGCCGGCCACCGCGCGGTGAACCAGGTCGTCGAGCAGGGCAAGGAGCGGCTCGCGCGGGGGCTGTGGGTGCTCATCTTCCCGGAGGGCACGCGCGTGGCCCCCGGCCAGACCCGCAAGTACGGCCTCTCCGGCGCGCTGCTCGCCTCGCAGACCGGGGCCATGCTGGTGCCGATCGCGCACAACGCCGGCGACTTCTGGCCGCGCCGCGGCCTGCTGAAGAAGCGCGGCACGATCCGGGTCGTCATCGGCCCGCCGATCGCGTCGCTGGGCCGCGACCCGCGCGAACTGAACGCCGAGGCGCAGGGCTGGATCGAGTCGACCATGCGGCGCATCTCCACCGCCTACCGGTGACCCGGCGTCGCGGCGGCACACAGCCGCGTCGTGGCGCGCTCAGACGTCCAGGTTCGACACCGACAGCGCGTTCTTCTCGATGAACTCGCGCCTCGGCTCCACCGAGTCGCCCATCAGCGTCGTGAAGATGTCGTCCGCCGCGACCGCGTCCTCGATCCGCACCTGCAGCAGCCGGCGCGTCTCGGGGTTGATGGTCGTGTCCCAGAGCTGGTCCGGGTTCATCTCGCCGAGGCCCTTGTAGCGCTGGATGGACTGCCCCTTGCGGGCCAGCTCGATCAGCCAGGTCATGGCCTCGGGGAAGGTGGCGACCTCGCGCCGCGCATCGCCCTTGGCGACGAAGGCCCCCGGGCCGATCAGGTCCGCGAGCGTGCGGCTGAAATCGGCGATGCGGCGGTACTCCGCGGAATCGAAGAACTCCCGCTGCAGGTGCTTCTCGGTCGGCACGCCGTGCTCGACGCGGGTCAGGTCGAGGCGCTGCGGCTGGCCGGCCTCGTTGCGGGCGAGCCGCAGCTGGTAGCGGCGCGAGGGATCGGCGCTGGCGTTGAGCCGCGCCTCGAGGTTCGCAGCCCAGGCCTCGAGCCACTCGGCTTCGGCGAAGCGCCCGGACTCGACGATGGGCACGTTGATCAGCTGCTCGAGCAACTGTCGGTCGTAGCGGCGCGCCCAGCGGCTGACGATGGACTGGAACTCGACCCAGCGGCGCGCGAGCGACTCCAGGGCCGGGCCGGCGAGCGGCGGCGCCTCGGCGTTGACGTGCAGCGCCGCGGCGTCGATCGCGCTGTTCAGGAGCATCAGCTCGAGCTCGGCGTCGTCCTTGACGTATTGCTCCTGCTTGCCCTTCTTGACCTTGTACAGCGGCGGCTGCGCGATGTAGATGTGCCCGCGCTCGATCAGCTCGGGCATCTGCCGGTAGAAGAACGTGAGCAGCAGCGTGCGGATATGGCTGCCGTCGACGTCGGCGTCGGTGTTGTGGCAGCAGAGACCCCCCATGCCGGCGACGAAGTTCTCGTCGGCCTCCACGGAGAAGTCGTAGACGTAGCCGTTGCTGGCGTCGACCGGCTCGATCGAGACGATCGGCAGCGACATGAGGTCGCCGTCGAGCGCTTCGAATCTTCGATTGATGCCCGTGACGGCCGCCGATTCGAGGCGCTGCCGAAGGCTGCCCGCGCGCGCGTGGTCACGCCATGCCGCTTCGATGGCGCGCAGGTCCTCGGCGGCGCAGACGCTGATGTTCCAGTGGCGATGCCGGGTGACGCAGGGCTTGCCGCGGATCTCGCGAACGACGCCATCCGGCTCCATCTCCGACAGCGTCGGCACGGTGCCGAGCGAGGACAGCAGGTACATGAGCCCGCTGGCGAGATCGTACGAGGAGGTCGAGAACCCCACGCGGTCCAGTCCGACCGTGCCGTCGCCCAGCAGGTAGCCGCGGAGGAAGGCGAGCCGCAGGTGCTTCGGGAGGCTGAAGACCAGGTCGGGGATCCGCTTGGTCACGGAGTCCGCATCACGCAGGCCGAAGGTCTCCTGCCATGCCACGGCGGCGACCCGGTTGACGAGCTTCAGCTCGTCCGTGCCCGGTCGCGCGGCGCGCAGCGCCGCGGCCTGCCCGAACAGTCGCTCGAGACGGCCTTGCATCTCGGCGGCGAACGCCCGGTTTCCCGATCCGATCGCCAGGCGAATCCCGTTGCGGTCGCTGACGCATCCCTCGGCGACGAAGAAGCCGAGCAGGCAGACGAGATCCTCGTCGACGGGCAGGAAGCGCGGAATGCCGTGGTCCGCATAGTGCTCCGGGGTGAGTTCCAGGTCCTCACGCTCGCCGAACCACTCTAGGTCGGCGGCATCGAGAGCCGTGATCCGGACCCGATCGGTGACCTCGCTGCTGCCCGAGCCGCGATATTGCCGTTGCCATGTCCGCTCGAGGCGGCTCGAGGTCACGGTGACCCGGGGCAGGATATCCCCCGCGTCGGCGCCCACCGCGCGAAGATAGGCCTGGAAGTGCTGCTCCGTCGGCCGGCTGAGCCCACGTTCCCAGGCGTAGAAAGTGCAGGGCTGAGAGATGCCGACCGCCCTGCACAAGTCGCGGTTGGAGATTCCGGCCCGACGCCGGCGCTGCGCAAGCTCGTCGCGAACGTCCGCGGGCACATCGACGCGCGGGTCGACCAGCCACGCATTGGCCGCGTGCCGCCGCGTGACTCGCGCCCGGTGCCAGGCTTCGACGGCCGGTCCGCGCAGCCAGATCCCGCGGGCGCGGTCGCCGGCACCCGCGAGGGCCCGCAACAGGTCGATTCTCCCGGGCGCGACCTCGGGCAGGGAAAGCCGCCGAGGCGCCACGACCTTGTCGCCCGGACGAAGCTCGTCGCCGCGCTTCAGGCGGATGGCGCCGGCCTCGTGCACGAAGACGCTGTGGCTCGCGGTCACTCGAACACTGCGGCCGTAGGCTGTGCGCAGCCTGTACAGGGTTTCGTCGAGGGGGTGGCGGATCACCGCCTTGATCGGCCGGAACCTGACCTCGTGCGTGTCGACGCCGAAGCACAGGACCTCGCCGAGACCGGGACCGCGCGCCTTCTCGGCATGGCCGTCCGACTCGACCTCTCCGCTCGGCCGTCGCGTGTCGAGCGTCGCGTCGATGAACTGGCCGATGCGGACCATGCGCGCGCCGCCGTCCGATCCCCTGACGAAGACGTGATCGTCGCCATCGACGCTCATGATGATGACGCGGTGGTAGCGCAGCTTGTCCGGGTCGAAGTCCTCCCGGCCGATGCCGCAGCCGAGCGCGCTGATGAGCGTCACCACTTCCTGCGACGACAGCATCTTGTCGAAGCGGGCCTTCTCGACGTTGAGGATCTTGCCCTTCAGCGGCAGGACCGCCTGGCTGCGGCGGTCACGGCCCTGCTTGGCCGAGCCGCCCGCGGACTCGCCCTCGACCAGGAAGAGCTCGGACTTCGCCGGATCCTTCTCCTGGCAGTCGGCGAGCTTGCCGGGCAGGCCGGCGAGGTCGAGCGCGCCCTTGCGGCGGGTCATCTCGCGCGCCTTTCGGGCGGCCTCGCGCGCACGCGCCGCGTCGATGATCTTGTTGCAGATCGCCTTCGCGTCGGCGGGCCGCTCCAGCAGGAACTCCTCGAGCTTTGCGGCGACCGCGGACTCGACCACGCCCTTGATCTCGGAGGAGACCAGCTTGTCCTTGGTCTGCGACGAGAACTTCGGGTCGGGCATCTTGACCGAGAGGATCGCGGTGAGGCCCTCGCGCGCGTCGTCGCCGGTGAGCGCCACGTTCTCGCGCTTGGCGAGACCTTCCTTCTCGATGAAGTCGTTGAGCTTGCGGGTCAGCGCCGCGCGGAACCCGGCGAGGTGGGTGCCGCCGTCCTTCTGCGGGATGTTGTTGGTGTAGCAGAACATCGACTCGGCGTAGGAGTCGTTCCACTGCGCCGCGACCTCGACCGCGATCGGGCCGTCCTGCACCTGGAAGTAGAGGATGTTCGGGTGGATCGAGCTGCGGCTGCGGTTCAGGTACTGCACGAAGGCCATGACGCCGCCCTCGTGCTCGAACACGTCGCGACGGTCGTCGCGCTCGTCGATGAGTTCGATGCGCACGCCCGAGTTCAGGAACGACAGCTCGCGCAGCCGCTTGGCGAGCCAGTCGTAGGAGAACGTGGTCATCGTGAAGATCGTGGCGCTCGGCTTGAAGTGCACCACCGTGCCGCGCTCGGCGGTGTCGCCGACGACCGCGAGCGGCGCCTGGGGCTCGCCGAGCCGGTACTCCTGGCGCCAGAGCTTGCCGTCGCGCGAGATGGAGAGCGTCAGCACCTCCGACAGCGCGTTGACCACCGACACGCCGACGCCGTGCAGCCCGCCGGAGACCTTGTACGAGTTGCTGTCGAACTTACCGCCGGCGTGCAGCACCGTCATGATCACTTCGGCGGCGGAACGTCCCTCTTCCGGATGCAGGTCGGTCGGGATGCCGCGGCCGTTGTCGCTGACGGTGATGGACTCGTTCGCGTGAACGGTGACGACGATGCGGTTGCAATGTCCGGCCAGCGCCTCGTCGATCGCGTTGTCCACGACCTCGAAGACCATGTGGTGCAGGCCGGTGCCGTCGTCGGTATCGCCGATGTACATGCCGGGCCGCTTGCGGACCGCCTCGAGGCCTTTAAGGACCCGGATGCTGCCGGCATCGTAGACGTCGTTATTGCTCATCGGCGGTGCCTATCGGACAGAATCCGGGATTGTACCCTATGAAGCAGGTTTTTTGCTTGTAAGTCAGATACTTGAAGCCACTCCGCCGCGACGGCGGACTGGCCGCGGCCGGGGCTTGGCGAAGTTCAGAAATATTTTTATAAATCAATAATTTAGATAGGTCCATGGCCCGACCACGCCGGGCGGCTTCCTCCCTGTGGACAAAGCTGTGGACGAGCGGCCTCGGGCGCCGACGGGCGCGGACTCCCGCGGGCGGCCGCCGACAGCCTGACGCCCCCGCAACGTGGCCTTTTCACCGTGATTTTCTCGCCGGCCCGAGCGGCGGTCGCATGCGCCGCCCCGGAGCGTGCGTGGGGTCGTGGACTGTGGACAACCCTCGTCGCCGGGCCTTCGCAGCGGAGCCAACGCGGGTGTTCCACGTGGAACACCGGCCTGCACGGCCCGAGCGCTGCCAGAGCCAGAGCTCGGCTCTCAAGCCACCCGGTCGACCCTCCCCTGTTCCACGTGGAACCTCGCGCCTCCCGACGGGAGGCCGGGCACCTCCGCGCGGAGCGAGGTCACGATCAATTGAACCGGCAGCGCCCGGACGCAGTCCAGAAGACGCTCGAGGTTGCCGGCATCGAGTTCGGCCGCAGGATCGTCGAGCAGGAGTGCGGATCGCCCGGGCCGCTCCTGCTCCTGGACCTCGAGCTGCGCCAGGGTCAGGCCCGCCGCAAGGAGCTTCTGCTGGCCCCTGGACACCCGATCCTTGGCCCCGTGACCGCCCACGCGAGCGACGATGTCGGCGCGGTGCGGGCCGTGCTGGGTTGCGCGGTACTTCCGGTCGCGCTCGAGGTCCCGCCCCAGACACTCGGCAAGCGGGGTCTCGTCGGGCCAGCCGCGGTGATAGGCCAAGGCGACCTCCTCGCCAAGCAACGCTTGGCCCACGCGACTCAATGGCGCCTCCAGGAGTTGCAAGTACCGGCTTCGCTGCTCATCGAGCAGATCGCCCGCGGCACTCAGTTCGACGTCCCAGAGCCGCACGCTGGCGTCGTGCTGGCCGAGCTTCAGTGCCGCATTCCGTTGCCGGAGGGCCTTGTGGTAGCGCTGCCAGGTGTCGAGGAACGCGTGTTCCACGTGGAACACGCCCCAGTCGAGGAACCTCCGGCGACGGCCGGGCCCTTCCTCCAGGAGCTTGTGGATCTCCGGGTCGATGACCTGGGGCGGGAAGAACTCCGCCAGTTCCGCCGCCCCTTGCGCCGCTCGTCCAGCCACGCGGGCTTCCGAACCGCTGCGGGCGCCACGGACCCCCAGCGTCACCAGGCCGTTGTCCACCCGCACGCGGCCAGCGACGACGAACTCGCGCTGGCCCTGCCGGATCAACGCCTCCAAGCGCCGGCTGCGAAAGGAACGTCCCCGGCCCAGAAAGAACAATGCCTCGAGCAAGCTGGTCTTGCCCGAGGCATTGGCGCCGACGAAGAAATTGAAGTGCGGATCGAGCTCCAGCTCCGCCCGCTCGAAGCAGCGGAACTGCTCGATTCGCGCCCAGGCTAGCGCCATCGCGCTCCTTACAGCCGCATCGGCATCACGACGTACTTGGCGCTCGCGCTGCCTGGCGGGTGAATCAGGCAGCTCGAATTCCCGTCCGTCAGGCCGATCTCGACCTCGGAGCTGTCCACCGCCGCCAAGGCGTCGAGCAGGTAGTTCACGTTGAAGCCGACTTCCAGATCCTCGCCGGCGTAGGTCACTTCCAGTTCCTCGACTGCCTCTTCCTGTTCGGGGTTATGCGCCTGGATGGTCAGGACGCCCGAGCGAAGCGTGAGACGGATGCCCCGGTACTTCTCGTTGGAAAGGATGGCCGCGCGCTGCAGGGAGGCCCGGAGCGCATCGCGATCCGCGACCACAACGCGTGGCGGCTTGGCCGGGATCACCCGCGAGTACTCGGGGAATCGGCCGTCGATCAGCTTGGAGGTGAAGCGAATGTCGCCGATCTGGGCCCGGATGTGATTGGTGCCGATCGTCAGCTTCACGGAGCCTTCGCCACTCAGCAGCCGCTGCAGTTCGAGGACGCCCTTGCGCGGGATGATGATCTGCTGGCCACGACCGCCCAGACCCAGCTCCATCTCGCACAAAGCCAGACGATGGCCGTCAGTCGCGACAGTTCGCAGCATTTTCGCGTCAGATTCCAGCAACATCCCGTTCAGGTAATACCGGACGTCCTGCTGAGCCATCGAGAAATGGGTCTTGTCGAGCAACCGCTTGAGATCCGCCTGCGCGACCTCGACCGCCTGCTGCTCGTTGATCTCATCCACCACCGGGAACTCGGCCGCAGGCAGCGTGGTGAGCGTGAACCGGCTCTTCCCCGCGCGGATCGTCGCCCGCTCCCCCTCCAGGGCTACGTTCAGCGACGCCTTCTCCGGCAGCGACCGGCAGATGTCGAGCAGCTTCCGGCCCGGCACCGTGACCGCGCCCTCGCCGCCTGATGCGATGACCGCCTGCGAGACCAGCTCGACCTCGAGATCGGTCGCGGTCAGGGACACCCTGCCGTCCTTCACCGCCACCAGCACGTTGGCGAGGATCGGCATCGTCTGCCGGCGCTCGACGACGCCGATGGATGCCTGCAGGGCCGCCAGCAGCGGCTCCCGTTCGACGATGAATTTCATCTGCGCTCCCGGTTCGTTCTTGTCCGTGGCAATGACAGGATCAGCAAGTCATCTTGAAATACTTAAGATTGTTATAGCTGCTATAGAGCGCGGCGTTTTCCGTGCATAACCGGCGAAAATCCCCGCGCCTCAGCCACTTCGCCGCGGGAGAATGCCGTGGGGCGCCTGCGGCCAGGTTCTGGCCTCCCTGTGCGCGCCCTGTGGACGGAAAACCATCCAGCGCCGAATCACACATTATCCACATCAACCCGTGAGGATTCTCAACAGGTTGAGGTAATCCTCCTGGGTTCGCTGCTCGCTTTCCCGCAGCTCCCGCACGCGGGTGCAGGCATGCAGGACGGTCGTGTGGTCGCGGCCGCCGAAGGCGTCGCCGATCTCCGGCAGGCTGTGGTTGGTCAGCTCGCGCGCGAGCGCCATCGCCACCTGCCGGGGCCTCGCGATGGACCGGCTGCGGCGCTTCGACAGCAGGTCCGCGACGCGGAGCTTGAAGTACTCGGCCACGGTCTTCTGGATGTTCTCGATCGTGACCAGGCGCTCCTGCAGCGTCAGCAGGTCCTTGAGCGCCTCCTTGGCGAAATCCAGCGTGATCGGCCGGCCGGTGAAGCGGGAATTAGCGATCACGCGGCGCAACGCGCCCTCCAGCTCGCGCACGTTGGAGCGGATGCGCTTGGCGATCAGGAAGGCCACTTCCTCCGGAAGCTCCACGGCCGCGGCCTGCGCCTTCGACATCAGGATCGCGACGCAGGTCTCGAGCTCGGGCGGCTCGATCGCGACGGTCAGTCCCCAGCCGAAGCGCGACTTCAGCCGCTCCTCGAGGCCGGTGACCTCCTTCGGGTAGCGGTCGCAGGTCAGGATCACCTGCCGTTCGCCCTCGACCAGCGCGTTGAAGGTGTGGAAGAACTCCTCCTGCGAGCGGTCCTTGCCGGCGAAGAACTGGATGTCGTCGATCAGCAGCGCGTCGAGCGTGCGATAGGCCTGCTTGAACTCCGCGATGGTGTTGTGCTGCAGCGCGCGCACCATGTCGCCGACGAATCGCTCGCTATGCACGTAGGCGATGCGCGCCTGCGGATTGCGCTCGCGGATCAGGTTGCCCACCGCGTGCATCAGGTGCGTCTTGCCGAGGCCGACGCCGCCGTAGATGAACAGCGGGTTGTAGGCCGTGCCGGGGTTCTCCGCGACCTGGGCCGCCGCCGCGCGGGCGAGCTGGTTGCTCTTGCCCTCGACGAAGGTCGTGAAGGTGAACTCCGGGTTGACCCGCCCGCCGAGCGGCGTGGGTGGCGCGCGCCCCGCCGGCGCGGCTGCCGGCTGCGCGGCGGCCTGGGAAGATCCTGCCGGCGGCCGCGACCCGACTTCCAGAAGGACCTGCCGGCCTGCGCCGTTCGCCGCGTCGCGGGCGAGCTCGACGATGCGGCCGTAGAGGTTCTGCTGGATCCAGTCGACGACGAAGCGGTTCGGCGCATACAGGCGCAGCACGCCGTCGGCCTCGACCGCCTGCAGCGGGCGTACCCAGGTGTTGAAGTGCTGCTCCGGGACCTCGCGTTCGAGCTGGCTGAGACAGCGATGCCACAAGGACCCTTGCAACGGCGATCCCCTGAGTCGAGCTGCACGAACGGGAGGGCGGGCAGTCTAGCCTCCGGCGGCCGCCGCGCGCCAGAGTTATCCACAACGTGGGCGGCGGCCGGGCCCGCAGCATTCTGGTTGACTTGCCTCCGCCGGCCTCGTAATCTTGCCGCCCTTTGCCCGTCCGGGCATGTCTTTGTTTTGATGAAGGTTTGGGGCCGCCGCCATGAAGCGCACGTACCAGCCGAGCAAGATCAAGCGCAAGCGCACCCACGGGTTCCGCGCCCGCATGGCGACCAAGAAGGGCCGGCTGGTCCTCAAGCGTCGCCGCGCCAAGGGCCGCAAGCGGCTCACCGTCGGCCTGTCGCGCTGACCGGCAGGGCGGCCACGACCCGCCTCGCCTTCAAGTCAACGCACAAGCTGCGCGCGGCCGCGGACTTCGACCGCGTGCGCGCCGGCGGGCGGCGCTTCGGCAATGCGCTCTTCAGCGTCCAGTCCCTTCCCAACGACCTCGGGCATGCGCGGCTCGGCATGGCCGTGTCGCTGCGAACCGCCGGCACGGCCGTACGACGCAACCGGATCCGCCGATGCGTGCGAGAATCCTTCCGGCTCCAGCAGCACCTCCTGCCTCCGGCCGACCTGTTCGTGAGCGCGCGCAGCGCCGCTCGCGAAGCCACGGGCCCGGAGATGCTCGCGAGCCTCGAGCGTCTGTGGCGGCAACTCCGCGAACCATGAAGCACGTCCTGCGAGCCCTGATCCAGTTCTACCGTTGGTTCGTGAGCCCGCTGCTGGGCCCGAACTGCCGTTTCCACCCGACCTGTTCCGCCTACGCCCTCGAGGCGATCGACCACCACGGCGCCGTGAAAGGCGGCTGGCTCGGCCTGCGCCGGATCTGCCGCTGCCATCCGTGGAACCCCGGCGGTTACGACCCGGTGCCGCGCGAGGGAGCCCTGCAACGATGAACAACGTCCGCCTGCTGCTGTGGTTCGGCCTCCTGTTCGTCGCCTGGCTCAACGTCGACGCCTGGATGAAGGACCGCGAGGCCGAGGCGCGCGCCGTCGCGCCGCAGCCCGCCGCCGCGCCCGCCGCGGGCGGCGCCGTGCCGGCCGCCGGGGGTCTTGCCGACGCGCTGCCCACGGTCGGCGCGCCGGTCGAGGTGGCCCCGGCCGCGGACGCCGCGGGCGTGCCCACGCCGGCCCTTCCGCAGGCGACCACGCTGCAGGTGCGCACCGACGTCCTCGACCTCAGCCTGTCGCTCGAGGGTGGCTCGTTGATCCGCGCCGACCTGCCGGAATATCCCCTCCACAAGGACGATCCCGCCACGCCGGTGCGCCTGTTCGACGCCACGAGCGCGGACACGCTGTACGTCTACCAGTCCGGCCTCACGACCGGCGATCCCGGCCGCGCCGAGCCCAATCACAAGGCGCTGTTCAGCGCCCCCGCGCGGGAATTCCGGCTGGCCGAAGGCGCCGACGAGCTGCGGGTGCCGCTGACCTGGACCGACGGCGCCGGGCTCACCGTCACCAAGACCTACGTATTCCGGCGCGGCAGCTACGTCGTCGACGCCGTCTACGACGTCAACAACGCCAGCGGCGCGCCGGTCGCGCTCGCGCAGTACTCGCAGTTGCTGCGCCACTCGGTCCCGGTCAAGCGCTCGATGTTCGACGTGGAGAGCTATGCCTTCCGCGGCCCGGCCATGTACGACGGGCAGAGCTACCAGAAGCTCGACATCGAGGACCGGGACGACCAGCGCCTCGACCGCAGCATCAGCGGAGGCTGGGCCGCCGCACTGCAGCACCACTTCGTCTCGGCGATCGTCCCGCCTACCGGCGAGGCCTACCAGTACCAGCTGCGGGTCGACGGCCAGGACTACCTGTTCCGCACCGTCGGGCCGGCCAAGGCGGTGCAGCCCGGCACGCCGGCGGTCTTCACCGAGCGGCTGTTCGTCGGCCCGAAGCTGCAGTCGCAGCTCGAGCAGGCGGGCCCGCGGCTCGAGCTCACCGCCGACTACGGCAAGCTCACGATCCTCTCCCAGCCGCTGTTCTGGCTCTTGGACAAGGTCCACGGCGTCGTCGGCAACTGGGGCTGGGCGATCGTGATCGTCACGCTGCTCATCAAGCTGGTGTTCTACAAGCTGTCCGAGACCAGCGGGCGCTCGATGGCCAAGATGCGCACGGTGGCGCCGCGGCTCAAGGCGATCCAGGAGCGCTACAAGGACGACCGCGAGGGCCAGGCCCGCGCGATGATGGATCTCTACAAGCGCGAGAAGATCAACCCGGTCGCCGGCTGCCTGCCGATGCTGGTGCAGATCCCGTTCTTCCTCGCCTTCTACTGGGTGCTGCTCGAGAGCGTGGAGATGCGCCAGGCGCCGTTCATGGGCTGGATCCAGGACCTGTCGTCGCGCGACCCGTTCTTCATCCTGCCGCTCCTGATGGGCGTGGCGATGTACGGCCAGTTCAAGCTGAACCCCGCGCCGCCGGACCCGGTGCAGGCGAAGGTCTTCGCCTTCATGCCGGTGGTGATGACGGTCATGTTCGCGTGGTTCCCGGCCGGCCTCGTGCTCTACTGGCTGACCAACACGCTGCTGTCCATCGCGCAGCAGTGGAAGATCAACCGCGTGGTCGAGGCCGAGGCCAGGAAGGAGCGCACCCAGTAGCGCGCCGCGGCGGCCGCGCCGGCCACCGCGCCTATACTTCCGCGCATGAGCGCGACCGACACGATCGCGGCACCGGCGACGCCGCCCGGGCGCGGCGGCATCGGCATCGTGCGCGTGTCCGGCCCGCGGGCGGCCGCGATCGCCGCCTTGCTGATCGGCCGCCTGCCGCCGCCGCGGCGGGCGACGCTCGCGGCTTTCCTCGACGCGGCCGGCGAGCCGCTCGACGCCGGCCTCGCGATCTACTTCCCGGGGCCGGCCTCCTTCACGGGCGAGGATGTGCTCGAGCTGCACGGCCACGGCGGGCCGATGGTGATGGACCTGCTGATGGCGCGCATCGTCGAGCTCGGCGCCCGGCCGGCGCGACCCGGGGAGTTCACCGAACGCGCGTTCCTCGCGGGAAAGGTGGATCTCGCGCAGGCGGAGGCCGTGGCCGACCTGATCGCGGCGGGCTCGGCGCAGGCGGCGCGCGCGGCGATGCGCTCCCTGCAGGGCGAATTCTCGCGCGAGGTGGAGCAGCTGGCCGCGGCGGTCATGGAGCTGCGCATCTACGTCGAGGCCGCGATCGACTTTCCCGACGAGGACGTCGAGTTCCTCGGCTCGCCCGAGGTGGCCGCGCGCCTGGCGGACATCGGGGAGCGCTTCACGCGGATCGCGCGGGCCGCGGACCAGGGGCGCCTGCTGCGCGACGGCCTGCACGTGGTGATCGCGGGCAAGCCGAACGCCGGCAAGTCGAGCCTGCTGAACGCGCTCGCCGGCCACGAGGCGGCGATCGTCACGCCGATCCCCGGCACGACGCGCGACCTGCTGCGCGAGCGCATCGACCTCGACGGCCTGCCGCTGCACGTCGTGGACACGGCGGGCCTGCGCGAGGCACAGGACGTCGTCGAAGGCGAGGGCGTGCGCCGCGCGCGCGAGGAGCTCGCGCGCGCCGACCTGGTGCTCTACGTCGTGGACGGCACGGTTGCGCTGGAGCCGGAGGCGCTCGGCGCCGAGCTCGCGTGCCTGCCTGTCGGCGTGCCGGCGCTCGTGGTGTGGAACAAGGCCGATCTGAATCGGGGACTGTCGCCGCAGGGGACTGTGCCGTCGGTGGTCATATCCGCCAGGACCGGCCTCGGCCTCGACGCGCTGCGCGCCCGGCTCAAGGAGCGCGCCGGCTACGAGCAGGGCGGCGCAGGAAGCTTCTCCGCACGCGCCCGCCACGTCGAGGCGCTCGGCCGCGCCCGCGGCCACTTCGACCGGGCGCAGGACCTGCTGCTCGCGAGGCGGGCGTTCGAGCTGGTCGCCGAGGAACTGCGCCTCGGCCAGGACGCCCTCGGCGACATCACGGGCCGCGTGACGAACGACGACCTGCTGGGCGCGATCTTCGGCAGTTTCTGCATCGGGAAGTGAGCCAGGTCCGCCGATTTCGTGGCGAGTACAGCAGAAACTGGCGGTCGGATATGATCCCGAGGCGCGCAGAATGCGGCCCATGTTGCGCCGTGCTCACCTGATGCGCCGAGCTTCGACTTTGGGGGCCACCATGAGCATGCGCAGGAAAGTCCTCGACGCACCGGCCTATGGCCTGACCGAGGCCGCGCACCTGCTGTCGCTGCCCGTACCGACACTGCGGTCCTGGGTGAGAGGACGGCCGTATCCAACGGCCTCCGGCCAGCGCCATTCCGGCGCAGTCATCACTCCTGCCGATCCGGACGGCCGGTATCTTTCGTTCACCAACCTCGTCGAGGCGCACGTCCTTTCTGCCGTTCGCCGCGAGCACCGAGTGAAGTTCCGGCAGGTCAGAAACGCGGTCGAATTCCTGAAGAAGCGATACAGGAGCGGGCACCCGCTTGCGGACCATCAGTTCGAGACCGATGGTGTGGACCTGTTCGTCGAGCGGCTCGGCGGCGAGTTGCTCAACGCGTCGCGGGGAGGGCAGATCACAGTGCGCGACCTGATCGAGATGCACCTGCGAAGGATCGAGCGCAATCCACAGGGCATCCCGATCCGGCTGTTTCCCTTCACTCACTCCCAGCGGAGCCGTGAAACGCGCGGTCCGATCGTGATCGACCCGGAGCTGGCCTTCGGCAGGCCGAGCATCGGGCGCCTCGGGGTGCCGACGGCCATCGTCGCCGAGCGCTACAAGGCGGGGGATACGGTGGATGCCTTGGCGGCCGACTACGGCGCGACCCGCGAAGAGATCGAGGAAGCGCTGCGCTGCGAGCTGCCATTGAATGCGGCCTGATGCCGCACGCCCGATACTCTTCGTCGACCGATCGTTGGGTCGCGGCATGGTCAAAGCACTCCGCAGCGCCGGCGCACGCGTCGAGAGCCATGATGACCACTTCGCCCAGAATGCACCGGACGAAGCTTGGCTGGAACACGCGGGCCGTATTGGCTGGATCGTCATCACGAAGGACCTGAAGATCCGTTACCGGCCCAACGAGATTGCCGCGTACCGGAAGCACGGTGTGCTGGGCGTCTTTCTTGCGAATGCCAACGCCACAGGCGACGATAACGCCCAGCGGGTCCTGGCCGCGTTGCCGGCAATAGAGACGCTTGCTGAGACCGCGACCCGGCCAGCGATGTATCGGCTGACGAGTACCGGAAGGCTGATCCTCTGGCAGCAGCTCTAGGCTGAGCGCGCGGCACTTGCGAAGTGGGGCGCCGCAGCAAGTTCGAAGCGTGGCTTCGATGGCCGGGCTGCGCACGTCGGCTACGAACCGGCCCAGGCACAGGACGCGCTCCTGCGCCACTAGCGGCAATCCGGGTCGACACTGCGTTTCGATGCGCGCATCCTTGCGAGGTGCCGGCGGAACCTCCTCCGGAGGCTCCGCGGCCTGCCACGAGGAGGGAACCCCATGTCCGTCGCAAGAATCACCGAGATCACCGCCACCTCGAAGAAGAGCTTCGAGGACGCGGTCGCCGAGGGCGTGAAGCGCGCGAACCAGACGCTCAAGAACGTCACTGCCGCCTGGGTCGGCGACCAGGAGGTGACGGTCGAGCAGGGCAAGATCGTCGCCTGGAAGGTGCGCCTGAAGGTCACCTTCATCCTGAAGGACAAGTGATCCCGGGCTGACCGTGGGCGCCGGCGCGCCGTCAGGCGTGGTTGGCGTCCACCGTGATCAGCACGTCGCCCGGCTCGAGCGGCTGGTCGCGGCACTCCCAGAACCACACGCGGCGCCCGTCCCGGATCACCGCGACGATGAGCGTGCGCGGGAGATCGCGCGGCGGCGTGCCGACCTCGTCCGAGCGCACGGGTCGCTGCACGAGGTCCATGAGGCCGCCCTGCGAGAGCATCTCCTGGGAGATGTCGACCACGTGGGTCTGGTCGACGCCGTCGGCCAGCAGGTAGCCGCTGACCTGCCAGGGCGAGATCACGACGTCCGCGCCGGCCTTCTCGACCAGCTTGCGGTTCTCGCCCTCGCGGATGCTGACCACCACCCGCGCCGTCGAATTGAGCGTGCGCACCGTCAACAGGCACAGCAGCGTGGTGTCGTCGCGGCCGAGGGCGATGATCACGGCGCGCGCCCGCTCGATGCCTGCGACGCGCAGCAGCTCCTCGCGCGTCGCAAGCCCGTTCAGGCCGATGTAGCCGGCGTCGGAGGCGAGCCGCAGGCTCGCTTCGTTGTTGTCGACGACGACGATGCTCTCCGGCGGCGTGCCGCGGCTGACGAGCTCGCTCGCGGCGAGGCGGCCGCTGTCGCCGTAGCCGCAGATCACGACGTGTCCCTGGAGCTGGGCCTGGAGCCTGGACATCTTGAAATCCTCGACGACGCGCTGGATCACGAACTGGTAGGCCGTGCCCAGGAAGATGAACCACACGAAGATGCGCACGGGCGTGGCGACGAGCGTGTCGAACAGCCGCGCCTGCTCGGTGACCGGCACGATGTCGCCATAGCCGACCGTGGTGATGGTGATCATGGTGAAGTACAGCACGTCGAGCGCCGAGACGTGGCCGTCGACGCTGTCCCTGAGGCCGCCGCGATCGAGGTAGAAGGCCACGAACACCAGGCCGAACAGCCCGAGCACCATCAGCCCGCGCACCAGCAGCACGCTCTCGGCCGAGAGCGGCGCCTTGCGGAACAGGATCCGGCTCTCCGGCGACTGGCGCTTCAGGCGCAGCCGGCGCAGCGTCTGGGCGAGGCGCTCCCTGCCGACGGCCAAGGCAGTCAGTCCGCGCCGCCGCGCCGACTCAGGGCTGCAGCTCGGGCGACGTCGGCCACTGGCGTTCGAGCCGGTCGTGCACCTCGCCGACCGCCGCCGCGAGGCCGTTCGCGGCTTCCGTGAGCTGCGCGAGAACGCGCGTCTCGGACTCGGCCTGCGCAGCCTTCAACGCGCCGACCTCGCCCGCGACGAACTCCTGCAGCGCCGTGAACCGCGAGGCTTCCGCCTGGTCGGCGAGCTCGCGCTGGCGGCGCAGCTCGTCCGCCTGCCGCCGGGCCGCGGACAGCGCCGAGGCCTGCACGAACATCACGTAGCCGAGGAACACGGCCGTCAGCAACGCGACGAAGCCGAGCATCACGAGGCCGAGCGGCGCCTCCACCGTGGTGACCAGCAGAGACAGCCGCGTGGGCGCGATGAAGGTGCCCCAGTTGACCACCGCGAACAGCGCGAGCAGCGCGAGCAGAATCAACAGCGAGAGGGTTCTTCCGGTCATGGCGAGCCTCCACGCGGGATCATATGCCTCGCGGCGGCGTGACGCATCCGGCGGAACAGCGGGCCGTCTCGCGGAAATCCATGTGAACTCGACGGGCAGCGCGGGGTCTGAATTGCATACCCGTATTGCAAAGAACGGCTGTCGCCCGGCGACGGGGACGCGGCGTACTCGCCCCGTTTCCGATCCGCGGCGCGCTGCGCCGGCATCGCCGAAACCGCCAGTCGAAGCACAGGAGGAGGCTACATGAACAGGGAACAGGCACTCACGACCATGAAGCGCCGGCTGGACCAGTGGGGCGCGGAGCTCGAGGCGCTGGAGGCAAAGGCGGAGAGCGCGGGGGCCGAGGGCCGCGCGGAGCTCAAGTCCGCCGTCGCGACGCTCAAGAAGCAGCGGACCCAGGCCGCGGGCGAGCTCGACCGGCTGCGGGCCTCGACCGACGAGGCCTTCGACGACATGCGCCAGGGCCTGGAGAAGGCCTGGGATCGCCTTGGCGACACGTTCAAGGACGTGAAGAAGCGCTTCAACTGAGGAGCGCAGGGGTGAGCGATCGGCACAGGAAACGGCCGGATGTCGATGCACTGGTACTCGATCCCTCGGCGCATTTCCCTTCACCGGACGACGTGCTCACGGCCGCCGGGCTCGGCGAGGCGGATCGCCTGCGGATCCTCGAGTCATGGGTCGAGGATGCCAGGCGGATCTCCGAATCCGAGGCGGAGAACATGGCGGGCAGGAAGCGGCCGCGGCTGCGGGAAGCGACGCTCGCGCTGATCACGCTCCGGCAGCGGATCGCCCAGCGCTAGCGGCCCCTCGGGCGCCGAAAGAAAACGGCCCTGCCGGTGCGAACCGGCAGGGCCGTGGTCATGCCGGCGTCCTCAGAGACGCGCCTTCAGGCCGAGGAAGTAGAACCGGCCGATGCCGCTCACCGGATAGGCGGAGCTCGCGAGGTAGGGCTCCTCGTTCGTGAGGTTGCTCACGCCGCCATAGAAGGTGAACTGGTCGTTCCACGCGTAGTCCGCCGACAGGTTGTGCACGAAGTACTCGTCGGCGATGCCAGCCGGGCCGAACTCTAGCCCGACGCGCTCGATCTGCACGGCGATGGCCACGCCCTGCTCGCCGATGTACTGCATGCCGTAGCTGACCGTCAGCGCGTCGCGGTTCCACGCGGCGGTGAACAGGCCCGACCACTCCGGCGCCCCGAGCTCCTTCAGGCCCGGATTGACGAGGCTCTTGTCCACCGGATCGAAGAAGCGGTCCAGCTTCTCGGTCCAGTTGCCGGTCAGGCCCAGGGCGAAGTTGTTGGCCCCCAGCCCGAAGCGGTAATCGACGCGGAAGTCCACGCCCGAGGTCTCGATGCGGCCGAAGTTGAGCTGCGTCTGCTGCAGGAAGTCGAAGCCGAGGAAGGTCAGCGAACCCGGGTCGCGGTTGCGCGTGAACAGCTCGCAGAACTGGTTCGGGAAGGTCGACAGGTCGTAGCAGGTGTTGACGATGTCCTGCGACGACACGGAGTCGATGGCGTCCTCGATCTCGATCGAGTAGTAGTCGAGCGAGAAGAGCAGCCCGCTCACCCAGCGCGGCTGGAAGACGAGGCCGATGGTGTAGGTGGTGGCCTCCTCCTCCGTCAGGTCGGGATTGCCGCCGCTGGTGCCCGCGAAGCGCGCGCTGAGCGGGTCGACGAAGCCCTGCGGGATGCCGTCGGCACGGCAGTTGGCGAGCCGGTTCTGTGCGTTCGGGTCGCCGGCCGCGATCAGGGCGTCGATGGTCGACTGTTCGCAGGGATCCGCGGGCCGGAAGGTCGTGCCCTGCTGCGGGCTGAACAGCTCGAAGATGTCCGGCGCGCGGATGGCCACGGAGTAAGTCCCGCGCACGCGCAGGTCCTCGACCGGCGCCCAGATGCCGTTGATGTTCCAGGTCGTCGCGCCACCGATCGTCGAGTAGTCGGCGTAGCGCGCCGCGGCGCCGACCGTCAGCTCCTCCGCGAAGGGCTTGCCGGCGAGCAGCGGCACGGACACCTCCGCGAAGACCTCCTTGACGTCGAACTTGCCGCCGGTGTCGAAGACCCGCGCGGAGGCGTCGAAGATAAGCGACTGGGGGATGTCGTCGAGGTCCGGGTCGAAGAGATCGCCGATGAACGTGCCGGCCGCGCCGGCGGGCGAGTTGGCCGGCAGCAGGCCGAGCTCGAGCGGATCGTAGCGGGTCTCGGACTTCTCCTCGCGGTACTCGACGCCGAATGCGAACTGGGCCGGGCCGGCCGGCAGCTCGAAGAAGGCGCCGCTGTCGCCCGCGAAGCTCACCGTGAACACCGTCTGCTCGATGTCGTAGCGGGTCGTGGTCGGCGCCGTGATGAAGTCGACCGCCGCCGCGCTGAGGGACTGCTCGCCGGCCAGGATGTTGGCCGGCCGGCACTGGCCGTCGCCCGGGTTGAAGGTATAGAAGCCCGGCCGGATGATCGGGAAGAACTCGCTGCCGGGGTGCGGCGTCGGGTCCACGTCGGAGCGGCAGATCGGCTGGCCGCCCGGGCCGTCGATCACGTCGATCGCGGCGAACAGGCGGTCGTAGAGCACCGAGCTGTTCTCCGTCACCTCGCTCTTGGTGCGGCCGTGGTTGGCGACCACCTCGTAGCGCAGGTGGTCGTTGAGGCCGCCGCGCAGGCCCGCCACGAGACGATAGGTGTCGCGCTCGGCATCCTGGATGCCGGCGCCGAGGTCGAGCATGTCGCGGCTCACGCGCAGGCCGCCGGCGTCGTCCGCCTCGGACTGCAGCACCGACGGGATGTACGGGTTTTCCGGGAAGATCAGCAGGCTGTCGTAGAAGGTGTTGTAGCTGTCGCGCGAGACCGTGTCGTTGTTGACGAACTTGGCGTCGACGAAGCCCTCGACCTGGGGCGTGAACTCGAAGCTGCCGCGGACGTTGACGTAGAGCCGCTCGCTGCCCGGGATGAGCGAGGTGGCGTTCGTGCGCTCGACCGCGCCGTCGCCGCCGAACTGGTTCGAGCCGGTGGCGATGACGCCGTCGCGGAAGATTTCCACGCCGCCGCCGGGCGTCGTGACGTAGCAGGCGCCGCCGAAGCCGAAGGCGAAGCTGCCGATGTAGCTGTCGTCGCAGTCCGGACGGCCGTTGCCGTCGAGGTCGGTGCCGAAGAAATCGAAGTCGGCGCGCCACAGCAGGCCGGCGCCGGAGCTGATGGCGAAGCGCGGATCGCGGCCGATCAGGTACAGCGGGGCGTTGGCGGCGCGGTCGATGAGCGCCTGCTCGGCGGCGGTGAGGCCGCCCGGCCAGATCGACGCCGCATCCTGCGGAGTCGGGATCCGGAAGCCGTAGGGATAGCGTCCGGCCGCGAGCGAGAAGCGGCTCGCGAAGTTGGGCATGGTCAGCGGATCGATGTCGCCCTGCTGGAAGCGCCGGTCCGGGTGTCCGTAGGTCGTGCTGTTGTTGGCGCGGCCGTTGTTGGCCGTGAAGCTGCGATCGCCGAGCAGCACCTCCTCTTCCTTGGTGAAACCGGCGGAGACCGTGAGGTTGCCGCGACCGTCCGCGAAGTTCCGGCCCCAGGTGGCGTCGAGCCGGTAGGTCTCGCCGTCGCTCTCCGAGGAGATGCCCGGCTGGAAGTCGATCTCCCAGCCCTCGAAATCCTTCTTCAGCACGTAGTTCACGACGCCGGTGACGGCGTCCGCGCCGTACACCGCCGAGGCGCCGCCGGTCAGCACGTCGACGCGCTCGATCAGCGCCGTCGGGATGGTCGACACGTCCACGGTCTGCGAACCCGCGACGCCGGACACGTGGCGGTAGCCGTCGACCAGCACCAGCGTGCGGTTCGCGCCGAGCTGGCGCAGGTCGAGCGTCGCCTGGCCGACGCCGCCGTCGCCTCGTTCGAGCGAGTCGGCGACCGTGCCCGAGGACGCGAGCGCCGGAATCTGCCGCAGCGCCGCGGTCGCGTCGGCCGCGCCGGAAGACCGGATGGCGTCTCCCCCGAGCGTGCTCACCGGCAGCGGCGCGGTCTCGTTCGGATCGCGGACGATGCGCGAACCGGTGACGACGATGGCTTCGAGGTCGACGCCCGCGTTGGCCGACTGGGCCTGCGCGGCGCCGCCCGCGGCGACCAGGAGCACGAGCGAAACGGCCGCCTGCAGCGGCCTGGACTGGTGATGCATGTCTGAAACACTCCCTGAGCCCTCGACGGGCGTCGTTGTTCTCGCGCGCTACATTACTCGGCAAAAAGGCCCGGGAACAGTCCTGCGGGAGCCCGACGGGAGCTGTGGCGTCAGCGCGTCAGGTCTCGGCGCCGCCGTGCACCATGAGTACTCATCCGGCGTACAGGACCGCACCTCGACGGTGCACGGGGACGGCTCCGCGCGAGGCTCGGCGGCGGTTCAGCCGAGGCCCAGGACGCCGGGGTTGAGGACGCCCCGCGGGTCGAGGCCGGACTTCAGCATCTCGACGACCCTGCGCGTCTCGGGGCGCGCCGCATCGAGCCACGGATAGCTGCGGCCGATCTGGTTCGAGGCCGCGCCGTGGCGGCGGAACAGGTCGATCATCTTGGCCCGGACGCGGTGCACGAGCTCGCGCGCGGCGAGGTTCGGCGCGGGCTCCGGGTGCGCCTTCGCGGTGGCCGGCGACACCGTCTCGCGGTGCAGCGGCAGCCACGCGTCGTACCAGCGGAACACCGGCTCGTAGCTGAAGGCGTGGTTCGAGATGCCGATCAGCAGGCCGGTCGTCCACACGCCTGCCTCGCGCATCGCCTCGGCGTGGGACGCCAAGAGCGCCTGGCCGTCGCGGATCAACGCCAGCGCGTCCGAGTGCGCCACCTTCGCGTTGAGCGCGGCCCAGCGCTCGCCCTGTGGCCCGAGCGCCTGCGGGGCCGGGAACGGGTCGGCGCGCACCGCCTTCGGCACGGAGTTCGGCAGCTCCACGGCCGCGAGGCCCGCGGCGATGTCGCGACAGGCGGCGACGTCCGCCTCGACCGCCGCGCCGCTGCGCCCCGCGCAGGCGACGTGCACGGACCAGGCGTCATCCGGCGCGAAGTCGCGCCCCGCGGCGACCAGCCTCGCGCCCTCCCTGAGCCCCTTGAGCCAGCTGCCCTGGCCGCGCAGCACGCCGCCGAGCGTGCGCACCGCGCGCTTGAGGTCGACGCCCTCGAGACTGTGGCGCGTCGAGACGGGGTCGAAGGCGTAGACCTCCTCGACCGCGCCGCTGCGGCTGAGCTCGGACACCAGCAGCGCGGCGCGCTCGATGTCGGGCACCGCGAAGGACGCGTAGCCCGCGTGCTCCGGCGCACGCATCAGCCGGAGCGTCGCCTCCACCTTGATGCCGAACGCGCCGCAGTCGTGCAGGAACAGGCCCGTGAGGTCCGGCCCGTAGGTGCGGTAGAACGGCCGGCCGCCGAAGCCGGCCTGCCCCGTTTGGAGCAACGTGCCGTCGGCCAGCACGACGGCGAGCCCGAGCGCGATGTCCGCCCCGGTGCCGTAGCGGCCGGTGCCGTGGAACAACGCGCCGTTCGACAGGCCGCCGCCCACCGTCGCGCGCGCCCCCGAGAACGTGCCGAAGAAGGGCAGCCGGAGGCCGAGCGGCGCGAGCGTCTCGTGGATGCGCTTCCAGGTCACGCCGGCCTCGACGGTGATCAGCATGTCCTCCGCGCTCAGCTCGACGATGCGGTCGAGCCGCGAGGTATCGACGATCACCGAGCGTTCGTGCGGCGGCGTGTAGCCGCCGGTGTAGGTGAGCCCGCCGCCGCGCGGGATCAGCGCGTAGCCGGTGTCGGCGAGCAGCTTCACCGCGGCGGCCAGCGCGTGACGGTCGGCGGGACGCAGGATCGCGGCGCAGGTCGCGCCGGCGGCGTAGACGTCGGCCGACCCGTCCGCGCGCGCCGCCTCATCGAGCACGAGGCCGTCCGGCCCGAGCAGCTCGGCAGCGACTTCGAAGGGCTGGGCGTGGCCTGCGGGCATGGCGCCTCGGTCGCGCGGGGTGTGGCGAGACACGGCGCAGCGTACCATCGGGGCGGTCACCACGGGACGCGAGGAATGGCACCATGGCGAAGCGCGACCTGCGCGAGGAGGCCCGCAGGCTGGCCGCGGCCTACCGGGTCACCGACGGCCGCAAGTTCCGCTTGAAGGATTACGACCCGGCCGACACCGCCTGGTTGAAGAAATCCGACAAGAAGCGCGCCCAGCGTGCGCTGAAGACCGGCGTGGAGGCGCTCGCCGAGCTGCAGGCGATGCTCTACGCGCAGAACCGCTGGGCGATCCTGCTCGTCTTCCAGGCGATGGACGCCGCCGGCAAGGATGGCGCGATCAAGCACGTGATGTCGGGCGTGAACCCGCAGGGCTGCCACGTGACCTCCTTCAAGGCGCCCTCGGCGGAGGAGCTGGACCACGACTTCCTCTGGCGCTGCGCGCGGGCGCTGCCGGAGCGCGGCCGCATCGGCATCTTCAACCGCTCCTACTACGAGGAGGTGCTGGTGGTGAAGGTGCATCCGGAGCACCTCGATCGGCAGAACCTGCCGGCGCCGCGTGCGGGGAAGCGGCTGTGGAAGAACCGCTACCAGGACATCCGGGCCTGGGAGCGGTACCTGGACAACAACGGCCTGGTCATCCGCAAGTTCTTCCTGAACGTCTCGCGCGAGGAGCAGAAGAAGCGTTTCCTCGAGCGCATCGAGGAGCCTGAGAAGCACTGGAAGTTCTCGGCAGGCGACGTCAAGGAGCGCGGCCACTGGGACGCCTACATGGACGCCTACGAGACCGCCATTCGCGAGACGGCGAGCGAGCACGCGCCCTGGTACGTCGTCCCGGCCGACAGCAAGTGGTTCACGCGGGCGGTCGTCGCGGCGGTGGTGGTGGACACGCTGGCCTCGCTCGGCCTGCATTACCCGAAGGTGGGCGAGGAACAGCTGCAGGCGCTCGCATCAGCGCGCGAGACGCTCCTCGCCGAGGACGCCTGACCGGACTGGGTCAGCCTGCGCGCGGCGGCGTCGGCACGAGTTCCTGGGTCGGCTGGATGCTGCAGGCGAACTCGAGCAGCGTCCAGGCGAGGGTGCCCGGCTCGACCTTCTCCCAGTTCCTGAGGATGGTGGTGGCCCGCTCGGGGTCGTCGTCCTGCAGGTTGTTCCAGCGGTAGAAGAGCGTCCCCGTGTTGGCGCGGCGCTTCTCCCTGCAGTCCCACTGGTCGCGGCTGGCGGCGCTGCGGTGCGGGCCGGGATTGCGCGAGTTCTTGTACTCGATGCGCAGCCACATGGTGACGACGTCGCCCTCGCGCTGCGCGTCCTGCCGCGTCGCGAAGAAAACCTGCTCGGGATAGGTCTCGATCCACTCCCAGTCGAGCCGGCCGCGCAGCTCGAGCTGCTTGACCCACTCGTTGCCGAGGCCCTTCATCGGCACGGACAGCAGCTGGGCCTGGGCGGCGAGCCCGAAGCCGGCGAGCGCGGCCGCGACGGCGGCGCGGCGGATCATGGCGTCACTCCTGCGTGGATACGGCGGCTTGGACCGCCGGCGCCGGCGGATCGTTCCGTGGCGACGGCTCCAGCCAGTCCGGGTCCGGCAGCTCCCGGAACGCCTGGCTCAGCGCCTCGCCCCAGCGGTTGCGGATGGTGCGGAAGTACTCGTTGTCGGCGTCGATCACCTGGTGGCTGGCGACCCGGTACTCGTCGGTGCGGATGGTGACCACCGAGATCGGCGGGCCGACGGTGAGGTTCGAGCGCATCGTCGAGTCCATGGACACCAGGCCGCACTTGGCGGCGCGCTGCAGGCGCGACTGACGGTTGACGACGCGGTCGATGATCGGCTTGCCGTACTTGAACTCGCCGATCTGGAAGTAGCAGGTGTCCTGGGTCGCCTCGATGAAGTTCCCGGCCGGGTAGAGGTTGAACATCCGCGGCCGCTCGCCCTTGATCTGGCCGCCGAGGATCATCGAGACGTTGAACTCCATCTTGAACTTCTCGAGGTGCTCGGCGTCGCGGGCATGCACCGCGCGGATGGCGTCGCCCACGCAGCGCGCGGCCTCGTGCATGTTCTCGGCGTCGAACAGGTTCGGCCGCCCGTCCGCTTCCTCGACCGCCTCGCGCAGCAGCGCGACGACGGACTGGGTGAGGGAGAGGTTGCCGGCCGTGAGCAGCACGAAGACCCGCTCGCCGCGGCGCTCGAACACGGTGACCTTGTGAAAGGTGCTGATGTTGTCCACGCCCGCGTTGGTGCGCGAGTCGGCGAGCATGACGAGGCCCGCGTCCACGAGGATGCCGACACAGTAGGTCATCGAGTCAGGTTCCGTCGGTTGAGATGGTTCCGCCACGCATCCGGAGCCTGCCATGCCGGGACCTGCGCCGCTACTGCTGCCGCTCCCGCCAGGTCCGCCGCGGCCGCGGCGGCTCGCCCGAGACGTTCACCGCAACCTGCATGTCCTCCTCGCCGCCGCCCCGGCGCACCCCGCGCACGGGTCCGGCGTCCAGGTAGTCGCGGCCGACCGCGAGCCGGCAGTGCTGCGGCCCGGCAACCGTGCCGTGGGTGACGTCGATGCTGAACCAGCCCCGCTCGGCGCCGAGCCAGGCATCCGCCCAGGCGTGGCTCGCCACGCTCGACTCGCCGGTGTGGAAGTAGCCGCTGACGTAGCGGGCCGGGATGCCGGCCAGCCGGCAGACCGAGGCGAACAGGTGGGCGTGGTCCTGGCACACGCCCCGGCCGAGCGCGAGCGCCTCGGCGGCGTCGTGGTCGACCGTGGTCACGCCCGGTTCCCAGACCACCGCGCCGCGGATCTCGTCGGCGAGCGCCAGCAGGCCCTCTTCCTTCGACAGCGCGTCGCGGCCGTGCCGCCCGGCGAGCGCGACGATCGCCGCGTCGGGGCGCGTCAGGCGGGTGTCCGCGAGGAACGCCAGCGGCGAGAGTCCACCCGCCTCGGGAGGCACGCTGCCCTCGGCGTCGCTGGTGTCCACCACGCCCTCGGCGACGAGGTGGATCTCCTCGACGGGCTCGTCGATCGTGACGAGGTGGGTCACGTTGCCGAAGGCGTCGACCTGCTCGACCTGCCGGCCGGGCGACGCCACCCGCCAGCGCAGCGTGCGCTGCAGCACCTCCGGCCGCGGCGTGAGCCGCACGATCTGCACCGAATGCTCCACGCGGCGGCTGTAGCGGTAGATCGTCTCGTGGCGGATGGACAGCAGCACTCAGTTCACCGTGGATACGAGGAAGTCGCGGGCGATGCGCCGCCCGAGGTCGGCGACGCGGCCCATGAAGTCGGCGAGGAACTCGTGGAAGCCGTCCTCGGCGATCACGTCGATGCGGCCGTAGCGCAGCAGGGCGTGCAGCTCGCCGGCCCGGCGCAGCGTCTCGCCGGCCTGCTGGTTGGCGACCGACTGCAGGTGCGCGTCGATCTCGGACACGCAGCGGTGCAGCGAGCGCGGCGTGTCCGGCCGCAGCACCAGCAGCTCGGCGACGCGCAGCGGGGTGATGCGGTCGCGGTACACCTTGCGGTAGATCTCGAAGCCGGAGACGGAGAACAGCAGCGCGCTGTAGCGGTAGTAGTCCACGGCGGTCGTCGCGGCGATGCCCTGCGGTGCGAGCATCCGGAACTGCACGTCGAGGATGCGGGCGGTGTTGTCGGCGCGCTCGAGGAAGGTGCCGATGCGGGTGAAGTCGAAGCCCTCGTCGCGCAGCATCGTGCCGAGCGTGACGCCACGCGCGAGGTGCGACCTGAGCTTGATCCACTCCAGGAAATCGAGGAGTCCGTCGGTGCTCAGCTCGTGCCGCGAGCGGGCCGCGAGCTCGAGCCAGGTCGAGTTGATCGTCTCCCAGAGCTCGGAGGTCAGCGTGCCCCGCACCGCGCGCGCGTTCTCGCGGGCGAGCCGCAGGTTGGCGACGATGCTGCCGGGATTGTGCGGATCGAAGGCCACGAAGCGCACGACCCGGTCGGGCGAGATGGCCCCGCCGCGATCCCGGTAGGCCTCCAGCTGGCCGATGATCGCGAGCGTGCCGGCCCAGCCCCGGTCGACCTCCTCGGGGGCCCGCGGCAGAAGCGAGGTGCGAACGTTCACCTGCAGCATGCGCGCGAGGTTCTCGGCGCGCTCGATGTAGCGCGACATCCAGAACAGGTGGTCGGCGGTGCGGCTGAGCATCAGGCCTCCAGCACCCAGGTGTCCTTGGTGCCGCCGCCCTGCGAGGAGTTGACGACGAGCGATCCTGCGCGCAGCGCGACCCGGGTCAGCCCGCCGGGCACGACGCGCACGTCGCGACCGGAGAGCACGAACGGCCTGAGGTCGATGTGCCGGGGCGCCAGGCCCTCGTCGACGAAGGTCGGGCAGGTCGACAGCGCCAGCGTCGGCTGCGCGATGTAGCGCTCCGGATGCGCCTCGATCAGCGCGCGGAAGCGCTCGCGTTCCTCGCGGGTCGACCGCGGCCCGATGAGCATGCCGTAGCCGCCGGCGCCGTGCACTTCCTTGACCACCAGCTCCTCGAGGTGGGCGAGCGCGTGCGCACGGTCCTCCTCGCGGCGCAGGATGAAGGTCGGCACGTTGGCGATGACCGGCTCCTCGCCGAGGTAGAAGCGGATCATGTCCGGCACGTAGGGATAGATGGACTTGTCGTCGGCGACGCCGGTGCCGATGGCGTTGGCGACCGTCACGTTGCCGGCGCGATAGGCCGCGAGCAGCCCGGGCACGCCGAGCATCGAGTCCGGGCGGAACGCGAGCGGATCCAGGAAGTCGTCGTCGATGCGACGGTAGATCACGTGCACGCGCTGCGGGCCCTGCGTGGTGCGCATGAACACGTAGCCGTCGCGGACGAACAGGTCCTGTCCCTCGACCAGCTCGATGCCCATCTGCTGCGCGAGGAAGGCGTGCTCGAAGTAGGCGCTGTTGGCGGCGCCCGGCGTCAGCAGCACCACCGTGGGATCCGACACGCCGGGGGGCGCAACGCTCCTCAGGTTGTCGAGCAGGATGTCGGGATAGTGCTCAACCGGCTCGACGGAGTAGTTCGCGAACAGCTCCGGGAAGAGCCGCATCATCACCTTGCGGTCCTCGAGCATGTAGGACACGCCGGAGGGCACGCGCAGGTTGTCCTCGAGCACCATGAACTCGCCTTCGCCGGCCCGGACGACGTCGATGCCGGCGATGTGCGCGTAGATGTCGCCCGGCACGTCGATGCCCTGCATCTCCGGGCGGTACTGGGTGTTGCACAGCACCTGCTCCGGCGGGATCCGGCCGGCCTTCAGGATCTCCTGGTCGTGGTAGATGTCGGCGATGAAGGCATTGAGCGCGGTCACCCGCTGCTTCAGGCCGCTGAACAGCAGGCGCCACTCGGCGGCGGTGATGATGCGCGGCACGACGTCGAAGGGAATGAGCCGCTCGGCGCCTGCATCCTCGCCATAGACCGCGAAGGTGATGCCGACCCGGCGGAACAGCAGGTCCGCCTCGGCGCGCTTCTCGGCCAGCCGTTCGGCCGGCATGCCGCCGAGCCACCGTTCGAATTCGCGATAGTGGCTGCGCACCCGGCCGTCGCCGTCGCGCATCTCGTCGAAGGCGGCGGTCATGGGCGGCGACGCATCCTCGGCGCTGGGGATGCCCGAGTGTAGCCACAAGGCGGAAAGAAGGGGACATTCCCTTGGAGTTTGTCGCAGCGTCGCCGCCCGTCGACGCCGGCAGTCCGTGCACCGGCGACAAACTCCAAGGGAATGTCCCCTGAAGTTCTGGCGTTTCCCCATTGCGCACCGTCGCGGTGCAACGGATCATGGGTGTGCACCGGGAGAAGCCGTAGATGAGCGGCCTGCACCACCGCGTTGACCAAGCCCTGCGCCGCTGGCAGGAGGCCGGCCTGCTCGATGCGGCCACCGTCGGGCGCCTGCGGGCGCACGAGGCGGCGGCGCCGGCCCACACCGGCCGGACCGCGATCCTGGCCTTCGGCCTCGGCGCTCTGCTCGTCTCGGCAGGCCTGTTCCTGTTCATCGCGGCGAACTGGGACGAGCTGTCGCCCGCGGCGCGCTTCGGGATCGTGCTGGCCACGGTCGCCGCGCTTCACCTGGGCGGAGCCGTCGGCGGGCGCTTCAGCCCCGCGCTTGCCACGGCCCTGCATGCGGCGGGGACCGCGGCGCTCGGTGGCGGGATCTTCCTCTCGGGCCAGATCTTCCACCTTCAGGAGCACTGGCCGCAGGCGCTGCTGCTGTGGGCGCTCGGCGCCGCCGTCGCGGCCGCCTTGCTGCGCGACGGGCCGCAGATACTGTGGCTCGCGGTGCTGGCGCCGGCGTGGCTGGTTGCCGAGTGGACCGCGCGATTCCCCTGGTACTCCGCCTTCGGCCGCGGCGGGGCCGAGTCGGTCGTCTCCTTCGGCCTCGTCGTGCTGAGCGTGGCCTACCTGTCGGCGCGGGGCCCGGGCCTCGAGGCCTCCTGGCGCCGCGCGCTTGCGTGGCTCGGCCAGCCCACGCTGATCGTCTTTGCGGCCGGGCTTGCGAGCGTGCGGGCGATCGACGTCGCCGAGCTCGCCGGCGACGGGCCGGCGCCCGCGCCGGTCGGCCTGCTCGCCGCCGGCTGGGCCTTGGCGATCGGGCTGCCGCTCGGGCTGGCGTGGCTGCTGCGCGGGCGCGAGGCCTGGCCTGTCGCGGCGGCCGCCGCGTTGGCGGGCGTCGTGGTGATGCTCGACCCGTCGGTCACGCCGCAGCGGCTGTTGATCTACCTGCTGTACGGGGCATGCTCCGTCGGCCTCGTCGCCTGGGGCCTGCGCGACCGCGACCGCGGCCGCGTGACGCTCGGCATCGGCGGCTTCACGTTGACCGTGTTCGCGTTCTACTTCTCGAGCCTGTTCGACATGCTCGGCCGGGCCGCGGGTCTCATGGGCATGGGCCTGCTGTTCATCGCCGGCGGCTTTGCGGCCGAGCGGGTGCGGCGGCGGCTGCTGGCGCGCCTCGAAGGAGAGCGGTCGTGACGCTGCTCGCCAAGGGCCTGCTCGTCGCGGCGGTGCAGGTGCTGCTGGTGGCGGCCGTCGGCGGCGCGCTGCTCTACGAGCGCCACGCGCTGCCGCGGGTCTGGGTGCTCACCACCGGCGTCGACCCGGTGCTGCCGATCCGCGGCCGCTACGTCTCGCTGCGGCTCGTGGTCGAACCGCGCGGGGAACTGCCCGAAGACACCGAGCGGGAGCGCTGGTCGGTGGTCGAGACGACGCTGGCGGCCGCGGACGGTAGGCTGGTGGCTACCGTGCTGCCCAGGACCGAGGCCGAGGCGACTTGGGGGTGGCGAGGCCAGGCGATCCAGCGAGTCGAGATGCCGGCCGGCGCGGGATGGGCGTTGGCCGAGCCGATCGCCTTCTTCCTGCCCGAGCACGCGCCCGACCCGACCCGCCTCGAGCCGGGCCAGGAGCTTTGGGCCGAGGTGACCGTGCCACGCGACGGGCCGCCGCGGCCGATCCGGCTGGAAGTGCGGTAGGCAGACCCGAGAAACCAGAGGGGACGTTCGCTTCGAGTTTGTCCCGGACTGCAGGAGACATTCACCTCGAGTCGGCATCGCTCGCCCGCGCACAAACTCGAGGCGAACGTCCCCTGCAGTTTCTGCGGCTTGCGGAGGATCCTAGCCCAGGATCTTCTCCCGCCGGTACAGCCGCCCGGCGAGCCAGGTGAGCGCGAGGCCCACCGCCAGCGTCGAGGCGACCGAGATCGCCGCGTAGGCGGCCGGCAGCGGCTCGTCGCGCAGCAGGCCCTGGATCAGCAGGTGCTGCGACAGGCTCGGCACGGCCATCAGCGGCGCGCTCGCGCGCACGTCGAGCAGGCCCGCGATGGCGATCGGCAGCGTGGGCACCACCAGCACGACACCGAGCCAGGTCTGGGCCTCCTTGTAGCTGCGCGTGAACGAGGCCACCACGGTCAGCAGCGCCGCGCCGACCACGACGAAGGGCAGCGTCGCCGCGAACAGCGCCAGCCCGACGCCGAGGCCGAAGTTCGCCGACATGCCGATGTCCTCGAGCGGGACCCGGTGCACGGACAGGCCGAGCGTCGCCACCACGAGCCCGAGCGCGATCGCCATGAAGCACGCGGAGGCCAGGATCTTCCCGTAGATGAGGTGCTCCCTCGGCACCGGCGAGGTGAGCAGCGGCTCGAGCGAGCCGCGCTCGCGCTCGCCGGCCGTCGCGTCCACGGCGAGCGACAGCCCGCCGACCAGCGTCACCACCAGCACGAGGTAGGACAGCATCCCGAGCACCAGCGTCGCGCGCGAGGTCGGCGTGGACAGGTCGATCTCGTCCACGACGATCGGCTGCAGCAGGACCGGCGAGAGGCCGCGCGCCTGCAGCCTCAGCGCCGCGAGCGTCGCGGACTGGCCCAGGACGACCGCGCGGACGCGGCTCGCGCGGCGGTCGGCCTTGCCGTTCGAGCCGTCGGCGTGCAGGGTCACCGCGGCCGGCTCGCCCGCGAGCAGGCGCGTGCCGAAGTCCCCCGGGATCGCGAGCACGACCAGCTCCCCGTCGGACTCGATCCATGCGGCGATGTCCGCTGCGTCGCCGTCGCGAAGCGTCACCGCCAGTCCCTGCTGGCGCAGCTGCTGGACGAGCTGCGGCGCGTGGTCGGCGCCGGCGACCGTGACCGGGATGGCGTCGTCGAGCGCGGTCACCGACTGCCTCAGGGACAGGCTCAGCACGAGCACCAGCAGCAACGGGCCTAGCACCGGCCCCATGAGCAGGCTCGAGGCCAGCGCCCGGCGGTCGCGCAGCGTCTCGAGGAGCTCCTTGCGGGCGACGGCGCGCAGGGTTTCGATCATTCGAGGCCTTCCCGCAGGCCGAGCACGGCGACGAAGGCCTCCTCGAGCGTCGCGCCGCCGAAGCGGGCCTGCAGCTCGGCCGGAGTGCCGGAGCCGGCCACCCGGCCGTGGTCGACGATCACGATCTCGTCGCAGAGCGCCGCCACTTCCTGCATCACGTGGCTCGAGAACAGCACGCAGTGGCCGGCGTTCCTCAGGCCGAGGATGAGCTCCCGCAGCGCGCGCGTGGCCATGACGTCGAGGCCGTTGGTGGGCTCGTCGAGGATGACCGTCGGCGGCGAATGCACGAGCGCGCGAGCGAGGGCGACCTTGGTCCGCTGGCCTTGCGAGAAGCCCTTGGCGCGACGGTCGGCGAACTCGCCCATGCCGAGCTGGTCGACGAGCGCGTCCACGCGCCGCGCCAGCGCCGCGCCTTTCATGCCGTGCAGCTCGCCGAAGTAGCGGACGTTCTCGCGCGCCGTGAGCTGCGGATAGATCCCCGCGGCATGCGGCAGCACGCCGATGCGCCGGCGCACGCCGAGCGGATCGGCGGCGACGTCGAGGCCGTCCACCGCCGCGCGCCCGGCATCGGCGCCGAGCACGGTGTAGAGGATCCTCAGGGTCGTGGACTTGCCGGCGCCGTTCGGGCCCAGCAGGCCCGTGATGCGTCCGTCCCCGGCGCGGAAGCTCACGTCGCGCACCGCCTCGACCGCGCCGAAGCGCTTGACCAGGTTTTCCACCTCGATCACGGGGCGCCGCCGTTGAATCCGAGGAAGAAGGGCGGCGGCCCGACCTCCTCGACACAGGCGGCATCCAGGCCGCGGGCGGTCCCGGCCTCGAGGAAGCGCCGCAGCAGGCGCTGCGCGCAGGCGAGCCCGAGCTGCAGGTGGCCCTGGCCCTCGAACACGACGTGCAGGTGGTCGCGGAAGCCGGCGGCCGCCGCCGCTCCGTAGCCAGGCGGCGTGACGGGATCGAGGCTGCCCGACAGCACGAGGGCCGGCATGTCCGAGGCGAGCGGCGCGCGCAGGTCGTCGTCCAGCACGCCGCGCGGCCAGACGGAGCACATCGCCGCCAGGCCATCGAGCAGTTCGCCGCCGAGGTAGCTGTGGCCGAGCGCCTGCCGGTCGATGCCCGCCTCCTCCACGAACGGCAGGTCCTCCGTGCAGACGACCGAGTTGTGCATTCCATGGGCGATGCTGTCGTCGAGCGCCTCGCCCACCATCTCGGCCTGCGCGGCGAGCGGGGCGAGATTGCCGCGGGCCTCGGCCTCGTGGATGAGCAGCGGCAGCAGGCTCGCGGTCTGCGCGGAGTAGGACAGCAGCCTGACGGCGAGCGCGAGGTGGCTGCGTGCGAACGCGAGCCGTTTCTGCTCGCCGCTCACCGGGTCGGCCAGGCCGACGTCCACCGGCCCGCGGGCGAGGCGTTCGCGCAGGGAATCGAACAGCGTGTCGAGGTTCCCGAAGCGCGCCGCGCAGGCGGCCTCGCCTGCGCAGCGCGCGAAGCCGGCCCTGAGCGCGGCCTCCGCGTCGAGCGCCATGCCCGGGCCCAGCGCGAGTCCCGGCGGCACCGAGGAGTCGAGCACGACGCTGCGGGTGCGCGCCGGGTAGCGCCGCGCGTAGTGCTGGGCGACGCGCGTGCCGTAGGAGCCGCCGTAGAGGTTGATCCGGGCGTAGCCCAGCGCGGCGCGGACCGCGTCGAGATCGCGCACCGCGAGACTGGTCGTGTAGAAGCGCGGGTCGCCGGGCAGCTTCGCGAGACAGTCCGTGGCGAGGGCCGCGAGCGCCTCCGGCGGCAGTTCCGGCTCGGCCCACGCGTCCTCGGGGATATCGCAGGCCAGCCGGTTGGAGCCGCCGGTGCCGCGTTGATCCACGAGCACCAGGTCGCGGGTGCGGCGCACGCCGGAGAGTGCGGGCAGCAGCGGGACGAAGGCGTCGCGCGCAGCCTGGCCGGGGCCGCCGGCCAGCAGGAACAAGGGGTCCGGCTCGGCACGCGTGCTGATCGCGGGGATCACCGCCACGGCGAGCCTGATGCGCCTGCCGCCGGGCGCGGCCGGGTCCTCGGGCACCTCGAGCGTGCCGCAGCGCGCCGCCACGGATCCGGCGCCCTGCGGGTGCTCGAGCCGGCAGGGCTCGAGCGCGATCCGCGGCCCGTTCGCCGTCGCGGGGCCGGCGAGCAGCGCAACGAACGCGGCGGCGGCCAGCCGGTGTGCAAGGTCGCGGACCATTCCCTGGCGATGCCTCCTCGGGGCGAGGGCAGGGCCGGCGCGCGGCCGGCGGCGCGCTAGAATGCCATGCCTTGTGCGGGTTGGAACCAGCTTGAAGGACTACGACGTCATCGTCATCGGCGGCGGCCATGCCGGCACCGAGGCGGCGCTCGCCGCGGCGCGGCTGGGTGCGCACACCCTGCTCGTGACCCAGAGCATCGAGGCGCTCGGCCAGATGAGCTGCAACCCGGCCATCGGCGGGATCGGCAAGGGCCACCTCGTGCGCGAGATCGACGCGCTCGGCGGCGCCATGGCGCGGGCCGCGGACCTGGCCGGCATCCAGTTCCGCACGCTGAACGCCAGCAAGGGCCCGGCGGTGCGCGCGACCCGCGCGCAGGCCGACCGCCAGCTCTACCGGCGCGCGATCCGCGCGATGCTCGAGTCGCAGCCGGGCCTGGAGTTGTTCCAGCAGGAGGTCGCCGACATCGTCGTCGAGGGCGGCCGGGCGCGCCGCGTCGTCACCCGCTCCGGCGTCGCCTTCGCCGCGCGCAGCGTGGTGCTGACCGCCGGCACCTTCCTCGCCGGGCGCATCCACGTGGGCCTCGACAGCCACGCGGGCGGCCGCGCCGGCGACCCCGCCTCCGACCGGCTGTCCGCGCGCCTGCGCGAGCTGCCGCTGCGGGTCGGCCGGCTCAAGACCGGCACGCCGCCGCGCCTCGACGGACGCACGCTCGACTACTCGGTGATGCGCGAGCAGCCGGGCGACGAGCCGCGGCCCGTGTTCTCCTTCCTCGGCCGCGACTCGGACCACCCGCGGCAGCTGCCCTGCCACATCACCGCGACCAACGAGCGCACCCACGAGATCATCCGCGCGGCGACCGACCGCTCGCCGATGTTCACCGGCGTCATCGAGGGCGTGGGCCCGCGCTACTGTCCCTCCGTCGAGGACAAGGTCGTGCGCTTCGCCGAGCGCGGCGCGCACCAGGTGTTCGTCGAGCCCGAGGGCCTCGACACGCGCGAGGTCTACCCGAACGGCATCTCGACCAGCCTGCCCTACGACGTGCAGCTGGAGTTCGTCCGGAGCATCCGCGGCTTCGAGCGCGCCCACGTCACGCGGCCGGGCTATGCCATCGAGTACGACTACTTCGACCCGCGCGACCTGCACTACAGCCTCGAGTCGCGCCACGTCGCCGGGCTGTGGTTCGCCGGCCAGGTCAACGGCACGACCGGCTACGAGGAGGCCGCGGCGCAGGGCCTGCTCGCGGGCATCAACGCGGCGCTCGCGGCGCGCGGCGCCGCGCCCTGGTGGCCGGCGCGCGACGAGGCCTACCTCGGCGTGCTGCTCGACGACCTGATCTGCCGAGGCGTCACCGAGCCCTACCGCATGTTCACCAGCCGGGCCGAGCACCGGCTGCTGCTGCGCGAGGACAACGCGGACCTGCGCCTCACGCCGAAGGGCCGGGAGCTGGGCCTCGTCGACGACGCGCGATGGGCGTTCTTCTGCGCCAAGCGCGAGGCCACCGGGCGCGAGCTCGCGCGCCTCGGCGACCGTGTCGTCCGTCCCGGCGACCTCGCCGGCGAGGTCGCCGGGCGCGTGCTCGGCGGGCCGCTCGGGCGCGAGCAGCGCGCGCTCGAGCTGCTGCGGCGCCCGGGCGTCGACTACGAGGCGCTGTGCTCGCTGCCCGTCGTCGGGCCGCCGGAGTTCCTCGAGGATCCGCGGCTCGCCGGACAGGTCGCGCTGCAGGTGGACGTGCAGGCGAAGTACGCGGGGTACATCGAGCGCCAGCAGGTCGAGATCGAGCGGCAGCGGCGCAGCGAAGGGCTGCCGCTGCCGGCCGACCTGGACTACGGGCAGGTCGCGGGGCTTTCGAACGAGGCGCGCGAGCGGCTCGTCGCCGCGCGTCCGCTGTCCGTCGGCCAGGCGGCACGCCTGCCGGGCATCACGCCTGCCACGATCTCGCTGCTGCTCATCCACCTGAAGAAGCGGTCGCGGGCCGCCTGACGGTCCGCAGGGGGACAGGCACCATGAGGAAGATCCTTGCGCCCTTGCTCGCAGCGGCGACGCTCGCGGCGACGGCGACGGCGACGGCGACGGCCGCCGCCGCCACGGCGCTCGACGACTACCTGCGGCTGCAGCTCGGCAGCTGGACCTCTGAATCGCAGGCGGCGCTGGACCAGCGCTACGGCACCGCGGTGTGGCACCTCGCGGAGATCTGGCGGGACCCGGCCTCGGCGGAGCGCTGGATCTACGCCGAGAGCTGGATGAAAGGCGCCGGGCAGCCCTATATGCAGCGCGTCACGCAGCTGACCCTGCAACCTGACGGCTCGATCCTCGCGCGCCGCTACGCGATTCCGGAGCCGGCGCGCTTCGTCGGCGCCTGGCGCGAGCCGGAGCGGTTCACGGCGCTCGCGCCGGCGGAGCTCGAGGAGCTCGCCGGCTGCGAGGTGACGCTGGTGCGGGCTGGCCGCGACCGCTTCGAGGGCGGCACGCAGGCTGCACGCTGCGCGAACGGCTACAAGGGCGCGGCCTACGCGGTCTCGCAGTCGCTGCTCACTCCGACCGAGATGACCAACTGGGACCGTGGCTTCGCGGCGGATGGCGAGCTGCGCTGGGGCCCGGCGACCGGCGGCTACAGGTTCCGGCGCGTGGACGAGGTGAACGCCTGCGCGAAGCCCGTGCGCCTGCTGGTCTTCGGCGAGATCGACGATCGTGGCGCGTTCGCGGGCTACGCGCGCGCGCTCGCCGCGTCCGGGCTCTACGCCCGCTTCGGCGGCGAATACGAGGCCATCACGCCGGCGGCAGCGGTGCTGGAGGGCGACCCGCCCCCGAAGCGCGGCGTGGTGATCTCCCGCTGGCCCTGCCTCGCGGCGGTGCAGGCGTTCTGGGACTCGCCCGAGTACCGCGAGATCGTCAAGCTGCGCGAGGGCAACTCGCGCTTCGAGGTGCTGGTGCTGCCGACGCCGCCGGTGCCCGCGCCCACCCGGCCCTGACCTCGAGCGGAGACACACGCATGTACACCCTCTACTACGCTCCCGGGGCCGCGAGCCTCGCCGTGCACTGGATGTTGATCGAGATCGGCGCGCCGTTCGAGCTCGCGAAGGTCGACCTCTCGGCCGGCGAGCAGCGCAAGCCGGAGTTCCTGGCGATCAACCCGAACGGCGTGGTGCCCGCGCTCGTGATCGACGGCAGGCCGGCGGCGGAATGCGCCGCCCTGCTGCTGCTCCTCGCCGAGCGCCACCCCGAGAGCGGCCTCGCGCCGCCGGCGGGCTCGCCGGCGCGCCTGCCCTACCTGCAGTGGATGGCGCACCTCACCAACACGGTCCAGCCGGCGTTCCGGCAATGGTTCTTCGCCGCGGGCCCGGCCGGCGAGGAGAACGCGGAGCGCGTGAAGGCGAGCACGCGGCTGCTGATCGAGGCCGGCTGGGACCGGGTCGATGCCTGGCTCGCGTCGAACGGTCCCTACATGGCCGGCGATCGCGTCACCGCCACCGACTTCATGGCGACCATGCTGATGCGCTGGTCGCGCAACATGCCGAAGCCGGCGACCGCCTGGCCCGCGATCGCCGGCTACGTCGCGCGGATGAAGGGCAGGCCGTCCTTCAAGCGGCTCTACGAGGCCGAGGGCCTGACCGAGTGGGCCTGAGCTGATGCGGCGGGCACGCTGGACCGGCGCGGCGCCGATGACGCCGGGCCGGCGGCTCGCGGTGGTCGCGGTGTTCGCGCTCGTCGGCGCCGCGTTCTGGGCGCTGCAGGTCGCGAATCTCGGCGGCGCCGGCGACGCGGGCCTGCCGCCGCCACAGCTGCTGCGCCTCGAGCGCGGCAACGGCTCCGAGCCCGATTCGCTCGACCCGCAGCTCGCGCGCATGGAGTCCTCGCTCACCATCCTGCGCGACGCCTACGAGGGCCTGACCGCCGTCGCCCCCGACGGCGGCGTCGCGGCCGGCGTCGCGGAATCCTGGACCGTGGACGACGGCGGGCGGCGCTACACCTTCCGCCTGCGCCCGGCGGCGCGCTGGTCGGGCGGCGATCCGGTCACCGCGGCGGATTTCGTCGCGGCCTGGCGGCGGCTGGTCGACCCCGCCACGGCCTCGCAGTACGCCGCCATGCTCGAGCCCGTCGCCGGCGCGCGAGCCATCCTCGCCGGCCGGGCGCCGGCCTCGGCGCTCGGCGTCGCGGCGCCCGACGAGCGCACGCTGGTCGTGACGCTCGAGGCGCCGACGGCGCATTTTCTCTCGCTGCTGTCGCACCCGAGCACTTTTCCCGTGCACCGGCCCACGCTCGCCGCGCGCGGCGCGGATTTCGCGCGCCCGGGCATCGCGGTCACCAACGGCGCGTTCCTGCCCTACGAATGGCAGGTCGGCTCGCACGTCAGTGCCCGGCGCAACCTCGAGTACCGCGACGCCGCGTCCGTCGCGCTCGACGCGGTCCGCTATCACCACGTGTCCGACCCGGTGGTCGAGCTGACCCGCTTCCGCGGCGGTGAGCTCGACGTCACCTACACGCTGCCGCCCGGCGAGGCGGCGCGCCGGCTGAAGGCGGGCGGCCTGGGCCTGCACGTGGCGCCGCAGCTCGGCGTCTACTACTACGGACTCGCGCTCGACCGGCCACCGTTCGACGCGGGGCCGGCGATCCGCCGGGCGCTCGCGATGGCGATCGACCGGCGCATCCTGGCGGAGCGCGTGCTCGGCGACGGCGAGATCCCGGCCTGGGGCTGGGTGCCGCCGGGCGTTGCGGGCTACGAGCCGGCGCGCTTCGATTGGGCCGGCTGGTCCGACGAGCAGAGACTGGCGGAGGCGCGCCGGCTGTACCGCGAGGCCGGCTACTCGGCCGAGCGGCCGCTGTCCTTCGAGCTGCGCTTCAACAAGAGCCCGCTGCACGACCGGCTCGCCATCGCGGTCGCGGCGATGTGGAAGGAGGCCCTCGGCGTCGAGACGCGCCTCGTGGCCGAGGAATTCAGGGTGCTGCGCCACAGCATCGACGCGCGCAACGTGCAGGCGTTCCGCGGCAGCTGGGTGGCCGACTACAACGACGCGCATTCCTTCCTGCAGGTGCTGGAGGGAGGCTTCGGCATCAACCTGCCGCGCTATGCGAGCGCGGAGTACGACGCGCTGCTTGCCCGCTCGCGCGCCGAGACGGATCCGGTGACCCGCGCCAGGCTGCTGGCCGAGGCGGAGCGGGTGATGCTCGGCGACGTACCGCTCATTCCGCTGTTCTTCTACGTCTCCAAGAAGCTGGTCGCGGAGCGCGTCGGGGGCTGGTACGACAACCCGATGAACGTGACCTACAGCAAGGACCTGGCGCTGAAAGGGCCGTGACTCAGCCCGCGAGCAGCACCGCCTCGGCGTGCTCGAGCGCCTCGGGCGTGCCGTACAGCACCACCACGTCGCCGGGCCGCAGCTTCATGTCCGCGTCGGGGTCGCGGCCCACGATCCCGTCGCGGCGCACCGCGGTGAAGGAGACCTCCGCACCCCGGCGGCGCGCCTCGTCGATGCTGCGGTTCGCCACCCAGGCGCCCGGGGGAATGACCACGGTGTGCAGTTCCTCGCGCAGCGCGTGCGTTTCGTCGATGCGCGCGGCCGTGTCGCTGCGGAACACGCTGCGCAGCAGGCTGTACCTGTGGCGGCGGATGTCGCCGACCGTCTTGACCACGCGGGACATCGGCACCTCGAGCACCAGCAGGGCATGCGAGACGAGCATCAACGAGGCCTCGAAGGTCTCGGGGATGACCTCGGTCGCGCCGGCGGCGAGCAGCCGCTCGAGGTGGGTGTCGTCCGCCGTGCGCACCAGGAGCGGCACGTCCTGGCGGACCTGCCGCACGGCTCGCACGATCTCGAGCGCCCGCCCGGGGTCGGCGAAGGTGACGACCACGGCGCTCGCCTGCGCGAGGCCTACGGACTCGAGCATCTCCGCCTCGGCGGCGTCGCCGTAGATCACCGGGTCGCCGGCCTCGCGGGCCGTCCGCACCCGGAACGGGTCCAGGTCCATCGCGAGGTACTCGAAGCCCTGGGCGTCGAGCACGCGCGCCACGTTCTGGCCGACGCGGCCGTAGCCGCAGAGGATCACGTGCGCACGCCTCGCGAGCGCCTCGGTGGCCGCGTCGGAGGACCGCTCGGGCCGGCCGGGCGGCGCCTTCTCCCGCAGGATGAAGCGGGCGAGCGCCTTGTTCTTGCGGATGATCAGCGGCGACAGGACCATGCTCAGCGTGATCGCGGCCAGCAGCAGCTGGGTGATGTCCTGCGGCAGCAGCCGGTTCTGCAGCAGCAGCGCGATCAGCGCGAAGCCGAACTCGCCGCCCTCCGAGAGCACGATGCCGGTGCGCGTGGACTTGAACCAGCTGCCCGCGGCGCGGCGCGCGACCAGCGCGACGATCACGGTCTTAAGCACGAGTATCCCGGCCAGCAGCCCGAGCACCGTGAGCAGCTCGGCCAGGATCAGCCCGAAGTCGAGGCGCATGCCGATGGTCACGAAGAACAGGCCGAGCAGGGTGTCGCGGAACGGCCGGATGCCGGACTCGACCTGGTAGCGGTACTCGGTCTCGGCCAGCATCATGCCGGCCAGGAAAGCGCCGAGCGCCAGCGACAGCCCGACCGCGTGCGTCGCCCAGGCGGCCGCCATCGCCACGAACAGCACCGCCACCGTGAACAGCTCGCGGGCCCGCGCCCGGGCGATCTCGTGGAACATCGGCCTGAGCAGCCAGCGCCCGGCCGCGAGCACGATGGCGAGCGCGGCGGCGCCCTTCAGCGCCGCGAGGCCGACGTCGCGTGGCGCCCAGGTCTCGCCGGCCGCGCCGATCACGCCGGCGAGCGCGAGGAAGGGCACGAAGGCCAGGTCCTGGAACAGCAGGATGCCGAAGGCGAGGCGGCCGTGCGTGCGGTTCAGCTCCTCCTGCTCGGTCAGCTGCTGCATCACGATGGCGGTCGAGGACATCGCGACGGCGCCGCCGAGCACCACCGCGACCGCCGCCGGCGCGCCGAGCCACCAGGCGATCGCGCCGAAGGCCGCGGCGGTGACCGCGACCTGGGCGCCTCCGACGACGAACACCTCCTGCCGCATGGCCACCATGCGCGTGAATGAGAACTCGAGCCCGAGCGTGAACAGCAGGAAGGCGACGCCGAACTCGCCGAGGGCGCGCGTGGTCTCGGTGTCCTCGACCCAGCCGAGCGCGTAGGGCCCGAGCAGGCCGCCGACCGCGAGGAAGCCGAGCACCGGCGGCAGCGCGAAACGCCGCAGCGTGACCACGACCACCAGCGTGGCGGCGAGGAGCAGCAGGATGTCGGGCAGCGTGCTTTCCAAGGAATCCGGTCCTCCGGGCGGCTACGGTCGCCTCGCGCTCCCATGATGGTCCCTGCGGGCCCGCCCTGCTAGCATCGTGGCTGCGCGCAGCTCGCGGGAGATACAGCATGGCGGACCCGGTGGTGGCGGCGAAGGCGCCGATGGGCGTCGACGTCGAGGCGGGCAGGACCTACTGGTGGTGCCGCTGCGGCCGCAGCTCCCGCCAGCCCTTCTGCGACGGCTCGCACAAGGGCAGCGATCTCGCGCCGCTGCGCTACGACGCCGCGGAGGACGGCAAGGTCTGGTTCTGCTGCTGCAAGCAGACCCGCCGCGAACCGCTCTGCGACGGCAGCCACAAGCGCCTCTGAGGACCGTCCGCCGGCCATGGCGGAGCCGCTCGCCATCGACGACGCAGGGGACCGCAGGCGCGTGACGCTGAGCGGCCGATGGACCATGGACGGGGTCGACGTCCTGGCGCGGGCGATCGGCCGCGCCGCCGCCGGCGCGCCGCGCGAGGTGGAACTCGACGCTTCGGGCGTCGAGACCCTCGACCTCACCGGCGCCTGGCTTCTGCACTCCCTCGAGGGACGCCTGGCGCGGGTCGGCGCGGGCGTCGCCTGGCGCGGCGGGAGGCCGGCGTCTCTCAAGTTCATCGACGAGGTGCTGGCCGGCGGCGCGGAGGAGGCGCCGCGGGAGACGGATCATCTGGCGATCGTGACCGCGCCGCTGCGCAGCCTCGGCCGGCTCGCGATCGAGTTCCGCCGCGCCGTGCTCGACCACCTCTCGCTGCTCGGCGGCATCGTCGCCTGCTTCGGCCGAGCCTGCCTGCAGCCTCGGCGCTTCAGGCTGTCCTCGATCGTGCGCCACGTCTGGGACACGGGCGTGACCGCGGTGCCGATCGTCGCCCTGATCGCCTTCCTCATCGCGGTGATCGTCGCCTACATCGGCGCCCAGCAGCTGCGCGCCTACGGCGGCGAGATCTACGTCGCGGACCTCGTGACGGTCGCCGTGCTGCGCGAGCTCGGCGTGCTGCTCACCGCGATCATCGTCGCCGGCCGCTCGGGCAGCGCCTTCGCGGCGGAGATCGGCGTCATGCGCCTGAACGACGAGGTGGACGCGCTGCGCGCGATCGGGCTCGATCCGGTCGAGGTGCTGGTGCTGCCGCGGGTGCTCGGGCTCGTGATCGCGCTGCCGCTGCTCACGGTGGTCGCCGACGCGATGGGCCTCACCGGAGGCGCGCTGCTGACCTGGTCGCTCGTCGACATGACCTTCACGCAGTACTGGGAGCGCGTGAACGACTCGATCGCGCCGACGACCTTCTGGGCAGGCATGCTCAAGGCGCCGGTGTTCGCGCTGATGATCGGGCTGGTCGCGACCCTGCGCGGCCTGCAGGTGCGCGAGTCCTCCCGCGAGCTCGGCCGGCTGACCACCGTCGCGGTGGTCCAGTCGATCTTCCTCGTGATCCTGGCCGACGCGCTCTTCGCCGTGCTCTACATGGAGATCGACTTCTGATGGAGCCGGTCATCTCGGTGCGCGGGGTCCACAACCGCTTCGGCCGGCAGGTCGTGCACGAGGGGCTCGACCTCGAGGTCTTTCCCGGCGAGGTCTTCGGCATCGTCGGGGGCTCCGGAAGCGGCAAGTCGGTGCTGCTTCGCACCATGCTCGGCCTGCAGCGTCCCCGCGCGGGTTCGGTGCGCATCGAGGGTCGGGAGGTCGTCGGCGCGTCCCCGCGCGAGCTGCTCGGCGTGAAGCGCCGCTACGGCGTCACCTTCCAGCACGGCGCGCTGTTCAGCTCGCTCACCGTCGCGGAGAACGTCGAGCTGCCGATCAACGAGTACCACGACCTGCCGCCGGCGACCTGCCGCGAGCTGGCGGACCTGCGCGTCAGGATGGTCGGCCTCCCGGCGGAGGCGGCCGACAAGTATCCCGCGCAGCTGTCGGGCGGCATGGTCAAGCGCGCCGCGCTGGCTCGCGCCCTTGCGCTCGACCCGGTGCTGCTGTTCCTCGACGAGCCGACCTCCGGGCTCGACCCGATCTCCGCGGCGGCCTTCGACCGGCTGGTCCTCTACCTGCAGAAGAGCCTGTCCCTGACCGTGGTGATGATCACCCACGATCTGGACACGATCCACCGGACCTGCAATCGCGTCGGGGTGATCGTGGACCGGCGCATGGTGAGCGGGACCCTCGACGAAATCACCCGGCACGAGCATCCTTGGATCCGCGAGTATTTCCACGGCGAGCGCAGCCGCGCCGCGAAGCGGGCAGGTTGAGCGATGGACAGGGACCCGAACTACGTGGCCGTCGGCACCTTCGTGGTGCTGCTGGCCGCCATGGCCGCGGGCTTCGTGCTCTGGTACACCGAGTCCGGCGACCGGCGCAGCTACCTGCGCCACGAGATCTACTTCGACGGCAGCGTCTTCGGCCTGTCCGAGGGCAGCTCGGTGCGCTACCTCGGCGTCGCGGTCGGGCGCATCCTGCGCATCGGGCTCGATCCGCGGGACCCGAGCCGGGTGCGGGTCGTGGCCGACATCTCCGAGGACACGCCGATCGACCAGGACACGGTGGCGCGCCTCGCGCTGCAGGGCGTGACCGGGCTCCTGTTCGTCGACCTCAAGCCCGCGGACCCGACGAGGCCGCGCCTCGACGCGGTGCCGAGCCTGCAGTTCCCGGTCATCCCGTCGGAGCGCTCGGAGTTCGACGTGTTCGTGAGCAGCCTGCCCGACGTCGTCGCAAAGGCGGGCGAGGTCCTGAATCGCCTGAACGCCGTGCTGTCCGACGAGAACATCAGGTCGGTGGAAGCGGTGATCGCGAGCGTCGAGGATTCGACCCGCGATCTGCCGAGGACCATGGCCGAGGTGCGCGACCTGGTCGGGCAGGTCCGCTCCACCGTCGGCGAGATCGAGCAGGCGGCGAGCGCCGCGCGCGGGCTGGCGGACTCGACGGCGCCGGACGTGCGCGCGGCGATGCAGCGGCTGCGCGCCGCGGCGGACAGCATCGCCACGGCGAGCGGCAACCTGGACCGCCTGATCGCCGCGAACGAGGCCAGCGTGAACCGCTTCGCGGGCCAGGGCCTGGCGGAGATCGAGGCGCTGGTGCGCGACCTGCGCGAGGCCGCCACGGCCGTCGAGCGCCTCGGCCGCAGCCTCGAGGAGGATCCGTCGCGGCTGCTGTACCAGCCGGGCAAGCGCGGCGTGGAGGTTCCCCCATGAGATCGACCATGCTGCTGGCGCTGGCCCTGGCGTTCCCGCTGTCCGCCTGCGCGCCGAAGCTCGAGAGGAACGTGCCCGCGGACCGCGTCTACCGGCTGACGCCACCGACGCTCGAGGTTGCCGTGGCCTTGCCGGTGGACCTGCTGGTCCTCGACCCGGTGGTCGCGCCGGGTCTCGCCACCCAGCGCATCGCGACGCTGTGGCCCGGCAACCGGCTCGACTACTATGCCTCCGCACGCTGGAGCGGCCCGCTCGGCGCGGTGGTCCAGGGCGCGACGGTCGAGGCGTTGTCGGCGGCCGGCGCGCTGCGCCACGTGCAGGCCGAGCCAGGGCGCTTCGGTGCCACCCACCTGCTCGGCCTCGAGTTGCGCCGTTTCGAGGCGGACTACGCCGGCGGCGCCCCGCCCGTCGCGCGCGTGGCGATCGCCGCGACGGTCGCGCGCTACGACCGTCGCCTGCCGCTCGCGGCCTTCACCGCGAGCGCGGAGGTCCCGGCGGCGGAAGATACGCTCGGGGCGGTGACGACCGCCCTGGACCAGGCCTTCCACCGCGCCCTCGAGGACCTGCTCTCGCGCAGCCAGCAGGCGCTCCTCGACGACCTCGCGCGTCAACCTCCCGCCACGGCCGCGCGTTGAGGCGCCAGGACCCTCTGGAGGCTCGCCCATGCTCAAGGCGCTGGTTGTCGCGACGGCTGCGCTCGCAGCCGGTTGTTCCCTGCCGCCCCGCGGCGACGTCTATTCGCGCCAGGAGGTCCGGCAGGCCTGGAACGTGGCCTACGGCAGCGTCGTGGCCGTCGGCGAGGCCACCATCGAGGGACGCCGCAGCGCGATCGGCCGCATCGGCGGCGGGCTGATCGGTTACGAGGCCGGGCGGAGCGTCGGCGGCGGGACCGGCAGCCGCGTCGCCGGCGCGGTCGGCGCGGTGGCCGGGGCGGTCGCCGGCGAGGCGGTCGAGGAGCAGGTCACCCGCCAGCGCGGCCTGGAGATCACCGTCGACCTCGACGGCGGCCGCAGCATCATGGTCGTGCAGGCCGCCGACCAGGCTTTCGCCGTGGGCGAGCGGGTGCGCGTCTACACGCGGGCGGACGGCGCCGCCCGCGTGGCGAGGCTCTGAGCGCTCCGCCGGCCGTCAGGCCACTGCGCGCGGCGCGCCGTCGTGGTCGCGCACGAACGCGATCGCGAACTGCCGCACGTCGTCCCAGTCCGTGAACTCGACGTCCGCGCCCTGCGCCGCGCCCAGGTCGCGGGCCGCGGACCGGGCCAGTGCGCGCTTCACCACCCCGTACTCGCCGAAGCGCAGCGCGCCGGCGATGCGGCAGCTCTGCACCGGCACGAGGCCCGTGCCGCCGAGCAGGTCGTCGATCCTCTCCTGCGCCGCGGCGCGGCTCGCCGCGTCCTCGCGCGCGGCCGTGAGACTCACCGAGAAGACCGCGAGCGGAACGGCCGCGAGCCATTCGGCGTTCGCCTTGAGGAAGCGCGACAGATCGGCGGCGTGGCGACCCATGTGGACCGAGCCACCCACGATCGCGGCCGCGTACAGCGGCTGGACCAGCCCGGCTTGCGTGGAGCCGACGTCGACCAGGTCGGCGCGGTAGCCCTCCCCGGCCAGCGCATCGGCCATGAACTGCGCCACCTTGGCGGTATGGCCCTCGGTCGTGCTGTAGGCGATGAGAACGGGAATCATGCGTACCTCCTTGGCCCGGCCGGCGTCCCCGGCGGCCGCCCGAGGCCGATTCCTGCATGGACAGGCTAGTCCCCGCTTCTAGGGTGAACACCCTCGAAGGGCTCAGGGCACCAGCACCGCGGCGCCGCTCAGCCGGCCGCCGCGCAGGGCCTCGAGGGCCTCGTTGGCCCGCTCGAGCGGGAAGGGCTGGACGTGGATCCGAAGCGGCAGGCGGGCCGCGGTCTGCATGAACCCGATGCCGTCGGCGCGGGTCAGGTTGGCGACCGAGCGCAGCACGCGCTCGCCCCACAGCAGCGCGTAGGGGAAGGAGGGGATGTCGCTCATGTGGATGCCGCCGCAGACCACCGTGCCCCCCTTGCGGACCGCGGCGAGCGCGGTCGGCACGAGGTCGCCGGCCGGGGCGAAGATCAGCGCCGCATCGAGCTCAACGGGGGGTGGCGCGTCGCTGTCGCCGGCCCAGGCGCAGCCGAGGTCGAGCGCGAAACGCTTCGCCGCGGCGTCGCCCGGCCTGACGAAGGCCAGGCACTCGCGGCCCTCCGCCCCGGCGATCTGCGCGACCAGGTGGGCCGCGGCGCCGAATCCGTAGAGCCCGATGCGGCGCGCGTCGCCGGCGAGGCGAAGGGCGCGATGGCCGATCAGGCCCGCGCACAGCAGCGGGGCCGCGCGCAGGTCGTCGAGGCCCGGCGGCAGCGGCAGGCAGTAGCGCGCGTCGGCGACGACCTGGTCGGCGTAGCCCCCGTCGATCTGGTAGCCGGTGAAGCGCGCCCGATCGCAGAGATTCTCGGCGCCGCTCGCGCAGAAGGCGCAGCGGCCGCAGGTCCAGCCGAGCCACGGCACGCCCACGCGCGTGCCGGGCTCGAGCGCGACCCCGGGACCTCGGCCGACCACGCGGCCGACGATCTCGTGGCCGGGGACGATCGGATGCGGCACGCCCGGGAGCTCGTCGTCCACGAGGTGCAGGTCGGTGCGGCAGACGGCGCAGGCCGTCACGGAGACGAGCACCTGCCCCGCGCCGGGGCGGGGATCGGGCCGCTCGCGCAGCACGAGGGGCGAGCGGGGCGCCTCGAGGACCATCGCGCGCATGCCGGGAAGCATACGCGCCGGCGGGGGCTCAGCGCGCCGTGAGCAGCGCGACTTCCCGGTCGAAGCGAAGGAGGTCGGGCAGCACCCTGACCCGTCCCGGGACCGCCTCGGGCGCGAGGCGCTCGAGCACCGCGCCGCCTGCCCAGAGGTCGATCGACTCCGGCAGGAACTGGGCGATCTCCGCCAGCCTCGCCACGCTCGAATCGTGCATGGCGAGCGACAGCACCACGACGTCCGCATGGACGCGGGTCGCGTAGGTCGCGATGTCGGAGGGCGGCAGGTCGGCGCCGAGGTAGTGGCAGCGGGCATTGCGCGAGGAGGCGAGGAGGGCGCCCATCAGGATGGCGAGCTCGTGGCGCTCGTCGGTCGGCGTCGCGAACACCATGACCGGGCCGGTCGCGATGCGCCCGTAGGTGTCCAGCACGCTGGAAAGCTGCTTGCGCACGGACATGCTCACCATCCGTTCCTGGGCCACCGACAGTTCGCCGCGGTGCCAGCGGTCGCCGATTTCCCTCATCAGCGGCGAGAGGATCTCGTGGACCACCTGCGTCAGCGGCAGCAGGGCCAGCGTGGTCGCCATGAGCCGGTCGCAGTCCGCCGGCCGGTAGTCTTCGGCCGCCTCGAGGATCTGCGCCGCGATGTTGGCGAGCGGCGCGGCCGGGGCGCCCTGCCGCGGCGCCGGCTGGCCGAGCAGCTTCTCGATGTCGCCGGCGCCGAGGCGGGCGAGGCGGCTGATCGGGTGCCCCCGCTCGGTGGCCTCCCGCAACTTACGCAGCCGGATGACGTCCTCGGGCCGGTAGGCGCGCCGGCCGTTCCCGTCGCGGGTGGGCTCGACGATGCGGTAGCGGCGCTCCCAGGCGCGCAGGGTCTCGATGCTGAGCCCGGTGGCGTGGGAGACCGCCTTGATGCTGTACATGGCGGGGGATACGGAAGCACTCATGGCCGTAGAGTACACCGTCTGTATAGGCTAAAGCTAGACAAAAGCTTGACAGGGATGCGGTTGGCCAATATCCTCTGACTCGTCTGACGAGTGACCCCCTAAATTCGGGCGGGCCGGCAACGGTCCGCCCAATTTTTTTTTCCGCCCCGCACCGAGTCAGGCGAACAAGGCCCCGAACCGGTGCTCGCCCCGCCCCTGGTCCACCAGCAACGCCAGCAGCTGGTCGGCGGCCATCGCCTCGCCGAACAGCTGGCCCTGGCCATAGTGGCAGCCGAGCCCGCGCAGGAAGGCGAGCTGGTCGGCTGTCTCGATTCCCTCCGCCAGCACCTCGAGGTTGAGGTTGCGCCCCATTTCCACGATGGTCCGCACGAGCGCCGCGTCGTCGCGCGAAACGGTGGCGTGGCGGACGAAGGTCTTGTCGATCTTGAGGGTGCCCACCGGGAACTGCTGCAGCGACGCGAGCGACGAGTAGCCGGTGCCGAAGTCGTCGATGGACAGGTGCACGCCCATCGCGCGCAGCTCGTCGAGCAGCCGGACCATCCGCCGCGCGTCGGTCATGAGCGTGGTCTCGGTGATCTCCAGCTCGAAATGGGTCGGCGACACGCCGTAGTCGTCGAACACCGACCGGAACCGGGGGATGAATTCGGCCTGGCGCAGCTGCTTGAGCGAGAGGTTGATGGACACCCTGCCCGGGTCCGCGACCCGGTCCTGCCACACCCGGTAGTCGCGGCAGACGCGCTTCAGCACCCACGCGCCGACGTCGAGGATCAGGTTCGACTCCTCCGCGAGCGGGATGAACTGCGCCGGCGGGATGTCGCCGTGCCCGGGCAGGCGCCAGCGCAGCAGCGCCTCGCTGCCGACCAGCCGGCCGTCGCGCAGGTCGACCTTCGGCTGGTAGAGCATGACCAGCTCGTCGCGCTCGATCGCGCGCCTGAGCTTGCTCTTCAGCATCAGCCGCTCGACCGCCACCGCGCTCATCTCGGGCGTGTAGAACGTCAGGCTGTTGCCGCCGTTCTGCTTCGAGTGGTACATCGCCGCGTCCGCGTCGCGGATCAGGTCGACCACGTTGTCCGCATCGCCGGGACAGAAGGCCACGCCGATGCTCGCGGTGATGAAGACCTCGTGCGTGCCGAGGTGGAAAGGCCGGCCGATCTGCTCGAGCAGCTCGCGGGCGATGGCGGCGATGGCCAGGCGGTTGTCCTGCGCGCGGTCGAGGTTCTCGATGAACAGGCCGAACTCGTCTCCGGCGAGCCGGCCGAGCAGCGTTTCCTTGGGCAGCAGCGCGATCAGGCGCTCGCTCAGGATCTCGAGCGCGCGGTCGCCGGCGGCGTGGCCGAAGGTGTCGTTGACCTCCTTGAAGCGGTCGAGGTCGAGGTAGAGGAGCGCCAGCACCCGGCCGCTGCGGCGCGCGCGGGCGATCGCCTGCTGCAGCGAGTGCTGGAACTGCATTCGGTTCGGCACCTTGGTCAGCGAGTCGTAGCGCGCGAGGTAGCGGATCCTCCGCTCGGCGCGCTTGCGCTCGGTGATGTTCCGGGCGACGAACAGGCAGCCCTCGTACTGCGGGCCGGGCCCGGCCAGCCGCGAACCCGACAGCGACACCGGGATGGTCTGCCCCGCCCGCGTGCGGAAGGTCAGCTCGCCGGTTTCCTGCGAGGCCTGCTCCACGCTGAAGCGCTCGCGGTCCTGCTCGGCCACGAGCGTGGCGACGTCGCGCCCGATCAGCTCGTCCACCGACCAGCCGGTGAGCTCGGTCGCGGCGGCGTTGACCCGGCTGACGACGCCGTCCGGCGAGGTGACCAGGACGGCGTCGCTCATGCTGTCGAGCATGACGTCGAGCCAGCGCGCGGCGGACTCGCGCCGCAGCAGGGTTTCGCGCAGCGCCTCGAGCGACGTGGCGATGTCCGCCGCCGGTCCGTCGCCGAGGCCGCCGACCGGCGCCGACCAGTCGCCTGCGGCGAGCCGCGAGGCTGCGTCCCGCACGGTCCCGATGCCCGCCTCGACGCTGCGTGCGATGCGCCAGGCCGCCACGAGCGCGATCGCGAGCAGCACGAGGCCGCCGGCGGCGAGCAGCACGAGGCGGTTGACCAGCACGTCATCCGCGAGGCGATGAAGGTCCTCGCGCAGTTCGGCGAGCGGGGCGGCCGCGGCCGGGACGGCAGCGAGCGGGGCGGCCGCGCGGTCGACGGCCGCCTGGTCCGCCGCGACGTGCAGGCCGTGGTCCGCGACGATCAGCGCGACCGGCAAGGCGACCAGCACCGCCACCATGATCGCGGCGAGAGACAAGGCTCGCGCTCTGAAGGACCTCTTGCTCATCGTCCGCCGGTGCCAGTCCTTTATTCTCGGGGCGACGTCGCGGGCGGGCGCAGACGCGGCATCATACCTTCAGCCCGCAGGCGCCGGGCCATCCCCGCCGTCCTGCAGCTTGCCGCAAGCGGGCCCCGGCCGTAGCATCCCGGAACTCGAGTTCAGGTGTCGAGGTCGAGGATGACGGCGAGTCCGCACGCCGGCGCCCCGGGCAGGCGGGGGGCCTTCACCCGCTTCCTCGACTCGGTCGAGTTCCTCGGCAACCTGCTTCCGCACCCGGTCACCCTGTTCGCCCTGTTCGCGGGGGCGGTGCTGGTCGCGTCCGGCCTCCTGTCCTGGGTCGACTTCAGCGTGGCCGACCCGCGGCCGGACGGCGCTGCCGGGCGGGCGCCGAACGGGATGATCGAGGTGGTCAACCTGCTCTCCGCCGACGGTCTGCGGCGGATCGTCGAGGGATTCGTCACCAACTTCACCGGCTTCGCGCCGCTCGGCGTGGTGCTGGTCGCGCTGCTCGGCGTCGCGGTCGCGGAGCGCTCGGGGCTGTTCGCCGCGGTGATCCGCAAGCTCGTGCTCGGTGCGGGGCGCGAGGTGGTCACCGTCGCAATCGTGTTCGCGGGCGTGCTCTCGAACGCGGCCTCGGAGATGGGCTACGTGGTGCTCGTGCCGCTCGCGGCGGCAATCTTCCACTCGCTGGGGCGGCATCCGCTCGCGGGATTGGCAGCGGCCTTCGCCGGTGTCTCGGGCGGCTACAGCGCCAACCTCGTCATCGGCACGATCGACCCGCTGCTGGCCGGCCTGACCCAGCAGTCCGCGCAGCTGATGGACCCGGACTACACGGTGCACCCGCTGGTCAACTGGTACTTCATGATGGCCAGCACCGGGCTGGTGACCGTGCTCGGCTGGTGGGTCACGGCGCGCATCGTCGAGCCGAAGCTGGGCCCCTGGGACCCGGCCGGCGCGAGTGAGGAACTCGCCGGCGCCACGCGTCTCGAGCCGCTGACCGACGTCGAGCGGCGCGGCCTGCGCCGCGCCGGCGGCGCCGCGCTCGTGACGGCGGCGCTGATCGCCTGGACCGTGATCCCGGCCGACGGCGTGCTGCGCAACCCGCAGACGGGTGGCGTGCTGCACTCGCCGTTCCTGAACGGCGTCGTGTGCTTCATCTTCGTGATGTTCGTGGTGCCGGGCTTCGTCTACGGCCGCGTGGTCGGCACCGTGCGCAACGACCGCGACGTCATCAAGGCGATGGAGGACGGCATGCGCACGCTGGGCCTCTACATCGTCCTCGTCTTCTTCGCGGCGCAGTTCGTCGCGTGGTTCGGCTGGTCGAACATCGGCACGATCACCGCGGTGCTCGGCGCGCGCGGGCTCGAGGCGGTGGGCCTCACGGGGCCGGCCTTCTTCCTGCTGTTCATCCCGTTCTGCGCCTTCCTCAACCTGGCCATCGGCAGCGCCTCCGCCAAGTGGGCGATCACGGCGCCGATCTTCGTGCCGATGCTGATGCTGCTGGGTTACAGCCCGGAGCTGACCCAGGCGGCCTACCGCGTCGGCGACTCGGTCAGCAACGTGATCACGCCGATGATGTCGTACTTCGGCCTGATCCTCGCGATGGCGACGCGCTACGTCCGAAACCTCGGCATCGGCACGCTGATCGCCACGATGCTGCCCTACACGCTGGTCTTCCTCGTGGGCTGGACGGCGTTCTTCTACCTCTACGTGTTCGTGCTCGGCCTGCCGCTCGGCCCCGCGACGCCGAACTACTGGCCGGCGGGCTGATCGCGGCGCCGTCATTGGTGCCGGCGGTTGCGTCGTGTCGGCTGAGCTTTACGCGCGGGCGGGATCCGGCGCTTGTGCCCGGGTCGGCTGGTGCCTGCGCCGCGGCCGGGATCCGGCTGGGGGGCACTCCTCGCCTCGCTGCTCCGCTCGCCCTGGCTCGCTCCGCTGATCCGCTCGGCTGCGGGGCCCCCCGCCACCTCGGCCGCGGCGCGAAACGCTACCGCCGACTCGGGCAGTGCCAAATCGGGCGTAGCCTCTCTGCGCGCGGGCGAGGTGGCCAGGGCCACCCGGAGCGAGCGCGTAAGTTCCGACTGCGCGAGCGAAGTGGTGGCCCAGGCCGGATCCCGCCCGCGCGCATGGCTCAGCCAGAACAACCGTAACGCCCGGATCCCGGCCGCGGCGCAGCGTCTGCCTCCGATGAGGCCTCGGTGTAGCATCAAGCAATGCACAGCAGTCTTTCTTGCGCCGTGGGCGCGTGAAGCGGCCATGAACCCCGCCGAGCTCACCGGCCAGGCCGACACGCACGTCGTCGCCTTCGAGGACACCGGCCTGCGCGTGCACCGCGACGCCGCCGCGGCGCTCGCCGCGCTGCGTGCGGCCGCCGCCGCGGCCGGCCACGACCTCGCCATCGCCTCGGCGTTCCGGGATTTCGCGAGGCAGCGCGACCTGTGGAACGCCAAGTGGCGCGGCGAGCGGCCCGTGCTGGACGTCGAAGGCAGGCCGCTCGACATCACGGTGCTGCCGCCGCCGGCACGCGTCAACGCGATCCTCGCCTGGTCCGCGCTGCCAGGAGGGAGCCGCCACCACTGGGGCACCGACCTGGATGTCTGGGATCGCGCCGCGGTGCCGCCAGGTTACCGGCTGCAGCTGTCGACCGGCGAGTACGCGCCCGGCGGGCCGTTCGCCGCGCTCACCGCCTGGCTGGACCGCCACATGCGCCGCTTCGGCTTCTACCGGCCCTACGCGACCGGCGTCGGCGGCGTACGCCCGGAGCCCTGGCACCTCAGCTTCGCGCCCCTCGCCGAGCCCGCGCGGCGGGCGCTCGGTGCGGATGCGCTCGCGGCGGCGCTGCGCGGCGGGAGGGTGCTCGGCGAAGAGACGATCCTCGGCATGCTGCCGGAGATCCATGCGCGCTACGTCGCGACCGTCGACCGGCCGCCGCGGATGCGCTCGCGCTGGGCCCGCGCCGCCCGCTAGCGACTCTCGTCGCTGCGCGCCGCGAAGGGCGAGGGCGCCGGCCCCCAGGTCCGCTCGAGCTGCTCGACCATCAGGGCGCGGACGCTGCGCATCGGCTCCGGCTGCACGGTGTACACGGCCGGGCTGCGCCGCAGCATCGGCCAGCGCCCCGTGCGCAGCAGCTCGTTCAGGTGCGCCACGTTCTGCTGGATCGCTTCCATGTAGGGATTGGCGCCGCCGAACAGCGGCTCGACGTGGCGGTAGGCGTGGTCGAAGGCGCCCTCCAGGCGGCCCTCGAGCGTGGCGCGCACGAAGGCGGGCGTCTGGCGCAGGAGGTCGAGGCCGGAGCCGTAGACCACCTCGACGCCCTCGGTCCCCGGGTACACCGCCACGCCGCCGAGGACGAACTCCGCGTACAGCCGGTCGCGGCACTTCTCGAGGTAGCAGCGGTCCGACATCTGCGCGAGCAGGTCGGCGGTGCCGAGGAGATGACCCAGCTTCCGGTCGCGATCGTCGGCGACGCGGATCTGGTCGAAGGGCACCTCGTAGCCGGTGAAGTGGACGATGCGCGTGGCGACCGGCACCCATCTCGCGAGACCGGCCTGCGGCAGGTAGCGCGCGAGGAACTTCGCGCCGCGGGAAACGTGGGTGCGGGTGAAGACCGCGCCGTTCGGCACGTCGGCCTCGCTCGTCTCGCGGATGTAGCCGGAATCGTGGAACAGCGCCGTGATCAGCCCGACCAGCGCGCGCTCGTGCCCGAGGCGGTCGGCCTCGGCCGCGGTGCGCTCATAGCCAGCCATCAGCCGGGCCGCAGCGAGCACCACGTCGAGCGAGTGCTGAAGGTCGTGATAGACGGTGTCGACGCCGATGTAGCCGGGCATGCGGCCGGTGAACAGCGCGGCGAAGTCGTCGACGGCGCGGCCGAGGACCGCGAGGTCCGCGCCCGGCCAGGCGCCCGCGTACAGCTCGAGCACCGCGGCGCGCACCGCGGCCGGCGAGCTCACCTGCACCGTGTCCGTGACGTCGTAGTTGCTGCGGCGGTAGGCGCGTTTCACCGGAAGCGCATTCCCCCGGGCCCTCCGGGACCCTCGCAGTCTATGCCCCGGCGATCGCCGGGCGCCAATCCGCCGGCCGCGAATCGGAGAACCGTCACAGTTGCGGCCGGATCACCCTATGTCAAAGCTCGCCACGACCGGCGCGTGGTCGGAGGGCCGCTCCCAGGTCCGCGGGTCGCGGTCCACGCTGCAGGCCGTGCAGCGGTCGGCCAGCGCGCGGCTCGCGAGCACGAGGTCGATCCTCAGGCCGTGGTTGCGGCGAAACGCGCCCATGCGGTAGTCCCACCAGCTGAAGATCCCCGCCGGCTGCTCGAACAGCCGGAAGACGTCCACGAGCCCGGCATCGAGCAGCCGGCCGAGGGCGGCGCGCTCCTCGGGGCTCACGTGCACCGAGCCCTCCCAGGCCTTGGGATCGTGCACGTCGCGGTCCTCCGGCGCGACGTTGAAGTCGCCGACCAGGGCGAGCCGCGGGTGCCGCGCGAGTTCCGCAGCCACGTAGTCGGCCAGCCGCGCCATCCAGCCGAGCTTGTAGGCGAACTTCTCGGAGCCGACCGCCTGGCCGTTCGGCACGTACACGTCGATCACGCGCACGCCGCCGATGGTGGCGGCGATGACCCGCCGCTGCGGATCGTCGAAGCCCGGGATTCCGCGGGCGACGTCCTCGAGCGGCTGCCGGGCGAGCAGCGCCACGCCGTTGTAGGTGCGCTGTCCCGACCAGGCGGCCTCGAAGCCCAGCGCCGCGACCGCGTCGCGCGGGAACTGCTCGTCGGAGAGCTTGAGTTCCTGCAGGCCGATCACGTCGGCCGGCCCGGAGGCGGCCCACTGCTCGAGCTGCGGCAGGCGCACCCGCAGCGAGTTGACGTTCCAGGTCGCGATCCTCACGCGGCGATGCCGTCCCGGCGCAGCAACGGCCCGACCTCGGGGCGCCGCCCGCGGAACTCGACGAAGGCCTCCATGACGTCGCGGCTGCCGCCCTGCGAGAGGATCGAATCGAGGAAGCGCAGGGCGACCGAGGCGTCGAAGACGCCGGTGTCCTCGAAAGCCGCGAAGGCATCCGCGGCGAGCACCTCGGCCCACTTGTAGCTGTAGTAGCCGGCGGCGTAGCCGCCCGAGAAGACGTGCGTGAAGGCCTGCGCGAAGCGGTTGAACTCCGGCACGCGCAGCACCGCGACCTCGCGCCGCACCTCCTCCAGGAGCGCGCCGATCCGCCCGCCCGCCGCGGCCTCATGGCCCGCGTGCAGGCGGAAGTCGAACAGCGCGAACTCGAGCTGGCGCACGGCCGCGAGGCCGGCGTGGAAGCTCCGCGAGGCGAGCAGGCGCTCGAGCATGGCGACCGGAAGCGGCTCGCCGGTCTCGACGTGTCCGGAGACGAGCGGCAGGACCTCGGCGCGCCAGGCGTACTGCTCCATGAACTGGCTCGGCAGCTCGACCGCGTCCCAGGGCACGCCGTTGATGCCGCCGACGCTCGGGTAGTCCACCTGGGTGAGCATCAGGTGCAGGCCGTGGCCGAACTCGTGGAACAGCGTGACGACGTCGCCGTGGGTGAGCAGCGAGGGCCGCCCGCCGGAGGGTGGCGCGAAATTGCACACGAGGTGCGCCACCGGCATGGCGTGGCGGCCGGCGATGCGCTTGCGGTTGATGCAGTCGCCCATCCAGGCGCCGCCGCGCTTCGCCGGGCGGGAATAGGGGTCGAGGTAGAACCCGGCGATCTCCCGGCCGTCGCGGTCGCGGATCGCGTAGTAGCGCGCGTCCGGATGCCAGGTGGCGACGCCCTCGCGCGGCTCGAGGGTGAGCCCGTACAGGCGCCGCGCGACCTCGGCGAGGCCCGCCAGCACCCGGGGCAGCGGGAAGTAGGGACGCAGCGCCTCCTGGGAGACGGCGTGGCGCTCCTCGCGCAGCTTCTCCGCGTAGTAGCCGACGTCCCAGGCCGCCAGCGGCCGGCCTGCGAAGGCCTCGAGGCCGGCGAGCTCGGTCGCCGCCGCGGGACGGTAGTGGCGCGCCAGCTGGCCGAGGAACTGCAGCACTTCGTCCGGGGTCGCCGCCATCTTGGTGGCGAGCGAGAGCTCCGCGTAGCTCGCGAAGCCGAGCAGCCGAGCGAGCTCGTGGCGCAGCCCGAGGATCCGCTCCATCAGCGGGCCGTTGTCGTTGCGGCCCGCGGTCGGCCCGCGCTCCGAGGCGCGGGTGGTCCAGGCCTCGTAGAACTCGCGGCGCAGCGGTTCGCTCCGTGCGTGCGTGATCACGGCGACGTAGTTCGGCTGGTCGAGGGTCAGCAGGTGGCCGGCGAGCCCGCGCTCACGCGCCGCCGTGGCGGCCCGCGCCACGGTGTCCGTCGGCAGGCCGTCGAGGAGGCCTGGATCCGTGACGTGGCGCGACCATGCCTCGGTCGCGTCGAGGACGTTCTCCTCGAACTTCGACTGCGCGGTCGCGAGCGACTGCATGAGCTCGCGGAAGCGGGCGCGGCCGGCCGGCGGCAGCGCGACGCCGGCGAGGCGGAAGTCGCGCAGCAGGTTGTCCAGCAGCTGCCGCGCCGCCCGAGGCAGGCGGCTTCCCTCGCGGGAGCGGATCGTCTCGCAGGCCTGGTGCAGCGCCTCGTTCTGGCCCACCTCGGCATGGTAGTCGGCCAGCAGCACGCGGCAGGCGTTGCAGGCCGCGCGCATGGCCTCGCTGTCGCGCACCGCGGCGAGGTGATCGGCCGGGCTCCAGGCCCGGGCGAGCGCGTGGTTGGCCTCCTCGAAGGGCTCGACGAGGCTTTCGAAGGTGGCCTCCGGCCGGGCCAGCAGGGCGGCGAGCGTCGCGCGGTGACGGTCGATGGCGGCGCGGATCGCCGGCTCGACATGCTCGGGACGTATCGCCGCGTAGTCGGGCAGCCCGTCGGGGGCCAGCAGGGGATTGTCCATGGGCGTGGATTGTAGGCCGGCGGAAACTCCAGGGGACATTCCCTTCGATTTCTCCGGCCATGACCGAGGAACCCTCGCCGATGGCGGAAAATCGAAGGGAATGTCCCCTGGAGTTTCCGGGTTCGCTAGAGCCCGTGCAGCAGCATCCAGGCGAGCGAGACCACCGCGACCAGGAACAGCCCGAGCCCGCCCGCCGATCGCCAGCGGTAGCGCCGGGCCAGCCGCGCGGCGTCGCCCGCCGCGAGCAGGAACGGCCGCTCGCGGTCCTGCGGGCGTGCCAGCACGTGCACGCCCGGCTGGACCGACTCGCGGCGGCGCTGCTCCATCACCTGCGCGTGCGCGGCCTCGCGGGCCCGCTCCCACTCCTCGAGGGTCAGGACACCGTCGCCGTCGGCGTCGAAGCGCTCGAGCAGCGCCGCCTGGTCGCGCTTCCACTCGCGCAGCAGCGCCGCGACTTCCCCGTCGAGCGCGCCCGGCAGGACCCCGCGCTCGGTGCGGAACCAGCCGATCGCGTAGAGCGGGTCGCCGTCGTGCATGCGCGACTCGCGGTAGCGAAAGTCGCGCCCGAATCCGCGGAAGCCGCGGTGGGCCGGGGGTCCCGCCTCGGGCAGCGGCGTGCCGCCGTACCAGGTGTCGCTGGCCTGCGGCAGCACTTCCGCGCCGTCCGGGTCCACGATGCATCGCCCGGTGTCGTCCTCGAGCAGGAACAGCGCGTCGCTGACCCCCCGCGACACCACGCGCCAGGTCACGCGGCCCTTGCTGTCGCGCGTGCGGCGCTCGACGGTGTAGCGCCACCAGGTGCAGGGCCGCCGCGTCAGCGGCGCCAGGACCGGCGCCCCGGGCATGCTGCGGCCGCTGCCCACCAGCTCGACGTAGCCCTGCGCCGCGCTGCGCACGCGCGAGGTGGGGGTGTCCTCGATGAGCCGGGCCCAGCGCCACCAGCGGAATCCGCGGAAGAAGCCGAGCGCGCCGGCCGCGGCGAGGAGCGCGACCGCGAACCAGTACTCCGCGGGGTCCACCCGGGGGCTGCCGGCCCTAGCCGAACAGGGCCTTCATGTCGACGTCGCGCTTCTGCTCCTCGGTGAACTCGAGCAACGTCGCCTCCTTGAAGGCGAACAGGCGCGCGACCACGAGGTCCGGGAACTGGTGGATGCGGACGTTGTTGAGGTTGACGGAGGCGTTGTAGAGCTCGCGCCGGTCGGCGATGCCTTCCTCCAGCTGCGTGATGCGCGACTGCAGGTGGCGGAACGACTCGTCGGCCTTGAGCTGCGGGTAGTTCTCGGCGACCGCGAACAGCTGGCCGAGCCCGGCGCGCAGCGAGCTCTCGGCCGCGCCCACCGCGGCGACGTCGCCTGCGCCGGCCGCCTGGAACACCGACGCGCGGGCCTTCATGACCCGCTCCAGCGTCTCCTGCTCGTACTGCATGTAGCGCTTGCAGGTCTCGACCAGCTTGGGCAGCTCGTCGTGGCGCTGCACGAGCAGGACGTCGATGTTGGCCCAGGCCTGCTTGACGTTCTCGCGAAGCTTGACGAGCCCGTTGTAGATCCCGATGCCGTAGACGGCGAGCACCGCCAGCACCGCGAGGAACACGACGAAACCCATGACCGTCACCCCGCAGCCGTGAAGCGCGACCGGCGCCGAGTATATCATCGTGCCCCTCGCCTCCCGGGCTGACGGAGTTCACATGCCGGCGTACTACGACCTCATCGTCATCGGCGGCGGCAGCGGCGGGCTGGCCTGCGCGCAGCGCGCCGCCGACCACGGCGCGAAGGTGGCGCTCGCCGAGCCGCGCCCGCTCGGCGGCACCTGCGTCAACGCCGGCTGCGTGCCGAAGAAGGTGATGTACTACGCGGCGAGCCTCGCGGAGGAGATTCGCGACGCGGCCGGCTACGGCTTCGACGTCGACACCCGCGGGCACGACTGGCGGAAGCTCAAGGCGGCGCGCGACGCCTACGTGCAACGGCTGAACGGCATCTACGCCGGCAATCTCGAGAAGCGCGGCATCGTGCACCTGCGGCACGCCGCACGGTTCGCCGGGCCGGACACGGTGGTGGCCGGCGACGAGCTGCTGTCGGCGCCACGGATCGTGGTCGCCACCGGCGGCCGGCCGGTGGTGCCGCGCCTGCCCGGCGCGGAGCGAGGCATCACCTCCGACGGCTTCTTCGCGCTCGAGTCCCGTCCGCAGAGCATCGCGATCGTCGGCAGCGGCTACGTCGCCGTCGAGCTCGCCGGGGTGTTCGCGGCGCTCGGCACGCGCGTCACCCTGGTGCTGCGCCACGACCGGGTGCTGCGCAGCTTCGACCCCATGCTGTCGGCGGCGCTCATGACGGAGATGCGCCGCGACGGCATCGAGATCGCCGACCACGCCGTCCCCGCCGAGCTGCGCGAGAGCGCCGGCTGGCGCGAATTGCGGACGGCCGACGGACGGATCCTCGGGCCCTTCGACTGCGTGCTCTGGGCCGTGGGCCGCGAGCCGGTCGTGGAGGGGCTCGACCTCGAGCGCGCCGGGGTCGCGCGCTACGACGACGGCTACGTGATCACCGACGAGCTGCAGCAGACCAACGTGAAGGGCGTGCTCGCGATCGGCGACGTCACCGGCCGCGAGGCGCTGACCCCTGTCGCGATCGCGGCGGGCCGACGCCTCGCCGACCGGCTGTTCGGCGGGATGGAGGGTCGCAAGCTGGACTATTCGCTCATTCCCACCGTTATATTCAGCCATCCGCCGATCGGCACCGTGGGCCTCACCGAGCCGGAGGCCCGCGACCTGCACGGCGACGAGGTCAGGTGCTACACGGCGGGCTTCACGCCGATGTACCACGCGCTCACCGAGCACAAGCGCCGCGCCGAGATGAAGCTCGTGACCGTGGGGCCGGAGCAGCGGATCGTCGGCCTGCACGTGATCGGCGCCGGCGCCGACGAAATGCTGCAGGGCTTCGCGGTGGCCGTGAGGATGGGCGCGACCAAGCGTGATTTCGACGACACGGTCGCGATCCACCCGACGAGCGCCGAAGAATTCGTGACCATGCGCTGAGGAGGGCGGCCCCCGTGAGCGGAAACCTGCGCCCCTGGCGGGGCACCCTCCCGACGCTCGGCGCGCGCGTCTACGTCGATCCGGCGGCGGTGGTCGTCGGCCGGGTGACGGTCGGCGACGACAGCTCGTTCTGGCCCGGCGCCGTGGCGCGCGGCGACGTCAACGTCATCACGGTCGGCGCGCGCACCAGCGTTCAGGACGCCACGATCCTGCACGTCACGCACGCGGGGCCGTTCAACCCGGCCGGCCACGCGCTCGCGATCGGCGACGACGTGACCGTCGGGCACCGCGCCGTGCTGCACGGCTGCACGGTCGGCGACCGCTGCCTGATCGGCATGGGCGCGATCGTGATGGACGGCGCCGTGGTGGCCGACGAGGTCATCATCGGGGCCGGCGCGCTGGTGACGCCGGGCACGCGTTGCGAGTCGCGCTCGCTGTACGTGGGCAGTCCGGCGCGCCGCGTGCGCGAGCTGTCGGCGCGCGAGATCGAGCAGCTCGCCTACAGCGCCGCCTGGTACGTGAAGGTCAAGGACCAGTACCTCGCCGCCGGCTGAGCGGCGGCCGCCTCAGGCCGTCGCCAGCGCCTTGATGACGCTGCGCGTCGCCGGCCGCACGCCCCGCCAGAGCAGGTAGGACTCGGCCGCCTGCTCCACCAGCATGCCCCAGCCCTTGTGGCAGGCGGCCGCGCGGAGCCGCGTGGCCCAGGCGAGGAATGGCGTGTCGCCGCGCGCGTAGGCCATGTCGTAGCAGACGGTACCCTGCCCGACCGCGCCCGCCGGCAGGTCGGGCAGCTCGCCGGAGAGACTCGCGGACGTGCCGTTGATGACGAGGTCCCAGGCGCCGCCGGTGTCGGCGAAGCTGCTGTGCGTCACCTTGCCGAGCTCACGGAACTCCCCGGCGAGGCGCTCGGCGCGATCGACGCTGCGGTTCGCGATCCGTATCTCGCCGGGCTTTCGCTGCAGCAGGGGGGCGAGCACGCCGCGCACCGCGCCCCCGGCGCCGAGCAGCAGGATGCGCTTGCCCGCGAGCGACAGCCCGAGGTTGCCGACGAGGTCGGCGACCAGCCCGGCGCCGTCGGTGTTGTCCCCGAGGAGCTGCATGCCGTCGCGCCGGACGATGGTATTGACGGCGCCGGCGCGCGCGGCGCGCGGCGTCAGCTCGTTGACCACCTCGGCGGCCGACTGCTTGTGGGGCAGCGTGACGTTGAGCCCCTTCCCGCCCCCGACGAAGAAGTCGATGACCGTCTTGCGGAACTCGCCGAGCTGCACGTCGATGAGCTTGTAGTCGATCGCATGGCCGAACTGGCGCGCGAACAGGCCGTGGATGAAGGGCGACCAGCTGTGGCTGACGGGGTGGCCCAGCAGGGCGTAGCGGTCGGGCTCGGCGGCCGCCACCTCAGCCTTCCTCCCGCAGCCAGGCCGCAGCCTGCTTCGCGAAGTACGTCAGGATGCCGTCGGCGCCCGCGCGGCGGATGGCGAGCAGGCTCTCCATCACGACCGCGCGCTCGTCGAGCCAGCCGTTCTGCGCGGCGGCCTTCAGCATCGCGTACTCGCCGCTCACCTGGTAGACGTAGGTCGGGGCGCCGAACTCGTCCTTCACCCGCCGCACGATGTCGAGGTAGGGCAGGCCCGGCTTGATCATGACCATGTCCGCGCCCTCCTCGAGGTCGAGCGCGACCTCGCGCAGCGCCTCGTCGGTGTTGGCCGGGTCCATCTGGTAGGCGTGCTTGTTGCCCTTGCCGAGGCTGCCGGCCGAGCCGACCGCGTCGCGGAACGGGCCGTAGAAGCTCGAAGCGTACTTGGCGCTGTAGGCGAGGATGCGGGTGTTGACGTGGCCGGCCGCCTCGAGCGCCGCGCGGATCGCGCCGATGCGCCCGTCCATCATGTCCGAGGGCGCCACCACCTGCGCGCCGGCCGCGGCGTGCGAAACGGCCTGCCGGACCAGCGTCTCGACGGTGACGTCGTTCAGAACGTAGCCGTCGCCGTCGATGATCCCGTCCTGGCCGTGCGTGGTGAACGGGTCGAGCGCGACGTCGGTGACCACGCCGAGATCCGGCAGCGCCTCGCGCAGCGCCCGGACGGCCCGCTGGGCGAGGCCTTCGGGGTTGCAGGCCTCGGCGCCATCGAGCGACTTCGCCTCGGGCGGCGTGACCGGGAACAGCGCGACGGCAGGCACGCCGAGGCGGGCGAGTTGCTCTCCTTCCCTCACCAGCTCATCCACGGTGACCCGCTCCACGCCCGGCATGGACGGCACCGGCTCCCTGCGGCCGCGACCCTCGATCACGAACATGGGATAGATCAGGTTCCCGGCCGAGAGGGTCGTCTCGCGCATCAGGCGTCGCGAAAAGGGGTCGCGGCGCATCCGCCGCAGTCGCGTGCGCGGGAAGGCACCCGCGGCTCGATGGGTCATGGGGTTCCTCGTCCGTCCGGGCGTGGGGTACAGTCGGACGCCCGGTGATATCCGCCGGTAATGCCCGGTCTTTATACATGACGGACGACGAGGGCGGGAAGGACCGCCGGCGACGCTTTGCTTCGCTCTGCGAGCCGCTGCGGCCCGACCTGTTGCGTTTCGCCTTCTGGCTGGCGCGGGACCGGGCGCTGGCGGAGGACATCGTGCAGGAGACGATGCTGCGCGCCTGGAAGTCCCTCGACGGACTCGACGACGATGGCAAGGCGAGGCCCTGGATGCTGACGATCGCGCGACGCGAGCATGCGAGGACCTTCGAGCGCAAGCGGCTCGAGCTGCTCGACGTGGACGCGCTCGTCCGTGCCGAGGCCGACGTGCTGGCGAGCGAGGAGGAGGCGGGCGTGGCCGAGCTGCGCGAGGCGCTTTTCAGGCTGCAGGACGAGTACCGGGAGCCGCTGGTGATGCAGGTGACGATGGGCTTCACGACCCAGGAGATCGCCGACGAGCTCGGCCTCACGCAGGGCGCCGTGCTCACGCGGCTGTACCGCGCGCGCCAGCAGCTGCGGCGTGCGCTCGGCGCACCCGATCCGGAGGATGCGCCGTGAACTGCCTCGAGTTCCGCCGCGCGGCCGGCGCCGAGCCGGGCCTCGCGTCCGCGGAGATCCTCGATCACCGCGCCGGCTGCCCGGCCTGCGCCCGCTTCCAGGACCAGATGCGCGCGCTCGACGTGCAGCTCGGCCGGGCGCTCGCGGTGGATCCCGCGGCCCTGACAGGGCACGGCCGGCGGTCGCCGGCGCAGCGCTGGTGGACGCGCGGCTACGCGCTGGCTGCCAGCGTGCTGCTGGGCGTGGCGCTGGCCGCCGGCCTGTGGGTGGCGTTCCCGGCGCCGACGCTCGCCACCGAGGTGCTCGGTCACTTGCGCCACGAGCCCTACGCGTGGGACTCGCGGTCCGCCGTGCAGCCTGCGGAGGTGGCCGAGGTGCTCGGCCCCGACGGCGTGCGCCTGCGCGAAGGCAGCGAAGTGACCTACGCCTGGCGCTGCTGGCACGAGCGGCACTGGGTGCCGCACCTGGTGGTGCAGACCGCGCAGGGACCGGTCACGGTGCTGCTGCTCGCGCATCGCGAGGTTGCGGGCCCGACGCCGGTCGCGGATGCGGAGTTCACGGGCGTGGTGCTGCCCGCGCCCCGCGGCAGCGTCGCCATCGCGGCCCGCGCCGGCGCCGACCTCGACGCCGTCGCCCAGGAGGTTTTTTCCGCCGTCGTCTGGGAGTGATCCCGGCGGCGTTTTCCCAAGGACGGGCCCCGAGGGGGCCTATTTTCGACAATCAGGAGAGATGCACGATGAAGACTCTGAAGAAGCCGGTGGCGCTCGCGATCGGCGCCGCCATGGCCAGCTCGCTCGCCGTCGCCAACGTCGCGCAGGCCGCGCCGTTCGCCGCGACCGACCTCGCGCAGGGCTACGCCCAGTTCATGGGCGAGCATTCCTGCGGCGGGGAGAAGGGCAAGGAGGGCAAGTGCGGCGAAGGCAAGTGCGGCGGCGAGAAGGGCAAGGAGGGCAAGTGCGGCGAGGGCAAGTGCGGCGGCGAGAAGGGCAAGGAGGGCAAGTGCGGCGAGGGCAAGTGCGGCGGCGAGAAGAAGCCCGAAGCCTGAGCCTGGCGTAGCGACATCGATCGGGGCGGCGTCCCGCGCTCTGCGGGCGCCGCCCCTTTCCTTTGCGCGACAGGCTGGCCCGCGGCCGCTAAAGTCCGTGCATGGACCGGTTGAGCGAATTCCTGAGCGAGCACGTCGGCCTCGAGCTGTGGATGGCCTCGCTGGTCGCCATCGCCCTGCTGACGATCGCCGCCAATCAGCTGGCCCAGCTGCTGCTTCGGCAGGCGGGGCGCGCGACGCGGCGCACGGCGACGGTGTGGGACGAGGCGCTCGTGACCTCCGCGGGCCGGCCGTTGCTTGCCGCGATGTGGGTCGTCGGCGCGGGCTTCATGGCCGGCGTGCTGCAGGACGAGGTGGACTTCGCCTTCCTCCAGCGGGCGCTGGTCCTGCGCGACATCGCGCTGATCGCCTGCGTGGCCTGGTTCCTGCTGCGCTTCGTGGGCGCCGCGTCGGCGCAGGTCGTGAAGCGGCGGCGCGAGAGCGGCGAGGACTTCGACCTCACGACGATCGACGCGCTCGGCAAGCTGGCGCGCCTGCTCGTCGTGGTGCTCGCGGCGCTGACGATCGCGCAGACGCTGGACTTCAAGATCACCGGCCTGCTCGCGCTCGGCGGCGTCGGCGGACTGGCGGTCGGCTTCGCCGCCAAGGACCTGCTGGCCAACTTCTTCGGCGGGCTGACGATCTACCTCGACCGGCCGTTCAGCGTGGGCGAGTGGATCCGCTCGCCCGACAAGAGCCTCGAGGGCACGGTCGAGTACATCAGCTGGCGGCACACGCGCATCCGCGCCTTCAACAAGAACCCGATCTACGTGCCGAATTCCGTGTTCACCACGATCGTCGTGGAGAACCCTTCGCGGATGAGCCACCGGCGCATCAAGGAAGTCATCGGCCTGCGCTACGACGACTTCGCCGTCGTCGCGCCGGTCGTCGCCGACATCAAGGCGATGCTCCGGGAGCACCCCGGCATCGACCCGACGCAGACGCTGATCGTCAACTTCAACCAGTACGGCGCCTCGTCGCTCGACATCCTCGTGTACACCTTCACCCGGACCATCGTCTGGGTCGAGTACCACGAGGTGAAGCAGGACGTGCTGCTGAAGATCGGCGAGATCATCGCCCGGCACGGCGCCGAGATCGCCTTCCCGACGCACACCGTGCACCTGCCGGACGCCGCCCTGCAGCCGGGCCAGCCGCCAGCCGGGAGCGCCGCGTGACACGGCGCCCGTCGTAGCGCCGACCGGCGCTAGTCGCCGCCCTGCAGCCAGTCGACCCGCCAGTCGCCCTCGCCGCCCGGGGCGAGCGCGCGATGCACGGCGGGCAGCGTCTCGCCGAGCGCGGCGTCCATCTGCCAGGGCGGGTTGATGACCGCGACGCCGGCGCCGTTGAGGCCCGCGCGGTTGTCGCGCGGATGCACGCACAGCTCGACTGCGAGCAGCTGCCCCGCGCCGAGCGAGGCCAGGGCCTCGTGGAAGCGCTGCGCCGGGCCGGCCCGCTTGATCGGGTACCAGATCGCGTAGACGCCCGTCGGCCAGCGCGCGAGGGCCCGGCCGAGCGCCGCGACGACGGCGTCGAACTCCTGGTCCTGGGTCTCGTAGGGCGGGTCCACCAGCACGAGCCCGCGCCGCTCGCGCGGCGGCAGCAGTCCGCCGAGCGCCTCGTACCCGTCCCGCTCGTGCACGGCGAAGCGGCCGTCGCCGGCGAACTCGCGGCGCAGCAGCGAGGCCTCGCGCGGCGCGAGCTCGCACAGCGCGCCGCGGTCGGCCGGGCGCAGCAGCGCGGCGGCGAGCAGGGGCGAGCCGGGATAGACGCGGATGGCCGCAACGTTCGCCGGGTCGCAGGCGCGCACGGCGTCCACGTAGCGCTGCCCGGCGGACGGCAGCGGCCCGGCGGCCGCGAGGCGCTGGATGCCGCCGCGGGCCTCGCCGGACCGCCTCGCCTCCTCCGAGGCGAGGTCGTAGCGCCCGCGGCCGGCATGGGTGTCGAGGAAGAAGAGCGGCTTGTCCTTGGCGGTCAGGCGGTGCAGCAGCTCGGCGAGCACGAGGTGCTTGAGCACGTCGCCGAAGTTGCCAGCATGGAAGGCGTGCCGGTAGTTCACGAGTTCACCGCGAGGCGGCGACCGCCTGCTCGAGCTCCGACCAGCGACGGGCGGCCTCCGCCGAGGAGGCGGCGGCGCGATCGAGCAGGACCGGGTCGCGGCTTCGCGCGGCGCCCGCGACCGACCTGGCGGCCTCGAGCCGGGCTTCGGCGTAGCGCCTCATCAGCGCCGGCAGGGGGGCGAGCGGCGAGTCGGCCGGCAGGGCGTAGCCGTGGCCCGCGAGCGCCACGAGCTCCCTCCACAGCGGCAGCACCTCGCGCTCGAGGCGATCGGCGAAGGCCGCCTCGTCGAGCGCGCGTGCGCGCGCCTCCTCGACGAGCGATCGCATGGCGGCCGAAGCCCGCGCATTCGCCGCATCGAAGGCGGCGAGGTCGCGGCGCAGCGCGAGCTCCGCGGCGCGCTCCGCGGAGGGATGCGCGAGCCAGGAGAATCCCGCCCCGATGAGCAAGGCGCCGACGCCCGCCGCGAGCCAGGGCCGCGCGCGATCGGGCGCCGCGCGCGCCGCCGGCGTGAGCGGGCGGGCCTGCAGCGCGCCGATGAGCGCGCCGGCGGCGAGGCCGCCGAGGTGGGCGGCGTTGTCGATGCCGGGATGGATCCAGCCGAAGGCGATGGCGAGCGCCACGAACACCGCGGCGCTGTTGCGCATCGGCCGGACGAGCGACACCGGCACGCCGTTGCGCCGGTCGAGCAGGTAGACGAGCAGCGCGCCGAAGACGCCGAAGATGGCGCCCGAGGCGCCGGCGCCGTTGACCGCCGGATTCCACGCGAGGCTCGCGATGCTGCCGGCCAGGCCGGAGACCGCGTAGACGACCACGAAGCGGCCCGTGCCGTACAGCCGCTCGACCAGCCGGCCCGCGTCCCACAGCGCCCACATGTTGAAGGCGAGGTGCAGCGCGCCGAAGTGGATGAACACCGCGGACCCGAGCCGCCACCACTCGCCGTCGAGGGTGAGCGGGCCGAAGTTCGAGCCGAAGCGGATGTGCACCGCCGGGTCCGGGCGCAGGAGGCCGGCGCCGGCGGCGACCATCACCGCGAAGAACAGCACGTTGAGTCCCACCAGCAGGACCGTCGCCTGCGGCGGACCGGTCAGGCCGGCCAGGCGCTCGCGGAAATCCTCGATTTCGTCGCGCCCTGCCCCGTCCTGTCGCGCCATCAGCCGGCGAGCTCGGCGAGCCAGTCGCGCGGGCGCAGGAAGTCGGCGTAGAGGCGCGCCTCCGGGCTGCCAGGCTCGGGCCGCCAGTCGTACTCCCAGCGGACCAGCGGCGGCAGCGACATCAGGATGGACTCGGTCCGCCCGCCGGACTGCAGGCCGAAGAGGGTACCGCGGTCCCAGACCAGGTTGAACTCGACGTAGCGGCCGCGCCGGTACAGCTGGAAGCCGCGCTCGCGCTCGCCGAAGGGCTCGTCTCGACGGCGCGCGGCGATGGGCAGCCACGCGTCGAGGAAGGCCTCGCCGACGGCGCGCTGGTAGGCGAAGCAGGACTCGAAGCCCCAGGCGTTGAGGTCGTCGAAGAACAGGCCGCCGACGCCGCGCGTCTCGCCGCGGTGCTTCAGGAAGAAGTACTCGTCGCACCATTTCTTGTGGGCCGCGTAGGTCGCCTCGTCGGGGCAGGCCGCGCGCGCGACGCGGTGCCAGTGCAGCACGTCCTCCTCGTAAGGGTAGTAGGGCGTGAGGTCGAATCCGCCGCCGAACCACCACACCGGGTCGCGGCCCGGCGGGTCGGCGACGAAGAAGCGCACGTTCATGTGCGTCGTCGGCACGTGGGGATTGTGCGGGTGCAGGACCAGCGACAGGCCCATCGCCTCGAAGGGCGCGCCGGCCAGCTCGGGGCGATGCTGCGTCGCCGAGGGCGGCAGCTGCCGGCCCGTCACGTGCGAGAAGTTCACGCCGCCCTGCTCGAGGAGCGCCCCGTCGCGGAGCACCCGGCTCTCGCCGCCGCCGCCTTCCGCGCGCCGCCACGCGTCGCGCCGGAAGCGGCCGCCGCCGTCGGCCCGCTCGAGCTCGCTGCAGATGCGGTCCTGGAGGCCGAGCAGGAAGGCCTTCACGGCCTCGCGATCGACCGGCCGGCTCATGTCTTGCGGGCCTTGGCGCGGCCGGCTGGCTTGGCGGCGGCCTTCTTGGCCGCGCGCTTGGCGGCGGCGCGGGGCTTCGCAGCGGGCTTCTGCTTCGGCGCCGCGGCGGGCGCAGCGGCCTTGGCCGACTTGCCCGCGGCGCCGCGGCGGCCGAAGCGGCCCTTCGCCTCGGGCGCCGCCGCGATGAGTTCCCGGCACCGCTCCAGCGTGAGCCTCGCCGCGGCCGCGCGCCACAGCGCGTGCCGGGTCTCGTCGTCGGCGGACTTCGGGATGTCCGGCTTGGGAACCTTCGCGTTCTTCTTGCCGTCGGTCACGTAGGGCCCGTAGCGGCCGTCGAGGACCGAGATGCCCGCCTCGGGGAACAGCAGGATGTTGCGGGCGGCGTCCGCCTTCTCCTTGGCGGCGACCAGCTCGAGTGCGCGCTCGAGGCCGATGGTGAACGGGTCGTCGTCCTTGATCGACACGAACTTGGCGCCGTACTTGACGTAGGGTCCGTACTGGCCGCGGCCGACGCTGACCGGCGTGCCGTCCGGCGACTCGCCGAGGGGCCGTGGCAGCGAGAGCAGCTTGAGGGCGTCCTCGAGCGTCACGTCGTCCATCCGCTGGCCGGGCAGCAGGCTCGCGAACTTCGGCTTCTCCTCGTCGTCCCGCGTGCCGAGCTGCACGAACGGGCCGTACTGTCCCATGCGCACCGAGATGGGCTTGCCGGTCGCGGGGTCCTTGCCGACCAGGCGCGCCTCGGCGACTTCCTCGCGGCTGACGCTCGTGGCGATGGTCTGCACCCGGTCGCGGAAGGGCTTCCAGAACCGGTCGAGCTCCGGCCGCCAGTCGCGCTCGCCGTTGCTGATCTCGTCGAGCACGTCCTCCATGGCGGCCGTGAAGCCGTAGTCGACGTAGGTCGGGAAGTACTTGACGAGGAAGCGCGAGACGATCTTGCCGATGTCGGTCGGCACGAAGGCCTTGCCGTTCATCTCGACGTAGCGCCTGTAGCGGAGCGTCTCGATGATCGAGGCGTAGGTCGAGGGCCGGCCGATGCCGAAGTTCTCGAGCGCCTTGACGAGGCTCGCCTCGGTGTAGCGCGGCGGCGGCTGGGTGAAGTGCTGTTCGGGCAGGAGCTCGGCGAGCGCGACGACCTCGCCCTCGGCGAGCGGCGGCAGGCGCTGCTCGTCCTCGCTCTCGAAGACCTCGCCCTCGTCGTGGTCCTCGTGATAGACGGCGAGGAAGCCCCGCTCGAGCAGGGTCTGGCCGCTGGCGCGGAAGGCGTGGCGCGCGGCGCCGGTCACCGACGGGTCGCGACCGGCGACGAGGTCGACGGCGACCGTGTCGTACACCGCCGGGGCCATCTGGCAGGCCACGGCGCGTTGCCAGATCAGCCCGTACAGGCGCCGCTGGTCGGCGTCGTCGATCTCCGCCTCGGCGGCGCGCGGGTTGCGCGCGGCGGAGGTGGGGCGGATCGCCTCGTGCGCCTCCTGGGCATTCTTCGAGCGGGTCCGGTAGACGTTGACCGAGGCCGACAGCGCCTGGGCGCCGTAGGACGCGCGGATGGCGTCGCGGATGTCGGCGACCGCGTCGTTCGACAGCGAGACCGAGTCGGTGCGCATGTAGGTGATGAAGCCGGCCTCGTACAGGCGCTGCGCGGCCTGCATGGTGCGCCGCGCCGTGAAGCCGAGCTTGCGCGCGGACTCCTGCTGCAGCGTGGAGGTCGTGAACGGCGGGGCCGGGTTGCGGCGCTTGGGCTTGCGCTCGACCTTCGCCACCACCAGCGCGCCGCCGGCCGCCGCGAGCAGCGTGCGCTCGATGTCGCGCGCGGCCTGCTCGCTGGTGATCGAGAAGCGCCCCTTCTGCGTGTCCGCCTCGACCTTCTCGCCGCGGTACTCGGCGAGCCGCGCCGGGAAGCGCGCCGCGTCCTTCTGCCCGCGAGCCTCGATGGTCCAGTATTCCTGGCGCAGGAACGCGCCGATCTCGTCCTCGCGCTCGCAGATCAGCCGAAGCGCCACGCTCTGCACGCGGCCCGCGGACAGGCCGGGCTTGATCTTGCGCCACAGCAGCGGCGAGAGGTTGAAGCCGACCAGGTAGTCGAGCGCGCGGCGCGCCTGCTGCGCATTGACCAGGTTGTCGTTCAGGACCTCCGGGTTGTCGAGCGCCTCCTTGATGGCGTTCTTGGTCACCTCGTAGAAGCGCACGCGCCTGAGGTCGCGGCCCTCGAGCACGCCCCGCTCGCGCAGGATCTCGGCGAGGTGCCAGGAGATCGCCTCGCCCTCGCGGTCGGGATCGGTCGCGAGGAACAGGGTGCTGGCCTTGCGGGCCGCGCGCTCGATCGCCTCCACCCGCGGGCGGTTCTTGTCGATCAGCTCGTACTTCATGGCGAAGCCGCGCTCCGGGTCGACGGCGCCCTCCTTCTCGACGAGGTCGCGCACGTGGCCGTAGGAGGCCAGCACCTCGAAGTCGCGCCCGAGGTACTTCTTGAGCGTCTTCGCCTTGGCGGGAGACTCGACGATGACCAGGTTGTCGCTCATGTCCCTATCGCTGTTCCTTGGACGAAAAAGCCGCGGGGGCGCCGCGGCTGGTCGACGCGGGGCGGCGCCGCGCAGCTCAGTGCATGGCCTGCGGCCGCTCCTCGAAGACCAGGTCCTCCATGCGCTCGTAGGCCTGTTCCTGGCCGGGCTGGCTGAACAGCACCATGAGCACCACCCACTTCATGCGCTCGGTGTCGATGTCCTCGGCGTCGAGCGCCAGGAGGCGGTCGATGACCACCTCCCGCTGCGCCGCGGAGAGGATCCCGATCTGCTCGAGGTGCATCAGGTAGCCGCGCAGCGCCGTGTCGAGCCGGGCGAGCTCGTGGGCGCTGTACACGCGCATCGAGCGCGGCGCCGACTCCGCCATGCCGACGACCCGGTCCTCGCCGAGGCCGTCGAGCCAGGTCAGGGCCCGCTCCACTTCCGGCTCGGGATAGCCGGCACGCTCGAGCTCGAGCTTCAGCGCGTCGCGGCTCGGCTCAGGCTCGTCCTCGGCGTCGAGAAAGTTCTCGAACAGGTGGATCAGGATGTCGAGAACGCTTTCCTTCATCACGCCCGCCTCACCGGGACCCGGCAATACCGGCCGCCGGGACAGGACTCGATCTCACCGCTGAGTTCGAGCAGGAGCAGCGTCGAGGCGACGGCGGAGGCTGGAAGGCCTGTTCTCCCGACCAGCGTGTCGAGGTCCACCGGCTCGAAGCCGCAGGCATTCAACAGGATTTTCCCCGCCCTGTCCAACGGATCGCCGGAAAATCCAACGCCGGCCGCAGCTTGCACGGCTTCCGCCGCCGCGGCAGGCACTGCGGCGGGGCGCAGCGCGGCGACGATCTCGGCCACCTCCTCGACGAGCGCGGCGCCGTCGCGTATCAGGCGGTGACAGCCCCGCGCCATGGGGTTGCGCACCGAGCCCGGCAGCGCGAACACCTCGCGGCCCTGCTCGGCGGCGAGCCGCGCGGTGATGAGCGAGCCGGAGCGCGCGGCGGCCTCGACCACGAGCACGCCGAGCGACAGGCCGCTGATGATGCGGTTGCGCCGCGGGAAGTTGGCGGCGAGCGGCGGCACACCGGTCGGGAACTCGGTGACCACGGCGCCGCGCCCGGCGAGTTCGAGCGCGAGCCCGGCGTGGCTGGCGGGGTAGACGCGGTCCGCGCCGGTGCCGCAGACCGCGACGCTCCGGCCGCCGCAGGCGAGCGCCCCGCGGTGCGCCGCCGCGTCAACGCCGGCGGCGAGTCCGCTCGTCACCGTGAAGCCCGCCGCCGCCAGCTCGCGCGCGAAGTCGAAGGCGAGCTCGCGGCCGGCCGGCGTGGGGCGGCGCGAGCCGACGACCGCCACCTGCGGCAGGTGCAGCGCGTCCACCTCGCCCTGCACGAACAGCGCCGCGGGAGCCCCGGGCGTCGCGGCGAGCAGGACCGGGTAATCCTCGCCCGCGCAGGTCACCAGCCGGCGGCCGGGGCCGTCGAGCCAGGCGCGGTCGCGTTCGAGCGCCCGCGCGTCGGGCGCGGCCAGCGCGGCGGCCGCGGCCGGGGGCAGCCCGCAGG